>NZ_PDJB01000001.1:4450403-5070818 GCF_002563895.1 Pseudomonas lurida | reverse complement strand
TCGGCATCGAGGGGGATGGAGGTATGTTCGGGCGACGACATGGCGTGTCCTCTACTGGCTACTTCGATGGGGTCCAGCTTAACGGCGGCTTTCCAAACAGTGTTACGTCGATTCTGCACAATCCTTGCCTGATCCTGCGACACATCGTGAATCAGGCAAGCGCGATAGCTGTCATCTCCCTGAAACAAGGGCTTCGTGCATGGAATACACCGGCAGGTCGAACGTCCTGCTTACGCTTCTCGCAGGATTGTGCAATAAGCCGGCAGGAATCGACTAACCGCGTCCACACCCGCGCCGTTATCTTTGATCCTGTGGCAGCACACCCCCACAGTGCTTGCCGAGCATCACTTCTCAACGGGAGAGTCGAACATGTCCACCCCCATTCCCGCGAGCCATATGGCCTTTATCCGCGCCCGCACCGGGTGCAGCACCGAACTCGGTGCACGCTTGAGCAGTTTGATCGAACCTGGCCGTCAGGCTCAGGGTTGCCTGCAATTCTCGTTGCAGCATTCCCAGGTCGACCCCGATGTCTGGTTGATCTCCGGCTTCTGGAGCAGCGAGCAGGCGATGAGCGCCTACTTCAATTCTCCGGCGCTGATGATCTTCACCGAGTTGTTGAACGACATGGTCGTGCGCAGCATGGACTTCCAGACCTTCACCGACGCATCCGCCGCACATGCCTACGGCGAGTACCTGCAACTCGCCGGCTGATCAGGTTTAGAATGGCCGACTTTTCCATTGGCCAGGACCTGCAACATGGCACGTAAACAATTCGCCTACCACGAAGCCGTATCCGCCGTTGTACCGGGTGAAGGGGGCTACAGCGCCGCCGTCGCCGTCAAGGCACTGGATGGCATGGGCGCACCGCAGTTTCACAAGATCCTTGATGGACAGAAGTTCAAGACCGCCTCCGATGCCGATGATGCAGCGACTATGCAGCTTGAGTGCTTGGTCGATGTGGATGAAGACGGCCAACTGACCTGGGCAACTGCCGACAGCTGAAGAACGCAGCCGATTCAAATGTGGGGGCGGGCTGGCTCGCGAATGCGGAGTGTCAGTCGAGAGTGCTGTGACGGATCCACCGCTTTCGCGAGCAAGCCCGCTCCCACAGTTTTATTGCATTTCAGTCAGCGCGGTGTTGCGCCTGGCCGGTACATCTTGAACAGCGCTTGCGGCCCCAACTGGAAGTAATCCGCCGGGCCACCACCCCGCAAGATCGGCTCGGCGGCGGCGGTGTCGTAGACCCCGTCCTTGAGCAGCCACTTGGCAATGTGCACCGCGACCACCTCGCCCAGCACCAGCCAGCTCGGCACCAACGCCTGGTCGGCACGTTGCAACTGGATGATTTGCGTCACCTTGCACTCGAACGACACCGGGCTCTCGCCCACCCGTGGTACGCCAACGATCTTGGACGCCATCGGCGTCAGGCCGGACAACTCGAATTCGTTCACCTCTGGCGCTACGGCGGCGCAACTCTGGTTCATCTGTTCGGCCAGCGGGCGGGTCGCCAGGTTCCACACAAACTCGCCGGTCTGTTCGATGTTGTTCAGGCTGTCTTTGCGCCCGACACTGGAAAACCCAATGATCGGCGGAATGTAATTGAACGCATTGAAAAAACTGTAGGGCGCCAGGTTCAGGCGACCTTCACGGTCGTGTGACGAAATCCAGCCGATCGGCCGTGGACCAACGATGGCATTGAACGGGTCGTGGGGCAGGCCGTGGCCGTTGGCGGGTTCGTAGAAATGGATATCGTCGGACATGGCCTGTTCTGCTCTCGGTTTCGGAGCAGACATCATAACCAATGTGGAAGCGGGCTTGCCCGCGAATACGGTGGTTCAGTCTCTACAATCGTTGACTGACACACCGCTTTCGCGGGCAAGCCCGCTCCCACATTTTGAACTGCGCTCAACGGTTAGTCGGTGGTGATGCGTGAGTGTTTGCGGGTGTCTTTCATGGTCACGTAGACCACCAACGACACTGCAATGCACGCGGTCACGTACCAGTAGTAGCCGGTTTCCATGCCGATGCTCTTGAACCACAGTGCGATGTATTCGGCGGTGCCGCCAAAGATCGATACGGTCAGGGCATACGGCAGGCCTACGCCCAGGGCGCGGATTTCGGTCGGGAACAGTTCGGCTTTCACCACGGCGTTGATCGAGGTGTAGCCGCTGACGATGATCAGCGCAGCCATGATCAGGAAGAACGCGCCCCACCAGCTCTGGATGGTGTGCAAGGTGGTGAGGATCGGCACGGTGAACAGGGTGCCCAGGATCCCGAAGGCAATCAGGATCGGCCGACGACCGACTTTATCCGACAGCCCACCGACGATCGGTTGCAGGCACATGAACAGGAACAGCGTCGCTGCCGAGATGGTGGTGGAGTCGGAAATGCTCATGCCGACGGTGTTCACCAGGTATTTCTGCATGTAGGTGGTGTAGGTGTAGAACGCCAGGGTGCCGCCCATGGTCAGGCCGACGACGGTCAACAGTTCCTTGGGGTGACGCATCAAGGTGCGCATGGCGCTTTCCTTGGCTTTTTCCTTCTTGGTGAACGACTCGGTTTCTTCCATGCCGCGACGCAGGTACAGCGCGACTACCGCGCACAGGGCGCCGATGGCAAACGGGATACGCCAGCCCCAGGCATACAGCTGCTCGGTGGTCAGCAATTGTTGCAGCACGATCAGTACGCCCAGGGCGATGAGCTGGCCAGAGATCAGGGTCACGTACTGGAAGCTGGAATAGAAACCACGGCGTTCCTTGGTCGCCATCTCGCTGAGGTAAGTGGCGGAGGTACCGTATTCGCCCCCGACCGACAGGCCCTGCAGCAAGCGGGCGAATACCAGCAGGATCGGCGCGCCGATACCGATGATTTCATAGCCCGGGCTCAGGGCGATCAGCAACGAGCCGAAGCACATCAGGTAAACCGAGGCCATCAGGGCCTTTTTGCGCCCGACTTTGTCGGCATACAGCCCCATCAGCCAGCCACCGATCGGGCGCATCAGGAAGCCCACGGCGAAGATTGCGGCGGTGTTGAGCAGTTGGGCGGTGGTGTCGCCTTTCGGGAAGAAGGTTTTCGCGAAGTACAGCGAGAAGGCGGCGTAGACGTACCAGTCGTACCACTCGACCATGTTGCCGACGGAACCACTGAAAATCGATTTGATCCGGCTGGAAGTGGTGCGTTCTTTCGTCGGCGCGGCCGCCGACCCCAGAGGCAAGGTGTTGGAGTTATCCATTGAAGGATCCTTCATCTAGTTGTTTTTATGGAGCGTGCTTGCGCACTGCCTGGCTGGGGCTATAGCAGGAGCTGTGCCAGGTGGATGAAGGCCCGGTCTAGAAGGGGTACAGGATTTTTTTGAGCGGAAACTCGCTGATAAATTTCATGTGATGAGCGGAATTCCGCTTATGGCTGGCGTTCCCATCGCGGGCATGCCCGCGCCTGCCTACTAACGTGCAAACACAGTCAAATGTGGGAGCGGACTTGCCCGCGATGGCGGCCTGCTGGGGTTAGAGGAAGGTATCGCGCACTAACCCATGGCGCTGCATCTTTTCATTGAAGGTGCGCCGTGGCAGTTGCAACTCGGCCAGTACCGCCTTGATATCGCCTTTGTGCCGGGTCAATGCAGCTTTGAGGCAGTGGGCTTCGAAGGCCTCCTGCTGCGCGGCCAGGGATTGCCCGGCCTCGATACCCTCGGGTTCCGGCTCGCCAAGGCCGAGTACCTGGCGTTCAGCGACGTTGGCCAACTCACGCACATTGCCTGGCCAGTCATGGCTGAGCAGGCGCCCCAGTTGCGTGCCGCTCAGGGGCTCGACACTGCGGCCCAGGCGGTCGGCGGCATCCTGTGCGAAGTGATCGAACAGCAGCGGGATATCCTCGCGACGCTCACGCAACGGCGGCAGGCGCAGTTGTGCGACATTCAAGCGATAGGCCAGGTCTTCGCGAAAACGCCCGGCGCGGGCCTCTTCCAGCAGGTCCGGTTTGGTGGCGGCGATGATACGCAGGTCCACGTGAATGCTTTGATTGGAGCCCAGTCGCTCCAGTTTCTGTTCCTGCAGTACGCGCAGCAGTTTCACTTGCTGTGCCAATGGCATGCTTTCGATTTCATCGAGGAACAGCGTGCCACCGTGGGCGTATTCCAGTTTGCCGATGCGCTTGCCCTGGGCGCCGGTGAACGCGCCGCTCTCGTGGCCGAACAGCTCGGCCTCGAACAACTGCTCGGGAATGGCGGCGCAATTGAGCGCCACAAAGGGTTTCTTCGCCCGTGGGCCAAAGTCATGCAGGCAACGGGCGACCAGTTCCTTGCCGCTGCCGGTTTCGCCACGGATCAGCACGTTGACCGGCAGGCTCGCCAGGTCCAGCACCTGGCGGCGCAGGGTCTGCAAACCGCGCGACACGCCCAGCAAGGTTGATTCAAGCTGCGCCCGATGGTCGGCTTGTTGATGCAGGCGGCGGTTTTCGAGGATCAAGCCTCGCTTGTCCAGGGCGCGGCGCAGGCTGTTGAGCAAGGCGTCGGGGCTGAAGGGTTTTTCCAGGAAATCGTAGGCACCGTCGCGCATGGCTTCGACGGCCATCGGCACATCGCCATGGCCGGTAAGCAGGATCACCGGTAGGTCCGCATCGCGGCGCTGCACTTCGGCCAACAGTTCCAGGCCGCTGAGCCCCGGCATGCGCACGTCGCTCAGGATCACCCCGGGAAAATCCCTGGGCAATTGCGCCAGGCAGGCTTCGGCGCGGCTGAACAACTGCACCTCAAAACCTGACAGGCTCAACCATTGTTCGACGGCCGTGCGGATGCTGGCTTCGTCATCGACCACAATCACTGCGTTCAACATAGGTCGGGCGTCTCCAGCGCGATAGGCAGGGTCAAGGTAAACACCGCGCCGTCGCCACGGTTGCCGGCGATCAGGCGTCCGCCCAGTTCGTGCACGATAGCGTAGGACACCGCCAACCCCAAGCCGAGCCCGTCACCCACGGGCTTGGTGGTGAAGAACGGGTCGAACACGCTGTTCACATGCTCATCGGCAATCCCGCCGCCGCTGTCGCTGACGGTGAGCTGCCACAGCTGTTGATCGGCATGCAGACGGATTTCCAAGCGTTTGCGCGGCTTGTCGGCCATGGCGTCGAGGGCATTGCGCAGCAGATTGATCAGCACCTGCTCCAAGCGGATCGCATCACCGCGGACCCAGGCGGGGCGGGTCAGGTCCAGCACCACGCCGATGGCTTCATCGCGCAGGCGCGCGTCCATCAAGTGCAGGGACTGATCGACCACGGTGGCCAGGTCCAGGCGTTCACGCAGGCCACTCGGGCTTTTACGCGCGAAGGTCTTGAGGTGGCCGGTGAGTGCGGCCATGCGCGTGAGCATATCGTCCAATGGAGTGAGCGCTTGGTAAGCGTCGTCTATGCGACCGTGATCCAGCAACAGGCGCAAGGTGGCCAACTGCATGCGCTGGGCGGTCAGCGGCTGATTGATTTCGTGGGCGAGGGCAGCGGACATTTGCCCCAGCGCTGCCAACTTGGCCGATTGCACCAGGCCATCCTGGGCGGTACGCAATGCCTGGGTGCGTTCTTCCACCAGTTGCTCAAGCTCTTCGCGACTGCGCTGGCGCAGGCGGGCCAGGCGCCAGCGTTGGGTCAGGAACAGCACCAGGAACACCAGCGCCAGCCAGGAGCCGGCGGCGGCCAGCCCGGCGTTACGTTGATCCTCAAAGGCGAACTGAGGCTTGCGCAGCAGGTGCAGGGTCCAGCCTTCGGCTTTCAGCGGCAGCGACTCCCAGATGTAGTTGGCACTGCCCTCCGGGCCGTTGACGCGCATCAGATGGCTGTTTTCATCAAAGCGCTGCAGCGTCTGGGTCTCCAGCGGCTGCAGTTGTTTTTTGTCGTATTGGCGGGTGGCCTTCAATTCGGCGAGGTCACTGGCCGACAACGGCCGCAGGTTGCGATAGCGCCAGCCCGGCTGGTTGGCGATAAACACGATGCCACGCGCATCACTGACCAGCAGCAGGTCATTGCCCTGGGCCCACTCGCGCTCAAGCTCCGGGAATTCCAGCTTGACCACCATGGCACCGAGGAACTGCTCGTGTTCATCGACCACCGCACTGGAGAGGAAATACCCCGGAATTCCGGTGGTCACCCCCACCGCATAAAAACGCCCGGTGCCCTGGCTGAGGGTCTGGCTGAAGTACGGTCGGAACGCGTAGTTATGCCCCACATAACTGCTCGGCAGGTTCCAGTTGCTGGCGGCGACGGCCAGGCCGGTGCGGTCCATCAGTTCCAGGGTGGAAGACTGGGCTGCACCGTTGATGCGTTCGAGCTTGCGGTTGAGCAGGTCCTGGGTGCTGGCGTCCAAGGGGCCCTTCAAGGCGCTGATCATTTCTGAGTCCAGCGCCAGCACGGCGGGCAGGGCGCGGTAGCGCTCAATCAGCGTGTGCAGGGAGTTGGCATACAACGCGAGCTGCTGATTGGCACGGGCGGCATCATCCACCAGGGCTTGGCGTTCGGCGTGGCGGGTGGCCAGGGCAGCGGCCAGCACCGCGCCGGCGATGATCAGCAGGGAGTAAAAGGTCAGTCGCAGGGGGCGTGGGATCACGATCATACGGTGATGAGCAGGCACAGTAAGTGGGCGAGCACCATAGCATGAGCGGCCTGTATCGGGTGGCGAGCGGGCTGCCTGTGGTGGGCGGGCAATCGGCACGCAGAAAAAAGGCGACTGGGCCTTGGGGCCGCAGTCGCCTTTGTATTTGCAGGGAAGTGCTTACTGCACTTCTACCGCCAGGCTTTCACTGATCTTTTTCTGCCAGATCGCAGGACCGGTGATGTGGACGGATTCGCCCTTGCTGTCCACCGCAACAGTGACAGGCATGTCTTTCACGTCGAACTCGTAGATGGCTTCCATGCCCAGTTCGGCGAAGGCGACAACCCGCGACTTCTTGATGGCTTGCGCCACCAGGTAAGCGGCGCCGCCGACGGCCATCAGGTACACGGCTTTGTGATCCTTGATCGCTTCGATCGCGGTTGGGCCGCGCTCGGATTTGCCGATCATGCCCAGCAGGCCGGTTTGCTCGAGGATCTGACGGGTAAACTTGTCCATCCGCGTCGCGGTGGTCGGGCCCGCCGGGCCAACCACTTCTTCGCGTACCGGATCAACCGGGCCGACGTAGTAGATGAAGCGACCCTTGAGGTCCACCGGCAGGGTTTCGCCCTTGTTCAGCATCTCGACCATGCGCTTGTGCGCGGCGTCGCGGCCGGTGAGCATCTTGCCGTTGAGCAACACGGTTTCGCCCGGCTTCCAGCTCTGCACTTCTTCCGGGGTCAGGGTGTCGAGGTTGACGCGGCGGGCCGATGGGCCGGCTTCCCAGACGATTTCCGGGTAGGCGTCCAGCGGTGGCGCTTCCAGTGACGCCGGGCCCGAGCCGTCGAGCACGAAGTGCGCGTGACGGGTGGCGGCGCAGTTGGGGATCATGCACACCGGCAGGGAGGCGGCGTGGGTCGGGTAGTCCATGATCTTCACGTCGAGCACGGTGGTCAGGCCACCCAGGCCCTGGGCGCCGATGCCCAGTTGGTTGACCTTCTCGAACAGCTCCAGGCGCATCTCTTCGATACGGTTTTGCGGGCCGCGCTTCTTCAGCTCGTGGATGTCGATGGACTCCATCAACACTTCCTTGGCCATCACCGCGGCTTTCTCGGCGGTGCCGCCGATGCCGATGCCGAGCATGCCCGGTGGGCACCAGCCGGCGCCCATGGTCGGAACGGTCTTGAGCACCCAGTCTACGATCGAGTCGGACGGGTTGAGCATGGCCATTTTCGACTTGTTTTCGGAGCCGCCGCCCTTGGCCGCCACGTCCACTTCCACGGTGTTACCCGGGACGATGGAGTAGTGGATCACGGCCGGGGTGTTGTCCTTGGTGTTTTTGCGCGCGCCGGCCGGGTCGGCCAGGATGGAGGCACGCAGGACGTTTTCCGGCAGGTTGTAGGCGCGACGTACGCCTTCGTTGATCATGTCGTCCAGGCCCATGGTGGCGCCATCCCAACGGACGTCCATGCCCACGCGCACGAACACGGTGACGATACCGGTGTCCTGGCAGATCGGGCGATGGCCGGTGGCGCACATGCGCGAGTTGATCAGGATCTGGGCGATGGAGTCACGGGCCGCTGGCGACTCTTCGCGCAGGTAGGCTTCGTGCATGGCCTGGATGAAATCAACGGGGTGGTAGTAGGAAATGAATTGCAGGGCGTCGGCAACGCTCTGAATCAGGTCGTCTTGCTTGATCACGGTCATGAGTCGCGCTCCTCTATAAGGGAACATTCAATAAAGGTGGGCTCAGTGAAGTGCATCGGTCGGCTGAGCCCACCTTTCCAAGGCGCGTCGCCAAGAAGAGCAAGTATTGTCGGCGCGACGCTAAAAAGGCGCGGCAGTATAACCCGGCGCGGTGGCCGATACACCCGACTATGGTCAAACTGTCGCAGGCATGATTCCCTGTGCGCTCCCCTTGTGATTGAGTCCTTATATGCCTGAACTGTACGTCGGCGAACGCCATTGGTCGGTCACGGCCGGCAGCAACTTGCTGGATGCCTTGAACCAGGCGGGTGTCGCCGTGCCCTACAGTTGCCGCGCCGGCAGTTGCCATGCGTGCCTGGTGCGTTGCCAGGGTGAGGTCGATGACAAGCAACCCGAAGCCTTGAACCCCGCGCAACGCCAGGACGGTTGGCGGTTAGCGTGCCAGTGCCACGTCAGTGGCGATCTGCGCGTCGAGGCGTTTGACCCCACGCGGGACGGTTTGCCGGCCCAGGTGGTGGGTGTCGACTGGCTGAACCCGACCGTGCTGCGCCTGCGCCTGCAACCGGAGCGAGGCCTGCGTTATCGCGCCGGGCAGCACCTGGTGTTATGGGCGGGGCACGTGGCACGTCCATATTCCCTGGCGAGCTTGCCCCAGGACGATCCCTTCCTGGAGTTCCACCTGGATTGCCGTCAGCCCGGCGAGTTCAGCGACCTCGCCCGGCAATTGCAGGTTGGCGACCGCCTGCGCCTGGGCGAATTGCGCGGTGGCGCGCTGCAATACGACCCGGACTGGCAAGCCCGGCCGCTGTGGCTGCTGGCGTCCGGCACCGGATTGGGACCGCTGTGGGGTGTATTGCGTGAGGCCCTGCGACAGGATCACCAGGGCGCCATCCGCGTGATTCACCTGGCCCATGATGCCGAGGACCACTACCTGGCCGAACCCTTGGCTGCTCTGGCTGCCCAGCATTCCAACCTGGCGGTGGAGCTGTGGACCGCGGCCGGGTCGGCCCAGGCATTGGCGCAACTGCGGCTTGTTTCGCGGCAAACTCTGGCTTTACTCTGCGGGCACCCTGCCAGCGTCGAGGCATTTTCCAAGCGCTTGTTCCTGGCGGGGCTGCCGCGTAATCAACTGCTGGCGGATGTGTTTCTGCCGCGTGGTTGAGCGCTGAACTCCACAGCCGCGAGATTCGCCATGACCGACGCCATCCAACAGCTGCGCGAACGCGGGTTGCTGATCCTGCAGCTCAATCGCCCTGACAAGAAGAACGCGCTCACCCGTGCCATGTACACGCAACTGGCCGAGGCGCTGGAGCAGGCCGATGCGGATGGGGAAGTCCGCTGCGTGCTGATCCAGGGCAGCAGTGACTGTTTCACCGCCGGCAATGACATTGTCGACTTCCTGGAGCAGCCGCCCAGCGATCTCGACAGCCCCCCGTTTTATTTCATGAAGAGCCTGCTCAACTGCCGCAAACCGGTGATTGCCGCGGTGGCGGGCGCAGCCGTGGGGATCGGTACAACCCTGTTGCTGCATTGTGACCTGGTGTACATCAGCCGCGATGCGCGGTTGCGCATGCCGTTCGTCAACCTGGGGCTGTGTCCGGAGTTTGGTTCGAGCCTGATCCTGCCCAGGTTGTTGGGGCACGCGAAAGCGGCCGAATTGTTGCTGTTGGGTGAAGGATTTACCGGTGAGCAGGCGGCTGCCTGGGGCATCGCCACCGAGGCGTTGGGCAGTGGTGAAGCGGCGCTGGCCAAGGCGCGGGAAGTGGCCGAACGTTTTGAAACCCTCGCGCCGGGCGCGGTGCAGGTGACCAAGCAATTGATGAAAAGTGTTGATCGTGAGCAACTGCGGCAGGTGATCGAGGAGGAGGGTGCATTGTTCACCCAGCGGCTGAAGTCGCCTGAGGCGATTGCTGCATTATCGGGGTTTATCAGCAGGCGTTGAAGGCAGGTTGATGAGGGCCTGATTGCCAGCAGGTCAGTCTGATCCGAAATGCAAAAAGCCCCGCCATTCACATGGCGGGGCTTTTGTTTTTTGGCGTATTACTCAGTACTGCGGGTCACCCACATGCAGGATCTTCATGCCATTGGTCCCACCGGTGGTGTGGTAGCTGTCGCCCTTGGTCAGGATGACCCAGTCGCCTTGCTCTACGACGCCGCGTTTGACCAGCTCGTCGATAGCCTTCTGGCTGACTTCATTCGGTGCCAGCGAAGCCGGATCGAACGGAATGGTGTACACACCACGAAACAGTGCCGCGCGGGCCTGGGCTTCGCGGTGCGGGGTGAAGGCGTAGATCGGCACCGAGGAACGGATGCGCGACATGATCAACGGCGTGTAGCCACTTTCGGTCAAGGCGATGATCGCCTTCACGCCCGGGAAGTGGTTGGCGGTGTACATGGCCGCCAGGGCGATGCTCTGGTCGCAGCTTTCGAACACTTTGCCGATACGGTGGCTGGAGGTCTTGCTGGTCGGGTGCTTTTCAGCGCCGACGCAGATACGCGCCATGGCCTGCACGGCTTCCAGCGGGTAAGGGCCGGCGGCGCTTTCAGCCGAGAGCATCACGGCGTCGGTGTAGTCGAGCACGGCGTTGGCCACGTCGGACACTTCGGCACGGGTCGGCATCGGGTTCTGGATCATCGACTCCATCATCTGGGTCGCCACGATCACAGCTTTGTTATGGCGGCGTGCGTGCAGGATGATCTTCTTCTGGATACCGATCAGCTCGGCGTCACCGATTTCTACGCCGAGGTCGCCACGGGCAACCATCACCGCGTCGGACGCCTTGATCAGGCCGTCGAGGGTCTCGTCGTCGGCCACGGCTTCGGCGCGTTCGATCTTCGCGACCAGCCAGGCGGTACCGCCAGCTTCGTCGCGCAGTTTACGGGCGTATTCCATGTCGGCGGCGTCGCGCGGGAAGGAGACGGCGAGGTAGTCCACTTCCATTTCGGCGGCGAGCTTGATGTCGGCCTTGTCTTTTTCCGTCAGGGCCGGTGCCGTCAGGCCACCACCACGGCGGTTGATGCCTTTGTGATCGGACAGCGGGCCGCCGATGGTCACGGTGCAGATCAGCTCGGTGCCGGTGGCGGTGTCGACGCGCATGACCACGCGGCCATCGTCCAACAGCAGCTCATCACCGACGCCGCAGTCCTTGACCAGGTCCGGGTAATCGATACCCACGACTTGCTGGTTGCCCTCGGTCAGCGGGTGGCTGGTGGAGAAGGTGAAGGTGTCACCGATCTTCAGCTCGATCCGCTTGTTGGCGAATTTGGCGATACGGATCTTCGGGCCTTGCAGGTCACCCAGCAGTGCGACGAAGCGGCCGTGCTTGGCGGCCAGGTCACGCACCAGCTTGGCGCGAGCCTTGTGCTCGTCCGGGGTGCCGTGGGAGAAGTTCAGACGGGCAACGTCCAAACCAGCCAGAATCAGCTGTTCGAGGACTTCCGGCGAGTTGCTGGCCGGGCCAAGGGTGGCGACGATTTTGGTACGACGGACGGACATGCACAGACTCCTGAGTTCAAGCGCTGAGGAAGGCTACTATGCTCTTTCGTTGTAGTCATTGTTCGTTTGCACTACTTATCGATGATTGACTTGTTTTCGCTGCGGCTGAATACGAACATCCTTGAAGATTTTCGACGAGGGGTCGATACACTGCACAAGACAGGAGAACCGTCATGCGAATTTTGCTCATTGCTGCCCTGGCCGTCAGTGTTGTCGGCTGCACCCGTTGGTCGATGGACCACCATTTGAACAATGCCTACCGGGCCTACAAGGTCGGTGACTGTGAGCGCGTCACCCTGGAATTGTCCCAGGTCGACCGTGAAAGTCGTACCCGACGCTATGTGCAGCCAGAAGTGTCGATGTTGCGCGGGCAATGCCTGGAGCGGCAGAAGCTGTTCGTCGACGCGGCGCAGACCTATCAATTCATCATCAATCAATACCCGTCCAGTGAGTACGCCTACCGTGCTCGCGCGAGGCTCGACACCCTGCAGCAACTGGGGTATTTCCCCGGTGCGAGAGCCGCTCAACCCCGTCCTGCGTCCTTGTGATGATATTCGTCATGTCATTACTGGCCCGTCGCCAGTCTTGGGCTATCCTTTAAACGTCCGTTTGTACAAGTTTCTATGCAAACGGATGTGGGGCCCGGACTCGGCGGCTGTCTGGCGGCATCTATTGCTTGTTGTCGCACCGAGATCCAGGGAGAGCGGGCGGTTTTGGCCCGTTCCGAATCACTGGCACGGCCGCAGTCATGGCCACTGGATGGCGATCTCACCATGTTTACCGACCGACGGATCGAGCGGCATCAACTACCTTGTTTTCTGCAAGTATTTAACCGCCTCACAGACAAGCCCATTGGTTTTTTGGGCAATGTCTCGGAAGACGGGCTGATGCTAATCAGCCAACTGCCGATGATGGTCGACGTGGACTTCGAGCTGCGCTTGAAGATTCCCGGTCCTGAAGGCGCCTTCCATCCGATTGATATAACGGCGACTTGCCTGTGGAGTCATGAGGACATCAACCCTCAGCACTACGATTCCGGGTTCAGGGTGCTCCATGCGCCTGAGGAATATGGGCAGTTGATCAACGTGTTGTTTCACTACTTCAGTTTTGATCCCTTGCAGGCTTCAGCCTAGGCACGGCGCGCTGTCGACCCGGTTTGTGGGCCGGTTGGCCTCACCGTGGTCGTGCGCTGTTTTTGATGGCGCTTTCGTCAGAACGCGCCGGCTTTCTTCCAGCCCAGGTAGCGTGTCACCAGGGCCGGACCCAGTTCAGATGGCAAGGTGTCCAATACAGACAGGCCTTGGGCGCTGAGCCGTTCGTGAAGTTCATCGCGGGTATTGAGGTAGCCGACGGTACCGCTGTAGGCCAAGGCTTCGGGCAAGGTTTGCACGGGAGCCTGGCGCAATTGATCGAGAACTTCTTCGCGCAAGCTGGCCACCAGCACCCTGTGTTGGCGGCTGATACGCTTGACGGCCGTCAGCAATGCCTCATCGTCCTCATCCCGCAGGTTAGTCACCACAACCACCAATGCACGCCGCTTTTGCCGAGCCAGCAGTTGGCTTGCCGCAGCCTGGTAATCGGCAGTCCGACGGGTGGTGTCCAGGTCGTAGACCGCGTTGAGCAACAGGTTCAATTGACTACTGCCCTTGACCGGCGCCAGATAGCGCGGCTGGTCACCGGCAAAGGTGCACAGCCCCACGGCATCGCCTTCACGCAAGGCTACATAGCTGAGCAACAGGCATGCATTGAGGGCGTGGTCAAAATGGGACAGCTCGTCATCCTGGCTGCGCATGCGTCGGCCGCAATCCAGCATGAAGACGATCTGTTGGTCGCGCTCATCCTGATATTCACGGGCGATGGGCGTGCGTTGCCGGGCCGTGGCCTTCCAGTCGATCTGGCGCAGGCTGTCGCCGTCGCGAAACTCGCGCAACTGATGAAACTCCAGCCCCAGTCCGCGCCGTTGACGTTGACGCACCCCCAGTTGGCTCAACCAATTGTCCACCCCCAGCAGCTGTGCACCGTACAGCCGGGCAAAATCCGGGTAGACGCGGATGGCATCGCGCACCTCGATAAAGCGCCGGGCTGACCAGAGTCCCATTGGGCTGGGCAGGTGAATTTCACAACGGCTGAACGTGAAGTGCCCGCGCCGTAGTGGGCGAAGACGATAACCCAGCTCGCTGCGCTCACCGGGGCGCAGGTCGATGGATTGGGGCAAGTTCTCTACGGTCAACCCGTCGGGGACATGATCGAAGACCTGCACTGTCAGTGGCTGTGGGAAGTCATGCTCCAGGACCAGGCGTACCTCGCCCCAGCGTCCAAGCGCCAGGCTTCCGGGCATCTGCCGCTGCGCTCTGGGGGAGGGACGGCGACGCAGGCGCACCGCATCCAGCATGGCCAGCAGCAACAGCGCCAGGAGCAACCCCCACACCACTGAGTGCAAGGTGTCGGGCACCTTGACCTGCAGCGCTGCCGCAGTGCCCAACAGAATGCCCAGGCCCAGCAATGCGCCGAGCCAGTGCAACAGCAGACGAGTCGGTTTCATGAGCGAATCATTGCCGGGGTGCTGGAATTTGATCGAGCAGTTGCTTGAGCACCTGGTCGACCTCCAGCCCGTCGATGTCCAACTCTGGCGCGATACGCACACGGTGGCGCAGTACGGCCAGGGCACACCCCTTGATGTCATCCGGGGTGACGAATTCGCCACCGCGCAACAGAGCGCGAGCGCGAGCGCCACGTACCAGGGCAATGGAGGCCCGCGGGCCGGCACCGATGGCCAGCCCCGGCCAGCTGCGGGTGGCGCGTGCCAGGCGTACGGCGTAGTCGAGCACGTGTTCGTCCAGGGCCAGGTCACTGGCAATCTGCTGCAACTGCAGCACGTCCTCGGCCTGTAATACTGTGCGCAATGGGTGTACATCCAGCATGTCAGCCCGGGACGAGCGCGTGACTTCGCGCACCATGTCCAGCTCCTGCTGCGCGTCTGGGTAGTCCATGCGTACCTTGAGCATGAAACGGTCGAGTTCCGCCTCCGGCAGGGGGTAGGTGCCTTCCTGTTCAATGGGGTTCTGGGTTGCCAGCACCATGAACGGTTGGCCGATGGGCAGCGCCTCGCCTTCGAGGGTGACTTGCCGTTCCTGCATGGCCTCAAGCAAGGCTGCCTGGGTCTTGGCCGGGGCACGGTTGATTTCGTCAGCCAGTAACAGGTGGGTGAACACCGGCCCCTTGCGCAGCTTGAACTGCTCGGTGTGCAGGTCGTACACGGCGTGGCCGGTGACATCGCTGGGCATCAGGTCCGGGGTGAACTGGATACGTGCGAAATCGCCATCGAAGCACCGCGCCAGGGCACGTACCAACAAGGTCTTGCCCAACCCCGGCACACCTTCCAGTAGCACGTGGCCACCGGCGATCAGTGCCGTCAGGACATCGTCGATCACCTGGTCCTGGCCCATGACCGCTTTGCGCAATTCAGTGCGCAGGGCCTGGGCTTGCCCGCTGGCGCGTTGCAAGGTCTCGCCGGTCACGGCAGTGGCGCTTGGAAATTCACTCATAGGGCATTCCTGAGGGTTTGCAGGCACGCCACCTGCCGGCTGAAATCGGCGCTGGAAAGCCGTTTTGCCGGGAGTGGGCCAAGGGCCTGGCTGATGACGTGAGAGGGTTGGCGTGTCAGGTGTTCAAGCACCCGCCATTGTTCTGTGTTGTCGAGACGCTCAAAGCCGGGGTGACGGCGCCGTGCTGCACGCAAGATATCGCGCTGCAGGGCATGCAACAGCGTGCCCTGGCCGCTGCGGCGCAGCAGGAAGTCCGCGCTGGCTTTCAGATGTTCCTGCAATTGTCGACGCGCGGTGGATGCCGGTGGACGGATCGGGCCTTGGCGCATCGCGGCTCGCCAAAGTGTGAGGGCGACCAGTGCAATGAGCGCCACCAACGCTTGAGGGAAGTACCGCATCAGCAACGTGAACAGGTCGTCGAAGTCACTGTTGAACAGCAGGGTCACGGTCGTGCCCTGGTTCAGGTACCAGAGCAGCCAGGCATTATCGTGCTTGCCTATGTTCGGGGTTTTCCACAGGTCGCTGTCAGTGATCACCGTGACGCTGCCATCCCCGAGGTCCAGTTGCATCAGGTGACTCGACCTTGCGCTGTTGGCGGAAAATTGCGCCAGGTGCTTGACATCGATGAGGTTGAAGTCCGTGTCGAAACTGAAATACGCCGGTGCGGTTTCATTGTCGACATAGAGCTTGGTCAGGTCCGCAGCCTTCTTGGTACGAGGCTTTTTACTGGACGGGGCGAGCTCTTCAGGCTCGTCACTCAACGTTTGGTGGATATGCAGACGATCGAGTAGCAGGTCGCCGCTTTTGCCCGTTTCTTCATCCCATAACGCCTCGGCCACCAGTAACAGATGGCCGCCGGACCTGGCCCATCCCAGCAGTTGCTCCACCTGGCGTGGCGTCATGCTGCTGCGCTCGCCGAGCAGCAGCAGGCTGTTTTCCTTGGCCGGCAGGGTCGTCAGTCGCTCCAGGCTATTGGCGTGTTGCACGGCCAGGCCTTGTTGGCGCAGAAAGTGTTCGGCCGCCAGGTAGGGGTTGGCCTGAGCTTGCGGAGAAGGGCCGCGATCCACCACTTCGTCATAGGGAACCGCCTTGCTCCACGCGTAGTAACCAGTTGCTCCAAGCAAGCACGCCAGCAATAGACCAACCCACAGTAACGGTCGCTTCATGGGGGGCTCCCCGCGCTGAACAGGGTGCGCCAATCACTGCACAGTTTTTGCTGGGCCGAGAGTGGGGGCAACTGATGGCCATAGGCGAGGGTTTGCCAATGCCGGGTCAATTCATCACTGAAGGCCAGCAGGTGTGGGTGTTGCAATTGGTGTACGCGCGCCAGGACCTGGCCTTCGGTGTCGGCGTTTTTCAGCGGCAGGTTGAAGTCATGCAGCAGGCGACTGAGCAGGCCCCGGTACAGCAGGCCGAGGGCTTCCCTTGGTTGTGTGGCCCATAGGTGCTCGGCGGCAGTGGCAACATCGTCGGGCAAGGTCTCGCTACCCAGTTCAAGGCCGAACAGCTGCGTGGGCACTGGTTTGACTGTTTTGGGTTTACGAGGCCCGCGCCGACTGACGAAGGTGTGCAGCCATTCACGATACCGCCACGCCAGCATGATCAGGCCACCGATCAGAAGCCCCCACAGCAGCACTTCAACGGCTTGGGCAACGTGCTTGAAGGTAGTGCTGTTGAGATTGTCCAGCAACGCTTTCAGCCAGGCAGGAAGTTTGCCGTTGGTGCGGGCCTGGTTTTCTGCAGGGGAGGGGGCTTCGCCAAAGCGATAGCGGGTGACGGTTTCCGGGTTTTTGAATGGGGGCTTGTCCAGTATCAACTTGACGGACTGGCTGGCACTTTGGGTACTAAGCGGCGTGGCATCGGCCATGGCGGGAGGACTGAGCGGCAGCAGCATCAGTCCGGTCACCAGTAATAACAACGGCGCCACGTTGCTCAGGCGCTCACGAAGGCGTCGGAAGATCAACTCCAGGTCCCAGGCCTCCAGTACGGTGCGACGGTTAAGGTAGAGGCTGAAACCGCAAGCCACATAGATGGGTTCCCAGAACACCAGGAGCAAGGCATAGAAGGCGTTGCCCAGGTGTTCCAGCCAAAGCCCTTCCGAGCTTGTCGCCAGTACCAGGCGTTGCCAGTCCCAATCCATCTCGACGTTTTGCGGAATAAATAGATAGAACAGCGCCATGCAGCCAAACCACATGCCGATTTCCAGGTGCGTGCCAACGATGGTCAGCCAGCGTGCAGCTCCGGCATTACGTTGCTGCAGAACGCCCAGGCGTTTTTGGCGTGCAGGACCCTCCAGGCCTTCTAGCTGGCTGACCGGCATCACAAAGCTGCGACTCAGGCTGAGCCGTCGCCAGGTCAGGCTGGCCAGCAACTGGCCCTTGAGCAGCCGCGGCCATTGGCGTACTGCTTCCTTGAGGCTGGGTGTTTCGCCAAACAACGCCTTGGACAAAATGTACAGCGGCAAGCGGTCAAAGGCTGGCTTGAGCCACCAGAACAGGAATATCGCGGTAGACGGGGACTGCCACAGCAGCGCGGTGAGCAAGGCGAACACTGGCAGGGTGACCAATGCCCAACTGCCCATCAATAGCATGCGGTGTTCCCGGGTCATCAGTACGCCGAGATCCATGGCTTCCCAGGCGGTACGCGGGCGGATTACCACGCTGGCATCACTCAGGCGCATGGCGAATCCTCCCGGCAAGACTCAGGTAAGCGGCAACCAGCAGCCACAGGACGGCGCCCACCAGATATTTGACCCAAGGGGGGACGTCGGTGGTGGATGACCAATAGGCCTCGATAAAGGCCGCTATCAGCAGGAAGATCATGACACCGCACAACATCTGCACGCTTTTGCGCGCCGCCAGCCGCAGTGATTCGCCACGGGTCAATTGCCCGGGAGCGATCAGAGCCCAACCCAGTTGCAAGCCTGCGGCTCCGGCGAGGGCGATGGCGGTCAGTTCGAACGCACCATGGCCGATGACGAACGACCAGAAAGTCTGCCCGTAGCCGATTTCGGTCAGGTGCCCAGAGACCGCGCCGATGACCAACCCGTTGAAAATCAGAAAGAACACGCTGCCCAGGCCGAACAACAACCCGGCGGCGAAGGTCTGGAACGCGATGCCAATGTTGTGCATCACGTAGTAGCCGAACATCATCCAGTCTTCGCTTGATGCCCGCTCGGCGGCGCGGCCCAGGCGACTGGCGTCGGGGTCATACATGCCCTGCATCTCAGCCACCTGCTGGGGGCTGACGATGCTGTAGATCAGGTCGGGGAACAGGTACACCAGCAGCGCAATGCCTGCCAGGCTTCCAAAGAACAGCAGGCTGGCCGTCATTACGAAGCGCCACTGTTCGCGCACCAACCGAGGAAAATCGGCAAGCAAGAACCCCAGCACATTTGCCGCCCATTGGCTGCGATGCCGGTAAAGCTGTTGATGGCCGCGCAGGGCCAGTTGTTGCAATGGGTCTACCAGATAGCTGCTGTAGCCGCGTTCCTGTGCCAGCGCCAGGTGATGGCACAGGCGTCGGTACTGATGCGGGAAGTCGGCGATGTCACTGGCCTTGGCCTTGCCTTGTTCCAGCTGTTTCAGCTGTTCGGCAAACGCTTGCCATTGGGGTTGGTGACGGCTTTCGAAGAGGCTCTGCTTCATGTCGGCCCCAACAGGCCACGGGCCACGCCGTTGAGTTGCTCCACGGCGCGGGCCGGGGATACTTGCAAGGGGGTGGCGAGTATCGAGGCCAACTCGTGAACGCGTTCGGTGGACAGTTCGCCCTGGCGCTCCGCGAAGGCAAGGATGGCCCGCTGTTCGCTCAGGTCCAGGGTGAAGGGCAGGCGCAAGGCCACGGCTTGAGGGATCTGGGGGCGCACCAGGGGCTGTTCCCGATAGATCACCAGTGTGCCGGCCGCCAAGTCGCCCAGGCGTTTGAAGTGAGGGTGCTGCAGGCAACTGATAGCGCCGAGAAAATAGCCGAATGGCAGCATGTCGACGAACCGCAGCAGGTTACGGATCAGTGACGCGGACCAGCCGATCGGGGTCCCGTCATCCTGTACGACACGCAACCCCATGACCTGTTTGCCGGGCGAGCAACCCTGGTTGAGTACCTCGAACAGCACCATGTACCACCAACTGATCAGGAACAGCAGCAGCGAACCCAGACCGATACCGACGTTACCCAGCAACGCCAGCGGCACCAGCAGCACACCCATCACCACCCCGCGCAGGCCCAGGTCGAAGGCAAAGGCCAGCACCCGTGGCACCAGGCCGGCCGGGCGCAGGGGCAGGTCGATGCCCTCCGGGGTCTCGATCTGGTAGCGGGTGTCCAATGGGGCTGACGGCATCGCGATCCTTGGCAGTGCAGAGTGGCTGGGAGACACGGATGCTAGCAGTGTCGGCGATGGAAGCAACCACTCAAGGTTTTACTGGATATTTGTACAGTTCATTTGGTGCTGGTCGCGGACGCTGTCCAGCGCCTAGACTTTGTCGATCTTCAGTACAGGATCAGCCCGTGACCTCCATTTTCTGGTACGACTATGAAACCACCGGCATCAACCCGCGCAACGATCGCCCACTCCAGGTAGCCGGTATTCGCACGGACGTCGAACTCAATGAGATCGGCACGCCGGTCAATCTTTTTTGCCAGCCCAGCGACGATATCCTGCCTCACCCGGTGGCCTGCGCGATTACTGGTATCACCCCTGCGATACTCGCGGAAAAGGGCCTTGCCGAGGCCGACTTCATGACCCGTGTGCATGCTGAACTGGCCGCTCCGGGAACGTGTGGCGCCGGGTACAACACCTTGCGCTTTGACGATGAAATGACGCGCTACAGCTTGTATCGCAATTTCTTCGACCCTTATGCGCGGGAATGGCAGGGCGGTAACAGTCGCTGGGATTTGATCGATGTGGTGCGTACTGCCTACGCGTTGCGCCCGGAGGGCATTGAATGGCCGCAGCAGGATGGGCGCGTCACGCTCAAGCTGGAGCGCCTGACCGAAGCCAACGGTATCGCCCATGGCCAGGCCCACGATGCGTTGTCCGATGTGCGCGCCACGATCGCCTTGGCCCGACGGGTTCGCGAGAAACAACCCAAGCTATATGAGTGGCTGTTTCAGCTACGCAGCAAACAACGCGTGATGGACCAGGTGCGCTTGTTGCAGCCGATGGTGCACATCTCCGGGCGCTTTTCCGCCGAGCGTCATTACCTGGGGGTTGTGCTGCCGCTGGCGTGGCACCCGCGCAATCGCAATGCCTTGATCGTCTGCGACCTCGGGCTCGATCCGCAGGGGCTGCTGGACCTGGATGCGGATGCCTTGCGCCAACGCCTTTACACCCGCCGCGACGATCTGGCCGAGGGCGAACTGCCGGTGCCGCTCAAATTGGTGCATATCAATCGTTGCCCCGTGGTCGCTCCCTTGAATGTGCTGAGGGCACAAGACCGTGAACGCCTGCACTTGGACATGGCTATTTATCAGGAGCGGGCACTGCGGCTAACTGACGCACAGGAACTTTGGCGCGATAAGTTAGCGGTCATTTATGCCGAAGAAGATTTCGCGGCGAGCGCCGACCCGGAACAGCAGCTTTACGACGGTTTTATCGGAGACCGTGATCGACGTTTATGCGAACAAGTCCGGACGGCCGAGCCTGCGCAATTAGCACGCCAGCAGTGGCCTTTTGATGATCACCGTTTGCCTGAATTATTGTTTCGCTACCGCGCGCGTAACTTCCCCGACACCTTGAACAGCGACGAACAACTACGCTGGAAACTTTTTTGTCAGCAACGTTTGTCGAACCCGGAGTGGGGCGCGCCGAATACCCTTGAGGCATTTAATCAGGCCCGGCAGGAGTTCGCCGTTAGTGCCACGCCGTTTCAGCATGGGGTGCTGGAGCAATGGCAGGAATATGCGGACACTCTGGCCGCGCGGATGAATTTGTAGTCGGCTGTCACAAAATAGGCAGGCAATAAAAAACGCCAGCAGGCTGGCGTTTTTAATGTGTCGCGTATCAGGCGTGAGCCTGGCGAGG
This sequence comes from Pseudomonas lurida, assembly GCF_002563895.1. Taxonomy (NCBI): domain Bacteria; kingdom Pseudomonadati; phylum Pseudomonadota; class Gammaproteobacteria; order Pseudomonadales; family Pseudomonadaceae; genus Pseudomonas; species Pseudomonas lurida. Next base: position 5,049,486 of record NZ_PDJB01000001.1, on the reverse strand, counting down.
CTTAGCCCAGCAGGGTAGCCCAACCTTCAACCACGTCACCGCCCCACTTGGCTTTCCACTCTTTCAGCGTTTTGTGGTTGCCACCTTTGGTTTCAATCACTTCACCGTTGTGCGGGTTTTTGTATTGCTTGACCTTGCGAGCACGCTTGGTGCCGGTAGTTTTCACAGCGCCGCGCGGTGCTTTAACTTTCGACTCTGGATCCAGCAGCGCGATGATGTCACGCAGGGATTTGGAGTATTCACCCATCAGGGTGCGCAATTTGCCTTCGAATTCCAGCTCGGTTTGCAGTTTGTCGTCTTGGGACAGGTTCTTCAAACGGGCTTGCAGCTCTTTGATAGCTTCTTCGGTGGCGCGGTATTCGTTGATCAGAGACATGTGGACTACCTTATGTAGAGCGCTGATTGACAGGGAGCGTGGCCCAATAATAGTCAGGCGGTTTGCCCAAGTAAACATTTAAGGTCGCATTTATGTGAATTACTTTGAATGTTTGTAGCAGGACTGCGCATTCGAGTTAATTATTAGGGCGTCGACCTAAAGATAATCTCCTTGAATTGCACGGAACAGCCGTCGGGTGACGCAGTAGATTCATATAAAGGTGGTAAAACCATAGGCTATTAAGGGGCAATGCGCGGGCCGGCGATCAGAATAAGCGTTAACGAATACTGCAGTTTTCCTGCGCAATCGCTAGAATGGCGGCCTTTGCGAAGTTCTGGAGTTTCCCCCTAATGCGCACTTTTCGGCTGGTGATTGCTTGCCCGGACCGGGTTGGCATCGTTGCCAAAGTCAGTAACTTTCTGGCCTCCCACAACGGCTGGATCACCGAGGCGAGTCATCACTCGGACAATCTCAGCGGCTGGTTCTTCATGCGTCATGAGATCCGTGCCGATACGCTGCCCTTCGGCCTTGAGGCCTTCCGCGAGGCCTTTGCGCCGATCGCCGAAGAGTTTTCGATGACCTGGCATATCACCGACACCGAGCAGAAAAAGCGCGTGGTGTTGATGGCCAGCCGCGAATCCCACTGCCTGGCCGATTTGCTGCACCGCTGGCACAGTGATGAGCTGGACTGCGAGATCGCTTGCGTGATTTCAAACCACGACGACCTGCGCAGCATGGTCGAGTGGCATGGCATCCCGTATTACCACGTGCCGGTCAACCCGCAGGACAAGGAGCCGGCCTTCGCCGAAGTCTCCCGACTGGTCAAGCAGCATGAAGCCGACGTCGTGGTGCTGGCGCGCTACATGCAGATCCTGCCGCCGGAGCTGTGCCGCGAATATGCCGGCAAGGTGATCAACATTCACCACAGCTTCCTGCCCTCGTTCGTGGGCGCCAAGCCTTACCACCAGGCTTCCCTGCGTGGCGTGAAGTTGATCGGCGCCACGTGCCACTACGTCACCGAAGAGCTCGACGCCGGCCCGATCATCGAGCAGGACGTGGTGCGTGTCAGCCACAGCGACAGCATTGAAGACATGGTGCGTTTCGGCCGCGACGTCGAGAAGATGGTGTTGGCCCGTGGCCTGCGTTATCACCTTGAAGACCGCGTGCTGGTGCACGGCAACAAGACGGTCGTATTCTGACCGACGTGTTGTGATTGAAGAATGAAGGGCCTGGTCGTTAAATCGTTCCAGGCCCTTTTTCTATGCGTGTCGATGAGGATTGAGCAATGAGTGATCCGCTGGACAAAGCCACATCAAAAGCCCCGGCGACAGTGGGGGAGGGATGTCTGAGTCGGTTTGATCCGGATGACCTGGACAACGATGACGGCACCGATTTTCCCGGTGCCGCCCAATTGTGGGAGCGCGAACGGGGCAACTTCGAGCCCGAGGGCAAGTAATCGTCCCCCCAGGATCAGATCCGGAAACTGCCCACCAGTTGCTTCAATCGCGCGGCTTGCTGCTCCAGGTCGGAACAGGCGCGCAGGGTGGAGTGCAGGTTTTCCACGCCTTCCTGATTAAGGGTATTGATCTCGGTAATGTCCATGTTGATCGACTCCACCACTGAGGTTTGTTCTTCCGTGGCGGTGGCGACCGACTGGTTCATGCCATCGATCTCGCCGATGCGTTGGGTCACGCTGTTGAGGCGTTCACCGGCCAGGTTGGCAATGTCCACGCTGTCGAGGCTGTGGCGCTGGCTTTCACTCATGGTGCTCACCGACTCCCGGGCGCCGACTTGCAGCTCCTCGATCATCTTCTGCACTTGTTGCGCCGATTCCTGAGTGCGATGCGCCAGGTTGCGCACTTCATCCGCGACCACTGCAAAACCGCGCCCGGCTTCCCCGGCGCGGGCCGCTTCAATCGCGGCGTTGAGTGCCAGCAGGTTGGTCTGTTGGGAAATGCTGGTGATCACCTCGAGAATCTGGCCGATATTCACCGTCTTGCTATTGAGCGCTTCGATATTGCTGCTGGAGGCGCTGATCATCGCGGACAGCTGGTTCATCGCCTTGATATTGCGCTCTACCACTTGCTGGCCGTCTTCAGCCAGGTGCCGTGCGTCGCTGGCCTGATGGGAGGCCTGCGCGGCATTGCGTGCGATTTCCTGGGCCGCGGCCCCCAATTGATTGATCGCGGCGGCAACGCTGTTGGTTCGGTTGGCCTGCTCGTCGGAGTTGACCATCGACGAGTTGGACGCACTGACCACGCGCAGTGCCACCTCATTGACCTGTTCGGTGGCCGAGGAAACTTCGCGGATCGACGTATGAATACGCTCCACGAACCGGTTGAAGGCGTTACCCAGTGTGCCGAATTCATCGTGATTCTGGATCGTCAGGCGGCGTGTAAGGTCGCCCTCGCCGTCGGCGATGTCCTGCATGGCACGGGTCATCACATGCAACGGTTGCAGGAGTACGCGGATCAGCATGCCGAGCAGCGCGATGATGATGACCACGGCAATGATCGTGGCGATGACCGCCGAGGTGCGGAATTCGCTGAGCATGGCGAAGGATTTGTCTTTATCTACTGCAATACCGAGGTACCAGTTCACCGAGGGCAAGCCCTTGATCGGCGTAAAGGTCACGATAGTGTCCTTGCCGTTGGCTTCGACTTGGCTGAAGTCTGCACTGATTTTCGGGGTGTTGTTCGGGTACACGTCAGCCAGGGTCTTCATCACCAGGTTTTTGTCCGGGTGTACCAGTACCTTGCCATCGGCACTGACCAGGAACGCATAGCCCATGCCGCCGAAGTTCAGCGCGCCAATGTTGTCCACGAGGGTTTGCAGGCTCAGGTCGCCACCGACCACGCCGATGCTCTGGGTGCCCTGGGTGCTGGGCGTGGCAACGGAAATGATCAATTTGCCGGTGGCAGCATCGATATAGGGTTCGGTCAGGGTTGAGCCGTTGCTGCTCTGGGCGCCTTTGTACCAGGGCCGTACGCGCGGATCGAAGCCCTCTGGCATCTTGGTGTCAGGGCGGATGGTGAATGCGCCCTTGCTGTCACCGACGTAGGTTGCCATGAATGAAGAGGTCAGGGCTTTCTGTTCCAGCAGGCTGGCAACCGCGGAGGGCTCGGGGTTGATGGCGATGTTTTGTGCGGCGTTTTCCACCAGGGCAATGCGCCCGGTGAGCCAGGTTTGAATGTTGCTGGCGGTGACATCCCCCATTTCATGCAGGTAGTTGTTGAGATCGTCGCGAATCGCGTTGCGTTGCAGGTAGTCGTTATAGAGGGTAAATAGCGCGAAAGCGGCGATGACGATAAGGGAGGCTGCAAGCAGGATTTTGTGGCTGAAGCGCAGATTTTTATTCATGGCTTGTAGGGTCCGCTAAGGTCTTAATATCCGAAGCGCGTCCTTATGGGAGGCGCAAAATGGCAGCGTCAAAAAAGGTGTGATACTTCTTGTGATAGCTCTGTGGGTCCCTGTAGGAACTATCTGACCTATTTTTAGACTTTGTGGGTCTCACATCTGCCTGTATCGACCTGGCGACACTAAAGATTAACCATGGGTGACGAAATGCCTGACTCCACACAACTGCTTATCGGTGCCGACCTCTCCGGCCAGCCTATTGCCCAGGCCCTGCGCCTGGCCAACCGTCACGGGTTGATCGCCGGCGCCACCGGCACGGGCAAGACCGTCACGTTGCAACGCCTGGCAGAAGCCTTCAGTGATGCCGGTGTGGCCGTATTTGCCGCGGACATCAAGGGTGACCTGTGCGGCCTGGGGGCTGCGGCAAATCCTCAAGGCAAGGTTGCCGAGCGTATCGCCGGCATGCCCTTCCTCAATTACACGGCCAAGGCCTACCCGGTCACGCTGTGGGATATTCACGGGCAGTCCGGTCATCCGTTGCGCACCACCATCAGCGAAATGGGCCCGTTGTTGCTGGGCAGCCTGCTGGAACTCACCGACAGCCAGCAGTCGGCCCTGTACGCAGCCTTCAAGGTCGCGGATCGCGAAGGCCTGCTGTTGCTGGACCTCAAGGACCTCAAGGCGCTCCTCAACCACCTGCGCTATCACCCGGAGTTGCTCGGAGAAGATGCGGCGCTGATGACCACCGGTTCCAGCCAGGCGCTGTTGCGTCGTCTGGCGGTATTGGAACAGCAGGGTGCTGAAGCCTTGTTCGGCGAGCCGGCCCTGCAGTTGGAAGATATCCTGCAACCTGCCGGCGACGGGCGCGGGCGCATCCACCTGCTGGACGCCAGCCGGCTGGTGCACGAGGCGCCGAAGGTGTACGCGACGTTCCTGCTGTGGCTGTTGGCGGAGTTGTTCGAACAGTTGCCCGAGCGCGGTGACGCAGACAAACCGCTGTTGGCGCTGTTTTTTGATGAAGCGCATTTACTCTTCGCCGACACGCCCAAGGCGCTGCAGGACCGTCTTGAACAAGTGGTACGGCTGATTCGCTCCAAGGGCGTGGGGGTGTATTTTGTCACCCAATCCCCAGGCGACCTGCCGGACAGCGTGCTGGCCCAGCTCGGCCTGCGCATCCAGCATGGCCTGCGGGCGTTCACGACCAAGGAACAGAAATCCCTGCGCGCCGTAGCGGACGGGTTTCGGCCAAACCCGGCATTTGATGCCTTGTCGGTATTGACCGAGCTGGGCACGGGGGAGGCCTTGGTGGGCACGTTGCAGGAAAAGGGCACGCCGGAAGTCGTCCAGCGCGTATTGGTTGCACCGCCGCAATCGCGGATTGGCCCGCTCAGCGACGTCGAACGCGCTGCGCTGGTGGCCAGTTCAACGTTGCAGGGGCGTTATGACAAGCCCATCGACCGCGAATCGGCTTATGAAGTGCTGATGTCACGCAAGGCGCTGGGGCCAACAGACGAGGCCAAGCCGGCCAGCGACGAACCGAGTTTCACCGACAAAGCCGGGGCGTTCCTGGGCACGACGGCGGGCAAGGCGCTGAAGTCCGCGATGCAGCAAGCCGCCAATCAGATGGGGCGGCAACTGGTGCGTGGCTTGTTGGGGTCGCTGTTGGGCGGTAGCAAGCGCAAATAGCGGGTCAGGGCTTGGGCTTGGCGTGGGCCGCCAGTCTTTCGAGCGCCGCGCGCAAGGCTGGGTTGCTGATCCCGTCGGCGGTTGCCTGAATGGTTTCGGCCGCAGTCGTCGAAAGATCATGAGTATGTTCCACCACGCCAGGCAGGGTGGTGGGCGGCTGTACCTTGAACTGAATGCGTGTCAGCCCGGCGAATTCATCAAAGGCCATCAATTGGCGCTGCAAGCGTTTTTGCTGATAGCGCAAACGCGTAGCCCAGTGGCCATCCGTGACAATGAGCAGCAGGTGACCTTCACGCCACGACGCCACGCGGCAATGTTCGCGCGCGGCCGGTTGCAGCTGGCTTTCGAGCAGGCGTTGCAACTGGCCCAAGCGTTTCGCATGGCCAAAGATGGCTTTCAGCGGCTTGGCATCGCGAAGCAACACGGCGGGTGCACGGGCTGTCAGGGGGCGAAATGCCATTATTGGACACCTTAAGTAACAGAGCGGCCATCTTAGCAGAAAGCGCCTGTAGGCCCCCTGGCCATGCATCCACCGCGTGTCGTGCGTAAAATCAATAGGTAACTTCTGCGTTCCATGGGTTGAAGTTCCGGCAAAAGCCCTTATTTTAAACAAGCCCTCTCACAGCCCCATGCCTGCATCGGGGAACAACGCCACTTTCCTCACCCACGAATCCGGGTAGAATGCGCGTTCGCATGCGGCCGTGAGGGCTGCTCGGGCCACTGACGGTGCGCCCTCCATCCCTATGTGTGGAAGAACCTGCCGATATGTTTGCGCCTTTGTTAAAGAAACTTTTTGGAAGCAAGAATGAGCGCGAAGTCAAACGCATGCTCAAGACGGTGCAGCTGGTCAATGCCTTCGAAGAGCAGATGGTTGCCCTGTCGGACGAGCAATTGCGCGCCAAGACCCAAGAGTTCAAGGCCCGCATAGCCAAAGGTGAAACCCTCGACAAGCTGCTTCCCGAAGCCTTTGCGGTCGCCCGTGAAGCCGGTAAGCGTGTCATGGGCATGCGCCACTTCGACGTCCAGTTGATCGGCGGCATGACCTTGCATGAAGGCATGATTGCCGAAATGCGCACAGGTGAAGGCAAGACCCTGGTGGCAACCCTGGGCGTTTACCTCAATGCGCTGTCCGGCAAGGGCGTGCACGTTGTGACGGTGAACGACTACCTGGCTCGCCGTGACGCCAACTGGATGCGCCCGCTGTATGAATTCCTCGGCCTGACCGTCGGCGTGGTAACGCCGTTCCAGCCGCCGGAAGAGAAGCGCGCCGCATACGCCGCCGACATCACCTACGGCACCAACAACGAATTCGGTTTCGACTACCTGCGCGACAACATGGCGTTCAGCATGGAAGAAAAATTCCAGCGCGAACTCAATTTTGCCGTGATCGACGAAGTCGACTCCATCCTCATCGACGAAGCCCGTACCCCGCTGATCATCTCCGGCCAGGCCGAAGACAGCTCGCGCCTGTACACCGAGATCAACAAGTTGATCCCGCGCCTGGAGCAGCACATCGAGGAAGTGGAAGGCGTGGTGACCAAAGAAGGTCACTTCAGCATCGACGAGAAGACCCGCCAGGTCGAGCTCAACGAAGCCGGTCACCAGTTCGTCGAAGAGATGCTGACCCAGATCGGGGAGCTGGCCGAGGGTGAAAGCCTGTACTCGGCACACAACCTGGGCCTGTTGACCCACGTGTATGCTGGCCTGCGTGCCCACAAGCTGTTCCATCGCAACGTTGAATACATCGTGCAGGATGGCCAGGTTGTGCTGGTCGACGAGCACACCGGCCGTACCATGCCGGGTCGTCGCCTGTCCGAAGGCCTGCACCAGGCCATCGAAGCCAAGGAAGGGCTCAACATCCAGGCTGAAAGCCAGACGTTGGCGTCCACCACCTTCCAGAACTACTTCCGTCTGTACAACAAGCTGTCCGGCATGACCGGTACGGCCGACACCGAAGCGTTCGAGTTCCACCAGATCTACAACCTGGCCGTGATGGTCATTCCGCCGAACAAGCCGTTGGCGCGTAAAGACTACAACGACCTGGTGTTCCTGACGGCCGAAGAGAAATACGCGGCAATCATCAACGACATCAAGGACGGCATGGCCCAGGGTCGTCCGATCCTGGTGGGTACTGCCACCATCGAAACGTCCGAGCACGTGTCCAACCTGCTCAACAAGGAAGGCATCGAGCACAAGGTACTCAACGCCAAGTTCCACGAAAAGGAAGCCGAGATCATTGCCCAGGCCGGTCGCCCAGGCGCACTAACCATTGCCACCAACATGGCCGGTCGTGGTACCGACATCCTGTTGGGCGGCAACTGGGAAGTGGAAGTGGCTTCCCTGGACAACCCGACGCCAGAGCAGATCGCCCAGATCAAGGCTGATTGGCAGAAACGCCACCAGGCCGTGCTGGAATCCGGTGGCCTGCAGGTGATCGCCTCCGAGCGTCACGAGTCGCGCCGTATCGACAACCAGCTGCGTGGTCGTGCCGGCCGTCAGGGTGACGCCGGTTCCAGCCGCTTCTACCTGTCGCTGGAAGACAGCCTGATGCGTATCTTCGCCTCTGATCGGGTGAAGAACTTCATGAAGGCCTTGGGCATGCAGTCCGGTGAAGCGATCGAGCACCGCATGGTGACCAACGCCATCGAGAAAGCCCAGCGCAAGGTGGAAGGCCGCAACTTCGACATTCGTAAGCAACTGCTCGAGTTCGATGACGTCAACAACGAACAGCGTAAAGTGATCTATCACATGCGTAACACGTTGCTGGCCGCCGACAACATTGGCGAGACCATCGCTGACTTCCGTCAGGACGTGCTCAATGCCACCGTCAGCGCACACATCCCGCCACAATCCCTGCCAGAGCAGTGGGATGTTGCCGGTCTGGAAGCCGCGTTGAAGAGCGATTTTGGTGTCGACTTGCCGGTTCAGCAATGGTTGGACGAAGACGATCACCTGTACGAAGAAACCCTGCGCGAAAAACTGATGGCCGAATTGCTGGCCGCGTACAACGAGAAAGAAGAGCAGGCAAGTGCCGAAGCCCTGCGCACCTTCGAGAAACAAATCGTTCTGCGCGTGTTGGACGACCTGTGGAAAGACCACCTGTCGACCATGGATCACCTGCGTCACGGTATCCACCTGCGTGGCTACGCCCAGAAAAACCCGAAGCAGGAGTACAAGCGCGAGTCGTTCACGCTGTTCTCCGAGCTGCTGGATTCGATCAAGCGCGATTCTATCCGCGTGCTGTCCCACGTTCAGGTGCGTCGCGAAGACCCGATCGAGGAAGAAGCCCGCCTGCGTCAGGAAGCCGAGGCACTGGCCGCGCGCATGCAGTTCCAGCACGACGAAGCGCCAGGCCTGGAAGCCCCTGAGGTATTGGGCGAAGAGGTCGATGTGGCCTTGGCTCAAACCCCGGTACGCAATGACCAGAAGCTGGGCCGCAACGAACTGTGCTGGTGCGGTTCGGGCAAGAAGTTCAAACACTGCCACGGCGAAATCAACTAAGATTTTTGCCTGACGCTGCAACACCCTGCGCCGCGACCGGCCTTTGCCGTCGCGGCGTTTTGCCATTAATTACGCCGTCAATCACGCCGGCACAGACATCACCTATTTTTAAGGAGCGCATTCATGGCTGTTGGTCTTGGTCCGTTGCCCACATTGCACCCGGTTGCCGGTTTCGAACTCGGTATCGCTTCGGCCGGCATCAAGCGCGCAGGGCGCAAGGATGTGGTGGTGATGCGCTGTGCCGAAGGCTCGACCGTCGCCGGTGTGTTCACCCTCAACGCGTTCTGCGCTGCGCCGGTGATCCTGGCCAAGCAACGCGTGGCCGGCACGATCCGTTACCTGCTGACCAACACCGGCAATGCCAACGCCGGCACCGGCGAACCGGGCCTGGTGGCAGCCGCGCGCACCTGCGCGAAGCTGGCCCAATTGGCCGGCGTGGACGCCAGCCAAGTGCTGCCATACTCCACCGGCGTCATCGGTGAGCCGCTGCCTGTGGAAAAAATCGAAGGCGCACTGCAAGCCGCGCTGGACGACCTGTCTGTGGATAACTGGGCGGCCGCTGCTACTGGCATCATGACCACTGACACCTTGCCAAAAGGCGCGAGCCGCCAGTTCGTGCACGATGGCGTGACCGTCACCGTGACCGGCATCAGCAAGGGCGCCGGCATGATCCGTCCGAACATGGCCACCATGCTTGGTTATATCGCCACCGACGCCAAAGTCTCCCGCGATGTGCTGCACAGCCTGATCCTGGACGGTGCCAATAAATCGTTCAACCGCATCACCATCGATGGCGACACCTCGACCAACGACTGCTGCATGCTGATCGCCACTGGCCAGGCCAACCTGCCGGAGATCACCGAGGCCAGCGGCCCGCTGTTCGCGGCGTTGAAGCAGGCCGTGTTCGAAGTGTGCATGGAGGTGGCCCAGGCCATCGTGCGCGACGGCGAAGGCGCGACCAAATTCGTAACGGTTGAAGTCAATGGCGGCGGCAATCACCAGGAATGCCTGGATGTTGGTTACACCGTGGCTCACTCGCCGCTGATCAAGACCGCACTGTTCGCCTCGGACCCGAACTGGGGCCGCATCCTGGCAGCCGTCGGCCGTGCCGGCGTGCCGGACCTGGACGTGAGCAAGATCGACGTGTTCCTCGGTGACGTGTGCATCGCCAGCCGTGGTGCCCGTGCCGAGACCTACACCGAAGCCCAGGGCTCGGCGGTGATGCAGCAAGAAGAAATCACCATCCGCATCGAGCTGGGTCGCGGCGCGTGCAGCGAAACCATCTGGACGACCGACCTGTCCCACGAATACGTGAAGATCAACGCGGAATACCGTACCTGACAGCCAAGAGGAAAAGCGCGGTGAAACGAGTGCATGTAGCAGCAGCGGTGATCCGCGGTGTCGACGGCAGGATCCTGCTGGCGCGCCGTGCCGATACCCAGCACCAGGGCGGCCTCTGGGAGTTTCCCGGGGGCAAGGTGGAGGCCGATGAATCGGTCGCCAGTGCCCTGTCCCGCGAACTGCAGGAAGAACTGGGGATCCAGGTCACTACCGCGCGGCCGCTGATCAAGGTGCAACATGACTACCCGGACAAGCAGGTGTTGCTGGATGTCTGGGAAGTCTCGGCCTTTACCGGCGAGCCCCATGGTGTCGAAGGGCAGCCGTTGGAATGGGTTGCCCCTCGGGATCTGCTCAACTATGAGTTCCCGGCGGCCAACGCGCCGATCGTTGCGGCCGCGCGCCTGCCTGCCGAGTACCTGGTCACGCCGGGCGAGCTGGAACCCCCGACGTTACTGCGCGGTATCCAGAAAGCCATTGCTGGCGGCATCAAGCTGGTGCAACTGCGCGCGCCCAACGGCTATGACCCCAAGTACCGTGACCTTGCGGTCGATGCGGTGGGGCTGTGCGCGGGCAAGGCGCAACTGATGCTCAAGGGGCCGTTTGAATGGCTGGGGGATTTTCCAGCAGCGGGTTGGCACATGACGGCCGCGCAACTGCGTAAATACGCCAGCAAGGGACGGCCACTGCCAAAAGATCGCTGGCTGGCGGCCTCGTGCCACAACGCTGAGGAACTGGCATTGGCGGAAATGATGGACGTGGATTTTGTCACGTTGTCGCCGGTGCAGCCGACCCAGACGCATCCCGATGCGCAACCGTTGGGTTGGGAGCAGGCGGCAGAATTGATCCGCGGGTTCAGCAAGCCGGTGTTTCTGCTGGGCGGGGTAGGGCCGGCTGATCGGGAGAAGGCTTGGGAAACCGGGGCTCAGGGTGTCGCAGGGATCCGGGCGTTCTGGCCTGAGGTTTGATGTTGTTCTGAAGGGCCTCTTCGCAGGCAAGCCAGCTCTCCCATTTGACGTGTGAACACATTCAAGTGTGGGAGGGGGCTTGCCCCCGATTAGGCCCTGTCATTCAACTTAGACGCATCAGTGTGGCTTGGCGGCAGCTTGCCACAACACTTCGGCCACACCCTGGCGCCTGGCGATCACCCTGGCGGCCACGAACAATAAGTCCGATAACCGATTGATATACGCCAACCCCACGCCCTCCAACGGCTCAATCGCGTTCAAATGCTGGCACCTACGCTCTGCACTGCGCGCCAGGCTGCGGCACACATGGGCTTGGGCGATCAACGCCGAGCCACCGGGCAAGATGAAGTTCTCCAGCGGCCCCACTTCCTCATTCCAGCGGTCAATCGCGGCCTCCAATCGATCCACCTCTGCGGCATTCAACGCCTTGTACACCGGCATTGCCAGCTCACCGCCGAGGTCGAACAAGCGATGCTGGCAAGGCGTCAGCACTTCGATCACATCCGTGAGTGCTGGATGCTTGCCGCTCTGTTCTTCCAGAGTGGCCAGCAACAATCCCAGCTGACTGTTCAGCGTGTCCACTTCACCAATCGCTTCCACCCGTGGGTGGTCCTTGGGCACGCGACGGCCGTCGCCCAGGCCAGTCTCGCCTTTGTCACCGGTGCGGGTGTAGATCTTCGACAGGCGAAAGCCCATGGTCATTGCTCCAGTTGCGTGAGTTCGTAAGGTGGCAGTTGGCTGCCGGCCAGGGGCAGGCGCAGGGTGAAGCAAGTGCCTTGGCCGAGGGTCGAGTGCACTTCCATCTGGCCCTTGTGGTTGTTGGTGATGATGAAATACGACACCGACAACCCAAGCCCGGTGCCCTGGCCGATTTCCTTGGTGGTAAAGAACGGCTCGAAGGTGCGTTTGCGCACGTTTTCGCTCATACCGATGCCATTGTCTTCCACTTGTATCTCCGCCCACGGCGGGTTGAGGCGAGTACGCAGGATAATGCGCCCCGGCTCGCTGTCATCTTCACGCAGGTGGATGGCCTGGGCGGCGTTTTTCAGCAGGTTGAGCAGGACCTGTTCCAGTTCGTTGGCGGTGCCAGGTACCGGGCCCAGTTGGGGATCGAACTGGCGGATGATCGCCTGGCCCTTGAAGTCAAAGCCAATGGTCAGGTCGAAGTCGTTACCGGCGATTTCCACCGCCTGGTCGATCAGCGCCGGTAAGTCGCACGGTGCCATCTGCCGATTGCTGCGGCGACTGAAGCTGAGCATGTGGGTGACGATTTTCGCCGCCCGTGCCCCGGCTTGCTGGATGCCATCGAGCAGTTGCGGCACTTCGCGGCTTTGCAGGTAGTGGTTGACCGTCTCCAGCGCGATGCCTGCCTGCTCAGCGTGTTCCAGGTTCTTGGGCAGGTCGGGAGACAGACGGCGGCGAATGTTCTGCACGTTATGCAGGATCGCCCCCAGCGGGTTGTTGATCTCGTGGGCCATGCCGGCGGCCAGGCCCCCCACGGAGAGCATTTTTTCCGACTGCACCATCATTTCTTCCAGGGACAACCGCTGGGTGATGTCATCGATACGGATCACCACGCCACGCCCGGCGCCGCCCATCAGTGGGTAGAAGGTGAGCGCGTAGTGCTTGGCTTCGTCGTCCTTGAACCATGTGACCCGCTCGATCCGCTCCACGGTGTGTTGCTCGACCGCTGCCCTGATCTGCGGCAAGTAAGGCTTGAGCGGCTGGAACGCCAGGTAGATAGGCTGGTTCAGGGCTTCGTCCAGGCGTGTGCCGGATAGCGCACTGGCTTCCTGGTTCCATTGGGTGACGTAGAGTTGTTCATCCAGGGCGATCAGTGCCGAGGGCATCGAGTCGATGATGCTGTTCAGGTAATTCTGGAAACCGGTGAGTTTTTTCTCGATCTTGCTGCGAACCTGGACTTCAAGCTCCAGCTTGCGGTTGGTGTGGCGCGTCTCTTCGGCCAAGCCTTGTGCCTGGTCATAGGCCGCCTGGGAGTCATCCCGTGCGCGCTTGAGCTGCTGCTCGCGGGCTTCGATGCGCGACAGCATGGTGTTGAAGGCTTCGGCCAGGCTGCCGATTTCATCGTGGTTGCCACGGCCGGCGCGCAGGGCGTAGTTCTCTTCGCGGGTGACCTGGCGCGACAACTCTTCCAGTTCGTGGATCGGCCGGGTGATCAGGCGTTTGATCTGGCGGGCGATGACCAGCCACAACAACACGCTGAAAATCAGGATGCCCAGGCTGGCCGTCAGCGTGCCGGTATAGAACGCCACCGGCAGCTCGCTACTGGCCACCAGCAGCAGATGCCCGGACGGCTGCCCTGCGCGGGGCAAGGTGATGATCTGGTTGCTGCGAAACTCAGTGACACGCCAGGCTTCGATATGCCGGTAGTTGTCGGGCAGGTGCAGGCGGTCGCCGTGTTGCATCTGCGCCAGGCGGTTGCCTTCACCGTCGTACAGGGCGGCGGCGCGCAAGGGGGAATAACTGGTCAGCTCATTGAGCAAGGCTTGCGCCTTGGCGGGCGACTCGAGGGCTTCGGCGGCGAGCGCGGGGTTGGACACCAGGCGACCAATGGCCTGCAAGGCCTGGGGGGCCATGCTTTCCTGGGAGATCCAGTAGGCGGCGCTGATAAAGGTCAGGTTGGCCACCAGCAGTACGGTGGTCAACAGCACCAGCAGGGCGGCCAGCAGTTTCTGCCCGACCGGTAGGTTTTCAAGACGCTGGCGCAGCGGCATCAGGTTTTTCCCAGGTGATAGACAGGCGGGCAGGGTAGCGCGTGGCTCAGTCGCGGGGCAATCCGCGTGCGAGCAACTGCTCGACCAAGCGCACTTGCAGCTGTTGCAAATGCGGCAGGTTCAGTTGGTGGCGGGCGGCCGCCTGGCAAGCATAGCCCAATAGATAGCTGATTTCGGTGCGCCGGCCGGCGGCCACGTCCTGGTACATGGAGGAGTAATTGGCGGCTGTGGCCTGGATCACCCGTTCCACTTCGTGCTGCAGGTCCAGCGCGGCAGCGGGCTGGCCGCAGCATTGCAGCAGTTCAGCCAGTTCTGCGCACAGGGTGGCGACTTCGCAGTGATGGGCTTGCAGTGCTCCGTTGCGGCACTGGTACAGCACCGTCAGTGGGTTGATGGCGCAATTGAGTGCCAGCTTGCGCCACAGCCGCGTGAGGATATCGGCACTCCAATCGTGGGGGATGCCTGAGGCGTGCAAGTCCTCCAGCCACAGCGGCGGGGTAGGGTGGCTGGCGTCCCCCAGCCAGGTGTAGCCATGGCCGGCAAACACGACGCGCCACTCGCCATCGCGAAACGCGCCTTCGGTGCTGGAGGCAAAAATGCAGCGGGCCTGGGGCAGTTGCGCGGCGACCGCATCCTGGCTGCCGAGGCCGTTCTGTAGCAGGACCAGCTCGGCATCGGGCGCCAGTCGGTGTTGTAACTGTGCGACGGCGCCTTGGGCGTCGTAGGCCTTGCACGCCACCAGCAGGCGATGAATCGGCTCTGGGCTGTCAGGCGTTTCTGCGATCACCGGGTAGGTGTGTGCGACACCGTGCTCCACCAGCGTCAGCCCGTTGGCCGCCTGATAGCTGGCCAGGCGTGCCGCATCACGCAGGATCAACCGCACGGGCACGCCCGCACGCGCCAGACGAGTGGCCCAGAGTGTGCCCAGGCTGCCGGCGCCGAGAATATGCCAGGTGGTCGACATCTGTTTGTGCTCCTTGGGGTCGCTCACAGTGAACGCGGCGAAAGAACCGCTATAATGCCCCGGCATTTTAGCTCGGGCGCGCTCCATCTCTACTGAGCCCGCCCCTTATATTGGAGAAATGACATGCCTTCGTTCGACGTGGTATCCGAACTGGACAAACACGAAGTCACCAACGCCGTCGAGAACGCCGTCAAGGAACTGGACCGTCGCTATGACTTGAAAGGCAAGGGCAGCTTCGAATTCAAGGAAAAGGAACTGACCGTCAACCTGACCGCTGAAGCCGATTTCCAGCTGGAAGCGATGATCGAGATCCTCAAACTGTCGCTGGTCAAGCGCAAGATCGACGCGCAGTGCCTTGAGATCAAGGACGCCTACGCCTCCGGCAAGCTGATGAAGCAGGAAGCCATCCTCAAGGAAGGCATCGACAAGGAGCTGGCGAAGAAGATCGTCGCCCACATCAAGGACGCCAAGCTGAAAGTCCAGGCAGCGATCCAGGGCGAGCAGGTTCGCGTTACCGGCAAGAAACGTGACGACCTGCAAGAGGCCATCGCGGCCCTGCGCGCCAAGACGTTCGACATGCCGCTGCAGTTCAATAACTTCCGCGACTGATGGCACTTTGGGGAACCCGCGGGCGTTTTTGACGTCCGACGCCCCACAACCTGCGCCCACCATTGAGCCCTACGGGGCTCAATTGCATTTAGGGTCACTCAATATGCCGAACATCCGGTAAACAGGAGAATGTAGATGGATTTGAACGCTGAAATGGATCACCTGATCAAGACCTCGGAGTCGTGGTTGCCGATGATCATGGAATACGGCAGCCGGTTTTTGCTGGCGGTGATCACCCTGGCCATCGGTTGGTGGCTGATCAACGTGTTGACCCACCGAGTAGGGCGTTTGCTGGCACTGCGTAATGCAGACCTGGCGCTGCAACACTTCATTACCAGCCTGGCGAACATTGCGCTCAAGGTCATGCTGGTGGTCAACGTGGCCTCGATGATCGGCGTGGCAACCACGTCGTTCGTTGCCGCGATCGGTGCCGCCACCCTGGCCATCGGCCTGGCACTGCAAGGCAGCCTGGCGAACTTCGCGGGCGGCGTGCTGATTCTGTTGTTCCGCCCGTTCCGCATTGGTGACTGGATCGAAGCCCAGGGCACTTCCGGCACCGTCGACAGCATCCAGATCTTCCACACCGTGTTGCGCACCGGCGACAACAAGACTGTGATCATCCCCAACGGCAGTCTGTCCAACGGCCTCATCACCAACACCAACCGTCAGCCGACCCGCAAGGTGGTGTTTGACGTGGGTGTCGACTATGAAGCCGACCTGCAGAAAGCCCGTGAAGTGCTGCTGGAACTGGCGAAAGACCCGCGCGTACTGGCAGATCCGGCCGCTGTGGCAGTGGTTTCGACCTTGGGCGACAGCTCGATCACCGTCTCCCTGCGTTGCTGGACCAAGACGGCGGATTATTGGGACGTGGTATTCATGTTGAACGAACTGGCACGCGACCGTTTGAAAGCCGCAGGGATTGATATTCCCTTTCCGCAACGGGTTATTCGCGTGATGCAGGAAACAGTCGCCAAGTAACGCGAGCCAACAGTCTAGAACTTGGCCGTTAGGTCAGGTTCCAGTTGCAAGCGCCAATCTAGTTAGTTAGCTTGCTAGTTATTCTCGTGCTGAAACATTACAGCCATAAAAAAGCCGCTCCCTTGATTAACAAGAGAGCGGCTTTTTGTTTAAGGCCGAAGCCTTAACCCATCGTTGTAATTAAACCGTCAATTACAAGATGTTCAGCGGGTAGTTCGCGATCAGACGCAGTTCGTCGATCGAAGGCGAACCGTAGTACACGCCATCGCCGGAGCGATAAGTGGCTTGACGCAGACGCAGGCTCAGGTTTTTCGCTGGGCCGCTCTGTACCACGTACTTGGCTTCGATGTCGCGTTCCCACTCTTTACCGTTCGAGGTGGTGGCAGTGTTGGCGCCGCTACCGGTGACATAACGAGTCATGAAGCTAAGACCAGGAATGCCAAAGGTCGCCATGTTGATGTCGTAGCGAGCCTGGTAGGACTTCTCGCCTTCGGCGTTGAAGTCGGAACGGGCAACGGAGTTGGCCAGGAACACGCTACCGCCACCGTCTACGCCGTAGCCATAGTCGCCGTCGCCGGTGACTTTCTGGGCTGCCAGGGTGAAAGTGTGAGCACCGATGGTGTATGCGCCCTGCAAGCTGAACGCACGGTTGTCGAGCTTGGTGCGGTCTGCGAACGGCAGATCGCTGTCTTTGGAAGCACGTTGCAGGCCTTCGCCTTCGCTCTTGGTGTCGTAGATGTTGAAGTCCAGGGCGAAGGACTGGTCGTCGCTCAGCGCGTGGGTCCAGTTCAGGTTGCTGTAGTACTTGCGGAAGTAATCTTCGGTCTTCGCGTAGTACAGGCTGCCGGTGAACTCAGGCGTGAACGAGTAGACACCACCGACGAAGTCGGTTTTGGTCAGGCCAAGGCTGTCGTGGTAGGTCTGGTTCTGCGCAACGCTGGAAGTGAAGTGACCGCCTTCCAGTTTCAGGCCCTTGATCTCGCTGCTGGTGATCGAGATACCTTGTGGCAGCTCTGGCAGCAAGCGGCTGTCGTCAGAGGCGAACACAGGAGCCGTGGTGTACTGGTCACCGACTTTCAGGACCGTATTGGAGATACGGAACTTAACGGCACCGCCGCCTTTGGAGTAGTCGTCTTGCGAGCGACCGTCGGAACCGGTTGGGAACAGACCGGTACCGGCACGACCCTTGCCGCTGTCGAGCTTGACGCCCAGCAGGCCGATCACGTCGACGCCGACGCCGATGGTGCCCTGGGTGAAGCCCGATTCGTACAGGGCATTGAAGCCCAGGCCGGTTTCTTCGGCGCGGCTCTGGGAGTCTGGGCCCGACGGGTTGTTGCGGAAGTCGCGGCTGAAGTACAGAGCGCGAGTATTAATGCTGAAAGTGCTGTCTTCAACAAAGCCTTTGGAATCGCTTTGGGCGGACGCCATTGCGAACTGCGAGGTGCCTGCTGAAACAGCCAGGGCGATCATGCTCCACTTCATCACGCGCATCGTGATTTGCTCCTTTGGTTTTAGGAAGAGTACTGCCGTCCCACCTGTATTTTTGTCTGGGCGGCTCTTTCTTTTTTGTGTCGGCGCAAAGTTATATCACGCTGACAATATTGGCGATACGTGCCCAACTTTCCTTTCAGCTTCTTTACGAGCTTGTCGTAGATTGCTATATCCATGTCGCAAATTCACAGCCTCCCTGTAACGAGGCTGACAACTTCAATACTGTTTCAAACCCTGTGAAAGAACGTAAGAAACGTTACGTTAAAAGTTTGAAATCGTCCTTGGCGCGCATTGAACCGCTGCTGTTTTTCATCGCGAAACACCTGCTTCCCTTGTGGTGCCGTTGCCGACGATAGGGGGATGAATGCAGCAAGCGTGCCCAAACCCATAATTGAATGTCATTTTTTTGTGAAAAGCGTCGTGGATTCGTGAAAACCGCATAAGCACGGGGTTTTTACGCCGTTTGGTTTTGGCTCGATGCACGCTCCTTGTGTCGGTCGGGCGGCGCTCACATCCTGGATTTTGCAAAAACGTTACCGGTTCACCCCGTTCAGTGGGTACTCGCCGGATCTCTTTGAGGCACAAATGGGTCATTTTGGTGCGGTGCCCCAGGTATCGGTCGATCGCAGTGATGGCTCAATGCCTCAATTCGTGAGGCCTCTGAGTCGCGGGTCTCGTTGACATGGGTTTATCAGTGCCTGGCCAATCGCCGCTTGATTGGTCATTGAGCGTAGCCCAAATATTCACTTGTCTCGAAATGGTGCGTTTTTTTTCAGTGCGCCTTGCCGGGGCGCGTGAGGGTTGGCGTGAAGCGACTGCGATTCGCAGGTATGCTGGTGCCTTGAACCTGACCTGCCGAACGGAGTGCCTGCGGTGTTCGCTTTAGATCAACGTCTTCAACAAGACACGCTGGCCATTGGGGATTTCCCCCTGTGCCGCCTGCTGCTGTCCAATGATTCGAACTACCCTTGGTTCATCCTGGTGCCGCGTATCAACGGTATCAGCGAAGTGTTTCAACTGGATGTCGCCGATCAGCAACAGTTGTGGCAAGAGACGACGGCCCTGGCGCAACGGTTGAATGAAGGGCTGGCGGCCGACAAGATGAACATCGGCGCCCTGGGCAATGTGGTGAGCCAGTTGCACGTGCATGTGATCGTGCGCAAGCGCGACGATGCTGCCTGGCCGGCGCCGGTATGGGGCAAACATCCGGCGCAGCCGTACACCGATGAACAAGTGGCGGCCATGCGCGCCCGTCTGCGCGAGCTGTTGCCCGCCGACTTCATCTTTACCCAGGGCTGAATCATGGATCTGCAAGACCGCGTTACCGACCTGGAAAGCCGCCTGGCTTTCCAGGATGACACCATCGAGACCCTCAATGACATCCTCGTCACCCAGCAGCGGGCGGTCGAGCGCCTGCAATTGCAGATGACTGCGCTGCTCAAGCGCCAGGAAGAGATGGGCGGCCAATTCGAAACCTCCGAAGAAGAAGCGCCCCCGCCCCACTATTAATAGCTGTGCATAAAAAAGCCGCGACCCAGCCAGGCTGGATCGCGGTTTTTTTTGCTGCGAAGGCTGGTATCAGCGACGCGGCAGTGCAGCTATCACGTCTTCGGCTTGCAGGCCTTTATCGCGATTCATGACGGAGAATTCAACGCGCTGGCCTTCTACCAGGACGCGGTGGCCTTCGCCGCGAATAGCCCGGAAATGGACGAAGATATCGTCGCCCGAATCACGGGAAATAAAGCCGAAGCCTTTGGACGTGTTGAACCACTTGACGGTACCGGTATCCCGATTGGTCATGTCGTAGGTTTGCGACGAGGCCGCAGGGGACGAACGGTAGAAGCTGATGGCCAGGTGAAGAACGATGGCGACCACAGCAATCACCAGGCTGAGCAGGATGGCCGGGTGGCCACCCACTTCAGGCATCGGTGCCAGGAGGGTGAGGGTTTGTACGACAACGGTCAGTACCAGCAGCGCGCTGACCAGGTTTTGCAGTTGATGACGTGTGCCTTTGTTCCAGTAAGGGATCACCGGTGCCAGCGTCAGGTTAAGAAGGCCGAACAAGGCCAGGTACAGAGCGTCGTGTTGTTCCAGGTAGGGAGGACTTCCCTGTTGCAAGCTCGGTATAAAGGACAGCAGCAAAGCTGCAACGCCCGTTAGCAGGTGGACGATTTTCAACATTTTGATTAACTCACGTTAAGACGGATCACAAGGAAGAGCTGACTGGCACGGTTCGCTTCTGAACAATGGGAGGCGTTGGGCACGTGCGCGGGGTATCAGCCTATGCCGCTGCCGCAGAAAGTAACGGCGACGACACGTCGCCTATTTAACAGCAAAGGGTGTGCCTACTCAAATCAAGCATTTCGGGGCGTTGCAAGGGTGATGGCATTTCTGCGCCAAACGCTTGTCCTAGACACATGCGGGCTTTTCAAGCGGCTTGCAGGGATATTTCCTACTTGAGTCCTTGGCTCGGGCCGCACCGTTTCACGCACCAGACACCGGGGCGAATTGCCGCGCCGGGCTGCGCATCGCCGGGACTCTTGCTAGAGTGGTCCTGCACCTGATCAATGAATGCTTGTCAATTGAAGGGGATAAACATGGCAATCGATATCGGTATCAGTGAAGAAGATCGTAAATCCATCGTCGACGGGCTTTCGCGACTGCTTTCCGATACCTATGTACTGTACCTGAAGACCCACAACTTCCATTGGAACGTCACGGGTCCCATGTTCCGTACGCTGCACCTGATGTTCGAGGAGCAGTACAACGAACTGGCCCTGGCGGTGGACTCCATCGCCGAGCGCATCCGTGCCCTGGGGTTCCCGGCGCCGGGTGCCTACTCGATCTACGCCCGCCTTTCGTCCATCAAGGAAGAAGAAAGCGTGCCCAGCGCAGAAGAGATGATCAAGCAATTGGTGGATGGCCAGGAGGCGGTCACTCGCACCGCACGTGGCATCTTCCCTCTGCTCGACAAGGTCAGCGATGAGCCGACTGCCGACTTGTTGACCCAGCGCATGCAGGTTCACGAGAAAACTGCGTGGATGCTGCGCTCACTGCTGGAAAATCAGTAAACGCCTGCCCTGAGTGGCGCCGTCGTGGCGCTGCTCGCTTGTTTCCGCGCATTTCCTGGCGTTCTCCTACGCCTATCAACTCCGCGTCTTCTGGCTGCCTGCGTCTCCCTGCTGTTTTATAGGGGCATCGCCCAATGGGACAACCCATGGGCTGCTGTTTGGCAATGGAGTGTCAGGTGTATGTCACGCGGAGTGGGTAATGGAGTGATGGAAACCGCTGGTTTTCATAAGATAAAGGTCGATCCCTTTGCGAAAGGGTTCGACATGGGACTGGCCAAGCCATTGTCCCGGTCGGTAAGGCTCAACGGGTTTTCCACTTGCCTGCGGCTGGAGCAGATCTATTGGAATATCCTCACGGAAATAGCCAGGATCAATGCCTGTTCAGTCAGTGCGTTGCTGTCTTATGTTGATCGGGAAGTGCACTTGCGTCATGGCGGTGTGAAAAACTTCAGCGGGTTGGTCAGGGTAGTGTGCGTGGTTCACGTCTTGAAAGGACGTATTGAGCCTTCATGTTCCCTGGGACAGTCCCCGGTATAGTCACCGGGCTTCGGGGCCGGCCCTCCATCAAGGTGGGCGAGGCTCCAGGCAGAAAGCCGGCTGCACTGCCTCGATTTACCAGATATAATCCCGCGCTTTGCTACGCATGCTGCGGACCCGTAGGGCAGGCGTGGCGCAGTAATGATCTGATCGCCGAGACATCTCCATGCCCATGTACGACTATCAATGTGCTTCCTGTGGTCATCAGTTGGAAGCCATTCAGAAGATCAGCGCAGCGCCGCTGGTCGATTGCCCAGCCTGCCAGGCACCGGAGCTCAAGAAGATGTTGTCCATGCCGGGCTTCCGCTTGAGCGGCAGCGGCTGGTACGAGACCGACTTCAAGACCGGCTCGAAGAAGAACCTGGCGGGCGGCGACAAAGCAGACTGAGTTGAACTCTACGCGCAGGCTCCTGCATTATCCGTCCCCTGCTTTAATGTACGGTGACGAGGCGGGCCTCCACCGAATTTCGAATTACGAGAAGTGAAACCACTACCATGATGCGCAGCCACTATTGCGGCCAACTGAACGAGACCCTGGAAGGTCAGGAAATCACCCTTTGCGGATGGGTTCACCGTCGCCGCGACCACGGCGGGGTGATCTTCCTCGATATCCGTGATCGTGATGGTCTGGCCCAGGTGGTGTTCGACCCGGATCGCGCCGAGAGCTTCGCCGCGGCCGACCGCGTGCGCAGCGAGTACGTCGTGAAGATCACCGGCAAGGTTCGCCTGCGTCCGGCCGGTGCCGTCAACAAGAACATGGCGTCCGGCGGCATCGAAGTGCTGGGCTATGAACTGGAAGTGCTGAACGAGTCGGAAACCCCGCCGTTCCCGCTCAACGAATACTCCGACGTCGGCGAAGAAACCCGCCTGCGTTACCGCTTCCTGGACCTGCGTCGTCCGGAAATGGCCGAGAAGCTGCGCCTGCGCTCGCGCATGACCACCAGCATCCGCCGATTCCTCGATGAAAACGGCTTCCTGGACGTCGAGACACCGATCCTGACCCGGGCCACCCCGGAAGGCGCGCGTGACTACCTGGTGCCTAGCCGTACCCACGCAGGCTCGTTCTTCGCGCTGCCGCAATCGCCACAGCTGTTCAAGCAACTGCTGATGGTGGCCGGCTTCGACCGTTACTATCAGATCGCCAAGTGCTTCCGTGACGAGGACCTGCGCGCTGACCGCCAACCGGAATTCACCCAGATCGACATCGAGACCAGCTTTCTCGATGAAAAAGAGATCATGGGCCTGACCGAACAAATGATCCGCAACCTGTTCAAGGAAGTGCTGGACCTGGAGTTCGGCGACTTCCCGCACATGACCTTCGAAGAAGCCATGCGCCGCTACGGTTCCGACAAGCCAGACCTGCGTAACCCGCTGGAACTGGTGGACGTGGCCGACCAGCTCAAGGACGTCGACTTCAAGGTGTTCAGCGGCCCGGCCAACGACCCGAAATGCCGCATCGCCGCCCTGCGCGTGCCTGGCGGCGCGAGCATGCCGCGCAAGCAGATCGACGACTACACCAAGTTCGTCGGCATCTACGGTGCCAAGGGCCTGGCGTACATCAAGGTCAACGAGCGCGCCAACGGTGTTGACGGCCTGCAATCGCCGATCGTGAAAAACATTCCGGAAGCCAACTTGAACGTGATCCTCGATCGCGTCGGTGCGGTCGACGGCGACATCGTGTTCTTCGGTGCCGACAAGGCCAAGATCGTCAGCGAAGCCCTGGGCGCGCTGCGGATCAAGCTGGGTCACGACCTGAACCTGCTGACCTGCGAGTGGGCCCCGATGTGGGTCGTTGACTTCCCGATGTTCGAAGAGAACGACGACGGCAGCTTCAGCGCCTTGCACCACCCGTTCACCGCGCCGAAGTGCTCGCCGGCCGAGCTGGAGGCCAACCCGGCTGGCGCCCTGTCCCGCGCCTACGACATGGTCCTCAACGGCACCGAGCTGGGTGGCGGTTCGATCCGTATCCACCGCAAAGAGATGCAGCAAGCGGTCTTCCGCCTGTTGGGCATCAACGAAGCCGAACAGGAAGAGAAATTCGGCTTCCTGCTCGACGCCCTCAAGTACGGTGCGCCGCCGCACGGTGGCTTGGCATTCGGCCTGGACCGCCTGGTGATGCTGATGACCGGCGCCCAGTCGATCCGTGAAGTGATTGCCTTCCCGAAAACCCAGAGCGCTGCGGACGTCATGACCCAGGCTCCAGGTGTGGTGGACGCCAAGGCGCTGCGCGAGCTGCACATCCGTCTGCGCGAGACGCCGAAGGCTGAGTAAGGCTGCTGCGTGAAAGCGCACTGAGGTTTACGCAGTCTAAAAAGGCGCATCTTCGGATGCGCCTTTGCGTTACAAGGGTTGCGATTTAAAGCGAGAGGTCCTGCCTGGGGCGGGATTGACAAGGTTTCTACAGAATTTCGGAGTTGTGTTATGGCTGGCCATTCCAAGTGGGCGAACATCAAGCACCGCAAAGAGCGTCAGGATGCCAAGAAAGGCAAGATCTTCACCAAGTGGATCCGCGAGCTGACCGTGGCTGCCCGCCAGGGCGGTGGTGACCCGGGTTCCAACCCGCGTCTGCGCCTGGCACTGGACAAGGCCCTTGGCGCCAACATGAGCCGTGACATCATCGACCGCGCCGTGGCCCGCGGGGCCGGTGCTGCCGATACCGACGACATGGTCGAGCTGAGCTACGAAGGCTACGGCCCGGGCGGTGTGGCGGTGATGGTCGAGTGCATGACCGACAACCGCAACCGCACTGCGGCAGCTGTACGCCATGCGTTCAGCAAATGCGGTGGCAACCTCGGTACCGATGGATCGGTGGCCTACCTGTTCGAGCGCAAGGGGCAGATTTCCTTCGCGCCGGGCACGGATGAAGACGCGCTGATGGAAGCGGCGATGGAGGCGGACGCCGACGATGTGGTGACCAACGAAGATGGTTCCATCGACGTATTCACCTCGTTTGCCAGTTTCTATGCCGTACGCAACGCGCTGGAAGCCGCCGGCTTCAAGGGCACCGACGCAGAAATCGTCATGCTGCCCACCACCAGTGCCGAACTTGACCTGGACGGTGCACAGAAAGTGTTGAAGATGCTCGATATGCTCGAAGACCTGGATGATGTGCAGAATGTGTACTCCAACGCCGACATCCCGGAAGACGTAGCTGCACAGCTAGGCTGAGGTATGACGTAGGTCAAAATGTGGGAGCGGGCTTGCCCGCGAATGCGGTGTGCCAGTCGCTCCAGGCGTTGGCTGACCCACCGCCTTCGCGGACAAGCCCGCTCTTACATTGGATTTTCTCTGTATCAAAAATTGTGTTTACCCAACCCGCAGGCGTTATGACTTTAATCCTAGGTATCGACCCCGGTTCGCGCATCACCGGTTTTGGCGTGGTGCAACAAACCCCCCGCGGCTGTGTCTACGTCGCCTCGGGCTGCATCCGCACCGGCGCTGGCGAGCTGGCCGAGCGCCTGCAGATCGTCTATCGCGGCGTGCGTGAAGTGATCCAGACCTACGGGCCGGTCACCATGGGCATCGAAAAGGTGTTCATGGCGAAGAACGCCGACTCCGCGCTCAAACTTGGCCAGGCCCGTGGCGCCGCCATCGTGGCCGGCGCCGAAGAGGGCATGGAGATCGCCGAATACACCGCGACCCAGGTCAAGCAGGCAGTGGTCGGCACCGGCGCCGCCAACAAGGAGCAAGTGCAGATGATGGTCATGCATATGCTCAAATTGACTGCCAAGCCGCAGATTGACGCCTCCGACGCCCTGGCTATCGCCATTTGCCATGCACACACTCGCTCAAGTTTACTGCCGCATGGCCTGGGCACGGCACGCAGTCGTGGCGGGCGCCTGCGTCTCTGATAGCATCAGCGCACTCGTTGTTTCCGGTCAGGCCTTGATCTGACCCCCAAGCTTTAAGGATCTGAACCGTGATTGGACGCTTGCGCGGCACTCTGGCTGAGAAACAGCCGCCGCATCTGATTCTGGATGTAAATGGGTTGGGGTATGAGCTGGAAGTGCCCATGACCACCCTGTATCGCCTACCGTCGGTCGGCGAACCGCTGACGCTGCACACCCATCTGGTGGTGCGCGAAGACGCGCAACTGCTCTATGGTTTCATTGGCAAGCGCGACCGCGATTTCTTCCGCGAACTGATCCGCCTCAACGGCGTGGGACCAAAACTGGCCCTGGCCTTGATGTCCAGCCTGGAAGTGGATGAGCTGGTGCGTGCCGTTTCGGCCCAGGACACCTCGGCGCTGACCAAGGTGCCAGGCGTTGGCAAGAAGACCGCCGAGCGCCTGCTGGTGGAGCTCAAGGACCGCTTCAAGGCCTGGGAAGTGGTGCCGAGCATGTTTGCACTGGTACCGAACCAGCCGGACATGCCGACGGGCCAGGTCGCCAGCGCCGAAAGTGACGCGGTCAGCGCGCTGATTTCCCTGGGCTACAAGCCGCAGGAGGCCAGCAAGGCCGTATCGGCCATCAAGGACAAGAACCTGAGCAGTGAAGACATGATCCGCCGAGCCCTGAAGGGAATGATTTAAGTGATTGAAGCTGATCGTCTGATCGCGGCCACCGGCCCGCGCGACCGTGAAGAAATCCAGGACCGCGCCATCCGTCCCCTGAGCCTGGCCGAATACATCGGCCAGCCCACGGTGCGCGAGCAGATGGAGTTGTTTATCCAGGCCGCGCGTGGGCGCAGTGAGTCCTTGGACCATACGTTGATCTTCGGCCCACCTGGCCTGGGTAAGACCACCCTGGCCAATATCATTGCCCAGGAAATGGGCGTGTCGATCAAGTCCACGTCCGGGCCGGTGCTGGAACGCCCGGGTGACCTGGCGGCATTGCTGACCAACCTGGAGCCGCACGACGTACTGTTTATCGACGAGATCCACCGGCTGTCGCCGATCGTCGAAGAAGTGCTGTACCCGGCGATGGAAGACTTCCAACTCGACATCATGATTGGCGAAGGCCCCGCAGCCCGCTCGATCAAGCTCGACCTGCCGCCGTTCACGCTGGTGGGCGCCACGACCCGCGCCGGGATGCTGACCAACCCGCTGCGAGACCGTTTCGGCATTGTTCAACGTCTAGAGTTCTATAGCACGGCAGACTTGGCGACTATCGTCAGTCGTTCGGCGAGCATTCTCGGCTTGCCCCTGGACCCGGAAGGCGCGTTTGAAATTGCCCGTCGGGCCCGCGGCACACCACGGATTGCCAACCGCTTGTTGCGTCGCGTGCGAGACTTTGCCGAAGTGCGGGCCAAAGGGCATATCACCAAGGCCGTGGCCGACCTGGCCTTGAACCTGCTGGACGTGGATGAGCACGGCTTCGATCACCAGGATCGACGTCTACTCTTGACCATGATCGAGAAGTTCGACGGTGGCCCTGTGGGGGTCGACAGCCTGGCGGCGGCCATCAGTGAAGAACGCCACACCATTGAGGACGTGCTGGAACCGTACCTGATCCAGCAGGGCTATATCATGCGCACACCCAGAGGGCGGGTCGTGACGCGGCATGCCTATTTGCACTTCGGGTTAAACATTCCGTCACGATTGGGGGAGATGCCCGTGGTAGACGAATTTCTCGATGCAGTGGACGATTAAAAGCTTCACGCAAGTCGATTTATTCGATGTTTGTGCTGTCCTAGTGGCTGGCGTCGTCATTCAGTCACTGGAAATGTTTCAGCGGATGAAAAAACAGTTGCCCAGCCGGATTGGCAACCTGAGGAGTAAGCACTAGAGTATGCGCGCGCAAAACGGGGATCAGTCGTTCGCACATCGCTGTCGCGTTTATTACGAGGACACCGATGCCGGCGGCATCGTGTATTACGTCAACTACCTCAAGTTCATGGAGCGGGCTCGAACCGAGCGGCTACGGGAGCTGGGCTTTGCCCAATCCGAGCTGGCAGGGGAGGACCTGTTGTTCGTCGTGCATTCCAGCGAGGCGCGGTATCACGCGCCGGCGCGGCTGGACGACGAGTTGTTGGTAAGCGCTGAAGTAATCGAATTGAACCGTGTCAGCCTGCGTTTCAAGCAGCAGGTCAGGCGGGCAACGGATGCAACGCTGCTCTGTGAGGGGCAGTTCCTGGTGGCCTGTGTGCGCACCAATAGTTTGAAACCCCGGGCCATTCCCGAAGCTCTACGTGCGGCCTTTGCCGACGTAAGCGGCGCGGGTAAACAATCAAAGCAGGAGATTTAGCGTGGAACCTACCGTCGTCGACCATTCCTCCATGTGGAGCCTGGTCAGCAATGCCAGTGTTGTGGTTCAACTGGTCATGCTGACCCTGGTAGCCGCATCGGTTACCTCTTGGGTCATGATTTTTCAGCGCAGCAACCTGCTGCGTGCCGGTCGACGTGCCCTGGAGAGCTTTGAAGAGCGCTTCTGGTCGGGTATCGACCTGTCCAAGCTGTACCGCCAGGCCGGCAGCAACCCCGACCCGGATTCGGGCGTCGAGCAGATCTTCCGCGCGGGCTTCAAGGAATTCTCCCGTCTGCGCCAGCAGCCAGGCGTTGACCCTGAAGCGGTCATGGAAGGTGTGGCCCGTGCCATGCGCGTTGCCATCTCCCGTGAAGAAGAAAAGCTTGAGCAAAGCTTGCCGTTCCTCGCTACCGTGGGTTCCGTGAGCCCATACATCGGCCTGTTCGGTACCGTTTGGGGGATCATGAACTCCTTCCGTGGCCTGGCCCAGGCCCAGCAAGCCACCCTGGCCACCGTGGCCCCGGGTATTGCCGAAGCCCTGATCGCCACCGCGATCGGTCTGTTCGCTGCTATCCCCGCAGTAATCGCCTACAACCGTTTCGCCGCCCGCGGCGAAAACCTGATTGGCCGTTACTACACCTTCGCCGATGAATTCCAGGCGATCCTGCACCGTAAAGTGCACACCAGCGAAGAATAAGCAGGTACCTCCCGATGGCTTTAATCACTCGAGCTCGAACCAAGCGCAAGCCGGTCGCCGAGATGAACGTAGTGCCTTACATCGACGTGATGCTGGTGCTGCTGGTTATCTTCATGGTGACCGCGCCGATGCTCAACCAGGGTGTGAAGGTTGATCTGCCCAAGGTTTCCAGCGAAGCCTTGCCCCAGGACAACAACACCCAGGTGCTGACTATTTCGATCAAGTCCGACAAGACCTATTACTGGAACCTTGGCAGCGAAGTCGACACTCAGAAGCAGCAGGACAAGGCCCTGACCTTGCCGGCCATGACCGATGCGGTGACCAAGATCATTCGCTCCGGCAACGAAGGCGGCAAGCACACCCAGGTCTTCATCCGCGGAGACAAGGCGGTCGACTACGGCTCCGTCATGGGCGCCATGGGCGGGCTGCAGAAGGCCGGCGTGGGTAACGTTGGCTTGATTACCGAGGCGCCCTGATGCAGCAACAGCGAGAGCCGTCCGCCTCGGAGAGCTACTTCTGGCCTAGCGTCTGGGCAATTGCCCTGCACGTCCTGGTGTTTGGCATGCTGTTCGTCAGCTTTGCCATGACCCCGGACCTGCCGCCAGCCAAGCCGATCGTGCAGGCGACCCTGTATCAGCTGAAATCGAAAAGTCAGGCCACCACCCAGACCAATCAGAAGATTGCGGGTGAGGCCCAGAAGTCGGCTGCGCGCCAGACTGAAGTCGAGCAGATGGAACAGAAGAAGGTCGAGCAGGAAGCGGTGAGGGCTGCTGCGGAACAAAAGAAAGAAGAGGCGGCTCAAAAGGCCGAGGAATCGAAAAAGGCTGACGAAGCGAAGAAGGCCGACGAGGCGAAAAAGGCTGATGAAGCCAAGAAAGCCGAGAAAGCTGCCGAAGCTAAAAAGGCCGAAGAGAAACAATTGGCTGATATAGCCAAGAAGAAGTCTGAAGAAGAAGCCAAAAAAGCGGCTGAAGAAGAGGCCAAGAAAAAGGCCGCTGAAGACGCCAAGAAGAAAATAGTCGAAGACGCGAAGAAGAAAGCCGCCGAAGACGCCAAGAAAAAAGCTGAAGCAGACGAGGCGAAGAAGAAAGTCGCCGACGACGCGAAGAAGAAAGCTGCCGCCGACGCCCAGAAGAAAAAGGCCCAGGAAGCAGCACGTAAATCCGCCGAAGAGAAAAAGGCCCAGGCCTTGGCAGATTTGCTCTCCGACACGCCGCAGCGTCAGCAAGCCTTGGCCGATGAACGTGGTGATGAAGTCGCGGGCAGTTTCGACGACCTGATTCGAGCGCGGGCAGCGGAAGGCTGGACACGTCCACCTTCGGCACGCAAAGGCATGACAGTAGTGCTGCAGATCGGCATGTTGCCGGACGGTACGGTGACTTCGGTCAGCGTGGCCAAGTCCAGTGGTGACGGTTCGTTCGACAGTTCGGCGGTTGCCGCGGTCAAGAACATTGGCCGGTTGACCGAGATGCAGGGAATGAAACCAAGCGACTTCGCTCCCTATCGTTCATTCAAGATGACATTCACACCTGAGGATCTAGCCTTGTGAGAAACCTTCTTCGAGGAATGCTTGTCGTTATTTGCTGTATGGCAGGGATAGCGGCGGCGGATGAAAAGAACATCCTGGTTACCAGCGGTAGCGATCGGGCCACCCCGATCGCGGTAGTACCGTTCGGCTGGCAGGGCGGCAGCGTGCTGCCGGACGACATGGCCCAGATCGTCAGCGACGACCTGCGCAATTCCGGTTACTACGCACCCATTCCAAAAGGCAACATGATCAGCCAGCCGAACCAGGCCAGCGAAGTCGTGTTCCGTGACTGGAAGGCGGTGGGTGCGCAGTACCTGATGGTCGGCAATATCACGCCGGCCGGCGGTCGCCTGCAGATCCAGTACACGTTGTTCAACGTGGCGACCGAACAGCAGGTCTTGACCGGCAGCGTGTCGGGCACTGCCGAGCAGATCCGCGACATGGCCCACTACATCTCGGACCAGTCGTTTGAAAAGCTCACCGGTATCAAGGGTGCTTTCTCGACGCGTCTGCTGTACGTAACGGCTGAACGTTTCTCTGTAGACAACACTCGTTACACTTTGCAGCGCTCGGACTACGACGGTGCACGGGCTGTGACCTTGCTCCAATCCCGTGAGCCAATCCTGTCGCCGCGCTTCGCACCGGACGGCAAGCGTATTGCCTACGTGTCTTTCGAGCAGAAGCGTCCGCGTATCTTCGTCCAGCACATTGATACTGGCCGTCGTGAGCAGATCACCAACTTCGAAGGCCTCAACGGTGCACCTGCCTGGTCGCCGGATGGTTCGCGCCTGGCGTTCGTGCTGTCCAAGGATGGCAACCCGGATATCTACGTGATGAACATGGCTTCGCGCCAGATTTCCCGCGTCACCAGCGGCCCGGGCATCAACACCGAGCCGTTCTGGGGCAAGGATGGTTCGACCATCTACTTCACCTCTGACCGAGGCGGCAAGCCACAGGTCTATAAGGCGAACGTGAATGGTGGTGGGGCAGAGCGTGTTACTTTTATCGGTAACTACAACGCCAACCCTAAGCTTTCGGCCGATGAAAAGACGTTGGTGATGATTCACCGTCAGGATGGTTTCACTAATTTCCGGGTTGCGGCCCAGGATTTGCAGCGCGGAACCGTAAAAATCCTCACAGATACCAACCTTGATGAGTCAGCCACTGTTGCGCCCAACGGCACCATGGTAATCTACGCCACCCGCCAGCAGGGCCGGGGAGTCTTGATGCTCGTGTCCATTAATGGACGCGTAAGGCTCCCACTTCCTACCGCACAAGGCGAAGTCAGAGAACCATCCTGGTCCCCTTACCTGAACTGACGCGGCGCTACAAAAAGATTTGCTTAACACACTGGGGTTCATTAGGAGTTTCACGATGGAAATGCTGAAGTTTGGTAAGTTTGCTGCTCTGGCTCTGGCTCTGTCCGTAGCCGTTGGTTGCTCGTCTAAAGGCGGCGACAATGCCGGTGAAGGCGCAGCTGTTGATCCAAACGCTGGTTACGGCGCTAACACTGGTGCGGTTGACGGCTCCCTGAGCGAAGAAGCTGCTCTGCGCGCTATCACCACTTTCTACTTCGAATACGACAGTTCGGACCTGAAGCCAGAAGCCATGCGCGCTCTGGACGTTCACGCGAAGGACCTGAAAGCTAACGGCGCTCGCGTTGTTCTGGAAGGTAACACCGACGAACGTGGTACTCGTGAGTACAACATGGCACTGGGCGAGCGTCGTGCGAAAGCCGTTCAGCGCTACCTGGTACTGCAAGGTGTTGCTCCAGGCCAACTGGAACTGGTTTCCTACGGTAAAGAGCGTCCAGTTGCTACTGGCCACGACGAGCAGTCCTGGGCTCAAAACCGTCGCGTCGAACTGCGTAAGTAATTCGTCATGCGAACGTGCCGTCGTGCTCTAACTGTATTGGCTCTCAGCCTCGCACCGCTTGCGGTGTGGGCTGCGGTTCCTGTGGAAGATAGCAACTCTGGCTATAACAATAGCGGGAGCAGTTATCCGCCAGCGGGTTATGGCACGAACGGCGCCTATGCGGGGGGAGCGGCTACGTCCGCTCCCTCGGCACAGGGCGAACTGTTCAACCAGCTGCAACGCATGCAGGATCAGATCGCGCAGCAACAAGGCGCCATTGAAGTACTGCAAAACCAAGTGAACCAGCTGAAGCAAGAAGGCCTGGAACGTTACCAGGACCTTGATCGACGCATTGGAGCCGGTGTTACACCTGCCGCAACTCCTGATAATTCTTCTGCCGGTGGCGCGCCTAGTGCTGCTGCCGGTGGTGCAGCAGCTGGGGCCGTGGCGGCAAGCCAGGCCCCTGCCGCGAGCAGCGAACCGGGTGATCCGGCGAAGGAAAAGCTGTATTACGATGCAGCCTTCGACCTGATCAAAGCCAAGGACTTCGATAAGGCCAGCCAGGCATTTACCGCATTCCTGCGCAAATACCCGAACAGCCAGTACGCGGGCAACGCCCAATATTGGTTGGGTGAAGTTAACCTGGCAAAGGGTGATCTACAGGGTGCAGGCCAGGCATTTGCCAAGGTCAGCCAGCTGTACCCCAAGCATGCCAAGGTGCCGGATTCGCTGTACAAACTCGCTGATGTAGAGCGCCGCCTCGGTCATACCGACAAGGTCAAAGGCATTCTGCAGCAGGTTGTGGCCCAGTATCCGGGTACTTCTGCTGCCCAGTTGGCCCAACGAGACCTGCAGCGCTTGTAAGCGAAGCAACCCGTTTGGAAGAAACCCGCGCCTGGCGCGGGTTTTTTCGTTAGAATCCACGCCCTTTTATGAAACACGCTTTTTGGGGCCTACGCGTTGGCGGGGTCCTTTAAAGTGCCTGACGGAGGCGGACAGCCTGTTTAGCTGTTACGCCCGTGGCGACTATGCAAGACACATTACGTATTACCGAAGTTTTTTACTCGTTGCAGGGTGAAACGCGGACGGCTGGCCTGCCCACAGTATTTGTGCGCCTGACCGGTTGCCCCTTGCGTTGCCAATACTGTGACAGCGCCTACGCCTTCAGTGGTGGCACGGTGCGCACCCTCGATGACATCCTGGAGCAGGTCGCCGGCTACAAGCCGCGCTACGTCTGCGTGACCGGTGGTGAGCCGCTGGCCCAGCCCAATGCCATCCCTTTGCTCAAGCAGTTGTGTGATGCCGGCTACGAGGTCTCCCTGGAGACCAGTGGCGCCCTGGACATCTCAGCGGTCGACCCCCGTGTAAGCCGCGTGGTTGACCTCAAGACCCCAGGCTCCAAGGAAGCGCATCGCAACCGCTACGAGAACATCGAACTGCTGACGGCCAACGACCAGGTCAAGTTCGTCATCTGTTCCCGAGATGACTACGACTGGGCGAATTCCAAGCTGATTCAATATGGGCTGGACCGTCGCGCAGGCGAAGTGCTGTTCTCGCCAAGCCACCATGACCTGAATGCACGTGACCTCGCCGATTGGGTGGTTGCAGACAATCTACCGGTGCGCCTGCAATTGCAGCTGCATAAATACCTTTGGAATGACGAGCCAGGACGCTGATATGACTGAACACACCATGGATCAAAAACGCGCGGTAATCCTGCTGTCTGGCGGACTCGACTCCGCCACGGTGGTTGCCATGGCACAAGAGCAAGGCTACAGCTGCTACACCATGAGCTTCGACTACGGCCAGCGCCACCGCGCCGAGCTGAACGCCGCGGCCCGTGTCGCCCGTGACATGGGGGTGGTCGAGCACAAGGTGATCGGCTTGAACCTCAACGGCATCGGCGGCTCCGCACTGACCGATAGCAGCATCGATGTGCCGGAAACGCCTGGCGAAGGCATCCCGGTGACCTACGTGCCGGCACGTAACACGGTGTTCCTGTCCCTGGCCCTGGGCTGGGCAGAAGTGCTCAACGCCCGCGATATCTTTATCGGCGTCAACGCCGTGGATTACTCCGGTTACCCAGACTGCCGACCAGAGTTCGTCGAGTCGTTCGAGCGCATGGCTAACCTGGCCACCAAGGCCGGTGTAGAAGGGCAGGGCTTCCGCATCCTGGCCCCGCTGCAAAACCTGAGTAAGGCCGATATCGTGAAGGCTGGCGTAGGACTTGGCGTCGATTATTCGCTGACCGTTTCCTGCTATCAGGCAGACGATGACGGCCGTGCTTGTGGGAAATGCGACAGCTGCCGACTGCGCGCAGAAGGCTTCCAAGCCGCCGGAATTACTGACCCAACGCGTTATTTCTGATTTATTTCAAATAAGGTGTTGAATAATCCTTAGAAATCAGTATTATACGCGCCACCACACAGCGGGTCGTTAGCTCAGTTGGTAGAGCAGTTGGCTTTTAACCAATTGGTCGTAGGTTCGAATCCCACACGACCCACCATTTTTGGCGGTTTAGAAAATCCGGAAGGCCCACGCAAGTGAGGATTTCCGGGTTTTTTTTTGCCCGTTTGAAAAACAGTAAGCCCCAGGCGATTGAAAAGCCTGGGGTTTTTTGTATCTGCGGCTGGGTGAAACAATCACCGAAACCAAGCGGTCACACTCGGGTTTTGCAGTCATTGCTGGAAACGAAAAAGCGGCTGAAGTCTTTGAAATCCATAGGGTTGTCCGACAATCTAGCGCATGAAAAACTCTTCATAAACCGCCCGCTCGAACGTTGGTAGCTTCCTCGTCGCTGCCCCATCATTCGAGTCCTAATAATGAATAACAAAACTCTTAAAGGCGCCTTGGCGCTCGCCGTTTCCCTTGCCTCGACCCAACTGTTTGCCGGTGGTTTCGCGCTCAATGAACAAAGCATCAGTTCAATGGGCACGGGCTACGCCGGCCGCTCCTCCTCGGCCGAGGACGCGAGTACGGTGTTCGGCAACCCCGCAGGTATGTCTCGCCTGAAACAAAATGAAGTCAGCCTCGGCGCGACCTACCTCGATGCCAAAACCAACATCAAGGACGCCAGTTCCTCACAGTTCGGTGCCGACAACCCCGGCACCAACAAAGGCGACATGGTGCCTGGCATTGCCGTGCCGATGGGCTACCTGGTCACGCCCATCGATGAGCACTGGGCGTTTGGCCTGGGTATCTACGCGCCTTTCGGCCTGGTCACCGACTATGAGCACAGCTTCCAGGGCAATGGCTTTGGCAGCAAGAGCAAGGTGTCAGTCATCACCGTGCAGCCGACGGTCAGCTACGCCTTCAACGACACAGTGTCGGTGGGCTTTGGCCCGACCTTCAACCGCATCACCGGCGAGTTGGACTCCACTGTGCCGCTGGGGGGCGGCGCGGGCGAAAGCGTGAAGGTCAAGGGCAACGACAACGCCACCGGGTTCAACGCCGGTATCCTCGTGCAGCCTCTCGACAGCACGCGGATCGGTGTGACCTACCACTCGCAGGTGGTGTACCACCTCAGCGGCAAGACCCATGCTTCCGGCTTGATTTCCGATGCATTCGACGGTGGGCCGCAGAAGTATGACGCCAGCCTGGATGTGACTACGCCTTCGTCGGTGGACTTTTCGGTAACCCATCAACTGAACGACGATTGGACCCTCTACCTCGGCAGCACCTACACCCGCTGGAGCCAGTTGAAGAAGATCACCATCAACAACGACGGTGTATCCGACCTGACCGCTCAATTCGGTGGCCTGGGCTCCATCACCGAGCAACAGCACTGGCATGACACGTGGTCCCACGCCATCGGCGCGGCGTATCGGGTCAACAAGGAGCTGGTGCTGCGGACCGGTTTCTCGGTGGATCAGACGCCGACCAACAACACTGATCGGTCTGTGCGAATTCCTACAGGGGACCGCACGGTTTTCAGCCTGGGCGCCGGCTGGACGCCTGTCGACAACCTGACCTTGGATGTGGCGTATTCCTACCTCAAGGAAGAGCCGATCAAGGTGCGACAGAATCTTTCCCAGGTTGGCCTGACCTACGATGCCAAGTATGAAAACAGCGCCAATGGCTTTGGTGGGTCGGTGACTTACCGTTTCTAGGCCAGACACGACAGCAAAGAGTCAGCTTTTTGGCAGGGCTCTTTGTTGCCTAGGTGCTGTCATTCGATGGAGGTGTTGGTTAGATTAGACCGTGTTCAGATCAAGACAGGGACCGTCATGACCACGCTTTTGCCGATCAAATCCGCCAATACCCTTATCGTCCGCCCGGCCGAAACGTCGCCCGTGCCCCACACGCAAAACACGGACGTCAGCGTGACGCGTCCCTCCTCGGTGGTCAGCCTGGGCAATGGGGTAGCCGACACGCTCTCCGATACCTATTCACGCCGTGGGCAACTGCCCGGTCAAGAGACGGTGCGTGCGTGGGAAAGCGACAACCAGGATGCACTCAGCAAAACCCTCAACGCCAATTTCAATTCGCTGTCGACGGCCAACCGCTTCAGTGGCCTTGGCGCAGGCCTTATTGCGCAGTTTGCCAAGGGCGGCGGGGTGGGGCTTTCCCAGTCCGTGCTGTATGCGAGTGCCGATCGGGCGCAAAACGCCGGCGAGATCAAGCTCGATCAGAGCCTCTTGCACACTAAGGCCGACAACCTGGTCAGCCTCAGCATCAAGACTGCCAGCGGCAAGACTGTCACCTTCAGCCTCTCCAGCCAGACCGATGGCCTGGGCGTACAGGCCACGGTAGACGGTGGCACCTTGAGTGATGAGGAACTAGAAGCGGTCGGTAAACTGGGCAGCGCTTTCCAGTCTGCCGTGGATGGGTTGACCGCAACGCCGCCGAAGCTCGACCTTAGCGGGCTGACCCGGTTTGATTCCAGGCTGCTGGCCTCGGTGGACCTCAATGCCAAGGTCAAATCCCCGGACGGTCAGGACCTGAGCCTGGCCTTCCACGCCGACAGCCAGAGCCGCACCACTCGCATGAGTGGC
This sequence comes from Pseudomonas lurida, assembly GCF_002563895.1. Classification (NCBI taxonomy): domain Bacteria; kingdom Pseudomonadati; phylum Pseudomonadota; class Gammaproteobacteria; order Pseudomonadales; family Pseudomonadaceae; genus Pseudomonas; species Pseudomonas lurida. Next base: position 5,012,617 of record NZ_PDJB01000001.1, on the reverse strand, counting down.
CCGCTCGGCGAGCTGAACCTGGCAGTGGACTTGAAAAACACCGCGATCCTCGGCGATGCCAGGCAACAGGCCAAGGCGCTGGACAGCTACCTGGCCCAGTTTGACCGGGCCCAGGAGCGCGGCAGCGCCAAACCGGAATTGATGGCGATGTTCAAAGATGCTTTCAGCGCCATGAACAGCAACTATCCACAGGGGCTGTCCCTGCCAGAAGCGCTGACGCGCAACCCGACCGACCAGGGCTTGCTGACGGGCCTGGCGGATTTCAAGGCCTCGATCAAGCAGGCTACCGAGTCCTCCAACCCCATGCGCCCGTCCGAAGTGGACAGCTTTGCCTATGAGGTCTCGCAAAGGACCCGTGTCGGCGGCAACAGCGCGTTAGACCGCAGTGTCAGCCAGGACCAGCAGTCGAGCCTGTCCGCAAGTTTTCATAAAGGCCTCAAGGGCGGCAAGGCACCGGCCCTGGACACCCGCGCCGAGTCGCAGAATTATCTCTATGTGCAAGTGCGCGACAAGGCCAGCAGTTCGGCGCATCTCTCGTATAAGGATGGCCTGCTGTCCAACGCCTCTGTGTCGCAAGAGGCCAGCCAGGAGACGCGCACGCAGAAGTACGTGATGGGCAAGCTGGTAGACGAGACCTTTGTGCCCAGGCAGGCGGCGGTCAAGCGCGATTACCTGGTACTCCTCGAATATGCCGCCAAGGAAAGCAAAAAGTCCAAGGACGCGCTGGAGGAGTCCACCTTGAAGGATGCCTTGTCCAACATGCATGACGCGGTGATCCTGCAGGAGGATCCCTCGAAGCTCGTGCGCTGACCTTTCTTATTCAGGAGCCGGGCTTGCCGGCGATGGCGTCTCCAGGAGCGCCGTCGCCGGCAAGTCGGCTCCCGCCCGTTATCCCCATCCCCGCCCCAGATTAGGCTTTTGAAAACCTTGGATATTCTGTAGCCTTGCGCAGCTTCATCCCAAACCGTGCTTGATGAACACAATCACTTCGTCCGGCGGCGCCCGATGGGCTCCAGAGCCGGTGGTACACTCGACTTTCGCGCAACTGCGCCTGCAGGTCTTGCGAACATGACGCAAATTTCCGAACGCCTTCTGGTTCAAGCCCACCTCGACGCCAAGCAGCCCAAGGCCCTCAGCGCCGACGAAGAGGCGAGCCTGCGCACCGCCATCGCCGCCGAGCTCAAAGCTCAGGACGCGGTACTGGTTGCCCACTTCTACTGTGACCCCGTCATCCAGGCCCTGGCCGAAGAAACCGGGGGCTGTGTGTCCGACTCCCTGGAAATGGCTCGCTTCGGCGCTGCCCACCCGGCCAAGACCGTGCTGGTCGCCGGTGTGCGTTTCATGGGCGAGACCGCCAAGATCCTCACACCCGAAAAACGCATCCTCATGCCGACCCTGGAAGCGACCTGTTCCCTGGACCTGGGTTGCCCGGTCGATGAGTTTTCGGCGTTCTGCGACCAGCATCCTGAACGCACCGTGGTGGTGTACGCCAACACTTCGGCGGCGGTCAAGGCACGGGCGGACTGGGTAGTGACCTCCAGCTGTGCATTGGAAATCGTCGAAAGCCTGATGGACAACGGCGAGACGATCATCTGGGGGCCCGACAAACACTTGGGCACCTACATCCAGCGCCAGACCGGGGCCGACATGCTGTTGTGGGACGGTGCGTGCATCGTTCACGAAGAGTTCAAGTCCAAGCAGCTGGAGGACATGAAGGCGTTGTACCCGGATGCCGCTATCCTGGTGCACCCTGAGTCGCCGACGTCGGTCATCGAACTGGCGGATGCCGTGGGGTCGACCAGCCAGCTGATTGCGGCGGCCCAGCGCCTGCCGAACAAGACCTTTATCGTCGCCACCGACCGCGGCATCTTCTACAAGATGCAGCAGCTGTGCCCGGACAAGGTCTTTGTCGAAGCACCTACCGCCGGTAACGGCGCAGCGTGCCGCAGTTGCGCACACTGTCCGTGGATGGCCATGAACACGCTGGAGCGCACGCTGCAGTGCCTGCGTGAGGGCAGTAACGAGATTTTCGTCGAGCCTGCGGTGATCCCGCACGCGGTGCGACCGCTCAAGCGCATGCTCGACTTCACCCAGGCTGCACGCCTCAAGCTCGCTGGCAACGCCTGATTAAACGGTGGGGGCTGGCTCGCCTGCGATAGCATCACCTCGGTACATCACAAGCACCGAGTCGCCTGTATCGCAGGCAAGCCGGCTCCCACACTGATCTTGAGTGTGCCGGGGCTTATTTTTTCTGCTTGGGAATCCGCACCAGCTGCGTATCCGAATAGATGTCGTGCCAGCTGCGCTTGCGCTTATCAAACAGCGACCAGATAAACCCCAGCCCCACGCACAACCACGACGCAATCGACACCACGAAGCGCAACAGCGCCTGCCACAGGCTGATCCGCGAGCCGTCGGCGTTCTGTACGCGCACGCCCCAGACCTGCATGCCCAGGGTCTGCCCGGAATGGGTCCAGAACTTGGCAAAGAAGCCAAACAGCACAAACAACAGGATCGTCGACAGCAACGGATCGCCGTCCAGCGCGCCGGATTCGGTGAGGGTGCGCATCTTCGCTTCGCCGACAAATGCGATCCAGATCAACTTGTAGATAAACGCAGTGACGATCAGCAGGGCAGTGCACAACAGGAAGTCGTAGAACATCGCTGCCAGGCGGCGGCCCAGGCCAACGGCGGGGAATTCGCCTTGGGGGCTCAGCAAGGGTTTGGACATGGCAGGGCTCTCTTGTCAAAAAAGCCATTTTACGAGTAAACGCACATAAAAAAGCCCCTGATGTCACCATCAGGGGCTTTTTGTCGCAGGAAGGATCAGCCTTCTGCTTGTACTTCGTCAGCCTGCATGCCTTTCTGGCCTTGCACGGCTTTGAAAGTGACCTTCTGGCCTTCTTTCAGGCTCTTGAAGCCGTTGCCCTGGATAGCGCGGAAATGCACGAACAGATCCGGACCGCTTTCTGGAGTGATAAAACCAAACCCTTTTTCGTCGTTAAACCACTTGACGGTACCGCTCTGACGATCAGACATTTTCTTCTTTCCTTTGACGCTAAAAATTAATGACAGCCCCTTTCACATGAAAGAGTACTGGGCTGGGTTGCAGGAAAGTAAGAGACGTCGAACGGGTTGTAGCACAACTACTTCAGCTACTGCCCAGGTCCAGGTTCCAAGCGACCCATGCAAACACAGTGAACAAACTCTACGCCAACTAATAGAGAAAAAACAAGCCCTGCCAAAAGCCCAGCGTTTGCTGGGCCTTGTGACACTTGGGTGACTGTTAGGGGGGGCGGGTTATTCGATAGAGTTGATCACTTGTTATAGGTTGTTACCTATAAAAAAGGCTATCGATAGTGCACTGTTTTATGGCGGTTGCGTTACAGATTAGTGCACGTTGACGCAACCGCGTTACTTATAGAAACAACCAATCAGCCGCGGAAGTAACGTTGCGGTACAAATGGCATTTTACTTACACGAAGGGGCACCTTTTTCCCACGTACCAGCGCCGAAACTTCGGTATCCAGTGCGATGAAGGCGCTGTCCAGGTAACCCATAGCCAACGGGCCGCCCAGGGTCGGGCCGAAACCACCGCTGCACACACTGCCGATCACGGTGCCGTCTGCGTCGACAATTTCCGCGCCTTCACGCACAGGCGTGCGTTCCTGCGGCAATAAGCCTACCCGTTTGCGGCTCACGCCGGCTTGTTGCTGGGTGAAGATCTTGTCGGCACCCGGGAACCCCCCAGCGCGAGCACCCTCGGCACGACGGGCCTTGGAGATCGCCCACAGCAGGCTGGCTTCGATCGGTGTGGTGTCGGTGTTCATGTCGTGGCCGTACAGGCACAGGCCGGCTTCCAGACGCAAGGAATCGCGGGCACCCAGGCCGATCGCCTGTACTTCGGTCTCGGCCAGCAGGCTGCGCGCCAGGCTTTCGGCATTGGCGGCGGGAACGGAGATTTCGAATCCGTCCTCGCCGGTGTAGCCCGAACGGCTGACATAGCAGTCCACGCCCAGCAAGCGCAGGGAGGCGAACTGCATGAAGGTCATCTTGGTGACTTCCGGTGCCAGGCGCGCCAGTACCTTGACCGCCGCCGGCCCCTGCAGGGCCAGCAAGGCACGCTCTTCGAACAACGGCTCGATGGTGCACTGGTCGCCGATATGCTGACGCAGGTGCGCCAGGTCCTGGTCCTTGCAGGCGGCGTTGACCACCAGGAACAGTTCGTCGTTACCCAGGTTCGCCACCATCAGGTCGTCGAGAATCCCGCCCTGGTCGTTGGTGAACATCGCATAGCGCTGCATGCCTACCGGCAGGTCGATGATGTCGACCGGCACCACGGTTTCCAGGGCCTTGGCGGCATTCGCGCCGGTCAGGCGGATCTGGCCCATGTGGGACACGTCGAACAGCCCGGCCTGATCACGGGTGTGCAGGTGTTCTTTCATCACGCCCAGTGGGTATTGCACCGGCATTTCGTAACCGGCGAAGGGCACCATGCGCGCGCCCAATTCGATGTGCAGGGCGTGCAGAGGGGTTTTCAACAGGGTTTCGGTGGACATATTCAGCTCCTGAAAAACGTGCTGGCGCGCCTTTAGGCGTCAGCACTCGATAATGTTGACCGCCAAACCGCCACGGGCGGTTTCCTTGTATTTGCTTTTCATGTCGGCGCCGGTCTGGCGCATGGTGCGAATGACCTTGTCCAGCGAGACGAAGTGCTGGCCGTCGCCACGCAACGCCATGCGCACTGCATTGATGGCCTTGACCGAGCCCATGGCGTTGCGCTCGATGCAAGGCACCTGCACCAGCCCGCCAATCGGGTCACAGGTCAGGCCGAGGTTATGTTCCATGCCGATCTCGGCGGCGTTTTCCACCTGGGAAACGCTACCGCCCAGCACTTCGCACAGCGCGCCGGCCGCCATTGAGCAGGCCACGCCGACCTCGCCCTGACAGCCGACTTCGGCACCCGAGATCGACGCGTTTTCCTTGTACAAAATGCCGATGGCGGCGGCGGTGAGCAGGAAGCGCACCACGCCGTCTTCATTCGCGCCGGGGATAAATCGCATGTAGTAATGCAGCACTGCCGGCACGATCCCGGCCGCACCGTTGGTGGGCGCCGTTACCACGCGCCCGCCGTTGGCGTTTTCTTCGTTGACCGCCAGGGCGTAGAGGTTGACCCAATCGAGCACCGACAGCGGATCGCGCAGCGCCGATTCCGGGTTCTTGCACAACTGGCGATGCAAGGCCGCGGCGCGACGCTTGACCTTCAAGCCGCCGGGCAGGATCCCTTCGTTACGGCAACCCGCGTCCACGCAGTCCTGCATCACTTGCCAGATCTTCAGCAGGCCGGCGCGGGTTTCCGCTTCCGGGCGCCAGGCACTTTCATTGGTCAGCATCACTTGGCTGATGGACAGCCCATAGGTGGTGCAGTGGCTCAGCAGGTCCTTGGCGTGCTTGAACGGGAAGGTCAAGGGCGTGGCGTCCTCGACAATCCGGTCGGCACCAGCCGCGTCTTCATCCACCACAAAACCGCCGCCGACCGAGTAGTACTCGCGGCTGCGGATCTGGATATTGGCGGCGTCGAAGGCGCGGAAAATCATGCCGTTGGGGTGATAGGCGAGGGGTTTGCGAATCATCGCCAGGTGTTCTTTCTCGTTGAACGCAATGCTGTGTTCACCGAGCAGGTTGAGGCGACCGTCGCCGCGCATTTGCGCGAGGCGTGCCGCCACGGTTTCGGTATTCACGGTGTCCGGGTGTTCGCCTTCCAGCCCAAGCAGTACGGCCTTGTCGCTGCCGTGGCCTTTGCCAGTGGCGCCAAGCGAACCATAGAGTTCCACCTTGATGCTGGCGGTTGAACTCAGCAGGTTGTCGCGCTTGAGGCCTTCGACGAATCGGGCAGCGGCGCGCATCGGGCCGACGGTGTGGGAACTGGAGGGGCCGATGCCAATCTTGAACAGGTCGAACACGCTTAAAGACATGAGTTGTTCTCCGGTTTCTTATTATTTTATGAGGACCGACTCGGTCAATGTGGGAGCCGGGCTTGCCTGCGATGGCGGTGGTTCAGACAACGTCAATGTCACTGATACACCGCTATCGCAGGCAAGCCAGCGCCTACACTGGCCGCGTTTTCAGCCCGGTTATGCGTAGCTCTCGATCGACGGGCACGCACACACCAGGTTGCGATCGCCAAACACGTTGTCGACACGGCCCACCGGCGGCCAGTACTTGCCTTCGATCAACGAAGCAACCGGGTACACCGCTTGCTCGCGGCTGTAAGGATGGCTCCATTCGCCCACCAGTTCGGCCGCGGTATGCGGGGCGTTCTTGAGTGGGTTGTCGTCCTTGTCCAGGGTGCCGTTTTCCACCGCGCGGATTTCTTCGCGGATGGCGATCATGGCGTCGCAGAAGCGGTCCAGCTCTTGCTTGGATTCGCTTTCGGTCGGCTCGATCATCAAGGTGCCGGCCACCGGGAACGACATGGTCGGTGCGTGGAAGCCGAAGTCGATCAGGCGCTTGGCCACGTCGTCCACGCTGATGCCGCTGCTGTCCTTGATAGGGCGCAGGTCGAGGATGCATTCGTGCGCCACCAGGCCGTTGCTGCCGGTGTAGAGCACTGGGTAGTGCTCCTCGAGGCGACGGGAGATGTAGTTGGCATTCAGGATCGCCAGTTGCGAAGCGCGCTTGAGGCCCGCGCCGCCCATCATGCTGATGTACATCCAAGTGATCGGCAGGATGCTCGCGCTGCCGAACGGCGCCGCGCACACCGCGCCTTCCTTGCGTTCCATGGCTGCGTGACCTGGCAGGAACGGGGTGAGGTGCGACTTGACGCCAATCGGGCCAACACCCGGGCCGCCACCGCCGTGAGGAATGCAGAAAGTCTTGTGCAGGTTCAGGTGGGACACGTCGCCACCGAACTTGCCCGGTGCGCACAGGCCGACCATCGCGTTCATGTTGGCGCCGTCGATGTACACCTGGCCGCCGTTGTCGTGGATGATCCCGCAGATTTCGCGGATGCCTTCCTCGAACACACCGTGGGTGGACGGGTAGGTGATCATCAATGCTGCGAGGTGATCGCGGTGCTCGAGGGCCTTGGCGCGCAGGTCTTCAATGTCCACGTTGCCACGTGCATCGCAGGCAGTGACCACCACGCGCATGCCTGCCATGTTGGCAGTGGCTGGGTTGGTGCCGTGTGCCGACGATGGGATCAGGCAGATGTCGCGACGCTCATCGCCACGGCTCTGGTGGTAGGCACGAATGGCCAGCAGGCCCGCGTACTCGCCCTGGGAACCGGCGTTCGGTTGCAGCGAAATCGCATCGTAACCGGTGGCCGCGCAGAGCATGGCCTCCAGGTCTGAGGTCAGTTCCAGGTAGCCGGCGCTTTGTTCGGCCGGGGCGAATGGGTGCAGCGCACCGAACTCGGCCCAGGTCACCGGGATCATTTCACTGGCGGCGTTGAGCTTCATGGTGCACGAGCCCAGCGGAATCATGGTGCGGTCCAGCGCCAGGTCCTTGTCGGCCAGCTTGCGCAGGTAGCGCATCAGCTCGGTTTCCGAATGATAACGGTTGAACACCGGGTGGCTGAGGATCGGCGACTGGCGCAGCAGGGCGGCCGGCAGGGTGCTGTCCACGCTGTTGGCGAGGACGGCGAATTCCGGCAGGGCCGTGCCCTCGGCGAAGATCGCCCAGAGGGTGTCGATATCGGCCTGGGTGGTGGTTTCATCCACCGACACACCCAGACGCTCGGCGTCCACCACGCGCAGGTTGATACGTTGGGCGCGGGCCTTGTCGTGCAGGGCGGCGGTGTTGACGCCGGTGTTGAGGGTCAGGGTGTCGAAGAAGTGTTCCTGCTCGACGTTCACACCAAGCGTGGTCAAGCCCTTGGCCAGGATCGCGGTCAACTGGTGCACACGTTGGGCGATCTGGGTCAGGCCCTTTGGACCGTGGTACACGGCGTACATGCTGGCGATGTTGGCCAGTAGCACTTGGGCGGTGCAGATGTTGCTGGTGGCTTTTTCGCGGCGGATATGTTGCTCGCGGGTCTGCATGGCCAGGCGCAGGGCCGGCTTGCCGAAACGGTCGACGGAGACACCGACCAAACGGCCTGGCATGTCGCGCTTGAACGCATCCTTGGTGGAGAAGTACGCCGCGTGTGGGCCACCGAAACCCAGTGGCACACCGAAGCGCTGCGCGCTGCCGATGGCCACGTCGGCGCCGAACTCACCCGGAGGGGTCAGCAGGGTCAGGGCCAGCAGATCGGCGGCCACGGCTACCAAGGCGTTGGCGGCGTGGAAACGCTCGGTCAGCTCGCGGTAGTCGAACACATCACCGTTGCTGGCCGGGTATTGCAGCAGGGCGCCGAAGAAGGCGCTGACGTCGGTCAGTTCGCGCTCATCGCCCACCACCACGTCGATACCCAACGGCTCGGCACGGGTGCGCAATACGTCGAGGGTCTGCGGGTGGCTGTGGACCGAGGCGAAGAACGCATTGCTGCTCTTGTTCTTGCTCAGGCGCTTGCAGAACGTCATGGCTTCGGCAGCGGCGGTGGCTTCGTCGAGCAAGGATGCGTTGGCGATCGGCAGGCCGGTGAGGTCGCTGATCAGGGTCTGGAAATTCAGCAGCGCTTCCAGGCGACCTTGGGAGATCTCTGGCTGGTACGGGGTATACGCGGTGTACCAGGCCGGGTTTTCCAGCAGGTTGCGCAGGATCGGCGACGGCGTGTGGCAGTTATAGTAGCCCTGGCCGATGTAGGTCTTGAACAGTTGGTTCTTGCCGGCGATGGCCTTGATCTTGGCCAGGGCCTCGGCTTCGCTCAGGCCGTCTTCCAGGCCGAGCACGCTGGTGCCCTTGATGCTTTCCGGGATCACACTGGCGCTCAGGGCTTCCAGGGACTCGAAGCCAAGGCTGGCAAGCATGTGCTGCTCATCTTCCTGGCGCGGGCCGATGTGGCGGGCGATGAATTCGTTGGCGGTGGTGAGATTAACGGTCATGGCGCGCTCCTCAAGCTTCAGCGTTGGCTTTGATCAGGCGGTCGTACGCATCCTGATCCAACAGCTTAGCTACTGCACTGGCATCAGCGGGTTTAAAGCGGAAGAACCAACCTTCGCCCATCGGGTCTTCGTTGACCAGCTCGGGGCTGCCGTCGAGTTTGTCGTTCACTTCGAGTACTTCGCCGGCCAGAGGCATGTACACACCGCTGGCGGCCTTCACCGACTCCACGGTGGACGCTTCAGCGCCCTTGTCATAGGCCTGCAACTCCGGCAGTTGCACGAAAACCACATCACCCAGCGCGTTCTGCGCGAAAGCGGTGATACCCACGGTGACGCTGCCATCGGCTTCGGCGCGCAGCCATTCGTGATCTTCAGTGAAACGCAACTCGCTCATGGAAACTCCTCAGGGCCAGATTCGTCTGGTGGACGGGATTGGAATAATGAGGAGTTGCTTAGCAATATCGCGGCCAACGTTATTAAGTCTTTATAAATCAATAACTTGAATAAAATGATTATGACGATATGAATTTCAGCTGTAGCGAATTCGCTACACTCGGGCGCGTGAAAAAAAGCCTATGTGGATCAAAGCCTTGCATGGCGCGTAAAAAACAGGGTTGTAGCGATATCGTTCCACTGTAGCGCTTTCAGTACACTGGGTGTCGTTCCTGGACCAAAACCTAAAGGTCGGCGTGCAATTCTTGTGGGAGCTGGTTTGCATGCGATAGCGGTTTGCCTGACCCAGCGCTATCGCAGGCAAGCCAGCTCCCACCTGTTGATCGGTGCTCCGCTTCAGGATTTGTTGGGGATACCGTACTTGCGCAGGCGATGGGCGATGGCCGTGTGGGAGGTTTGCAGGCGGCTGGCCAGTTGTCGGGTCGACGGGTAGTGGGTGTAGAGCTTTTCCAGCAGGCCGCGTTCGAAGTCTTCGACGGCCTGTTCCAGGCTGTCGATTTCACCGTCGCTCTGGCGAGCCACCGAAGTGCCGGCGATGTCCAGGTCGCCGATGTCCACCAGGCTGCTTTCACAGATGGCGGCGGCGCGGAAGATCACGTTCTGCAGTTGGCGCACGTTACCCGGCCAGCGGTTACCCAGCAGCGCCGGGTACGTGCCGGGCGCCAGGCGGCACACCGGGCGCTGGATCTGCGCACAGGCCTGCTGCATGAAATAGCGGGCCAGCAACAGGATGTCCTGGCCGCGTTCGCGCAGCGGCGGCACTTCGACATTGAGCACGTTGAGGCGGTAGAACAGGTCTTCGCGGAAGGTGCCCTCGCTGACCATCTTTTCCAGGTCGCGGTGGGTAGCGCTGAGGATGCGCACATTGACCTTCACTTCACGGTCGCCGCCGACCCGTCGGAAGCTGCCGTCATTGAGAAAGCGCAGCAGTTTGGCCTGCAAGTACGGCGACATTTCACCGATCTCATCGAGAAACACCGTGCCCTGGTTGGCCAATTCCATCAGCCCCGGCTTACCCCCGCGCTGCGCACCGGTAAAGGCGCCCGGTGCATAACCGAACAGCTCGCTTTCGGCGAGGTTTTCCGGCAGCGCCGCGCAGTTCAAGGCCAGGAATGGCGCGCTGTGGCGCGCGCTGATGGCGTGGCAGGCGCGTGCCACCAACTCCTTGCCGGTGCCGGTTTCGCCCTGGATCAACAGCGGTGCATCCAGCGCCGCCACGCGCTGCGCGCGCGCCTTGAGGGTGCGGATCACCGGGGACTCGCCCAGCAATGCGTCAAACCCTTCGGCATGGTCGTGGTGCAGCGCCGACAGTTGTTCGCCGATACGGTTGGGTTGGTAGAGGGTCAGCAGGGCGCCCGCGTCGGTGATCGGCGTGGCGTCCAGCAGCAGGGTCTGGCCGTTGACGCTGATCTCGCGCAAGGGCAGGCGAAAGCCGTGTTCCAGCAAGGTGTCCAGCAGCGCCGGGTCATTGAACAGCTCGCTGATGCTTTCCCCGGCCGGCTCGCGACCGTACAGCGCAATCAATGCCGGGTTGGCCAGCAGGATCTTGCCCGCGCTGTCCAGTGCCAGCACCGGGTCGGTCATGGCCGCCAGCAGGGCGTCGAGCTGCAGGTGACGGCGTTGGCCGGGGAGGATGTCCACCACCGTGACCGCCTGCACGCCGTGCACGCTGAACAGGGCATCGCGCAGTTCTTCGAGGACCTCGGCGCTCAGCGTCGGCGCGTCGATATAGACGTTGGGCGGCACCATTTCCACCGCATCCAGGTTGAGATTGCGCCCACCGAGCAAGGCCAGGACTTCCTGGGTGATGCCGACGCGGTCGATGAAGCTGACGTGGATACGCATGGGGCGGTTTTTGGTTCTGGCGTACTGAGGGTGGCCAGTATGCCTGACAGGTGATGGAGATCAAAAATGTGGGCGCGGGCTTGCTCGCGAATACGGTGGGTCAGTGAAAAAGTTGCTGACTGACACACTGCATTCGCGAGCAAGCCCGCGCCCACATTTGATTGTTGGTGCCTGGGAAATCGGGTTATTCGAGGTGTTCGGGCTTGACCGGATCGCCTGCCTTCACATCCAACTGGTGCCGAACATCCTCGAACATCAAGTCGTACTGCTTGTGCATCGAGCCATTCAACACGGCAACCTTGGGCATGCCGTATTTCTGCGCAATGTTCATCGCATGCCGCGCAAAGTCGAACGCCTGGTCCTTGGGCAAGAAAAACTCCTCCTTGAGGTCCTTGCCCTGCACCGAGCCATGCAGCTTGAACAGCATCCCCTTGCCTTCCTTGGGGTCCTGGCTGACTTCGTAGTCGATGCACAGGTTGTAGCTGTAGTCCTGGGCATTCAGCGCGTGACGTTCAACGTGCAGGTGACCCGGTTCAAAGGTTGCCATAGGCGTATCTCCTCTACTTTACAGATAGGTGATGCCAGGTGTTGCCGTGCTGATGCGCGTACCGGCGCTGCCCTGGACGATGGCTTCGATGTCCGAGAGTGAACCGATGACCGCGGTTTTTCCAGTCTGGCGGGCGAACTCGCAGGCCGCTTGCACCTTGGGCCCCATGGAGCCGGCGGCGAAGCCGAGTGTTTCGATTTCGTCAGGGTGGGCCTGGCCGATGGCTTTTTGGGTTGGCTTGCCGAAGTCGATAAAGGCCGCGTTGACATCGGTGGCGATCACCAGCAGGTCGGCGTCCAGTTGCGACGCCAGCAAGGAGGAGCACAGGTCCTTGTCGATCACCGCTTCAATGCCCTTGAGCTTGCCGTCCTCGCCATACATCGTCGGGATGCCGCCACCGCCGGCGCAGATCACGATGGCGCTTTTTTCCAGCAGCCACTTGATCGGACGGATTTCAAAGATGCGCTTGGGCCGTGGACTGGCCACCACGCGGCGGTACTTGTCGCCGTCCGGGGCGATGGCCCAGCCTTTTTCAGCGGCGAGTTTTTCTGCTTCGGCTTTGGAATACACGGGGCCAATGGGCTTGGTCGGGTTCTGGAAGGCCGGGTCCTTGGCGTCCACTTCGACCTGGGTGAGCAGGGTGGCGAACGGTACTTCAAAGTCCAGCAGGTTGCCCAGTTCCTGTTCGATGATGTAGCCGATCATGCCTTCGGTCTCGGCACCGAGCACGTCCAGCGGGTACGGCGACACCTGGGTGTAGGCCGCCGCCTGTAGCGACAGCAGGCCGACCTGCGGGCCATTGCCATGGGCGATGACCAGCTCGTTGCCGGCATGGATCTTGGCGATCTGTTCGGTGGCGATTCGGATATTGGCGCGTTGGTTGTCCGCGGTCATGGGTTCACCACGGCGGAGCAGGGCGTTGCCGCCCAGGGCTACGACGATGCGCATACAGAATGTCCTTCTGAAAGTTCTGATGAAGGAACGCGGTCAATGTGGGCGCTGGCTTGCCTGCGATAGCATCACCGCAGTCTGCTTGATAGACCGAGGCGCCTGCATCGCGGGCAAGCCCGGCTCGCACAAAAAGCAGCGCCCACATTGATAGCATTACCAAGGCGAAGGGTTAGATATCCGCGAGTGCCGACACCAGAATCGCCTTGATGGTATGCATGCGGTTCTCCGCCTGCTCAAAGGCAATGTTGGCCGGCGACTCGAACACGTCCTCGGTCACTTCCACACCATTGGCCAGGTTCGGGTACCGCGCGGCGATGTCCTTGCCCACCTTGGTTTCGCTGTTGTGGAACGCCGGCAGGCAGTGCATGAATTTCACGCGCGGGTTGCCCGAGGCTTTCATCATCTTGGCGTTGACCTGGTAGGGCAGCAGTTGCTCGATGCGCTCGTCCCACGCTTCCACTGGCTCACCCATGGACACCCAGATATCGGTGTGGATGAAGTCCACGCCCTTGACCGCTTCCTTGGGGTCTTCGGTAATGGTGATACGCGCACCGCTTTCCTCGGCAAACGCCTGGCATTGCTTGATGAAGTCCTCGTGCGGCCACAGCGCTTTCGGCGCGCCGATACGCACGTCCATGCCCAGCTTGGCGCCGATCATCAGCAACGAATTGCCCATGTTGTAGCGCGCGTCGCCGAGGTAGGCGTAGCTGATGTCATGCAGCGGCTTGTCGCTGTGTTCGCGCATGGTCAGGGTGTCGGCGATCATTTGGGTCGGGTGGAACTCGGCAGTCAGGCCGTTGAACACCGGTACGCCGGCGAACTTGGCCAGCTCTTCGACGATCTCCTGCTCGAAGCCACGGTACTCGATCGCGTCGAACATGCGTCCGAGTACGCGAGCGGTGTCTTTCATGCTTTCCTTGTGGCCGATCTGCGATGACACCGGGTCGATATAGGTGACGTGCGCGCCCTGGTCATGGGCCGCGACTTCGAAAGCGCAGCGGGTGCGAGTCGAGGTTTTTTCGAAGATCAGCGCGATGTTCTTGCCCTTCAGGTGCGGACGCTCGGTGCCGGTGTATTTGGCGCGCTTGAGGTCGCGGGACAGGTCCAGCAGGTAGTGCAGCTCGCGGGTAGTGTGGTGCATCAGCGACAGCAGGCTGCGGTTGCGCATGTTGAAAGCCATGATGGATCTCCTTCTGTTTAGGTTATCCCCTTGGCCGGCGCCTTATGGGCGACGGCCAAGGCCTGGAAATTAATAGTCGATTGGGTCGCGGATGATCGGGCAGGTCATGCAGTGGCCACCGCCCCGGCCGCGGCCGAGTTCGCCGGCACTGATGGTGATGACTTCCACGCCGGCCTTGCGCAGCAGGGTGTTGGTGTAGGTGTTGCGGTCGTAACCGATCACCACGCCAGGCTCCACTGCGACCACGTTGTTGCCGTCGTCCCACTGTTCACGTTCGGCGGCGAAGCTGTTGCCGCCGGTCTCGACCACACGCAGCGCCTTGAGGTTGAGGGCAGCGGCGACGGTTTCGAGGAAGTTGGTTTTCTCTCGTTGGATGTCGATGCCATGCGGCTTGCTGTCATCAGGGCGCAAGGTGAAGGGGACGATCTGGTTGACCACTTCAGGGAAGATGGTCACCAGGTCGCGGTCGCAGAAGCTGAACACGGTGTCCAGGTGCATCGCCGCGCGGGATTTCGGCAGGCCGGCAACGATCACGCGTTCCACGGCTTTGTTTTTGAACAGGTTACGCGCCAGTTGTCCGATGGCCTGGTGGGACGAGCGTTCGCCCATGCCGATCAGTACGACACCATTGCCAATCGGCATGACGTCGCCGCCTTCCAGCGTGGCGGCGCCGTGTTCCTGGTCGGGGTCGCCGTACCAGATCTGGAAGTCTGCGTTGGTGAACTCAGGGTGGAATTTGTAGATGGCCGAGGCCAGCAGGGTTTCCTGGCGTCGCGCCGGCCAGTACATCGGGTTGAGCGTCACGCCGCCGTAGATCCAGCAGGTGGTGTCACGGGTGAATTGGGTGTTGGGCAATGGCGGCAGGATGAAACTGGCGTGGCCTAGGAAATCGCGGAACATCTCGATGGTCTTGCCACCGAAGCTGCTCGGCAGGTCATCAGCCGACACACCGCCGATCAGGAACTCGCTGATCTTGCGCGGCTCCAGGCTGCGCAGCCACGAGCTGACTTCATCGACCAGGCCCAGGCCCACCGTATTAGCAGTGATCTTGCGCTCCAGGATCCAGTCCAGCGCTTCGGGGATAGCGACGATGTCGGTCAGCAGGTTGTGCATTTCCAGCACATCAATGTCCCGCTCGCGCATCTTGGTGACGAAGTCGAAGTGGTCGCGCTTGGCCTGGGCTACCCACAGCACGTCATCGAACAGCAGTTCATCGCAATTGTTCGGGGTCAGCCGCTGGTGGGCCAAGCCTGGGGAGCACACCATGACTTTGCGCAGTTTGCCGGCTTCGGAATGTACGCCGTATTTCACTTTTTCCGTGGTCATTACAGATCCTCCAGTGAACAAGAGTTACAGGGTCAGGAAGCCGTCGTAGAGCCCATAGGCCGCCACCAGGGCGCCAATGACCACTGCGGCGAAAATCAGCTTCTCGACGTGGGTGAAAATCGGTTTGCCCAGTTCATGCTTGGCCTTGGCGAACAGGATCACGCCGGGGGCATACAGCAGGGCGGAAAGCAGCAAGTATTTGACACCGCCGGCGTAGAGCAGCCAGACCGCGTAGATCAGCGCGACGGCGCCAATGAACAGGTCTTTCTTGCGCTCGGCCAGGGCGTTTTCGTAAGTCTCGCCGCGCACCGCCAGGAGCAGGGCGTAGGCCGCCGACCACAGGTAGGGCACCAGGATCATCGAGGTGGCGAGGTAGATGAGCGACAGGTAGGTGCTGGCGGAAAACAGCGTGATCACCAGGAAGATCTGCACCATCGCGTTGGTCAGCCACAGGGCGTTGGCCGGCACGTGGTTGGCGTTTTCGCGGCGCAGGAACTCCGGCATGGTGTGGTCCTTGGCGGCGGCGAACATGATCTCTGCACACAACAGCACCCACGACAGCAATGCCCCCAGCAGCGAGATGATCAAGCCGACACTGATCAGCACCGCGCCCCAGTGGCCCACGACATGCTCCAGCACGGCCGCCATCGACGGGTTCTGCAGTTTGGCCAGTTCCGGTTGGGTCATGATCCCCAGGGACAGCACGTTCACCAGCATCAGGAACAGCAGCACGGTGATAAAGCCGATCACGGTGGCCTTGCCGACGTCGGAGCGTTTTTCCGCACGGGAGGAGAAGATGCTCGCGCCTTCGATGCCGATGAATACCCACACGGTGACCAGCATCATGTTGCGCACCTGGTTCATCACACTGCCCAGGTCGGGGTTTTTCACGCCCCAGATATCCGCTGTGAAAATATCCAGCTTGAACGCGAACAGCGCGATCAACACAAACAGCACCAGCGGCACCACCTTGGCGACGGTGGTCACCAGGTTGATGAACGCCGCTTCCTTGATGCCGCGCAGCACCAGGAAATGCACAGCCCACAGCAGCACCGACGCACCGATCACGGCGGCCGGCGTATTGCCTTCGCCAAAGATCGGGAAGAAGTAACCGAGGGTGCTGAACAGCAATACGAAGTAACCGACGTTGCCCAGCCACGCGCTGATCCAGTAACCCCAGGCGGATGAGAAGCCCATGTAGTCGCCAAAGCCGGCCTTGGCGTAGGCATACACGCCGCCGTCGAGGTCGGGCTTGCGGTTTGCCAGGGTCTGGAAGACGAAGGCGAGGGTCAACATGCCGATGGCGGTAATGACCCAACCAATCAACACGGCGCCGACGTCGGCACTGGCGGCCATATTTTGCGGCAGTGAGAAGATCCCGCCGCCAATCATCGAGCCGACGACAAGTGCAACCAGTGCGCCCAATCGAAGTTTTCCGGGAGATTCAGACATCGCATAACTCCAATGCAGGAGAAGAGAGACCACAGAATAAATCCGTGCGCTAATCAAACAGCTGACTCAGATCACTTCATTGGCACATTCCATTGTGAATTAATGACTTGGGATGGAAAGTTCTGGGCAATAGTTTTTCGCGCAAAGGTGCTTTCCAGAGCACTCCCTGCGTATTGGTTAATCATTTAGTGCTACGTATGGACGGTTTAAGCTAGACCGTTTTCCCAAATGTGCAAACTTTTCGGTAAGGCGACAGCAAGTAACGTTAAAGCGACAGATGACCGACGGTATTTAAAGTATAAATAAGCCTAAACTATATAAACGGTCATGCCGTTGGGTTATGAGCAGGGTGTTTTTATCGCAGTCACTCATAAACGATACACTCGCTGGATTAAGGCGTTGAGTGCACAGTTTTAGCTAAAAAGTTCATATAATCAGGAGTGTCCATGTCCCAACCGGCCCAGAAGCTACGACTCAGTGCCCTGATCGCCTTGGTGGTAGGGTCGATGATCGGTGGCGGGATTTTCTCGCTGCCGCAGAACATGGCGGCGCGTGCCGAGGTCGGGGCCGTATTGATCGGCTGGGCAATCACCGCGGTCGGTATGCTGACCCTCGCCTTCGTGTTCCAGAGCCTGGCCAATCGCAAGCCCGAGCTGGATTCGGGGGTGTATGCCTACGCCAAGGCTGGCTTCGGCGACTACATGGGCTTCTCATCCGCCTGGGGTTACTGGATAAGCGCGTGGCTGGGTAACGTTGGTTACTTCGTGTTGCTGTTCAGCACCCTGGGTTACTTTTTTCCGGTGTTCGGCCAGGGCAATACGCCGGTGGCCATCGGTTGTGCATCCTTGCTGCTGTGGGCCGTGCACTTTCTGGTGCTGCGTGGGATCAAGGAGGCCGCGTTCATCAACCAGATCACCACTGTCGCGAAGATCGTGCCGCTGCTGATGTTTATCGTGATTGCTTGCGTGGCCTTCAGGGCCGAGATCTTCACCCGTGATATCTGGGGTGCAGGTAACCCGAACCTGGGCAACGTGGTGGACCAGGTGCGCAACATGATGCTGGTCACTGTGTTTGTGTTTATCGGTATCGAGGGCGCCAGTGTGTATTCGGCGCGGGCCGAGAAACGCTCGGACGTGGGCCGCGCCACGGTGATCGGCTTCCTGGGCGTGCTGGCGTTGCTGGTGCTGGTGAATGTGCTGTCCTTGGGCATCATGAGCCAGCCCGAACTCGCGCAATTGCAGAACCCGTCACTGGCGGGTGTGCTGGAACATATTGTCGGCCCGTGGGGGGCGATGGCGATCAGCATCGGCCTGGCGGTGTCGCTGCTCGGTGCCTTGCTGTCCTGGGCGTTGCTCTGCGCGGAAATCCTCTATGCCACGGCCCATGACAAGACCATGCCGGCTTTCCTGAAAAAGGAAAACGCCAACCAGGTGCCGGTCAACGCGTTATGGCTGACCAATGTGATGATCCAGGTCTTTTTGGTGATCACCCTGTTTTCCCACAGCACCTACACCACCCTGATCTACCTTGCCTCATCGATGATCCTGGTGCCGTACCTGTGGTCGGCGGCCTATGCGGTGCTGTTGAGCGGGCGCGGCGAAACCTACGAAGGCGCCCACGGCCAGCGTATGAAGGACCTGCTGGTAGGCCTGGTCGCCCTCGGCTATGCGGTGTGGCTGCTCTACGCCGGCGGCTTGAAGTACCTGCTGCTGTCTGCGCTGCTCTATGCCCCCGGCGTGATCCTGTTTGCCCTCGCCAAGCGTGAGCAGGGCCGGCCCGTGTTTACCCACATGGAAAAAGGCATTTTCAGCTGTGTGATCGCCGGCGCCGGGCTGGCGGCGTATGGGCTGTACAGCGGGGTGTTGTCGTTGTGAGACTGACGTTTGAGCCTCCCTATGACTGGGCAGCGATGGTGGGCTTTTTATCGGCACGGGCGATCATGGGGCTGGAAACCGTGGAGGCGTGTGTCTATCGGCGCAGCATCAGCATCGATGGGCAGCACGGCTGGATCAGCGTTGCGTTGGGGGCGGGTGACTGGCTGGACGTCACGGTGGGCTTCCCTGATGAGGCCGCCTTGCCTGAGATCGAGCGGCGCCTGCGCAGGATGTTCGATCTGGACGCCCAGCCCCGGTGGATCAACGCGCAACTGGCGACCGACCCGCTGATGGCGCAGTTGGTTGCTGCGCGGCCCGGCCTGCGCGTGCCGGGCACTTGGGACGGGCTCGAACTGGCGATTCGTGCCGTGTTGGGCCAGCAGATCACAGTGGTGGCGGCCATCCGCCTGGCGAGCAAGTTGGTGGTCCGCTACGGTCAACCGCTGCAAACGCCGCACGCCGGTATCACCCATGTGTTCCCCGGGCCCGAAGTCTTGGCCGCGACGGATTTGACCACACTGGGAATGCCCAAGGCACGTGGGCGTACGTTGTCGGCTGTCGCCCAGGCTTTGCTGGATGATCCCGAGGTGTTCGAGCCCAAGGCCAGTCTCAAGGAGGGCGTGGCAAGGTTGGTGGCGTTGCCGGGGATTGGCGACTGGACGGCGCAGTACATCGCCATGCGTCAGATGCGCGAGGCGGATGCATTTGCGTCGGGGGATATCGGTTTGATCAATGCATGGGTGGCGCTGGAGGGTGGGCCGGTTTCAGCGCGGCAGTTGCTGGCGCGGGCCGAGGCGTGGCGGCCGCTCAGGGCCTATGCTGCGCAGCATTTATGGACGTCGTTGAGCCGGGTGGATTGAGGGCGCCTGTATGGGCCTCCTCACAGCATAGGCGGCGCGGGGCCTGACATGCGACCGCTATCTGACTGTAAGGCCACGATCCAACTGTGGGAGCGGGCTTGCCTGCGAAGGCGGCCTGACAGCCGACCTGAATGTTGGATCAGGCCGGGTACATATCCGTTATTTAGGTAACGGCTACGAAGGGTTCCGCTCTTACAGCGGGTCACTTTGGAAAAGAGCCCCAAAGTAACCAAAGGGCTCTTGCCCCAACACTCGGCACCTCGCTCACGCTCGGTGTGCCCGTAATCCGACAGGGATTTGGAGGGCCGCCGCCACGCGCCCTCCATGGCGCGGGGCGGCTAAACCGGCATCCCTGCCGGTTTACCCCCCAAATCCCTGTCGAATTCCGGCCAGCGTGTTTGATGGGGCGCCTCAGATCAAAGGCAAGATCAAAAGCCAGATCAACGGCGGCTCGCTTCGCATCGTGGTTACGTTGGTTGCTACGAAGTTGTGCAGATACCTATGTTCATCGGAGCCGGCTTGCCCGGGGGGAGCGGATTTCAGGTCACCACTGTGGGCGGTGTGAACCCAATTCCCCAGCCGCTAGATCCCACTGCAACGGCGTGCCGCTGATCGTCAGCGGGGCCAGCAACCGATGGGCTTGGCCCCAGGCTGTTTGCTCTACTACCAAACCTTGGTCCCCCGGCTCTTCAGCGCGCAACGCCGGCTGCTCCGGCACCTGTCCCGCCTCCACCAGCAACTTCGCCGTGCGCGCCAGTGACAACCGAGCCGAACCACCGCGTCCGGATTTCAAGCGTTCGCTCAAGGCTTGAATCGCACTGGCGGCCATCAAGTACCCGGTCGCGTGATCCAATGCCTGCAACGGCAGCGGCACGGGTTTGTCAGCTTGTTTCCAGGCCATGCCCGCGTCGGCAATCCCGCTGCTCATCTGCACCAGGCTGTCGAATCCTCGCCGATTACGCCACGGGCCGCTCCAGCCGTAAGCGTTAAGGCTCACGTCGATCAGTCCGGGGGCCAGGGTTTGCAGGGCGCTGGTGGTGTAGCCCAGCTGTTCCAGGGCGTCGGCGCGGTAGCCATGGAACAGGATGTCGGCGTCCTTGAGCAGGCTTTCGAATAGCTGCCGGCCTTCGGGGCTCTTCAGGTCCAGGCGGGCGCAGCGTTTGCCCAGGGTCATTTCCGGCACTACGCCGGGTTCGTTCCAGGTCGGGGAGTCGATGCGCAGCACATCGGCGCCGAGGCCCGCGAGAAAGCGACTGGCCACGGGACCAGCCAGTACGCGGGTCAGGTCCAGCACTTTGAGGCCCGCCAGCGGCCGCGCGGCCGAGCCAAGCCAGGGGGTGTCGAGGGTGTTTTCATAGGTCTGGCGCTGCACCAAGGCCTCGGCGTTCACCGCCAAGCCTTGCGGATGCGATTGCCAAGCTTGCCAGGAGCGCATCTGCGCTGCACAGCCACCTTCGTCGACAATGGCCTGCTCCAGCTCAGCGGCCTTCCATTTAGCTACGTTGACTGCCATTTCGCTGCGGTCGACTACTGTGCCCAGCACCCGTTCGGCGGCGGCACGGTGGTGAGGCGCGTTGGTGTGCAGGCGAATCCAGCCATCGGCGCTGGCGTAGTCGCCGGCCACCGGGTCCCACAGCGGTGGGACGTCCCAGCCGATCGGGCGAATCGAGGAGGAGAACCAGAAAGACGCCAGACGCCGGTCCACACTGATGCTGGGCAGGCGCCCGGTCTGCTGCTGGATAAGCTGAGCCACGGCCTGGCCGGCGGCGCCGATACTGGCGCTGGCCAGGTCGGTGACAGCGAAGGTCGAGGGCAGGGCGCCGGCTTCGGTAAAGGTCAGTGGCGTGTGCGGTAGATCGAGTGCGGCTTGGATGGGGGTCAGCAGGTCAGTCATCAAAGGCCCTCCGTAAGAGAAGGGCCACTATAGAAGATCATCAGGCCGCTGTGGCAACCCCCGGCTCCAACGGCAACTCGATGCTGGCAACAAAACCGCCGTCAGGATGGTTGGCCAGGATCAGGCTGCCGCCATGGCGTTCGGCCGCGCGTCGGGCGATCGCCAGGCCCAGGCCGTGGCCTTGTGCTGTCTGTCCGGGGGCGCGGTAGAACGGTTCGCCCAATTGGCTCAAGTGTTCGGCGTCAACGCCTGGGCCGTGGTCGCGCACGCTGATCAGGATGCGCTCGCCCTGGCGCTGGGCGTGCAGCTCAATCGCCTGGCCTTGTGGATTGAAGCGCTGGGCATTGCGTAGCAGGTTGTCCACGGCGCGTTCGATCATGGTCGGCCAGCCTTTGAGGTGCAGGTCGGTGTCGGCGTTCAGTTGCACCACTTGGTCCGGCGCGCCCAATTGAGCGTCCTTTTGCAACGTCTTGAGCAGTGGGATGAGGTCGACATCTTCGGCGCTGGCGTTATCGGCATCCACGCGCGCCAATACCAGGATTTCGCTGATCAACGCTTCCAGGCGATCACATTCGCGGGTCAGGCGTGGCCAGAGTTTTTCCCGCTCTTCGGGGCTGGCGCGTTCGGCCAGGGCCAGGGCAATGCGCAGGCGGGCCAGGGGTGAGCGCAGTTCGTGGGAGACGTCGCGCAGCAATTGGCGCTGGCTGCCGATCAGGCTTTGCAGGCGGGCGCCCATGCGGTTGAAGTCGGTGGCGAGCACGCCGAATTCATCGCGACGGTTGGCCAGTTGCGCCAGGCTGTTCTGTTGGTAGGTGGTCTGGCCGAGGTCATGCACCGCACCGCGCAGTCGGCTGAGCGGGCGGGTGATGGAAAGGGTGACCAACAGGCTGAACAGGGTCAGCACCACCAGCGCAATCGCCAGTGCACTCAGCGGCCAGAGCAAGCTGTTGCGGTGCCAGGCGTCGAGTTCCGGGTGGGGAATGCGGTAGATCAGCAGGTAGGTGTCGCCGGTCTTCTCGCTGGTGTATTCGGCGGTCAGGCGACGCCAGGGCAGGTGGCTGTCCTGGCTGTCGCTCTGCCGGGCCTCCAAGGCGGCGGCCCGGCGTGGGAAGGTGCCACGCACCACGGGCTCGCCGCTTTCATTAAGTACTTGCACGTCGATGTGATACTGGCGCTTGCGCTGTTGCAGCAATTCCTGGGCGGCGTCCTCGCCCTGTGCTTCGTAGAGTTGGGTCCACTCTTCGGGCAAGTTGCTGAGACCGGGATGGCGGCTGAGAATCCAGGCATCCTGGTTAAGCATGTGCCCAAGCAGGATCGACAACCCGGCAACCAAGGCGATGGCCAGCCAGAAACTGGCCAGGATGCGCCAGAACAATGAACGCACAGGAAACCCTCAAACAGGAAAAGCCCAGCGGCGCGAGCCACTGGGCTGTGGGAGTGACGCTAACGCATTATTGCGCTTTTTGCGGCTGTTGCGCCTTCCAGGCCTGGAATTCCTTCCACTCGGCGCGGCGTTGTTCTTGCTTCTTGACGATCTCGTCGAATTTCTTCTGCTGATCGGGTTTCAACACGGCACGGATGTCAGCCTGGGTTTTCTGCTTGCCGGCGGCGATTTCGTCTTGCATGGCTTTCTGGTCAGCGGCCGGGAGTTTGTCCAGGTACTTTTTGACCAGGTCTTTGCGAGCGTGCCATTGGTCGCCCATCAGTTTGCCGATCTGCTCGCGTTGTTCTTTGCTCAGGTCCAACTGGCTGAAGGGGCCGCCTTTGCCACGCGGACCGTGTTCACCGCCGTGGCCCGGGCCGCCCATCATGTGGCCTTCAGGGCCGCCCATCGGGCCTGGGCCTTCGGGCATTGCAGCCATGGCAACGGTCGGCAGGGCAGCGGCGAACATCAAAGCGATAAGGGTCTTGCGCATGGTGATTCTCCTGTCTCTATTCCGGTGAGTCCGGATGTGAGTAGATTACGGAGATCAAGGTCAGCCGCCGTCAGGGGAGGGTAAAGGTTTGGTAAGGGCGGCAGTTGCACGTTTCCAACGGCAAGCGGCGAGTCAGCGCGTTTCACTTGCCGCGTGTAGCTTGCAACTTGAAGCCTCCTCAGAGGCTGTAGTAGTAACCACGGCTACGCAACGCCACGATCCGTGGCCGGCCATCCGGGTGTGGGCCGATCTTTTTGCGCAGGTTGCTCACGTGCATGTCCAGGCTGCGGTCGTACAGGGTCAGCTTGCGGCCCAGGGCGATCTGCGCCAGCTCCTGTTTGTCCAATGGCTCGCCGGGCTGGCGCAGCAGGGCTTCCAGCAGGCGGCTCTCGGAGACGGTGAGGGCGAACTCCTGTTCATCGATGCTGACCACGCCGCGCACCGGGCTGAAGCACAGGTCGCCCAGCTCAAGCTGGGTGGACACGGCGGCAGGGTGGCTGCGGCGTAGCACGGCACGCAGGCGGGCAGTCAGCTCGCGTGGGTCGCAGGGCTTGGCCAGGTAATCATCGGCGCCCAATTCCAGGCCGAGGATGCGGTCCAGCGGTTCGCCGCGGGCCGATAGCATCAGCACCGGCAGCTCCGGGTGATCGTTGCGCAATTGCTTGAGCAGCTCAAGCCCGCTACCGTCAGGCAACATCACGTCGAGCACCACGGCGGCCGGGGCACTGTCGGCCAAGGCTTTGCGGGCGCTCAAGCCATCATGGCAGGCGCGCACCTGGAAGCCTTCCTGGCTCAACCAACTGGTCAGCAGCTCGCAGAGCTCCTGGTCATCATCTATCAGTAACAGCTCGCTCATGACTCACTCAATTTAGCCATTGTCGACGGCGACGGTGCCCACCGCTGGCGAAGATCCCGCACAGCAGGGCGATCAGTGCGACGGCCCCGCCGGTGACGAACCACTGTTGCTGTTCGGTCAGCCATCGGGTCAAGGCGCCGCCCTGTGTCTCTTTGAGTTGCTGGGCCAAGCGTTGGTTCTCTTGGCGAAGGCGACTCAATTGGGCGCTTTCGCGGGCAGCGTCGGCACTTTGCAGTTGCTTGCCCAGTTCTTCACGCTGGCGCTCGCTTTCCTTCAAACGTTGCTGCAACTCGGTGATCTGGGCGCCGGCACTCAAGGACAGGGGCGTGGAACTGCCGGTGCTCGAGGTTTCTTCGGCGTGGGCCGTAGCCCCGATCATTACCACTGCCAACAGACACAACTGACGTAAGCGCATCGGAACTCCTGATTCCACACGAATATTCAGAACGTTGTCGGCAGGTTACCCAGAATAATGAGCAATTAGGAGTACGCCGAACCGATTAGGTTCGGCGCGGCCGGAATCAAGGCAGGACTTGCTTGAACGGCTTGATCACGACGTCGGCGTAAACGCCGGCCGCAACATAAGGATCCGCCTTGGCCCAGGCCTGGGCGTCGGCCAGCGAGGCAAACTCGGCGACGATGAGGCTACCGGTGAAACCGGCATCGCCCGGGTCATTGCTGTCCACCGCAGGATGCGGGCCGGCCAGTACGATACGACCTTCGGCCTGCAGCTGTTTGAGGCGTTCGACATGGGCCGGGCGCACGCTCAGGCGTTTTTCCAGCGAGTTCGCAACGTCGGTGGCAATGATGGCGTAGAGCATGTCAGTCCTCGGTTTTTGGCGTGGTAGGGGCGGCGTCATGCAGGTGGCGCGACAGGTAGATACCCTGGCCGACCAGGAACAACACGGTCATGCCCAGGCTGCCGAATACTTTGAAGTCGACCCAGTAGTCCTGGAAGGTAAAGGCCACGAACAGGTTGGCGGCGCCGCAGAACAGGAAGAACACGATCCAGGCCACGTTCAAACGTGTCCACACGGGCTCCGGCAGGGTCAGCGCATGGCCCATGATCCGCTTGATGAGCAGGCGGTCACCGATGAAGTGGCTGCCGATAAAGACCAGGGCGAACAGCCAGTTGACCACCGGCGCTTTCCATTTGAGGAACGTTTCGCTGTGGAAGGCCAGGGTAAGGCCGCCGAATACCAGGCACGCGACCAGGGTGAGCCATTGGCTTTTTTCCAGCTTGCGCTGGGAGATGAAGATGGCGCCGTAGACGACGATAGAGCTGATGATCAGCACGGCGGTGGCGCTGTAGATGCCTCCGAACGACAGCTCGTGGCCGGCGATTTCGATGACCCTGGGGTCGAGTTTGGTAACGATGAAAAACAGCAACAGCGGGATGAAGTCGATGAATTGTTTCACAGTAAGAGCCAGAAGCTGGATGTGGCGGCATAATAACAAACATCCTAGGTAGCGAAAGCGCCAGCTGACTTGAGGTTACACATCCCCGTGAATGTTGATTTGCACTGCCATAGCACGGCCTCCGACGGCGCCCTGGCGCCTGCGGTGCTGGTTGCGCGTGCGTTTGAAAAAGGCGTGCGAGTCCTGGCGTTGACCGACCATGACACCCTCGAAGGCCTCGACGAGGCCCGCGAAGCTGCGCAGGCACTTGGCATGCAACTGGTCAATGGCGTGGAATTGTCCTGCACCTGGGGCGGCGCCACCATTCATGTGCTCGGCTATGGTTTCGACCAGCTAGCCCCGCCGTTGGTCGCGGCCATCGCCCAATTGCACGATGGCCGCTGGCTGCGGTCCGAAGAAATAAGCCGCAAGCTCAGCCTTAAAGGCATGCCCGGGGCGCTGGAAGGCGCCCGCGCCATCCAGCAGGAACTGGGCGACAGCGGCAATGCACCGGCCCGACCGCATTTTGCCGACTGGATGGTGCGTGAAGGTTTCGTCAAGGACCGCGCCGAAGCCTTTCGCAAATGGTTGGGCGCTGGCAAGTTGGGGGATGTGAAGCAACACTGGCCGACCCTGGAAGACACCGTCGAGACGTTGCGAGCCTCCGGTGCCTGGGTCAGCCTGGCCCACCCCTGGCATTACGATTTCACCCGCAGCAAGCGCCGCAAGCTGATTGCCGACTATATTGGAGCGGGCGGCCACGCAATTGAAGTGGTCAACGGGCATCAACCTGCCGAACAGGTGGGTAGCCTGTCGATACTTGCTCGCGAATTTGGTCTGCTGGTCAGTGCCGGCAGTGATTTTCATGGCCCAGGCGGCTGGTCCGAGATCGGCGAGTACCGCGCGGTCCCGGAAGATTTGCCGCTCTTGTGGGGGCGATTCAAGCATGACCCCATTATTGCCACCGTCTGAACAGGTAGAACACGTGAGTCAATTCTTCCAGATTCATCCGGAAAACCCCCAGGCGCGCCTGATCAAACAGGCCGTCGAGATTATTCGCGCCGGCGGCGTGGTGATCTACCCAACGGATTCGTCCTACGCCATTGGTTGCCAGATCGGCGACAAGGGCGCGGTCGAGCGCGTACGACGCTTGCGTCAGCTGGACGACAAGCACAACTTCGCGCTGATCTGCAGCGACCTGTCCCAGTTGGGGCTGTTCGCCAAGGTCGACACGGGGACCTTCCGCCTGCTCAAGGCCCATACGCCGGGGCCCTACACCTTTATTCTCAACGCCACCCGCGAGGTGCCGCGCCTGCTGCTGCACCCCAAGAAGCGCACCATCGGCCTGCGGGTGCCGGAACATCCCATCGCGTTGGCGTTGCTGGCCGAACTGGGTGAGCCACTGATGAGCGTGTCGCTGATCATGCCCGGCGACACCGAGCCGCTCGAAGACCCCTACGAAATGCGCCAACTGCTGGAGAAGCAGGTCGATCTCATCATCGACGGCGGTTTTGGTGGTGGCAAGGCCTCCACCGTGATCAACCTGGCGGACGGCGAACCCGAAGTGATCCGTGTGGGTTGCGGCGACCCGGCTCCGTTCATGGTCGAGGCCTGAATGTCGGCCGTGGAGACCGTCGACAGCCAGGCGGGCGCGCAGCAGGAACTGCCGTTTGCCATGGTGTATGGCCAGGCGGTCATGGAAATGCCCCTGGATTTGTACATCCCGCCGGACGCGCTGGAAGTCTTCCTTGAAGCCTTCGAAGGCCCGCTGGACCTGCTGCTGTACCTGATCCGCAAGCAGAACATCAACATCCTCGACATTCCGGTGGCGGAAATTACCCGTCAATACATGGGCTATGTCGAGCTGATGCAATCGGTGCGCCTGGAGTTGGCCGCCGAGTACCTGGTGATGGCCGCCATGCTTGCCGAGATCAAGTCACGCATGCTGCTGCCGCGCTCGGAGACGGTAGAAGCCGAGGAAGACGACCCGCGCGCCGAACTGATCCGCCGCCTGCAAGAGTATGAACGCTTCAAGGCCGCCGCCGAGGGCATCGACGGCTTGAGTCGCGTGGGCCGCGACGTGGTGGTGCCCAAGCTCGACGCGCCGGAAGCCCGCGCGCGCAAGCTGCTGCCGGACGTGAGCCTGGAAGAGTTGCTGATGTCCATGGCCGAGGTGCTGCGCCGTGGCGACATGTTTGAAAGCCATCAGGTCAGCCGTGAGGCGCTGTCGACCCGCGAGCGCATGAGCGATGTGCTGGAGCGTCTCAAGGGCGGCGGCTTCGTGCCGTTTGTCGAGCTGTTCACCGCCGAAGAAGGGCGCCTGGGGGTGGTGGTGACCTTTATGGCGATCCTGGAGCTGGTGAAGGAGTCCTTGGTCGAGTTGGTCCAGAATGAGCCTTTTGCGGCTATCCACGTGCGGGCGCGAGCCGAATAAAGGGCTGAATCGATGAATCTGACTGAACCCCGCGAACTGGCGCCGCTGCTGGAGGCCTTCCTACTGGCCTCGGGTAAGCCGCAATCCTTGGAGCGCCTGTTCGAACTGTTTGAGGAAGCCGAGCGGCCGGAGCCGCCGGTGTTCAAGAAAGCGTTGGAAATCCTGCGCAAATCCTGCGAAGGCCGTGCCTTTGAACTGCGTGAAGTAGCGTCGGGTTATCGCCTGCAGATCCGTGAGAAGTTTTCCCCTTGGGTCGGCCGCTTGTGGGAAGAACGCCCGCAGCGTTATTCACGGGCGATGCTGGAAACCATGGCGCTCATTGCCTATCGCCAGCCGATCACCCGGGGCGAGATCGAAGACGTGCGTGGCGTGGCGGTCAACAGCCATATCGTCAAGACGCTGCTGGAGCGCGAGTGGATTCGTATCGTCGGCTACCGCGACGTGCCCGGCAAACCGGCGATGTTTGCGACCACGAAGGTGTTCCTCGACCACTTCAACCTGAAGAACCTCGACGACTTGCCGCCGCTGGCCGAACTGCGCGAAATGGAGGCCGAGCCGGTGCTCGACTTCGATGACGCCCCCGTCCCGGCCAGCCTGCAGGAACTGGCCGACGCCAGCGCCGAGCCGGAAGAACCCAAGGACGAGACCAGCTTCCATACGTTGTTGCTGGAACTGGACGACATGGAGCAGGGCATCAAGACTGACTTCGACGACTTGTTGCGTGATGGCGGGGCGGAGCCGCAAACCCAAGTGAACGTGGACGTTGAGCCCGAGGTCGAACCTGAACCCGAGCTTGAGGACGATATCCTGGGCGTGGCCCAAGCCCGGGAAAAACTCCTGGCCGCCGTCGCGGCCCTCGAACAGCCACCGCTGAGCGATGAGGAAGACGAGGCCCGGGCGCTGGCCGAAGCGATCGAGGCCGAGCGGCGCCAGTTCGAGGACTGACCCGTTCGGGCAAACACCACCGAACTCTTGTGGGAGCGGGCTTGCCCGCGAATACGGTGTATCAGTGTGCACATGCATTGACTGTACCGGCGCATTCGCGAGCAAGCCCGCTCCCACATTTGAATCTCCAGTGTCAGGGACAAAACATGAGCTCCACCAAGGACCCCTGCATCAGCATCTGCAAATTCAGCGACGACATCTGCGTCGGCTGTGGCCGTAGCAAGCGTGAGATCCGCGCCTGGAAGAAGCTCGACAAAGCCGACAAGCGCACGGTTCTGGCCGAAGCCGAGCTGCGCCTGCTGGCCCTGGGGGCCACCGGTCGGCGGAAAAGCAAATGACTGGGTGCTTATCGACTAGTCTCTGATGCGCAATGCGCGCCATGCGCGTATGATTCGCGACCCTTTGCCGATCTATTCGGCCAAAGCCCCGCTTTCAATACTCTTCAGGCCACGCCTGAATCGACCCACCGGGAGGTGCTTACGATGAACGACAAAGACCAGAACGACAGCCAGGAAATCGGCCCAGCAGGCGAAAAACTGCAAAAGGTGCTGGCGCGTATCGGCGTGGGCTCGCGCCGCGACGTCGAAGCCTGGATCACCCAGAAGCGCATCAAGGTCAACGGCGTCGAGGCTACCCTCGGCCAGCGCGTCGACCTGCACGATGCAATCACCATTGATGGCAAGGTCATCAAGCGTGAAGAGGCCGCCGAATCGGTGCGCCGCGTGATCATGTACAACAAGCCCGACGGCGAGATCTGCACCCGTGACGACCCGGAAGGCCGTCCGACCGTGTTCGACAAGATGCCAAAGCCCAAAGAAGGCCGCTGGATCAACATCGGTCGTCTCGACATCAATACCACCGGCTTGCTGATGTTCACCACCGACGGTGAACTGGCCAACCGCCTGATGCACCCATCCTACGAGATGGACCGCGAATACGCGGTGCGTGTGCGTGGCGAAGTCGATGACGAGATGATCGAGCGCTTGAAAGCAGGCGTCGTCCTCGAAGACGGCCCGGCCAAGTTCACTGACATCAAGCAAGCGCCCGGTGGTGAAGGTTTCAACCACTGGTACCACTGCGTGGTGATGGAAGGCCGTAACCGTGAAGTACGTCGTTTGTGGGAATCCCAGGGCCTGGTGGTCAGCCGCCTGAAGCGCGTGCGTTTCGGCCCGGTGTTCCTCAACTCCGACCTGCCGATGGGCCGCTGGCGCGAGATGAGCCAGTACGAAGTCGACATCCTCAGCGCCGAAGTCGGCCTGACGCCGGTCGCGATGCCGCAGATGAATGCCAAGAGCAAAGACAAGCTTGAGCGTATGCAGCGTAAATCGTCGCGCCCTGTGGCCCGCACCGAACGTGTGGCCCGCACCCTGCGCCCGGCGCTGAATGCGCCCGCTACGGGCGGTCGTATCTCCCGTGAACCGCAGATCGAAGGTGAACGCCGCCCAACCGCACCGTCGCGTCAGGAAGGCGAGCGCGCTCCACGCACGCCGCGTCCTGCCCCTGCGGGTGGTCGCAGCAACCGTGGTGAAGCCGATCGCCCAGCCGACAACGCCAGCACCAAGCGTCCAGCCAAGCCGGCAGCGAACAAGCGCCCCGGCCCGAAACTGGTCGCGGACGAGCCGTCGGGCAAGCGCCGTGGTGCGCCGGCCGGTTCGGGTCAGCGTCCGGGTTTTGGTCGCAAGAAGCCGCAGTGATGCTTAAAAAGCCTTAAAGGTAGTGAGATACCGTTAAGGTTTCGTAAAGTTGTGCCACTGATACAGAACCAACAACATCGTAATGACAGTGAGATGTTGTTGGTTCTTTTTAGGGGGCGGGACGCTACCGTTATCGGGCGTGTTCGACGCGAAAAGACGAGCGTGTTTGAGTTAGCACGAAGATGTCTTTAGCACACCATCACAGTTTTGAAGTCTCTGCACATTGCTGAGGGTGGTGGTTATTTCATTGATTTTAGAATGAGTTGACACTAAGTTGTTGTTGGCTTTGCCAGTGCTCCAAAGTGTCGATTGTGATGGATTTGCTTCAGGGCAGGAGACGGTGGACAGTGTGCATAAATTGTCGCCGGCACTTTTGATATCGATGGGGTTGACCTGGCAGCTGTGATAAGCCCCGCTTTCTTTCCAGGCTTTTACACAGGGCGTGTCTTCGACAACTTTTGGTTGAGTGTAAAAACTGTCGTTATATTCTTTTCGTGCTCTTTCCCTCTCGGCCTGCTCGGCTTTTAATCTTTCTATCAATGCGTCATTTTCTGCGTCGGCTACTACTATCTCTTTCTGATCTATCGCCTGTGCCATTACCGGGTGTGAAAGTAAGAGGGTGGACAGCAAAGTTGCAGATAACGCACGGATAAATAGTCTCATTTTGCAGGCCTCTAGGGTAGGGGGAGCGTGCCGCTCGGGCCCCCCAGTCTGGAGGCCGATGCAGTACGACCGCTAATGAGAAAATAGAGTGGATAGTCATGTTTGGCATCTGTGAGAGTTGACAGGTAATAAGACTGATTTTGCATAAAAGGCTTTGCTTTTTAAGGAAAGATGTCTCGTTCAGGCATCTTTACTTGATCGTCAAGCCAGCGATGCTGCGCGTCAAGTGCTGCATCGCTGAGTTAAGCGAATGGTTAGGCCGTTAAGGATTTTATAAAGGCAATACAGGCTGCCATTTAATAAAGCTCGTTCAACTTTGGCTGGGGGATAGAGTGGGAACAGCCCCTTAGAGTGTGCAGGCCCCATCAACCATTATTGGCTTGTCGTCCAGCGCCAACACCCCACTGGCAAAGATCAGATCCAGGTGATGGCTGCCTTTCTGCCCGCCACCCAGGCCAAGGTGCAGCCCGCAATGGCGTTCTTCAAACCCGGCATTGCGCGCATACAGGTCCTTCACGCCTTCGTTGGTCCCAATCCCCAACTCCTCGACGCGCCGGTTCGACGGGTTGGCATTCAGGTACTTATTGAAATCATCCGCCAACCCCGGCACCTCGCTGGCCACGCTGCAGATCGTCGAGTTCTCGATCCACAGCTCCAGCGGTGACTCCAGCACGCCATATTTGCGCGCGAACGGGATGGTGCTCAGAAAGGTGCCGACGAACCGCACCTGGCCGTTGATGGCCTCACTGTGGGTGGCGATCTCGCCAGGGGCGAGGTCGTGGTTACCGACGCCGTTGATATTGGTCCACTTCTTGATGCTGCTCATCGGCGCTTCCAGCCGCGAGCCGTGCTTGTCGGTGAAGCTCAGGACCGTGGCCTGGGACATGCGCCGGATCAGCGTGGCGTTGAGGTCGGCAATGCGCTGGGGCTCGACACTGAAGGTGTCGTAGAAATAGTCGCCATAGTCCTTGAACAGCAGGGATTTCTTCCAGTGTTCGGCCATCACGCCTTGCAGGGCACGGATAAAGTCCGGGCCTTCGGCGCGTGGGTTGGGCAAAGTCGAGGAATCGTAGAAGAACAGGTACAGGTCGCAGGCCTCAATGGCCTCGGCCAGGGTCTCGCTGGCGGCCAGGTCCAGGCGCTGCAACTGAACGTTGAAGCGGGCAGCGCTGCTGTGGGTGATCGCCTGGGCGATGGCGTCGTAGCGCTCGGTATGGCCGAGCAAAACGGTGGGGCAGCTCAAGCCGCTGAGCGCCGGGTGGTGCGCGAGGTAGTAGAGAAAGTGTTCGACGGCGCGGGCCTTGTCCATGACGTACTTCCTTCTGTGCCTTGGGTAAGGAGGCAGGTGCCGTGCACAGCACCTGCCGAATGCCTGCCGGTTTTTAGAATGGCCACATCGCGGTGCCAAATGGCACAACGGCATCGGCTTGCATCATTTCAACGGCGGCCTCATGGGTCGGCGCTTCAAACCAATCGTCGAGTTGCAGTTCGGTTTCCAGGTCGTTTTCCAGTGCTTGCATGGTGTATCTCCTAGAGGACGTTGTTTGAGAACGGCTTGCCAACGGGCTTCGCTGGCAAGTGGGAAGAACCTAGGAGAGAGTGTTTCAAAATGCAAAATTTTTATTGACACGGTCTCATTTGGATTTTTTCTTCTGTTTTTCGCCGCTGGATGTTTCTTGAATAAATACAGGCAACTGGCGCGACTAATCTTTCGGAAATTTCCTACCGCCAATTTTTATTCAGATTACAGCTGTAACGTTAATTTTCCGTGCTGTAACGATTAATTTACGCGTAGATACCGACAATATTGGCTGATTCTGTCCTGTAAGGATTAGCTGACAGATCGTCGCACGCGCTTTTCGAGGGCGGCCCGAAGCTTGCGAGCGGTGTACAATGCGCCGCGTTTTACTGTGACCCCCTTGCGTAACCACGCAACAGGCCAAGACCTCAGGGTTTACCTACCCTGATCACTCCGCCTGGCCACGAGCCGGACGGGTTCGATTTCGTCACAGATAAAAACAAACAGGTGACGCATGACCGTTAGAAAGACGCTGTACTCCTGGTGCCTGCGCTGGGGTTTGAGCGGCGCTGCTTGAGTCGGTAATTCAAGGCAGCAACCTGCAGTCAACATCCTCAAACCTTGCGTGAGACCCTTTTCATGAGTGGACCCCATTCCTCTTCAGGCGAGCTGAAACGCGGCCTGAAAAACCGCCATATCCAGTTGATCGCCCTTGGTGGCGCCATTGGCACCGGCCTGTTCCTCGGTTCGGCCGGGGTGCTCAAGTCCGCCGGCCCGTCGATGATCCTGGGCTATGCCATCTGCGGCTTCATTGCCTTCATGATCATGCGCCAGCTCGGCGAAATGATCGTCGAAGAGCCCGTTGCCGGTTCCTTCAGCCATTTTGCCCACAAATACTGGGGCGGGTTCGCCGGCTTCCTGTCGGGCTGGAATTGCTGGATCCTGTACATCCTGGTGGGCATGTCGGAACTGACGGCTGTCGGCAAGTACGTGCACTACTGGTGGCCGGAGATCCCGACCTGGGTCTCGGCGGCGGCGTTCTTCGTGCTGATCAACCTGATCAACCTGGCCAACGTCAAAGTCTTCGGTGAGGCCGAATTCTGGTTTGCGATCATCAAGGTAGTGGCCATTGTCGGCATGATCGCCCTGGGCAGCTACCTGCTGGTCAGCGGCAGCGGCGGGCCACAAGCCTCGGTGAGCAACCTGTGGGACCACGGTGGCTTCTTCCCCCACGGTGTCGGCGGATTGGTGATGGCCATGGCGATCATCATGTTCTCCTTCGGCGGCCTGGAAATGCTTGGTTTCACCGCAGCCGAAGCCGACCAGCCACGCACCGTGATCCCGAAAGCGATCAACCAGGTGATCTACCGCATCCTGATCTTCTACATCGGCGCCCTCGTGGTACTGCTGTCGCTGACACCCTGGGACAGCTTGCTGGCGACCCTCAACGCCTCCGGCGACGCCTACAGCGGCAGCCCGTTCGTGCAGGTGTTCTCGATGCTGGGCAGCAACACCGCCGCGCATATCCTCAACTTCGTGGTCCTGACCGCGGCGCTGTCGGTGTACAACAGCGGCACCTACTGCAACAGCCGCATGCTGCTGGGCATGGCCGAGCAGGGCGATGCGCCTAAAGCCCTGGCGAAGATCGACAAACGCGGCGTACCGGTGCGCTCCATCCTTGCCTCGGCGGCAATCACCCTGGTCGCGGTGCTGATGAACTACCTGATCCCGCAACACGCACTGGAACTGCTGATGTCACTGGTCGTGGCCACGCTGGTGATCAACTGGGCGATGATCAGCTTCTCCCACTTCAAGTTCCGCCAGCACATGAACCGCACCGGCCAGGTGCCGTTGTTCAAGGCCCTGTGGTACCCGTACGGCAACTATGTGTGCCTGGCGTTCGTGGTGTTCATCCTGGTGATCATGCTGATGATCCCGGGGATTCAAGTGTCGGTGTACGCGATCCCGGTGTGGGTGGCGTTCATGTGGGTGTGTTACGGCATCAAGAACAAGCGCAGTGCGCAGCGAGCCTTGGAGGTGGCTGCTCCAGCCGTGAAGTGAGGCGTGCGTGAGGTAAACCAAACCCGGCCATGCGCCGGGTTTGTTGTTTCAGGAATGGGCGCGAGCGCATTCGCGTATCCTTGGCTGCCCCCACAGAGGATCCCGCTGCCCATGCTGGTGATTTCCAACAACGTCCACCTGCCCGATGCCGAGATCGAGCTGACCGCCATTCGTGCCCAAGGCGCCGGTGGGCAGAACGTCAACAAGGTGTCGAGCGCGGTGCACCTGCGCTTTGATATCCCGGCGTCGTCGCTGCCCGACTTCTACAAGGAGCGGTTGCTGGCGTTGCGCGACAGCCGTATCACCAGCGAAGGCGTGCTGGTGCTCAAGGCCCAGCAGTACCGGACCCAGGAGCAAAACCGCGCGGATGCGCTGGAGCGTCTGGTGGAGTTGATCCTCAGCGCCACCAAGGTGGAGAAGAAGCGCCGCCCGACCAAGCCGACCTTGGGCTCGAAAAAACGTCGCCTCGAATCCAAGACCAAGCGCGGCAGCATCAAGGCTGGGCGCGGCAAGGTCGACTTCTAGTCGCCGCGTGCTTCACGGGCCTTGGGTGCCTGGCGGTACAGGTACACGCTCAGCAGCAGGCCACCGAGGGCGGCGAGGGCGGCGAACAGGAAGATCGACGCAAAGCCGAAGCCTGCTGCCACAGCCCCGGCGAGGGGGCCGGTGATGCCCAGCGACAGGTCAATGAACAGCGAATAAGCCCCCACCGCCGAGCCACGGCTGGAGGCCGGCACCAGGTTGACGGCCTCCACGCCCAAGGCCGGAAACACCAGGGAAAAACCGAAGCCGCTCAATGCTGCGCCTGCCAGGGCCAGGTTCGCGTCCGGTGCCAGCCACAGCAATAGCAGGCCGAGAATCTCCACCGACAGGCAGGCAATCGCCACGCGAAAACCGCCGATGCGGTTGATCAAATTGCCAAACAGCAGGCGTGCCCCGATAAAACTGGCGCCGAACAGGCTCAGGGCCCACACCGCGTTGTCCCAATGCTGGGTGGTGTAATACAGGGTGATGAATGTCGCGATGGTGCCAAAGCCAATGGACCCCAGGGCCAGTGCGCACCCGTGGGGCAATACCCGGCCCAGTACATTCATGAAGGGCAGGCGCACGCCGGCGACGATGGGGGCGGCGACTTTGTTCCAGGCCAGCAACACGCCGACGATCGCCAGCAAGATGATGCTGACGCCCATGCTCCACAGCCCGAAGTTTCTCACCAGCAACACGCCCAACGGTGCGCCGATGGCCAACGCACCGTAGCTGGCGATGCCGTTCCAGGAGATGACTTTGGCGGTGTTCGCCGCACCGACTCGGCCAATGCCCCAGCCGATGGCGCCCGAGCCCACCAGGCTTTCAGCGCTGCCCAGCACCAGGCGGCCGATCAGCAGGCTGCCCAGGCTCAGCGCCGGCAGGCTCGAGAACCACGCCGCGAGCAGCATGAACACACCGCTCATGCCACACCCGACCAAGCCAATGAGTACAGCGCGCTTGCTGCCCAGGTTATCGATGATTTTGCCCGCATAGGGGCGACTCAGCAGGGTGGCGAGGTATTGCACGCTGATCACCAAGCCGGCAATGACCGCGCCGTAGCCCAGTTCACTGTGGACATAGCCCGGCAACACGGCCAGGGGAATACCGATATTCAGGTAGCCGATGAAGGTGAACAAGACGATGGAAACAACTTGCAGCGTGACCGCCATGGGGCGCTGGGTATCGGGCATGGGAGAGGTCCACTGTCGCAGCAGATAAAGATAGGCTGCTAATGATACCGGCGCTTTAGCCGGGCGTGCGGCTAAAACTAAAAAAACTGTCGATCAAACACCCATCAGGGCTGTGACGGGGCTAGTAATCGCGTAGTGACCAGGGCGGCCAGGGCGTTTTCCTGAGTACCGAAGCGCTTGAGCAGTGCGGCTTGTTTGTCCGCGCTGAGGCGGTTCCAGATCTCGACCATTTGCAGGGCGGCGTCGAGTACGGCGGTATCCGGGTTGTCGGGAAGTGTATCGGTCATGGGGGGCGTCTCGATTGATTCAGGCAGTGTGGAAAGCGCTCAATGTCGCGCTTTCCACACGGTCTGGTACGGCGTCAGTCCCGGCTTTCGCTGTCGACTGGTTTTGCTTCTTTGGCCTCAGGCTGTTTGTCGCTGGCCTGCTGCGGTGTTGGCTGCTCTGTAGGGTGCAGGCTTGGGAAGGGGAGATTAGGTATCTCGTGCATCGTCGTCGCTCCTCGCAAAGTCTGTTTTTTCAATCGCAGGTGATTCCGCGCTCTCAAAAAGCCTTGGCAGGATACAGCACTGCAAATGACAAAAAGATTTTTATGTCGACGGATGTATGAACTTTCATCGTTTAAACGGTCGTCGTCCTAAAAAGGCACCTTGCCCAGAATCATGTCGCGATACATCACAAAATCCCCCAGCAGGCTGTAGAACGGGTGCTGAAAGGTGGCCGGGCGATTCTTTTCGAAGAAGAAGTGGCCGATCCAGGCAAAGCTGTAGCCGGCAATCGGCAAGGCAATCAGCAAGCCCAGCGAACCTTTGCCGATGGCATAGGCCAGGATGCCGATGACCAGTGTGGTGCCGATAAAATGCAGGCGACGGCACGTGCTGTTGGCGTGCTCGGCCAAATAATAGGGGTAGAACTCAGCAAAGCTATTGAATCGCTTGACGTTTTCCACGGTGAACGGCCCTTTGATTGTTATGCCGCCTAACAGATGTTCGGCGGGGAGCTTATTTGAGTCTAGAGTGATCAGTGGTAACAGCCAGTGACAATAGATGCCACTTTAGTATCCTTGGCTTCCTGGCTGCCATTTGAGCCTGCTTTTATAAGAAGACGCCATGAGCGAACGAACAACTTCTGCAAGCTGGGCGATGGGGATAGTCAAGGCATTGGAAATGGACGGCCTGGATTGCCGCGCCTTGTTCAAGCAGCTCGGCCTGGACTATGCCGCCCTGGATGACCCCGATGCGCGGTTCCCGCAAGACGCCATGACGCGATTGTGGCAACGGGCGGTCGAGGTGTCCGGCAACCCGGCAATTGGCTTGAACATGGGCAAGGTGGTGCGCCCCGCGTCGTTTCATGTGGCCGGTTATGCGCTGATGTCCAGCAACACGCTGGCTGAAGGTTTCATGCGCCTGGTGCGCTACCAGCGGATCATTGCCGAAAGTGCCGACCTGAGTTTCCGACTGGTCCCCGAAGGTTACGCGCTGATTCTGACGGTGCACGGTGATCATCTACCCCCCACGCGCCAAAGTGCCGAAGCGTCGTTGGCCAGTGCCCTGGCCCTCTGCGGCTGGCTGACCGGTCGAACCCTGCAGCCGCGCAAGGTGGTGTTGCAAGGTGACCAACCGGCAGACCTGGCCCCTTACAAACAAGCCTTCCACGCGCCGCTGGAATTCAACGCGCCCTATGACGCGCTGATTTTTGAACGGGCCGACATGGACGCGCCGTTGCCCACGGCGAACGAGGCCATGGCACTGCTGCATGATCGATTTGCCGGCGAATACCTGGCGCGTTTTTCGGAAAGCCGCGTGACCCACAAGGCGCGACAGGTGTTGTGCCGCCTATTGCCCCAGGGTGAGCCCAAGCGTGAAGTGGTGGCCCAGACGTTGCACCTGTCCCAGCGCACCTTGCAACGGCGGCTGCAGGAAGAGGGCACCAGCTTCCAGACCTTGCTCGACGACACCCGTCGTGAACTGGCCGAGCAGTACCTGGCGCAGCCGAGCATGACCTTGCTGGAAATTGCCTACCTGTTGGGCTTTGCCGACCCGAGCAACTTCTTCCGCGCATTTCGTCGCTGGTTCGATGCCACGCCCGGTGAATACCGGGCGCGGTTGCTGGAAGCGTCGACGGTCAGTGACGCCAAAATGCAGGGATGCACAGAACAAAGACTGTAATGATCTCCAGCCTGCCCAGCAGCATGCCGAGCGACAAGATCCATTTTGCTGCGTCCGGCAGGCTGGCGAAGTTGCCCGCCGGGCCAATGGTTTCCCCCAGCCCGGGACCTACGCCGGACACGGTACTCGCGGCGCCGGTCAGGGCGGTCATCCAGTCCAGGCCCAGCAGCGACAAGGCCAGGGCGATGGCGCAAATGGTGATGGCGAAGAAAAACGAAAAGGTCAGGATCGAACGCACGATCTCTTCGTCGAGACGGTGGCCGTTGTACTTCTGCTTGATCACCGCGCGTGGGTGAATCAGCTGGTTCAAGTTGGCCTTGAGCAGGATATAGGCGACCTGGAAGCGGAAGATCTTGATGCCGCCTGCCGTAGAACCCGAGCAGCCACCGATAAAGCCCAGGTAGAAGAACAGCATCAGTGAGAAGTTGCCCCACAGACTGTAGTCCCCCAGCGCGAAACCCGTGGTAGTGACCACCGACGTCACGTTCAGCGCCACATGCCGCAGGGCGTCCAGCCAATGCAGGTTGGTGGTCCACCAGTACCACGTGCCGAGTACCAGCCAGGTCACCAGCAGCAACCCGAGCAAACCCTGTACTTGCTGATCCTTGATCAGTGCCTTGCGGTTGCCGCGCAAAGTGGCCACATACAGGGTGAACGGCAAGCTGCCGAGGATCATCACCACCACGGCCACCCAGTGCACGGCGGGTTGTTTCCAGTGCGCCAGGGATTCATCGGAGGTGGAGAACCCTCCCGTGGAAATCGCCGACATCGCATGGTTGATTGCATCGAACAGGCCCATGCCCGCCCACCAGAACGCCAGGCTGCCGATGATAGTGATGCCCACATATGCCGCCACGATCAGCCGCGCCACCATGTGTGAGCGGGGCATGACCTTTTCCGAGCGGTCCGAGGATTCCGTCTGGAACAGGCGCATGCCACCGATGCGCAGCAACGGCAGGATCGCCACGGCCATGCCGATAAAGCCGATGCCGCCGAGCCAGTGCAGCAGCGAGCGCCACATCAGGATGCCTGGCGACATGGTGTCCAGGCCGCTCAACACGGTGGAGCCGGTGGCGGTGATGCCTGACATGCTTTCGAAGAACGAGTCGGTGTAGCTGATGTGCTGGGTCAACAGGAACGGTAGCGCGGCGAAGATGCACACCACTACCCAGCTGCTGACGGTCAGCAGGTACATGTCCCGCGGGCGCAGGTGCACGTGCTCGGGGCGGCCAGGGATCACCAGCGCCAGGCCCGCGAGGAAGGTGATCATGCTGGCCCATAGGAAGGAGGGCAGGTCACTGGTGCGGTCGAAGATCACCAGGGTCGCCATGGGCACGACCATGGCGATTGCGAGGGTGATCAGGAAGATGCCGATGATGAAACCGATGATGCGTAGGGTCGGCAACGCCATGAAGTGAGCTCGGGTGTTGAGGGGTGGCGCCATTCTACCTGCGGTGCAGGTGTTGTAAACCGGGCCGTCCGAGGCGACAGGGTACAAAGGTGGAACTGGCTTGCCTGCGATAGCGGTGTATCCGTTGGAGCCGGTATCACTGACCCTCCGCTATCGCAGGCAAGCCAGCACCCACAGGGGATAGAGATGGCCAGATAGGCGGCACAAAAAAAGGCGACCCGAAGGTCGCCTTTTTCAACAGCGTACTGATCAGAATTCGTGCTCAGCGTTATCCGGGTTCAGGTCGCTGATACCCAGCTTGCCCGCAGCCGCTTCGATCGAACCGGTCTGCTTGACCAGTGAAGCGATAGCATCGCGCACGATCTGGTTGCCTGCGTCGTTACCGGCGGCGATCAGTTGGTCGTAGTGCTCACCCTTGTTGGCGTGGTCAACCATGACCTGGATCTTCGCTTCGGTCGCTGCCAAGTCTGCCTTCAAGACGCTGTCGGCAGCGGGGTCGGCCTTGGCCACCAGGGACGACAGGCTGGCGCCGGTCAGCTTGGTGCCATCAACGCGGGTGTACTCGCCCAAGTAGACGTTGCGGATGCCCTTGGCGTCGTAGAACTGCGAGTTGTGGGTGTTATCGCTGAAGCAGTCGTGTTCGTCTTCCGGCGAGTTGGCTTCCAGGGAAACCTTCATACGCTCACCGGCCAGCTCGCCGAGGGACAGGCTGCCCATGCCGAACAACATTTTGCGCAGGCCGTCGGTGGCAGGCTCTGCCTCCAGGGTGGCGCGGTAGTTGTCTTCGACGTTGGGTTTCCAGTTGCCGACCATTTCTTCAAGGTCACTGACCAGCAGTTGGGTCACGGCGCTCAGGTAGGCACGACGACGCTCGTTGTGGCCGCCCGTGGCGCCGTCGCCGGTCAGGTAGTCTGACGCAGGACGGTTGCCGGCACCTGGGCCTGTGCCGTTGAGGTCTTGGCCCCACAGCAGGAATTCGATGGCGTGGTAGCCGGTGGCAACGTTGGCCTCGGAACCGCCCAGCTCATTGAGGCTGGCGAGTTTTTCCGGGGTGATGTCCTTCACGTCGATCTTGTCTTCGCCGACCTGGATCTCGGTGTTGGCGATGATGTTGGCAGTGGCGCCCGGGTTACCCAGGGCGTGTTCGTAGGACTTGTCGACATAGTCGATCAGGCCTTCGTCCAGCGGCCATGCGTTCACCTGGCCTTCCCAGTCGTCGATGATGGTGTTGCCGAAGCGGAACACTTCGCTCTGCAGGTACGGAACGCGCGAGGCGATCCAGGCATCACGCGCGGCTTTCAGGGTGTCGGCGTTCGGCTTGGCCAGGAACGCATCGACCGCGGTTTGCAGTTTTTTTGCAGTGGACTCGGCATCGCTGTACACCGCGAACACCATATCAGCGTAATGCGCGACCACGGCCTTGGCGGCCGCTTCGTCGACCTTGCCGGCAGGCGTGGCAGCCGCTGGAGCGGTAGTGCTGGCAGCCGGGGTCGGCGCCTGGGGCGCTGCGGCCTTGTCTTTACCTTCACCGCAACCGGCGAGAGAAATGGCAATGGCCAGCAGACTGGCGGTGGCCAGGGGCATACGAATCATGGCGAACATCCTGCTTCGGTTGTTGATAGGGCGCGCGGGGGAGCGCAAAAACTGCGACATAATGCGAAAGATTTGCATTTTGTGTAAAGAGTTTAAAGCGGGAAATATTCAGTATCGTTTTGACGGGTCAGAGAATCGCCGCGTTATTGCGCTCCGCCTGCTTCAAGAAAGCCGCCAGCTCCCGCGCGGGCAAGGGTTTGCTGTAGTGGTAACCCTGACCTTCATGGCAGCCTTCGGAGATGATGTACGCCTCTTGCTCGGCGGTCTCCACGCCTTCGGCGATCACCTGCATGCCCAGGCTTTTGCCCAGTTGGATGATCGCTCGCACGATGGTGGCATCGTCATCATCATCCAACAGGTCCTGAACGAAGCTCTTGTCGATCTTGATCTTGTCCAGGGGCAGGCTTTTCAGGTAACTGAGGGATGAATAACCGGTGCCGAAGTCATCAATGGCAATCAACGCTCCGGAACGGCGCAGGCTCAACAGGTGCTGGGCAGCGGTGCTGATGTCTTCCATCAGGCCGGTTTCGGTGACTTCCAGTTCCAGGCTGCGCGGCGGCAGGCGGTAGATCTGCATCAGGTTGTTGACCACCCGCGGCAACTCGGTGTGGTGCAATTGCACGGTGGACAGGTTGACCGCCATGCGCAGGCTGGTGAAACCCAGGTCATGCCATTCGCGTAACTGCCTGCAAGCCTGGTCCAGTACCCATTCGCCAATCGAGATAATCGTCCCGTTCTGTTCCGCCAGGGGGATGAACAAGTCGGGTGGCACCAGGCCGTGTTCAGGATGCTGCCAGCGGATCAGGGCTTCCACGCCGACCACGCGATTGTCGCGGTAGCTGATCTGCGGCTGGTACACCAAGTGGAACTGGTCGCGGCTGAGGGCCTCGCGCAGGTCTTTTTCCAGTTCTCGGCGCCGGCGCATTTCGCTGTCGACGCTGGCGATATAGAACTGATAGCGGTTGCGCGAACGGGTCTTGGCCAGGGTCATGGTCTGTTCGGCTTTCTGCAGGAGCTTTTCGGTGCTGTCGCCGTCTTCCGGGAACAAGGTGATGCCGATGGTGGCGCGCAGGCGGATGCCTTCATGGTCGAGGGCAAACTCTGCTTCCAGGTCGTCAAGGATGCTTTGTGCCAGCTCGGCAGCCTCGTAGGGCTGGTCGATATCGGCTTGTACCAGGGCGAACTGGTCGCCACCCAATCGGGCCAGGGCGCCGAGGCGGCCACTGTGGGCCCGCAGGCGATCAGCCAGGGCCAGCAGCAATTTGTCGCCGGCCTGGTAGGTGAACTGCTCGTTGACGCTCTTGAAGTCATCCAGCCCCACGCACAACACCGCCACGCGCCGTTGCCGGCGACCTGCGTCGATGAGGATCTTGTCCAGTTGCTCCTGCAGTTTCTGGCGGTTCGGCAGGCCGGTCAGGAAGTCATACTGGGCCATGCGCAACAGGCTGCTTTCGGCTTCATGGCGCAGGTGGGTATTACGCTCGATGGATTCGAGCAATTGGTTGGCGGTATTGATCCACAGCCCCAATTCATTGCGCTCGTGCCCCTTGAGCTGGGGGATCTTGTGTTCGCTGGGCCGGTCGGGGTTGATCGAGGTCAGGTGCTCGATAATCCGCGACAGCGGCTTGGTCAGCAGCCAGTGATAGACCAGGTACAGCACCAGGCCCATGGCCAAGGCCCGCAGCACCCCGGAAATAAAGATGATCACCGAATTGACGATAAAACCCTGGCCATACGTGGCGGTGTCGAGGGTGATACTCAGGTCACCGTAGTACTCGCTGTAGGGGCCTTTGCCGACCAGGGGCGTAGTGAAGGTACGTTCCTGGCCAAGAATCAGGTCGGTCAACCAGCGGCTGGGCGCCTGCTGCAAGGCGCGGCTCTTCTCGGCCAGCATGGTTTCATTGGGATGGCCGATGGACGCCATGCGTACGGCGTCATCCTGGAACAGACCCTCAATGACTTGCATGCCCATTTCGC
Source organism: Pseudomonas lurida (assembly GCF_002563895.1). Classification (NCBI taxonomy): domain Bacteria; kingdom Pseudomonadati; phylum Pseudomonadota; class Gammaproteobacteria; order Pseudomonadales; family Pseudomonadaceae; genus Pseudomonas; species Pseudomonas lurida. Next base: position 4,968,898 of record NZ_PDJB01000001.1, on the reverse strand, counting down.
GGTCCAGGCTGTAGACGGCCTGCGTCGAAGGGTCGCGAAACATGTCGAGGATGCGCTGGGCATCGCCGGCCACGGCCTGGCGCGTCTTGTAGGCATCGAAGACGATCTGCGCCACGCTCAGCGCCACGCCCACGATCAACGCCGACAGCAGCACAACCCGTAGCAACTTCACCGACAAGCTGTTCTTGAGTTCCAGCTTCAAAGGGGCATTCCTTGTCTCATGCGGGTGGCCTTCAATATGCCATGAGTATTGGCAATCTGGGCATGGCAGTCAAAGGAACATTGGGGCAACGGCGGGTTTGGCACGGACAGGGGCGGTTTGCGAGGGGCAGGGCGCGCGCGGCAAGGCGGATTTGTGTCCGCCTGCCTGATAAACGCAACAGGTCCTCAGGTTGCATCAGGGGCGGACGGTTACGCTGACTTGGAAAACGCGTAGGAAATCTTTGTATCGACGGTCTTGGCGAACTCTATTTTCTTCTGATCGTTCTGAGCGGTGGTGTCTGCGGCAAATAGCTTCTTCGCAGCGGCATCGGCGAAGGGCTGGATGAGCGGGGTGATCGCTTTGGTGATCTCTCCGGCGACTTTGGCGAGGTCGCCAATGATGGGCAGTGCTGCGAGTGCTCCAATAGACATGGTTATTTCTCCGACAGGGTGAGGGGCGAATTCCTCTCCTTATCTGGGTGGTAGCTTCACGCTGCTCGGTTCCACCACCGACAAAAAAGCCCGGCATTCGCCGGGCTCTTTTTTACTGCAAGCCGTGCTTAGGCAGTGAAGGTCTTGCCTTCGAACTGCTCAGCCACGAACTTCCAGTTGACCAGGTTCCAGAACGCTTCCACATACTTTGGACGCACGTTGCGGTAGTCGATGTAGTAGGCGTGTTCCCATACGTCGCAGGTCAGCAGCGGAGTGTCGCCGCTGGTCAGCGGGTTGCCGGCGCCGATGGTGCTGGCCAGGGCCAGGGAACCGTCGGCTTTTTTCACCAGCCAGCCCCAACCGGAACCGAAGGTGCCGACGGACGTCTTGGTGAACTCTTCCTTGAACTTGTCGAACGAACCGAACGCAGCGTTGATGGCTTCAGCCAGCGCGCCGGTGGGTTGGCCGCCGGCGTTTGGCGCCAGGCAGTTCCAGTAGAAGGTGTGGTTCCAGACCTGAGCGGCGTTGTTGAAGATGCCGCCCGAAGAGGATTTGACGATCTCTTCCAGGGTCTTGCCTTCGAACTCGGTGCCTGGCACCAGGTTGTTCAGGTTCACGACATAGGTGTTGTGGTGCTTGTCGTGGTGATATTCCAAGGTTTCCTTGGAGATGTGCGGCTGCAGGGCATCGTGTGCGTAGGGCAGCGGCGGCAATTCGAAAGCCATGATGATTCTCCTAATCAGGTCAGTTGCGGTGAGCGCAAGGCCGATCACGGGCGGCCAAACAAGCGCCGGGGAGTTTGTACTCTTTGCGGCGCAGGGTCCGGATCATAGCACCGGGGTTGCGGCAAAACCACGCAACAACTGTGTGGGATAGAGGTTCCAGAGCGTTTTGGAATATTCGTCAGGCGCTGATCAATTGATAGGCCACGCTGAACATCATCACGGCCACCAACAGGTCCAGAAGGCGCCAGGTAGCCGGGCGCGCCAGCCAGGGTGCCAGCCACGCCGCGCCGAGCGCCAGGGTGGCGAACCACAGCAGCGATGCGCTGGCGGCACCGGCCACATAGGCGCCTGGCTCGGTTTGCTGGGCACCGAGTGAGCCAATCAGCAACACGGTGTCCAGGTACACGTGAGGGTTGAGCAAGGTGACGGCCAAGGCACTCAACAGCACCGCGCGCAGTGAACGCACCTTGAGGTTGTCAGCCTGGTCCAGGCTCTGTTTCGAACAGGCCCGGCGTAGCGCACACGTCCCGTACCAGATCAGGAAAGCCGCCCCGCCCCAGCGTGCAACCGCCAGCAGCACCGGGCTTTGCGCGAGCACCGTCGCCAGGCCGAACACTCCCGCAGCCACCAACAGTGCATCGCACACCACGCACAGCGCCGCCACGGGCAGATGATGTTCACGGCGCAGGCTTTGCGCCAGTACAAAGGCATTCTGGCTCCCGATGGCCATGATCAGGCCGAGGGCTACCAACAGCCCGTTCACATAACTCTGCCACATAGGGTTACTCCGCGTTCGCCGCCAGTTGTTGCAACACCTGCATGGCGCGTCCGGCATCGGCACGGCCGACGAACAGGTGATCGTGGTAATAGCCGGCAATCACGTTGCAACTGATGCCGGCCTGGCCCAGCGCGCTGGCGAAGGCGGCGGTCAGGCCCACGGCTTCGAGCGCCGAGTGCACATTCAAGGTGATCCACGCGGCGACGTAGTCAAAGGCCAGCCCGGCCTGTTGCGCCTGCTGGCGTTCGAGAATCACGGTCAGGCCTTCCTGCTCGCGGAAGCTGCCGATCACTTCGCACCCGGCAGGGATACGATGATCGGGCAGGGTGCAGAACACGTAGTCACCCTCATTGAGGTGGGGGCTCATGCTGCGCAGCAGGGATGCCAGAGCGGTTTCGCCAGCCATGGGAAGTTCCTTATATAAAGAGACGCGATGCTGGCTATTCTCAGGGTGCAGGCTGTATAAGAAAAACCAATATTACTGATCGCTCATTAGAGAAACTGATGTTCGACTATAAATTGCTTTCTGCCCTGGCGGCGGTGGTGGAACAGGCGGGCTTCGAGCGCGCCGCCCAAGTGCTGGGGTTGTCGCAATCGGCGGTGTCCCAGCGCATCAAGCTGCTGGAGGCCCGCATCGGCCAGCCGGTGTTGGTGAGGGCCACGCCACCGCAGCCCACCGATATCGGTCGTCGTCTGCTCAACCATGTGCAACAGGTGCGACTGCTGGAGCGTGACCTGCAAAGCCAGGTGCCGGCGCTGGACGAGGAAGGCATGCCCGAGCGCTTGCGCATCGCGTTGAACGCCGACAGCCTCGCCACCTGGTGGGCCGAGGCCGTCAGCGGTTTTTGCGCCGAGCAGCATCTGCTGCTGGACCTGGTGGTGGAGGACCAGACCGTGGGCCTCAAACGCATGCGCGCCGGTGAGGTGGCGGCCTGTATCTGCGCCAGCGAGCGTCCGGTGGCGGGCGCGCGCAGCCTGTTGCTCGGCGCCATGCGCTATCGCGCACTGGCCAGCTCGGCCTTTATCGCCCGGCACTTTCCGGATGGCGTGCGCGCTGATCAACTGGCGCGCACCCCGGCCCTGGTATTTGGCCCGGATGATTTCCTGCAGCACCGCTACCTGGCATCCCTCGGTGTGGACGGCGGTTTCGAGCACCATTTATGCCCGTCGTCCGAAGGCTTCATCCGCCTGACGGAAGCCGGCCTGGGCTGGGGGCTGGTGCCGGAATTGCAGGTACGCGACCAGCTGGAAAAGGGCATATTGGTCGAATTATTGCCAGATAAGCCGATCGATGTGCCGTTGTACTGGCATCATTGGCGCAGTGGCGGGCAACTGCTGGGCTTGTTGACCGATCACCTGGCCCAGGCATGTGGCCAATGGTTGGTGCCCTATCAGCAGTGACAAGCGTCAAGCTGCAAGCTGCAAGAGAAGCGCTTGCAGATCGTATTTTAACTTGCAGCTTATAGCTTGAGGCTTGCAGCTGCGTCCGTAGGAGGCTCCATGAAAGTTCTGGTCACCGGCGCAAGCGGCTTCATTGGCGGGCGCTTTGCGCGTTTCGCCTTGGAGCAGGGCTTGGACGTGCGGGTCAACGGGCGGCGTGCCGAAGGGGTGGAACACCTGGTGCGGCGCGGTGCCGAGTTTATCCAGGGTGATTTGAATGATGCAGACCTGGTGCGTGACCTGTGCCGCGACGTCGAAGCCGTGGTGCACTGCGCGGGCGCGGTCGGGCTGTGGGGCAAGTATCAGGACTTCCATCAAGGCAACGTGCTGGTGACCGAGAACGTCGTCGAAGCCTGCCTCAAGCAGCGTGTCGGCCGGCTGGTGCACCTGTCGTCGCCATCGATCTACTTTGACGGCCGCGATCACCTGGGGCTGACCGAAGAGCAAGTGCCCAAGCGCTTCAAGCACCCTTATGCCGCCACCAAGTACCTGGCCGAGCAGAAGGTGTTCGGTGCCCAGGAGTTCGGCCTCGAAGTGCTGGCCCTGCGCCCGCGCTTCGTGACCGGCGCCGGTGACATGAGCATCTTCCCGCGCCTGCTGAAAATGCAGCGCAAGAACCGCCTGGCCATCGTTGGCGACGGCCTGAACAAGGTCGATTTCACCAGCGTGCACAACCTCAACGAAGCGCTGCTCAGCAGTCTGCTCGCCCCCGGTTCAGCGCTGGGCAAGGCCTACAACATCAGCAACGGTACACCGGTGCCGGTGTGGGACGTGGTGAACTACGTGATGCGCCAAATGGAGTTGCCGCAGGTGACGCGGTATCGGTCCTACGGGTTGTCCTACAGCGTGGCGGCGCTCAACGAGGCGTTCTGTGCAATGTGGCCGGGGCGCCCCGAGCCAGCATTGTCGCGCCTTGGCGTCCAAGTGATGAACAAAGATTTCACCCTCGACATCAGCCGCGCCAGGCATTATCTGGACTACGAGCCCAAGGTCAGCCTGTGGACCGCCCTCGACGAGTTCTGCAGTTGGTGGAAGGCCCAGGACCCGGGGTTGAAGTAAGGTCACAACAGGCAACACATCGGGAACCGAATTCGTGGTTCCGGGTCGATCAGTGCGGCGCGACGGCGGTTTATACTCCCGTCGCTCGGCCTTCCAGCTAGCCACTTCACCGATTCAGGGTTGATTCATGCGCAACGATGCCAAAGACGACTTCGACAACGTTCCCAGCCTGCGGGCCGATCTCGGGGATGACGATGATTTCGAACCTTCCCCCGCCACCTCGGTGCGTTCGCGCACGACCAAGGTGGTAAAGGTCAAGAGCGCCAGCACCGGCCCCTTGTGGGCCCTGATCGGCGCGCTGCTGATCGCCTTTGCGGGCCTGGCCTGGTGGAGCTTCCAGCAGATTTCCCTGATGGGCCAGCAGTTGGTTGCCACCCAGGAGAGCTTTGCGCGCATCAGCGAGGAAGCGGCGGGGCGCCTGCAGGATATTTCCGGCAAGGTGGTCGCCAGTGAAGCCAGCGTCAACAATGGCAGCGAAGCGCTGAAACTGCAGATCAAGCAACTCGAAAGCCAGTTGCTGGAGCAGGGCAAGCAGCAAGTCGGCGTGGCCGGCCAAGCCACCGAGCTGGATAAACGCCTGGCCCAGATGACCGCCAGCACCACTGACCTGTCCAACGCCAACAGCAAGCTGCAAGGCCAGGTCCAGGCATTGACCGACGCTGTGGCAACCCTCAAGGCCGCGCAAGGTGATGCAGGCAAGCGCGATGCCGAGATCAAGGAGCTTTCCGCTGACGTGGCCGCGCTTAAGAAGCAAGGCAACCCGAGCGCTGCCATCGCACGTATCGAACAGGACCTCGTGGTGCTCAAGAGCGCCCAGGACAACCCGGCGACCAACAGTGACGCGCCCACCAACAAAGAGTTTGATGTGTTCCGCATCCAGACCACGCGCAACATCACCACATTGCAGAGCCAGGTGCAGAACCTGAACCAGCGCCTTAATGCGCCGGCGGCAGCGACGCCGCTCGGTCAGTGATCGGGATCGGTTCAAAAATGTGAGAGCGGGCTTGCTTGCCAATGCGGTGTATCGGTGGTGAGTTTACCGACTGATACGCAGTGTTCGCGATCAAGTCCGTTCCCACCCTGGCATTGAGGTAAGGCGTTGAGTCGCGCTCGACTGTTTGCAATGTCACCACTCGGTGACATTTCCCATCCCCTTCGTTACTTGCCCCTACCTCGCCCTTGTTTAGACTCCGGTCATCCCACAAAAAATAATAAGGGCCACCCATGACCACGCAACCACTGCCTGCGAGCAGTTGGCTGAACGCGCCTGCCCATCACGCCTGGCTCGCCACCGAAGGCCAGCGCCTGCTGGCATTCGCCAAGGCTTCTCGACTGCCCGAGGGCTTTGGCAACCTGGACGATAAGGGCCAGTTGCCGGCCGACGCCCACGCCGAAACCATGAACACCGCCCGCATGACCCACAGCTTCGCCATGGCCCACGCCCTGGGCTTGCCGGGGTATGCCGAGCTGGTAGCGCACGGTGTTGCCGCACTCAGTGGCCCGCTGCGTGACAGTGAGCACGGTGGCTGGTTCGCTGCGCCCCACGCCCTCGACGGTAACCGTGGCAAGGCCGCCTACTTGCACGCGTTTGTCGCTTTGGCGGCCAGCTCTGCGGTCGTGGCCGGCGCTCCCGGTGCGCAAACCCTGCTGAACGACGCCATTCATATCATCGACCAGTTTTTCTGGAGTGAAGAGGAAGGCGTGATGCTTGAGTCCTTTGCCCAGGACTGGAGCGGCGTCGAGGCCTACCGCGGTGCCAACAGCAACATGCACGCCACCGAAGCCTTCCTCGCCCTGGCCGATGTGACCGGCGATACCCGCTGGCTGGACCGCGCGCTGCGGATCGTCGAACGTGTTATCCACACCCACGCCGCTGGCAATCAGTTCATGGTAATCGAGCATTTCGATGTGCATTGGCAGCCCTTGCTCGGCTACAACGAAGACAACCCCGCCGATGGTTTTCGCCCCTACGGCATCACGCCCGGCCACGGCTTTGAATGGGCGCGGCTGGTGCTGCACCTGGAAGCCGCGCGCCTGCAAGCCGGTCTGGCCACACCCGAGTGGCTGGTGACTGACGCCAAGGGCTTGTTCGCCAGCGCCTGCGAGTATGCCTGGTCCGTGGACGGTGCCCCCGGCATCGTCTACACCCTGGACTGGCACCACCGCCCGGTAGTGCGCGAACGCCTGCACTGGACCCATGCCGAAGCCAGCGCCGCTGCCCAGGCCCTGCTCAAGCGCACGGGCGAATTGCATTACGAAACCTGGTACCGGCGGCTCTGGGAGTTTTGCGAAAGCCACTTTATCGACCGTATCCACGGCAGTTGGCACCACGAACTCAGCCCGCACAATCAACCGAGCAGCAAGATCTGGGGCGGCAAGCCGGACCTGTACCATGCCTGGCAAGCGGTCGTGCTGCCTGCACTGCCCTTGGCACCCAGCATGGCCAGTGCCATCGGGGCTGGGCGTTGTGTCACCAGATGGTGACATTTGTGCATCCCTTTGTTACCTGCGCCTGAAAAATCCATGTTTAAACTCCGTGCAGCGCAAGCCTAAGACTTGCATGCATAACAACAAGAAAAGGTACTCAGATGAACGCGATTAATCGCCTCGCCGTCGCTATTTCCATTGCCTCGTTGTTTCCCCTCAGTGCATTTGCCGCCGACTCGAAAGGGACGGTTGAAGTTGTGCATTGGTGGACCTCGGGTGGTGAGAAGGCGGCTGTAGATGTCCTGAAGGCCCAAGTTGAGAAAGACGGCTTCACCTGGAAAGACGGTGCCGTCGCTGGGGGTGGTGGCGCCACGGCCATGACCGTGCTGAAAAGCCGCGCCGTGGCTGGCAACCCGCCAGGCGTTGCCCAGATCAAAGGCCCCGACATCCAGGAATGGGCGTCCACTGGCCTGCTCGACACCGACGTGCTCAAAGACGTCGCCAAAGAAGAAAAGTGGGACTCCCTGCTCGACAAGAAAGTCTCCGATACCGTGAAGTACGACGGTGACTACGTCGCCGTACCGGTCAACATCCACCGCGTGAACTGGCTGTGGATCAACCCGGAAGTCTTCAAGAAAGCCGGTATCACCAAGAACCCGACCACCCTCGAAGAATTCTACGCAGCCGGTGACAAGCTCAAGGCCGCGGGCTTCATTCCGCTCGCCCATGGTGGCCAGCCTTGGCAGGACAGCACCGTGTTCGAAGCCGTTGTACTGTCGGTGATGGGTGCCGATGGCTACAAGAAAGCCCTGGTTGACCTGGACAACGGCGCACTGACCGGTCCGCAAATGGTCAAGGCGCTCACTGAGCTGAAGAAAGTCGCGACCTACATGGACGTCGACGGCAAAGGCCAGGACTGGAACCTCGAAGCGGGCAAGGTCATCAACGGCAAGGCCGGCATGCAGATCATGGGTGACTGGGCCAAGTCCGAATGGACTGCCGCCAAGAAAGTCGCCGGTAAAGACTACGAGTGCGTAGCCTTCCCGGGCACCGACAAAGCCTTCACCTACAACATCGACTCCCTGGCGGTGTTCAAGCAGAAAGACAAAGGCACCGCTGCGGGTCAGCAGGACATCGCCAAAGTCGTACTGGGTGAAAACTTCCAGAAAGTGTTCAGCATCAACAAGGGCTCGATCCCTGTGCGTAACGACATGCTGACCAAAATGGACACCTACGGCTTCGACTCCTGCGCCCAGACCGCTGCCAAGGACTTCCTGGCAGACGCCAAGACCGGCGGCCTGCAGCCAAGCATGGCGCACAACATGGCCACCACCCTGGCGGTGCAAGGTGCGTTCTTTGATGTCGTGACCAACTACATCAACGACCCGAAAGCCGACCCGGCCGACACCGCGAAGAAATTGGGCGCTGCGATCAAGTCTGCCAAGTAACCCCTGGTAGCGGCTTATTGTGGGAGACGGGCTTGTGTGGCAGCGGGCTTGCTCGCGAAGGCATCACCGCGGTGTAACTGATGCGCCGCGCAGCCCGCCTCGCGAGCAAGCCCGCTCCCACATCAGGCCTGCTTCACACCGTTCATTAATTGGTCCTTTTTCCCTGTATTGGATTTCCCCATGAGTTCTGTTGCTGTGTTCAGCAAAGCCTCGCCGTTCGATGCACTGCAGCGCTGGCTACCCAAACTGGTGCTGGCGCCCAGCATGTTCATCGTGTTGGTGGGCTTCTACGGCTACATCCTGTGGACGTTTGTACTCTCGTTCACCAATTCCACGTTCCTGCCAAGCTACAAATGGGCGGGCCTTGCGCAATACGCGCGGTTGTTCGATAACGATCGCTGGTGGGTAGCGAGCAAGAACCTGGCTGTTTTTGGCGGGATGTTCATCGGCATTACCCTGGTTATCGGCGTGACCCTGGCGATTTTCCTCGACCAGAAAATCCGTCGTGAAGGCTTTATCCGCACCATTTACCTGTACCCGATGGCGCTCTCGATGATCGTCACCGGTACCGCCTGGAAATGGCTGCTCAACCCGGGCATGGGCCTGGACAAACTCCTGCGTGACTGGGGCTGGGAAGGCTTCCGTCTCGACTGGCTGATCGACCCGGACCGCGTGGTCTACTGCCTGGTGATCGCTGCCGTCTGGCAAGCCTCGGGCTTCATCATGGCGATGTTCCTGGCGGGCCTGCGCGGTGTTGATCAATCGATCGTGCGCGCCGCGCAGATCGACGGCGCGAGCATGCCGCGCATCTACTGGAGCGTGGTGCTGCCAAGCCTGCGTCCGGTGTTCTTCAGTGCGGTGATGATCCTGGCGCACATTGCGATCAAGAGCTTCGACCTGGTGGCGGCGATGACCGCGGGCGGCCCGGGCTACTCGTCCGACCTGCCGGCGATGTTCATGTACTCGTTCACCTTCAGCCGTGGCCAGATGGGCATGGGCTCGGCCAGTGCAATCCTGATGCTCGGTGCGATCCTCGCGATCATCGTGCCTTACCTCTACTCCGAGCTGAGGACCAAACGTAATGACTAGTCTCGCCTCCAAACCTGTCATCAGCCTGAGTCGCATCGCGATCTATGCGGTGTTGATCCTTGCCGTGCTGCTGTACCTGGTACCGCTGGTGGTGATGCTGCTGACCAGCTTCAAGACCCCGGAAGACATCAGCACCGGCAACCTGCTGAGCTGGCCGACCGTGGTCTCCGGCATCGGCTGGGTCAAGGCCTGGGCCACCGTGGACGGCTATTTCTGGAACTCGATCAAGATCACGGTTCCCGCGGTACTGATCTCCACCGCCATCGGTGCGTTGAACGGCTACGTGCTGTCGTTCTGGCGCTTCCGCGGTTCGCAGCTGTTCTTCGGCCTGCTGCTGTTCGGCTGCTTCCTGCCGTTCCAGACCGTGCTGCTGCCAGCGTCGTTCACCCTGGGCAAGATGGGCCTGGCCAGCACGACCACCGGCCTGGTGTTTGTGCACGTGGTCTACGGCCTGGCGTTCACCACGCTGTTCTTCCGTAACTACTACGTGAGCATCCCGGATGCGCTGATCAAGGCGGCGCGCCTGGACGGTGCCGGTTTCTTCACGATCTTCCGTCAGATCATTCTGCCGATGTCGACGCCGATCATCATGGTCTGCCTGATTTGGCAGTTCACCCAGATCTGGAACGACTTCCTGTTCGGTGTGGTGTTCTCCAGCGGCGACTCCCAGCCCATCACGGTGGCGCTGAACAACCTGGTCAACACCAGCACCGGGGCCAAGGAATATAACGTGGATATGGCAGCGGCGATGATCGCCGGGCTGCCGACCCTGCTGGTCTATGTGATCGCAGGCAAGTATTTCGTGCGCGGCCTCACGGCCGGCGCGGTCAAGGGGTAATCATGGCTACGCTTGAACTTCGCAATGTAAACAAGACCTATGGCGCCGGCCTGCCCGACACCTTGAAGAACATCGAGCTGTCGATCAAGGAAGGCGAATTCCTGATCCTGGTCGGCCCTTCGGGTTGCGGTAAATCCACGCTGATGAACTGCATCGCCGGCCTTGAGACCATCACCGGCGGCGCGATCATGATCGGTGACCAGGACGTGAGCGGCATGAGCCCCAAGGACCGCGACATCGCCATGGTGTTCCAGTCCTACGCGCTGTACCCGACCATGAGCGTGCGCGAGAACATCGAGTTCGGCCTCAAGATCCGCAAGATGCCCCAGGCTGATATCGACGCCGAAGTGGCGCGCGTGGCCAAGCTGCTGCAGATCGAACACCTGCTCAACCGCAAGCCGGGCCAGTTGTCCGGCGGCCAGCAACAGCGCGTGGCCATGGGCCGTGCCCTGGCGCGTCGGCCGAAGATCTACCTGTTCGACGAACCGCTGTCCAACCTCGACGCCAAGCTGCGCGTCGAGATGCGCACCGAAATGAAACTGATGCACCAGCGCCTCAAGACCACCACGGTCTACGTGACCCACGACCAGATCGAAGCGATGACCCTGGGCGACAAAGTGGCAGTCATGAAGGATGGCATCATCCAGCAGTTCGGCACGCCGAAAGAGATCTACAACAACCCGGCCAACCAGTTCGTGGCGAGCTTCATTGGTTCGCCGCCAATGAACTTCGTGCCCCTGCGCCTGCAACGCAAGGACGGTCGCCTGGTGGCTCTGCTCGACAGCGGCCAGGCCCGTTGCGAGCTGGCGCTGAACGTGACCGATGCCGGCCTTGAAGACCGTGACGTGATCCTGGGGTTGCGCCCGGAGCAGATCATGCTGGCGGCGGGCGAGGCCAACAGTGCCTCGAGCATTCGTGCCGAAGTCCAGGTAACCGAGCCGACCGGCCCGGACACCCTGGTGTTCGTGCAGCTCAATGACACCAAGGTCTGCTGCCGCCTGGCACCCGACGTGGCACCGCAGGTGGGCGAGACCCTGACCCTGCAATTCGATCCTTCCAAGGTACTGCTGTTCGACGCCAACACGGGCGAGCGACTGGGCACTGCTTCTTCATTGCCCGCACAGGGGCATGCCGACAATGTGGCCCAATTCAAAGGCCGTTGAAGCAGATAAGCTGTTGTTTTAGATAAAAAAGTAAACCGCGTTAGATAAAAACAGTTTAATAACAATAAAGACGAGGATGTAGGGATGAAAAAGCAACACAACAACACTCGGCTGATCTGCCAAATGTCAGCTGCAGCAGCTCTGGTTTTGTCCGCCAATGCGATGGCGGCCGATGCATTCAGTGCTGATTCGAAGTGGATGACCGGCGACTGGGGTGGTGAGCGTACCAAGCTGATCGAGCAGGGTATCGACATCAAGGCGGACTACGTTGGGGAGATGGGCTACAACGCCAAAGGTGGTTACAACGACGACAAGACCGGTCGCTACTCTGACCAGTTCGGTCTCGGCGTGGCACTGGATCTGCAAAAGCTGTGGGGCTGGGATAACACCCAGGCCAAGATCCAGTTGACCAACCGTAATGGCCAGAACATCTCCAATGACCGCATTGGCGACCCGCGTGCCGGCACGCTGAGTTCGTCCATGGAAGTGTACGGCCGTGGCCACATGGTGCGTCTGACCCAGTTCTGGATCCAGCACCAGATGTTCGACAACAAGTTGGATGTGAAACTCGGTTACTTCGGTGAAGGCGAAGACTTCAACACCTTCCCGTGCGACTTCCAGAACCTGTCGTTCTGCGGCTCGCAAGTGGGTAACTACGTCAACACCTGGTACAACTGGCCAGTCAGCCAGGCGGCGATCCGCGTGAAGTACAACATCACGCCTGAGCTGTACGCGCAGATCGGTGCCTACAACCAGAACCCATCGCAGCTGGAGCACGGCAACGGCTTCAAACTCAGCGGCAGTGGTACCAAGGGCACCGTGATCCCGGTGGAATTGGTCTGGTCGCCTAAGGTCAACAACCTGCCGGGCGAATACCGTGTGGGTTACTACAAAAGTGCTGCCGATGCCTCTGACGTCCGTGAAGACATCAACGGCAACGATGCGGCTACCACGGGCGCTGGCTACCGTACCCGCAGCAGCAAGAAAGGCTACTGGTTCGTTGCCCAACAGCAGCTCACCACGCACAACGGCGACGCTTCGCGCGGCCTGAACATCGCAGCCAACGCCACCTTCCACGACAAGGAAACCAACCTGGTCGACAACTATCAGTCGATCATGCTGGTGTACAAGGGCCCATTCGACGCGCGTCCAAAAGATGACGTCGGCATTGGTGTCGCTCGCCTGCATGTCAACGATGACGTGAAGAAGAACTCTGAACTGCTCAACGTCGCCAATGGCGTGAACGACTACGACAATCCTCTGTACACGCCTATTCGTGAGACTGAGTACAACGTCGAACTCAACTACGGTTTCCACGTCACCAACTGGCTCACCGTGCGTCCCAACCTGCAATACGTCGTCCAGCCTGGCGGCGTGGATAAAGTCGACAACGCGTTGGTGGCGGGCCTGAAAATTCAGTCTACGTTCTAACGCTGTTGCGATAAGCTCCTTCTCTCTGTGCGCATTTTGCGGGTAGCCATGGCTATCCGCTTTTTTTTGGGAGATGGCCTTTATAGGGGCCGGCATGCCGGCCCCTATAAAGGCCTGCGACAATGATATTCAGGACCGTGGCACATGCATGAGCATCCGCTGCAACGCTTTTTCAAATCCCTGCGCGAGCGCCCGGTGTTCGCCTGGGAGCGCTTCCAGATGCGTGACGTTTTGGTGATCGACCATCCCCTGTGCCAGGCGGTGTTCAGTCGCCAGGGCGCGCAGCTGTTGCACTTCCAGCCCCGTGGCCAGAAACCCTGGCTGTGGTGTGCGGCGAAGTGGCCGCAAGTCGGCGCTATCCGTGGTGGCGTGCCGGTGTGCTGGCCGTGGTACGGCCGTCATCCGAGCGAAAATGCCTGGCCGTCCCATGGCTGGGCGCGGTTGATCGACTGGAAGCTGCTCGACAGCAGCACCGACGACGATGGCGTACGCCTGCATTGGCAATTGCAGCTGTGCGACTGGCAGGTCGACCTGCACGCGCACTTGGGTGAAACCCTGGAGCTGCGCCTGAGCACCGAGCATCAGGACGAGCTGCCGTGCCAATTGAGCCACGCTTTGCATGCTTACTGGCGTATTGGCCACGTTGATGAGATAGCGCTGTCTGGGCTCGATGGTGCACAAGGTTACGACCAGCTCAATCGCCAGGTTTGCCAGCAGGAAGGCGAGTTGCGCGTGGAGGGCGGATGCCAGCGGGTGTTCCAGCACGAGGGCGAGTTGCAGCTCAAGGACCACGCCTGGCAACGCGAACTGTGCATCGACACAGGCGACAGCGCCGACACGGTGGTGTGGCACCCGGGCAGCCGACCGCTGTTGGGCGTGAGCTTCAACGAGGCATCGGGGTTTGTGTGTGTGGAGTCGGCGATGGCCGGGGCCAGTTTGGCGCCGGGGGAGAGGGCGCATTTGAGTTTGCAGGCGCGGGCAGGGGTCTAGCGGTGTAGCTGATGAGGCTATCGCGGGCAAGCCCGGCTCCCACACGGAAATGCATTCCAGTGTGGGAGCGGGCTTGCCGCGATTAGGTCGGTAGGGCTACCGCACATTTCTGTTTAGTTGAACTCATCACCCACCGGATACCGGCTGTCATTCAAGCTTTCCTTGATCTTGCGCAGATGCGGCTGGAAATCCACGCCACGACGCAACGTCATGCCGGTGGCGAGCACATCCAGCACCGTCAGTTGGATAATGCGCGAGGTCATCGGCATGTAGATGTCGGTGTCTTCCGGCAGGGGGATGTTCAGGCTCACCGTACTGGCCTTCGCCAGTGGCGAGTTCTCGGCGGTCACGCCCAGCACTGAAGCGCCGTTTTCACGTGCGATACGCGCCACTTCCACCAGTTCACGGGTACGCCCGGTGTAGGAAATGATCACGAACAGCTCGCCGGTATGCGCCACCGAGGCGATCATGCGCTGCATCAGCACGTCCGCATGCGCGGTCACTGCGAGGTTGAAACGGAAGAACTTGTGCAGCGCGTCCATGGCCACCGGGGCCGAAGCGCCCAGGCCGAAGAAGTGGATCTGCCGCGCCTGGATCAACAGGTCCACGGCTTTGCTGATCAGGGCCGGGTCCAGGGCCTGGCAGGCACTGTCCAGAGAGGCGATGGCACTGCCAAAGATCTTCTGGGTGTAGGCCTCCGGGTTATCATCGGCCTCCACGGCGCGGCTGACATACGCCGCTCCACTGGCCAAACTTTGCGCCAGCTGCAATTTCAGTTCAGGGTAACCGCTGACGCCGAACGAACGGCAGAAACGGTTGACCGTCGGCTCACTGACCGAGGCCGCCTGGGCGAGGGCGGCGATCGAGAAGCGGGTCGCCTGCTGCGGGTTGAGCAGGATGACCTCGGCGACTTTTTTCTCGGCCTTGTTCAATTCTTCGAGGCGGTTCCGGATCTGTTCCAGAAGATTTCGCACGCGGTCCATTCAGTCTTTCCTTCGGGCGACGATGCAAATAAAAGGTGGCAACCAATCGATGAGTGGTCTTTTGCGGTGGCCTATCCTACTGAGGGTAGCTGAACACCACCACTCGGAATGCATATTTCGGGAAAATGTTGTGGTTATTACTACATTTTTCCTTGAGTGATGCCTTGAAAAAAGGTATTTGTAGCTTAACTTGATAAAAGAACAAACATCATGCCTTCGATAACCGTAGAACCCTGCACCTTTGCCCTGTTTGGCGCCTTGGGTGATCTGGCGCTGCGCAAGTTATTTCCTGCCCTCTATCAACTCGATGGCGCCGCGCTCCTGCACGACGATACGCGCATCCTGGCCCTGGCCCGTGAAGCCGGTTCCGAGCAACAGCACCTGGCGCACATCGAACAAGCATTGCGTCAATACGTCGGCAAGGAACTGGACGAAACCATCGCCCAGCGTTTCCTGGCACGCCTGACCTATGTTCACGTCGACTTCATGAAGGCCGATGACTACGTGGCCCTGGCTGAAATCGCCGGCACCGAGCAGCGTCTTATCGCCTACTTCGCCACCCCGGCGGCGGTGTACGGCGCGATCTGCGAGAACCTGTCCAAGGTCGGCCTGGCGGACAACACCCGCGTGGTGCTGGAAAAACCCATCGGTTCGGACCTGGAGTCCTCGCGCAAGGTCAACGACGCCGTGGCGCAGTTTTTCCCGGAAAACCGCACCTACCGTATCGACCACTACCTGGGCAAAGAGACCGTCCAGAACCTGATCGCCCTGCGTTTCGCCAACAGCCTGTTCGAAACCCAGTGGAACCAGAACTACATCTCCCACGTGGAAATCACCGTGGCCGAGCAGGTTGGCATCGAAGGCCGTTGGGGTTACTTCGACAAAGCCGGCCAGTTGCGGGACATGATCCAGAACCACCTGCTGCAACTGCTTTGCCTGATCGCCATGGACCCGCCGGCCGACCTGTCCGCCGACAGCATCCGCGACGAGAAGGTCAAGGTGCTCAAGGCCCTGGCGCCGATCAGCCCGGACGGCCTGACCACCCAAGTGGTGCGCGGCCAGTACATCGCGGGCTACAGCGCCGGCAAGCCAGTGCCGGGTTACCTGGAGGAAGAGAATTCCAACACCCAGAGCGACACCGAGACCTTCGTCGCCCTGCGTGCCGATATCCGCAACTGGCGTTGGGCCGGGGTGCCGTTCTACCTGCGCACCGGCAAGCGCATGCCGCAGAAACTGTCGCAGATCGTCATCCACTTCAAGGAACCGTCCCACTACATCTTCGCCCCCGAGCAGCGCCTGCAGATCAGCAACAAGCTGATCATCCGCCTGCAGCCGGACGAAGGTATTTCCTTGCGCGTGATGACCAAGGAGCAAGGCCTGGACAAGGGCATGCAACTGCGCAGTGGCCCACTGCAACTGAATTTTTCCGACACCTATCGCAGTGCCCGTATTCCGGATGCCTACGAGCGGTTGTTGCTGGAAGTGATGCGCGGCAATCAGAACCTGTTTGTTCGCAAAGATGAAATCGAAGCCGCGTGGAAGTGGTGTGACCAGCTGATCGCCGGGTGGAAAAAATCCGGTGATGCGCCCAAGCCGTACGCGGCGGGTTCCTGGGGGCCGATGAGCTCGATTGCACTGATCACGCGGGATGGGAGGTCATGGTATGGCGATATCTGAATTGAAACTGCCCGAGGGCGTTACCCCGCACGAGTACCGCACCCCGGTGCTCTTGGCGGAAGGCCTGGCCAACGACGTGGCCGAGCAACTGCGCTCGGCCATCAGCGCCCGTGGCGAAGCGACCCTGGTGGTGTCCGGTGGTCGCAGCCCCGTGGCGTTTTTCCAGCACCTGGCCAAACAGGGGCTGGACTGGTCCAAGGTCACCATTACCCTGGCCGATGAACGCTGGGTGCCGGTGGAACACGCCGACAGCAATGCCGGCCTGTTGAAACAACACCTGTTGCAAGGCCCGGCGGCCAAGGCCAGGTTCCTCAGCCTCTACAGCGCTGCCGCCACGCTTGAAGACGCTGCCGAGCAAGCCGATCGCCTGCTGGCCGAACTGCCAGCCATTGATGTGCTGGTGCTGGGCATGGGCGATGACGGCCACACTGCATCGCTGTTTCCCAACAGCCCGAACCTCGCCGAAGCACTGCAGGCCGACGGTACCCGCCGTTGCTGGCCGATGCTGGCGCCTACCGTGCCACACCAGCGCCTGACCATGAGTCGCGCATTGCTGGCCACGGCCCACTACACCGTCCTGTCGATTTCCGGCAGTTCGAAATTGACCACCTTGAGCGCCGCGCTGGCCAGTGACGACGTTGCTGCCATGCCGATTCGCGCGTTTCTGCAACCTACATTAGAGATTTACTGGTGCCCATGAGCCAAGGATCAGCCGCTATGAATAGCCCCCAACCGACCGTGTCCATGGCGGATAAAGTTGCCCTGATCGACAGCCTCTGCGCCAAGGCGCGGATCCTGCCGGTGATCACCATCGCCCGCGAACAGGACATCCTGCCGCTGGCCGATGCCCTGGCAGCCGGTGGTTTGACCGCATTGGAAGTGACCCTGCGTTCCGAGTTCGGCCTCAAGGCCATCCAGGTATTGCGCGAGCAGCGCCCTGAGCTGTGCACCGGTGCTGGCACCGTGCTCGACCGCCACATGCTCGAAGCGGCCGAAGTGGCTGGCTCGCAGTTCATCGTTACCCCGGGCATTACCCGCGATCTGCTGGAAGCCTCGGTGCACAGCCCGATCCCTCTGCTGCCGGGCATCAGCAATGCCTCGGGCATCATGGAAGGTTATGGCCTGGGCTACCGTCGCTTCAAGCTGTTCCCGGCCGAAGTCAGCGGTGGCGTGGCTGCGATCAAGGCCCTCGGCGGCCCGTTCGGCGAAGTGAAATTCTGCCCGACTGGCGGCGTTGGCCCGGCCAACATCAAAAACTACATGGCGTTGAAAAACGTGATGTGCGTGGGCGGTAGCTGGATGCTGGACCCTGAGTGGGTCAAGAACGGCGACTGGGCTCGCATCCAGGAAGTCACCGCCGAGGCGCTGGCGCTGCTGGATTGATCTGCTTTTACTGAATCGTTGTTGCTGTGCTTAACGGCATTTTTGCGGTGCACTTGGTCGGTGTACCGCTTTTTTTTGCCTGTAGAAAACCTCGAGCCCACCAAGGAGCCAAATGTGGGAGGTTTAATCTGCGTTTAGTTTATCAATGGCGTTGACCAGCACGTTGATGTCCGCCGCCGACGTCAGTAACCCCGGCGTCACGCGGATACAGGTCCCAAACGCCGCGCCCGTGCGCGTGGTGGTGAACAGGTTGTAGTCCCGGAGCAGCCTGTCCACCATCACCTGCTGGTCGCGCCCGGTGAACTTGAACGCCGTGATCCCGCAATACAGTCGCGGATCATCTGGCGTCAGCACCTCAACCCCCGCTAACGCCCGCACTTGGCTCACCCACAGGTCGCGTAGGTAGTTCACCCGTGCCCCTTTAGCTGCGGCGCCACCCAGTTGCCGATGTTCTTCAAACACCAACGGCAAGGTCATCAAGGCCGGAAAGTTTGGCGTGCTGTACGGCGTACGGGCACGCACATCGGTGGCGGGGTAATGGAACTCGCCCATGTCGGGGTCGATATCGGCCAGGCGTTCCGGCGCGATGTAAAGGAAGCCCAGGGTCAGCGGTGCGCCGATCCATTTGTGCAGGTTGAAACCGGCGAACTGGATGCCCAGCGCGGCCAGGTTGAATTCAATCTGGCCCAGGGCATGGGCACCATCGAGGATCACGTCCACACCGTGTTCACGCGCAACCTGGGCAATGGCTTCGACGGGCATCACCAGGCCAGTGCGGTGGGTGACATGGGTCAGCGCCATCAGCTTGAGGCGCGGGTACTGAGCGAATGCATCGCGATACGTCTGCACCAGGCTGTCGAAACTGGCCGGATGAGTGTGGGAAAGTTCGATCACCTCCACACCTCGGTAACCGGCCAGCCAACGCATGGCCCCTTTGACCGTGTCGTACTCCAGGTCACTGATCAGCACCTGGTCACCCGGTTGCAGGCGGTTGTAGTTGCGGATCAGTGATTGCAATGCTTCGGTCGCGTTACGGGTAAACGCCACGGACGCCGGGTCGACGTTGATCATCTCGGCCAGTTGCCGGCGAATCTCGACGTTCTCGCCTTGTTCAAATGCCTGACGCACATACAGCGAGTTACTCCGGTTGATAAACGCAACCTGCTCCAGGTAGTGCGCCTGCACCGCGCGGCTCATGCGGCCGAAGTAACCGTTTTCCAGGTTGATCGGGCCGGGCTCCAGGGCGTAGCGCTCGGCGATGGCCCGCCAGTGACCTTCGTTGTCTGCATTGCGTGGCATAGAGGGGCTCTTAATGGCGAGGGGCGGGTTTGCCGTGTTTCGCGCGCAGCGGTTCCAGCAATTCCGATAAACCGTTGTGGTCGATTTCCTGCATCAAGGCCAGCAAACCGCCCAGTTCGCCGTGAGGGAAACCTTCACGGGCGAACCAGTTCAGGTAGGGTCCGGGCAGGTCAGCAATAATTCGTCCCTTGTATTTGCCGAAAGGCATCTCGCGGGTGATCAGTAGTTCGAGTTTTTCCGGATTCATGAGCGTCGCGCGGTGGAGGGCGAAGTCTTGGAAAATACAGGCATTCTGCATGAAGGCCAAATGACAGATCATGCAAATAACGTAGATACAGATGGTTCAATAATTCGTAAGCTATTGAAAATCAATGAAAATTTTATTTTTTAAAACCTGGCACGGGTGCTGCAATTACTAAGACACGTTTCTTAACCCGCACAAGGAATTGAAAAATGACTGACATCAACAAAGAATCGATCTCCGTACTCAACGACCTGATCGAGACCAGCAAAGACGGCCAGAAAGGCTTCGCGACTTGTGCTGAAGACATCAAGCATCCAGAGCTCAAGGCTCTGTTTGTGAAGCGCTCTGCTGATTGCGCAGCTGCAGCCGCCGAGCTGCAAACCGCTGTTCGTGCCTTGGGTGGCGATCCGGAAGAGTCCGGCAGTGTGGCCGGCGCTTTGCACCGTGGCTGGGTCGACGTGAAGTCGATGGTCACCGGTAAAGATGAAGAGGCTGTCCTGAACGAAGCCGAGCGCGGTGAAGACCACGCCCTCAAGGCTTACAAGGAAGCGATCGAGAAGATCAACAAGCACAACCTGCTGGGCATTCGTGACCTGGTTGAGCGTCAGTTCCATGGCGCACAACGCAACCACGACCAAGTGAAAGCCCTGCGCAACCAGGCTCGCGCCCAGTCGTAAGCTTCGCGCTGTAAATGCTGTAACTAATGTGGGAGCGGGCTTGCTCGCGAATGCGGTTTTTCAGTCTGATCTTTATTGACTGAACTATCGCTTTCGCGGGCAGGCCCGTTCCCACATTTGTATTGTGTAAATTTTTGAGATCGAAATCAGCCGATGGTGATTGCGGGCAGCTCGGTCAAAGTAACAACCTGCTGCTTACGCGGCGCCAAAATCTCCGCCTCGCCGTCCACCACCAACTCATCACGCTGGTTGAACACGCGGGTGGCGATGCGCACGCGAAATTTCGGCAGCTTCTCGAGAATTTCCAGGCGTACGGTCAGTGTGTCACCGATCTTTACCGGCTTCTGGAAGCTCATCTGCTGGCCGATGTAGATCGTGCCCGGGCCAGGCAGCTCGCAGGCTACTGCCGCGCTGATCAGGGCGCCGCTGAACATGCCATGGGCGATACGCTCCTTGAACATGGTCGCCTTGGCGTACTCGGCATCCAGGTGCACCGGGTTGTGGTCACCGGACATCGCGGCGAACAGCTGGATATCGCGCTCTTCCACCAATTTGCTGTAGCTGGCGGTCTGGCCGACTTCAAGGGCTTCGTACGGGGTGTTGGTTACCTGGGTCATCTAAAGGTGCATCCTGTGGCTAAACGGTCATTATCGACCGATTTTAAACGGCTGATTTTAAAAGAAAAGTTATTCGCAGCGGGCGGGCCTGCGCAAGGTCAGGGCCTGGTCGAGCCATGTCAGCACGTCCCCGGTGACCTGGTCACGGTTGGTTTCATTGAACACTTCGTGACGCGCCTGCGGGTAGATATTCAGTTGCAGGTGCTGGCAGCCGGCTTCACGCAGGGCGTCGGCCAGGCTTTTGAGACGCTTGCCTTCACTCACCGGATCACATTCGCCGCCCATTACCAGGACCGGCAGGCCTGGATCGATCTGCGCGAGATTGGACGCTTTACTGATTTGCTGCAAGCCGCCGAGCAGGTCGATCCACAGCTGGTTGGTGCAGCGGAACCCGCACAGTGGGTCGTTGATGTACTTGTCGACCTCGGCCGGGTCGCGGCTGAGCCAGTCGAAAGCGGTGCGATTGGGTGTGAAGGCCTTGTTGAATGATCCAAACGACAGGAATTCGATCAGCGCGCTACGCCCGCGCAAGCCCTGGCGTAGGCGTTCGATCCGGGCGATCACTCGTGCGGCGCGGTACAGCGCCACCGGCTGGAAATTCGAACCGCTGAGAATCGCGCCATTGAGGCTGGCGCTGTGATGCAGCAGGTAAGCCTGGGCGATGTAGCTGCCCATGCTGTGGCCCAGCAGCATGATCGGCAACCCCGGCTGCTGCTGGCCGATATGCTGGTTGAGGCTCGCCAGGTCGCCCACCACTTTGTTCCAGCCATCCTTTTCGGCGTACAGGCCCAGGGTGCCTTCGTCGGCGGTGCGGCCGTGGCCACGCTGGTCCAGCGCGTACAGGCCGTAACCGGCGGCGCACAAGGCCTCGGCCAGGCGCGCGTAGCGCCCGCTGTGCTCGGCCATGCCATGCGACAGCATCACCAGGGCTTTGGGCGTGCCGTCGGGCATCCATTGATTGACGTACAGGCGGCTGCGGTCATTCGCGGTCAGCCAGAAGGTACTGTGGTTCATGGCGCTTCCTTTGCTCGGGGTCGTTGCAGTGTATAGCTCATCCCACGGCAAGCGTCTGATCAGCGCAAGGCCTTGTAGGAAGATTCACGCAATTAATGACGCTGTTTCCTGTATTTGCCTGTTTGGCCATAGCTGCTAACGTCCCCTGAGCTCCGCTTTTTATAGATGTAGACTTTTTACAACTGCAGCGGCCGGACACACTCAGGTAAGAGGACAAGAATAATGCAACCTGATTTCTGGAATGACAAACGCGCGGCGGGCGTTCCCAATGACATCGACCTCTCTGCCTACAAGTCGGTGATCGAGGTGTTCGAGCGTTCCTGCAAGGCCTTTGCCGACCGTCCGGCATTCAGCAACATGGGCATCACCCTCACCTACGCCGAGCTTGAACGCCAGAGCGCGGCGTTCGCCGGTTACCTGCAACAGCATACCGATCTCAAGCCCGGCGACCGTATCGCGGTGCAGATGCCCAACGTGCTGCACTACCCGATTGCGGTGTTCGGCGCCTTGCGCGCCGGCCTGATCGTGGTCAATACCAACCCGCTGTACACCCCGCGCGAGATGCGCCACCAGTTCAAGGACGCCGGCGTGCGTGCGCTGGTGTACCTCAACCTGTTCGGCTCGCGGGTGCAGGAGGTGTGCAGCGACACCGAGATCGACTACCTGATCGAAGCCAAGATGGGTGACTTCATGCCCGCCGCCAAGGGCTGGCTGGTCAACACCCTGGTCGACAAGGTCAAGAAGATGGTCCCGGCCTACAGCCTGCCGCGTGCAGTGTCGTTCAAGCGTGCCTTGCGCATGGGCGCGGGCCTGGGGGTGACTCGCCACCCGGTAACCCTGGACGACATTGCCGTGCTGCAATACACCGGTGGCACCACCGGCCTGGCCAAGGGCGCGATGCTCACCCATGGCAACCTGGTGGCGAACATGCAACAGGTACGCGCCTGCATGTCCCAGACCGGTGATGACGGCCACCCGCTGATCAAGGAAGGGCAGGAGGTGATGATCGCGCCGCTGCCGCTGTACCACATCTATGCCTTCACCGCGAATTGCATGTGCATGATGGTGTCCGGCAACCACAACGTACTGATCACCAACCCGCGGGACATCGGTGGCTTTATCAAGGAGCTGAAAAAGTGGCGCTTTACCGGGCTGCTGGGGCTTAACACGCTGTTCGTGGCTTTAATGGACCATCCAGACTTCAAGAGCCTGGACTTCTCCCACCTCAAGCTCACCAACTCTGGCGGCACCGCGCTGATCAAGGCCACGGCCGAGCGCTGGGAGCAGATCACCGGCTGCGCGATTGGCGAGGGCTACGGCCTGACGGAAACCTCGCCGGTGGCCAGCACCAACCCCTACGGCAACAAATCTCGCCTGGGCACTGTGGGCATTCCCGTACCGGCCACGGCGATGAAGGTGATCGATGACCAGGGTGTCGAGCTGCCGTTGGGTGAGCGCGGCGAGTTGTGCATCAAGGGCCCGCAGGTGATGAAAGGCTACTGGCAGCAACCGGCCGCCACGGCCGAAGCGCTGGACGTCGAGGGCTGGCTGAAGACTGGTGACATCGCCGTGATCGACGACGATGGCTTCGTGCGCATCGTCGACCGCAAGAAAGACCTCATCATCGTCTCGGGCTTCAACGTCTACCCCAACGAGATCGAAGACGTGGTGATGGCCCACCCGGCCGTGGCCAATTGTGCTGTGATCGGCGTGCCGGATGACCGCACGGGGGAGGCGGTGAAGCTGTTCGTGGTGGCGCGTGCGCAAGGCGTGAGCCTCGAGGAGTTGAAGGCGTACTGCAAGACCAACTTCACGGGGTACAAGGTGCCCAAGCATATTGTGTTGCGCGAGTCGTTGCCGATGACGCCAGTGGGCAAGATTCTGCGCAGGGAGCTGCGCGACATCGCCTGATGTGAAAGGCGGTAAACAATGTGGGAGCTGGCTTGCCTGCGATAACGGTGTTTCAGTCGCTAGATGTATCGGCTGACAGATCGCAATCGCAGGGAAGCCAGCTCCCACATTGTTTTTTATTGGTCTGTAAGGCCCATTCCAGAGCCTTTGGCGGGGGAATTTCAGCGACGTTTAAACCGTGACCAATTATTGTAGGACAGTCGTGATTATGACTGTAGGCCCCCCCTTTGGCTCTAGGCGGCCCTTGGCAAAGCTGCTACTCTCGGCGCGCTTTGTGACGTCTCGGCCTGCTTGAAAGCGCCAGATTCACCTAAAAAAACATACACCAATAATAATCGCATCAAATGCGATGATGAATTCGCGTCGCTGACGTCGCTGAGGAGTGGGCTTCCATGAACGAAGACTTTTGGAAGGATAAGTACCCCGCCGGGATTGCTGCAGAAATCAATCCAGACGAGTATCCGAATATTCAGGCGGTACTGAAGCAGTCCTGCCAGCGCTTCGCCAACAAACCGGCTTTCAGCAACCTGGGCAAGACGATCACCTACGGTGAATTGTACGAATTGTCCGGCGCCTTCGCCGCGTACCTGCAACAGCACACTGACTTGAAGCCCGGCGATCGAATCGCCGTGCAACTGCCCAATGTCCTCCAGTACCCGGTCGCTGTGTTCGGTGCCATCCGCGCCGGCCTGATCGTGGTCAACACCAACCCGCTGTACACCGCGCGGGAAATGGAACACCAATTCAACGACTCCGGCGCCAAGGCCCTGGTGTGCCTGGCCAACATGGCGCACCTGGCGGAAAAGGTCGTGCCCAAGACCGCCGTCAAGCACGTGATCGTCACTGAAGTCGCCGACCTGTTGCCGCCACTCAAGCGTCTGCTGATCAACAGCGTCATCAAGTACGTGAAGAAAATGGTCCCGGCTTACCACCTGCCCAAGGCGATCAAGTTCAACGACGTGCTGGCCAAGGGGCACGGTCAACCGGTCAGCGACGCCAGCCCGGCCAGCGGTGACGTGGCCGTGCTGCAATACACCGGCGGCACTACCGGCGTGGCCAAGGGCGCGATGCTCACCCACCGCAACCTGGTCGCCAACATGCTGCAATGCAAGGCGCTGATGGGTTCCAACCTCAACGAAGGTTGCGAGATCCTGATCACGCCGCTGCCGCTGTACCACATCTACGCGTTCACCTTTCATTGCATGGCGATGATGCTGATCGGCAACCACAACATCCTGATCAGTAACCCGCGCGACCTGCCGGCGATGGTCAAGGAACTGTCGAAGTGGAAGTTCAGCGGCTTTGTCGGCTTGAACACCCTGTTCGTGGCGCTGTGCAACAACGAGGCGTTCCGCAAGCTGGACTTCTCCGCGCTGAAAGTCACCCTGTCGGGCGGCATGGCCCTGCAGTTGGCGGCGGCCGAGCGTTGGAAGGCCGTGACCGGTTGTGGCATCTGCGAAGGCTACGGCATGACCGAAACCAGCCCGGTGGCCACCGTGAACCCGATCCAGCATATCCAGATCGGCACCATCGGCATCCCGGTGCCGTCGACCGTGTGCAAAGTTATCGCCGACGACGGTACCGAACTCGCATTGGGTGAGACCGGCGAGCTGTGCGTCAAGGGCCCCCAAGTGATGAAAGGCTACTGGCAGCGCCAGGACGCCACCGACGAAATGCTCGACAGCGAAGGCTGGCTCAAGACCGGTGACATCGCCATCATCCAGCCTGACGGCTACATGCGCATCGTCGACCGCAAGAAGGACATGATCCTGGTCTCGGGCTTCAACGTGTACCCGAACGAACTGGAGGACGTGCTGGCAGGCCTGCCGGGCGTGCTGCAGTGCGCGGCCATCGGTGTGCCGGACGAGAAGTCCGGGGAGCACATCAAGCTGTTTATCGTGGTCAAGCCGGGCGCGACCCTCACCAAGGACCAGGTGATGGAGCACATGCGCGCCAACGTCACCGCCTACAAGGTGCCCAAGGCCGTGGAATTCCGCGACGCATTGCCAACCACCAACGTGGGCAAGATCCTGCGGCGTGAGTTGCGTGATGAAGAGTTGAAGAAGTTGGGCCTGAAAAAGTAACCCGTCCCGAAACAAAAAGCCCCGCAGATGCGGGGCTTTTTATTGGGCGCTGGATTCGCACCTTGAAATGCAATCCATTGTGGGAGCAGGCCAGCCAGCGCCCACAGTGCTCAACCGCGTTCCTACACGGCGAACTGCGCGAAGCTCACGCCAGCACCCGCCGGGCGTACATCCTTCAAGAACGAATCCTTGTCCGCGCTCAACTCCAGGGTGATCTCCGGCTTGCGCTTGCCCGCATTGCGCACCACCAGGCCCTCGAGCTTCTCACGCAGGTACGCGGTCGGCACCTTCAGGTGCAGCAACTGGTCGGTCTCGGCGTTGTGCATCAACAGGTGGATCCACTCGTACTGGCCCACGGCAATACGGCCCACCGGCAGGTCGAACCACCAGATGTTGCGTTTGCGGTCCAGGTCAGTGAAATGGCAGTTGTTGACGCCGAGTACGGCACCGCCCAGTTCGGTGTTTCTGCGGGCGATGGCCTGTGCTTTATTGAGTTTCATAACCTTCCTACGGGATCTGTTATTCAGCGTTATAGCCTGAATGTGCCGGGCATTCTCGTGGGTTGGCTGCAAAACATAAAGCCAAACCTGCGGCCTGCGATGAAATGCCTATCGAAAAATAATTGAAACTCTGCCGAACGGCCTCGGGTCAATCTTTACGTAATGACCAAAAACCCTTGATTGTTCTTAGGAGAAATACCATGGGCAGCACTGCGGATAAGGCAAAAGGTTTGGCGAACGAAGCCGTCGGCAACATCAAGCAAGGTGTGGGTAAAGCTACCGACAACACCAAGCTGCAGACCGAAGGCAAGGTTCAGGAAAAGAAAGGCGAAGCTCAGCAAGCCGTCGGCAAGGCTAAAGATGCTGTGAAGAAAACCATCGACAAAGCCTGACCCGGCTGACTGCGAATGCGCAGCCACGCGGCCATCCACGGATGGCCGTTTTTGTGTCAAACACAGTGAATAAAGTTTCGAAATTGTTTCGAGGTCGCCAAATAGGCTACCTTGATGTAGAAAACGGCCCCTGAGTCGCCCACGAACCCAACCTTTTTGCGGCGAAAGGAGACGCTATGATTTTCCCGGTTCTCGATGGTCTCAAGCTGCACAAAGTACTGGTGCGCACCGTCAAGGAATTCGTCGATGACGAAATGCCCACCTACGCCTCGGCACTGGCTTACCAGATGCTGTTCTCGCTGTTTCCCTTCCTGCTCTTCCTGATTGCCCTGATCGGTTTCCTGCACCTGCCCGACTTCTTCACCTGGTTGCGCATGCAGTCGGAACTGGTGTTGCCGCCCCAGGCCCTGGAGCAGGTCAACCCGGTGATCGACCAGTTGCAGCAGTCCAAGGGTGGCCTGCTCTCGGTGGGTATCGTGATTGCGCTGTGGACTGCTTCCGCTGGCGTGCGCCTGATGATGAGCGCGATGAACGCCGCCTACGACGTGGTCGAAGGCCGGCCGATCTGGAAGCGCTTTCCGCTGTCGATTTTCTACACCGTCGGCATCGCGGGCATGCTGCTGGCCGCTGCCGCGCTGATGGTGCTCGGCCCGCAAGTGATGGAATGGCTGGCCGGGCAGATCGGCATGCAGGAGTTCGTGGTGACCCTGTGGACCATCCTGCGCTGGCCGTTGATCGTGATCCTGCTGATGTTTGCCGTGGCTCTCATGTACTACGTGATGCCGGACGTCGAGCAGAAATTCCGCTTCATCACCCCAGGCTCGGTGCTGGCGGTGGTGGTGTGGATCGTCGCGTCCCTGGGCTTTGGCTACTACGTCAAAACCTTTGCCGACTACAACGCCATGTATGGCAGTATCGGCGCGATCATCGTGCTGCTGCTGTATTTCTACATTTCCGCCGCCGTGCTGTTGCTGGGCGCGGAGATGAACGCGGTGATCGAACACATGTCTGCCGAGGGCAAGGACCCAGGTGAGAAAGAGTTCGAAGAGCCTGGCCATACCGATGAGAAACAGCATGTCTCAGGCCTCGGCCGGGACCACTCCAAGCCCACTACCGACGAAGTCTGATCGATGATCCGTGAAATCCTGAAAATGGGCGACGAGCGCCTGCTGCGTATCGCGCCTCCGGTTCCGCCGGAAATGTTCGACAGCCCCGAGCTGTGGCAATTGATCGATGACATGTTCCAGACCATGGAGCACGTGGGCGGTGTCGGCCTGGCCGCACCGCAGATCGGTGTCGACCTGCAATTGGTGATCTTCGGTTTCGAGGCCAGCGAACGCTACCCGGACGCGCCGCCGGTGCCGCAGACGATTTTGATCAACCCGCTGATCACCCCACTCAGCCCGGTGCTCGAGGAGGGCTATGAAGGCTGCCTCTCGGTGCCCGGCCTGCGTGGCGCGGTGGACCGTTACCAGCAGATTCGCTATGAAGGCTTTGATCCGAAGGGTGAGCCTATCGTGCGGTTTGCCGATGGTTTCCATGCGCGGGTGGTGCAGCATGAATGCGATCACCTGATCGGTCGGCTCTACCCGTCGCGGATTACCGACTTCAGCAAGTTCGGCTTTATCGAAGTGATGTTCCCGGACATGGACCCCAGCGCCGACGACTAGCGTTCAGGCCCCATGAGTGCGAATTGTGGGAGCGGGTTCGCTCCCACAATTGCAATGCGTTTCATGTCCGGTTATTTCGCCGGTTTCACGAACCTCAATGTCATCCGATCCGACTCGCCAATCGCCACATACTTCGCTTTATCCTGCTCTCCCAGTCTCAACGTCGGCGGCAACGTCCACACCCCAGCCGGATAGTCCTGGGTGTCCTTCGGGTTGGCATTCACTTCGCTTTGCCCCGCCAGCTTGAACCCGGCATCCGTTGCCAGCTTCACCACCTGCGCGGTGGTCAGGTAACCGCTGTTTTTGATCGCCTCCAGATCCGCGCCGTCCTTGGCCCGGTGGTCTTCCACGCCCAGCACGCCGCCGGGCTTGAGCACGCGGTAGAACGCGCTGAAGGTGGCCGGTGCGGTGCCAGCCTCTACCCAGTTATGCACATTGCGAAAGGTCAGTACGGCATCCGCCGATGCGGGTTTGCCGAACACCGGCGCCTTGGGGTCGAACTCGACCACCGAGGCCTTGCCGTAGCGCGTGGGGTCGGCGGCGAATTTCTTCTTCAGGTTCTCTTCGGACGTGCGCGCGTAGGCGCTGCTGCTCGCCGCCTGCACCGCCGCAATGTAATGCCCGTGGTCCTTGAGCAGCGGCGCCAGCACTTCGCTGTACCAACCGCCACCAGGGGTGATCTCGATAACGGTCTGCTTGGCAGCCAAACCAAAGAATTCCAACGTCTGTTGCGGATGGCGGTAGCCATCGCGCGCGCTATTGGCCGGGTCGCGCCAGCTACCAGCGAGCACGCTCTGGTACTGCTGGGCGCTGATCGGTGCGTCGGCTGCCTGGCTCAAGACCGGGGCGAGCAGGGCGGTGAGGGAGAGAACTGCAAGCGTTGTTTTCATGATCATCCTGTAGAGGGCCACTGTGCCGCCGAGGCTAGCATGGGCCCTGTACGCGCTGATCACACATTATTCGAGGTCGACCTCACCAAACGATCTAAGCCCATCGCGATCATCGGTTTGTTGCGCTTGTAGCGCACCAGCCGTTCGCTGAGGGACTGCGGCAGCCGCGTGTCCTGGGTGAAACCCATGGATTGATACAGTCGTTCCAGGTCCGGATGACACAGCAGCCACACCGTCCCCTCGACATTGGCCACCGCCGCCTCGATCACCCGCGCCGCCAGCCGCTGGCCGCGGTAGGCGGGGTCCACGAACACCCCGGTCAGCCACTGCCCGCCGACGACCGGTGTCAGGCACAGCCCGGCGACGATTTCGCGCTCCCGCGCCACCCATAGATGCCCGCCCTTGAGCGCCTTCATGGACGAATTGTGGCGGCGGTAAAACTTGTTCAGCAGCGGCCACAGCGGCTCTGCCAGGGGTTCGATGTGCAATGGGGGCATGGTGTTCAGGCAAGCCTTATCAAGGGCCGGGGATTATAAGCGCCTTCTGCCGGGCAATAGGTGGTATACCCAATACTACATCCCCTGTAAGTGGAGCATGCATCATGGCCAAAGGTATGGATTCAAAGAAAGCCGCGAAGAAAAAACCGGCGAAGACCGCGGATGAAAAACGCGCCGACAAGAAAGCCAAGAAATCCGAGACAGGCCTGTTCGGTCACTGAGTTACGAATAGCCACTGGCTGGGCCTGGGGTTGATCTGCCCATGTCGCCCCTTCGCCGTATAGCTAGCACGGTTACGCGGTCCATGTGGGAGCTGGCTTGCCTGCGTAACGGTCTACCTGTCAGTGACGCGTCTACGGACCCACCGCTACCGCAGGCACCCCAGTTCCCACAGGGTTGATTGCATTTCAGCTCATTGGCTTTCTGCTGCCAGGGCGGCAATCACCGCAGGCCGCTCACCCACTCGCAGTTGAAACGCTGCCAGCGCCGGCCACTCACCCAGGTCGATAGCGTGGAACGCCGCCCAGCGCAGCACCACGAACAGGTACGCATCCGCCACCGAGTACTGCGATCCCAACAGGTAGTCCTGGCGCGCGAGGGTTTGTACCAGCACCGCGAATCGTTTGAACAGCGTGGCCTGGAAGGAGGCTTTCACCTCGCCCTGGACGGCGCCGTTGAAGAACACCGCCAACCCGCCGTGAACTTCGGTGGCGATAAAGTTCAGCCATTCCTGCAAACGCACACGTTCCCAGCTGCCATTGGCCGGGGCGAGGCCCGCTACGGGTTTCAGGTCGGCCAGGTATTGCAGGATCGCGCTGGCTTCGGTCAACACCTGGCCGTTGTCCAGCTTCAGCACCGCGACATAGCCCTTGGGGTTGATCTTCAGGAAGTCCTCGCCATCGGCGGTGGTCTTGGCCTGGTTATCGACCCGTACAAGATCGAACGGCATCGCCAATTCGCGCAGCACGATGTGCGGGGCGAGGGAACAGGCGTGGGGGGCGTAATAGAGTTTCATCTGGGGCAGCTCCGTTGAATTTGCGCCAGTCTCACGGGCATGGCACCTTGCGTAAAATTAAACGTTCAGACCCCTGCCATAAGGACAGCGACTGTCATGATGAACCTGATGCACTGGCGCCTGCTGGTCGCCGTGGCCGATCACGGCAGTATTACTGCCGCCGCCGAGCGCGTGGGCATGACCCAATCCGCGGCCAGCCAGGCCATGGCTGGCATGGAGGCAACGCTGGGCGCGCAACTGTTTACCCGTGAGCCGCGCAGGACCTTGCCCACCGCGCTGGGCCTGAGTGTGATCGAGCAGGCGCGGGTGATGCTGAGGGCGTTGCAGGTGATCCGCAGTACCGTGGATGAGGCCCGGCCCATGTTGCGCGGGACGATTCGCATCGCGAGTTTCCCCAGGGTGCTGGCGACCTTTCTCACGCCGTTGTTGCAGCGTTTTGCTCAGTTGTATCCCGGTATCGAGGTCACCACCCTGGATGTCACCGACAACGAGGTGCTGACCCTGCTCGACGCCGATCTGATCGACCTGGGCGTGGTGCTCAACCCCGAGCCCGAGCGCAATGCCACCGTCTTGGGGCGTGATTTCTGGATGGCCGTGCTGCCGACGGATCATCCACTGGCGCAGCGCCCGGCCGAGGCCGGCGTGTCCCTTGAGGAACTGCTCGAACAACCCTTCGTGCTCGCCACGGGAGGGTGTACCGCCAATGCCCGCAGCCTGGGCGCTGCAGCGGGGCTTTCCCTGCGCGATATACGTGTGGAAGTGCGTGAATGGAACAGCGCCTTCAGCCTCGTGCGTGAAGGCGTCGGCGTCACGCTGGTGCCGGAGATGGCCTTGCCAGCCCAGCGCAAGGGACTGCGCGTGATGCCGTTGACGGTGCCACTGCACCGCGAATTTGCCTTGGTCGGTTCGCCATCCCGTGCGCCGTCAGCGGCCACCACGGCATTGTTAAAAATGCTGGCTGACTAGTGGCCTTGCATAGCGCCAAGCCCTGTCTATGCTCAGCCAGAACCGTTGATGACGCTTGGCATATAAAGCGATTCGGATGGTTATTTCCCCAAGAAGGTGTGCCAGCAATAGCCAACAAATGAATGGAATGCGCCTTCCGGGCGCCGGGAATCTAGGGTGATCTGACCATGTTCAACCGCCATCACAAATCCGACCTGCAACAAATCGAACGTTTCTCCTGCGCACTCACCGAATCCAACGCCAAGCTCGCCGCCATCAGCCGCTCCATGGCCATGATCGAGTTCGACCCCTGTGGCGTGATCCTCGATGCCAACGACAACTTCTGCAAAACCATGGGCTACAGCGCCGAGGAGATCCGTGGCAAGCACCACCGCCTGTTTTGCGACGAGGCCTACACCCATACCGACGCCTACGCCAAGCTGTGGCGCGACCTGGCGCGGGGCGAGGCCCTCAGTGACACGTTCATGCGCTTGAACAAGCATGGCCAGGAGGTCTGGCTCGAAGCCAGCTACATGCCGGTGCTGGACAAAGACAATCACGTCCAGAGCGTGATCAAAGTCGCGTCGGACATTACCGCACGGGTCCACCACGAACATGAAAACCAGAGCCTGATCGACGCCATTAGCCGCTCCATGGCGGTGATCGAGTTCACGCCCCAAGGCCAGATCCTGAAGGCCAACGACAACTTCCTGAAAACCGTGCAGTACTCCCTGGAAGAGATCGTCGGCCAGCACCACAGCCTGTTCTGCCACCGCAACGAGGTGGAGTCGCCGGCCTACAAGGCGTTCTGGGCGTCCCTCAACCGCGGCGAATACCACTCGCACCGCTTCGAGCGCAAAAACAAATACGGCAAGACCCTGTTCCTGGAAGCTTCCTACAACCCGATTTTCGACACCAATGGTCGCCTGTACAAAGTGGTGAAGTTCGCCAGCGACATCACCGAGCAGGTCTCCACCCTGCGCACCGCCGCCGACTCGGCTCACGCCACCTCGGTGCAAAACGATGCCTGCGCACGCAAGGGTTCGGAAGTGGTGCAGCAAACCGTGCAGATCATCGAAGCTATCTCCCACGACCTGAACCAGGCGGCCGAGAGTATCGACGCGGTCAGCAAACAGTCGGACATCATCGGCGCCATCGTGCAGACCATCCGCAGCATTGCCGAGCAGACCAACATGCTGGCGCTCAACGCTGCGATTGAAGCGGCGCGGGCTGGTGAGCACGGGCGTGGGTTTGCGGTGGTGGCCGACGAAGTGCGCAGCCTGGCGGCACGCACCAGCCAGGCGACCGTGGAGATCGTCGATGTAGTGCGCAAGAACCACGACCTGTCGTTGAGCGCGGTGTCGAGCATGCAGTCGAGCTTGAGCCGTACGGGGCTTGGGGTGGAGTTGGCGAATGAAGCAGGGCAGGTGATCCTGGAGATCCAGGAAGGGTCACGGCATGTGGTGGATGCGATTGGGCAGTTCAATTCGACGTTGCAGTTGCAATGAACACATTGTCAGTTTGATCACCACAATCGCTGTGGGCGTTGGCTTGCCTGCGATGCACACAGCCCTGTCTGCCTGATGGACCGAGGTGATGCTCTCGCAGGCAAGCCAGCTCCCACACGGGACGGCTTGCACATTTGATCTGCGGTGTGGCTTAGATCGCGGCCAGGGTTTCTTTTACCGTCCGCGCCTGCGGGTCAGCGGTTTTCGCCGCTACTTGCTGCTCTTGCTGCTGCTTCAAGCGCTCGGCCACTTGCTTGGAGATGGCATCCTGTTTTTCCTGGGACATGTTCTGCACGTCCGCTTCGGTCAAGCCCTGCTCTTTGAGCAATTGCTCACGGATGCGCTCGGCCGGGGATTTGCTCATGTAGTCGGTAAACTCCGAGCGCGCGCTGGAGGTGGCGTTGGTCGCCGGCACATCGCTGGTCGACGCGGTGGTCTGCAACTGCACGCGGGTCTTGGCGAAGGCTTCGTCGATACGGTCGGCGGCCTTGTCCAGTTCCTTCTGCGCGGCCGGCACGGTCACGCTTTGCTGCGCGGTTTGCAGGGCACCGCTGTACAGCGCGCTGGCGGCGGCGTTGGCGGGGTCCATGTCGGGCCGTTTGATCT
Source organism: Pseudomonas lurida (assembly GCF_002563895.1). NCBI lineage: Bacteria > Pseudomonadati > Pseudomonadota > Gammaproteobacteria > Pseudomonadales > Pseudomonadaceae > Pseudomonas > Pseudomonas lurida. Next base: position 4,934,965 of record NZ_PDJB01000001.1, on the reverse strand, counting down.
GTTGAACGGTCGACACCGCTTGGGTGTTGTTATTAACCAGCATGATCGGTCACCTGGGGAAATGGTAGGTGCCTCAGGTTGAGCAAATTGCGTGCCGCAGAGCAAATGCCCGGTTTATCGGGTCAAGCGCGCGCCGCACCGGCAATAATTTTCCCGTGGGTGGACAATTATTGCCGGAGGCACAACGAAAAGGGGGGGCTGCGCCGGCGCTAGCGGGTCACACCTTCAATATCCTTCACATAAAAGTAGCCAGTAATGATGGCTTCGGGGCTGTCACTCTTGGCATCTGTTATGGATCGCAAGCGGCCTCTTCCTGCCCATGATCCAACTCCCTGTGAGACGCGCTTGATGTGCAACCGTGACAGCCATTTAGCGAGCCCCGGCACAGAGCGCCTACTGTCAATGTTCACAGGTACAGACGTGTAGGTGATGCGCAGGGCGCCTTGTCAATGGGCGATATTCTCCAACGCCAGGTTACGCGTACGCGGGCCGAACCAACCGATGGTGATCATCACGATCAGCATGCTGCTGGCAATGAAGGCCAGTACGCCCGGCGTGCCCAGGTGTTCGAGGATAAAGCCGATCAACAGGCTGCTGAACACCGTGGACAAGCGGCTGAACGAGTAGCAGAAGCCCACCGCGCGTGCGCGGATGTTGGTGGGGAACAACTCGCTCTGGTACGAGTGATAACTGAAGCTCAGCCAGGCGTTGCAGAAAGTGATCATCACGCCGCAAATCACCAGGCCCACGGCGGTAGTCTGCAGGGCAAACAGGCTGCCAAAGATCATCGCGCCCAGGGCCGAGCCGACGATCTGCCATTTGTTTTCAAAGCGATTGGCCACCTTCACGAACAGCAGTGGCCCCAGCGGGTAGGCGAGGGTGATGATGAAGGCGTAGAGCAAGCTGTGGGTCACGCTGACGCCCTGGCCCGAGAGCAACGCCGGCAACCAATTGCCGAAGCCAAAGAAGCCAATGGCCTGGAACACATGGAACACGATCAGCATCAATGCGCGTCGGCGGTACGGTGGTTGCCAGATATCGGCAAAGCGACCGCTGCCCTGAATGCCGACGGCTTCTGGTTCGGGTTCATCCAGCGGTTTGCCGTGATCCTTCTGACAGCGCGCTTCCAGGCTGTCCATGATGTTGCCGGCTTCAGCAAAGCGGCCTTTCTGCGCCAGCCAGCGCGGTGATTCCGGCAGGCGCTTGCGCAGTTGCCAGATAAACAGCGCAAACACCGCACTGCTTAGCACCACCCAGCGCCAGCCCGCTACGCCGAACGGTGCCTGGGGCACCAGCCACCACGACATCAATGCCACTGCCGGCACCGACAGGAACTGGATAAAAAACGCAAAGGCAAACGCCGAACTGCGCATGCGCTTGGGCACCAGTTCCGAGAGGTAGGCGTCGATGGTCACCAACTCGATGCCCAGGCCGATGCCCACCAGGAAACGCATGCAGATGATGCCCAACGCTGATGTCTGGATACCCATCAACACGGTGGCGACGGTGTACCAGATCAACGCGAAAGTGAAGATCGCCCGCCGACCGAAACGGTCGGCGATGGGGCTGAGCAGGCTGGCACCCAGGAACAGTCCCAGGAAGGTCGCGGCAGCAAAGGCGGCTTGGTCCGAGAAACCGAATACGCCCTCGCTGCCGGTGTGGAAAATGCCGTCGCTGATCAGGCCGGGGCTGATGTAGGCGGTCTGGAACAGGTCGTACAGCTCGAAAAAACCACCGATGGACAGCAACGCCACCAGGCGCCAGATGGTGGCGACGGCAGGCAGGCGGTCGATGCGCGCGCTGATCTGGGCGGCGCGGATGGGGTCGATGCCGTCGGTGGCGGAGGCGGTGAGTGTCGACATGGGCGTATTCCAGGGGCAGTGACCTGGAATCTTAGCGTGCTAACGGAAATAGGCGCGTGTGAAGTTGCGCCCGTTGGTACGCCGATTCGCTGATTTATTGCGCGCCGGCGTTATGTTTCAGGGTTTTATGGCGTGTGCTCAGAAGGCGATGGGAATCTCGAAGGTCTGGAACGCGTCGTCCACCGGTTGGTAGCCCAGCACCCGGGTGGTTTCGCTCAGGTCCAGGCGCTTGAAGCGGTTGTTGGAAATGCCATGGGCGATCAGGTGCTTCACCCCTTCGGCCTCCACCGAGCGCTGCAGCAACTGCACCGCATCCCGCGGGCTGAGCCAGGCGCTGAGGTCACGGGCGTTGTTGAGGTCGTGGGTCTCCGGGACTTCGAAGGCGCCGATGCGCAGGGCAATCGTCGACAGCGGCGTTTTCGCGGCGTAGTAGCCACACAGCGCTTCGCCGTAGCATTTGCTCACGCCATACAGGTTAGCGGGCATCACCTGCATGCCAGGTGTGATCTGGCGGTCCACCGGGTAGCCCTCGATGGTTTGCGCGCTGCTGGCGAACACTACGCGCTGCACCCCGGCGGCCACGGCGGCCTCGAACAGGTAAGTGGTGGCGAGGATGTTGTTGGGCAGCAGGTCATCGAACGCGGCGCTGGCATGGGGAATACCCGAGAGGTGCACGATGACGTCGATGCCTTCGAGCAGCGTGGCGAGGCTGGATTTATCGCTGAGGTCGGCGTGCACGAAACGGTGCTCGCCCAGGTTGAAGTCCGGCGCGATGCGATCAGTAAGGGTGAAGCGGTAGCGGTCCTTCGAGGCTTCGAAAAACGTCTTGCCGATTCTGCCGCAGGCGCCGGTGAGCAGTACGTTGAGTCCTTTCACGTTGGGGTCCTTGGGGTTAGTTGTGGCCGTCGAGGGCGAACGTCTTGAAGCCAGCGTGCTGACCGAGGCGTTGATAGTACGCCGCAATGGCGGGGTAGGGCGGCCGCTCCATGGGCGTCATCTGCCAGCGGTGCACCGACAGACCGATCAGGATATCGGCGAGGGTGAATTCATCGCCGGCCACGTAGGCGCCGGTCTTCGTCAGTTGCTGCTCGAGGATGCCCATCTTGTCGTTCCACCGCTCTACGGCGGCGTTTATCTGCGACGCGTCCAGGCCATCCGGGTTGTTGCGCACCAAGGCCGTGAAGGCGTCACCCCAGGCACGGTTGAGTTCGACGGCTTGCCAGTCGATCCACTGCTCGACCCGGGCGCGCGGTGCTGGCTCGGCGGGCAGCAGGTCATGGCGCTGGTAGAGGTTCACCAAGTAGCGGCAGATGGTGTTGGATTCCCACAGCACGCCATGGTCGTCGATCAGCACCGGCACTTGGGCGTTGGGGTTGAGGGCGAGGAATTCGGCGGACTGGGTGGGCTTGAAGCCGATGCCCCAGTCTTCGCGCTGGCAGTCGATGCCCAGTTCCTGGCAGGTCCAGAGCACTTTGCGCACGTTGATGGAGGACGTGCGGCCCAAGATTTTCAGTGAGTGTCCCATGGTGCTTCCCTGGCATGTGGAGAAAGACCAATCTAGCAGGGGCAGGAGGCGTGGGCACAGTAAAAACTGTGGGAGCAGGGCTTAACAGCGCGGGGCGTGTTGGTCCATCGCTTTATGTCAGATGCGCCCTACGTACTCTCCCGAACCTGCAACTCAAAGCCCATATCCACCACCGGCTTGGCGACCTTGTTGCCGGCCATGATCGTCAACAAATGCTCCGCGGCACGCCGGCCGATCGCCTCACGCGGGGTGCTGATGCTGCTCAAGCGCGGCACCATGAACGATGACGCCGGCAAGTCGTTGAAGCCCAGCACCGCCACGCGCTCCGGCACTTTGATGTCATGGCGCATGGCTTCCAGCAGGGCGCCTTGGGCCAAGTCGTCGTTGCCAAAGAAGATCGCATCCACATCCGGATGAGCGGCCAGCAGTTGCAGGAACAATTCGCCACCGAGCCCCACGGAGGAAGGGCGCGGCGTCAGCAATTCCAGCGCCGGGTCGTACATGCCCGCCTGTTGCAGCGCCCGGCGGAACCCTTCGCCGCGCAGCAACGTGCGCTGGTCCAACTGCGCGCCGATGTACGCCAGGCGCTTGCGCCCTCGGGACAGCAGATGCGCCGCCGCCGTCTCACCCGCCGCCAATTGCGAAAACCCCACGCAGTTCACGCCGGCGTTGGGGTCCAGGTCCATCATATAGACGCAGGGCACATTGCTGGCCTCGACCATCCGTCGGGCGCTTTCGGTGCGATCAAACCCGGTCAGCAACAAACCCCGTGGCTGGTAGGCCATGTAGTTGCGCAGCAGGTTTTCTTCTTCGTCGCGCGAGTAGTGGGAATTGCCGATCAGCACTTCAAAGCCCTTGGGCCGTAGCACTTGATGGATGGCTTCGAGGGTTTCGATAAACAGCAGGTTGGACAGCGAAGGCACCAACACCACCACCGAATGGCTCTGGGCCGAGGCCAGGGCGCGGGCGGCGGGGTTGACCACGTAGTTCAGTTCAGCGGCGGCGTGCTGCACCTTTTCCACCAGCTCGGTGGCAACGGTACTGATGCCACGCAGCGCTCGGGAGGCGGTAATCGGGCTGACACCGGCCAAGCGGGCGACTTCGTTAAGGGTCGGGCGACCGGTGGTGCGCAATTTTTTATCGTTCTTGGAGGTCATCAGGCGGCTTGCCAAACAAAAATCGAGGCACTAAGGTAGCGCTGTCTCCAAATGGCTGCAAATTCTTGAACGCTGGGTTGCCTGATCCGGTTCAAACGATTGGAGAGGATGCACGCGTCACTCCATAAAAAAAGACAAGACGGCGCGGGAAAAGCCTGTTTTTGCACTAGCCTTACAGCGTGCAAAGGTAGCGCTATCTGCGTCCTGAGGTGTTTCATGAGTCAACCTGTTACTGCCCTGGTCATCATGGGTGTTTCCGGCTGTGGCAAGTCCAGCGTCAGCGAGGCCCTGTGCCGCCTGAACGGCGCCACCGCGATTGAAGGCGACAGCTTTCACCCCGCTGCCAACATTGAAAAGATGAGCGCTGGCCACCCCCTCAACGACGACGACCGCGCCGGCTGGCTCGACATCCTTTGCGATGAACTGCGCCGTTCGCTCAAAGCGGGCGAGCATCCCGTGCTCACCTGTTCCGCCCTTAAAAAGAAATACCGTGACCATTTGCGCGAAGCTGCGCCGGGCCTGGGTTTCGTCTTCCTGGAGCTGACCCGTGCCGTGGCCGCCGACCGCGTGTCCCATCGCCCCGGCCATTTCATGCCGGCGAGCCTGATCGACAGCCAGTTCGCCACCCTGGAATCGCCCAAGGGCGAGCCGCTGACCCTGGCCCTCAACGCCAGTGAAGACAGTGTCGAGGAACTGGCCGAGCAGACCAACGCCTGGTGGCTGCAACACGGTTTTGAACCATCCAAATAATTTTTTGCCGGAAAAGATAGCGCTATCCCCGGCAGGAAATTCAACACCCGCTTTAATAACAACAACAAACAGGAGAGACCCCCCATGTTTGGCATGTCCCACGAGTCTTACCTGCTGCTAGACGCAGTAGTTACTATCATCGGGTTGATCGTTCTGATCACCAAGTTCAAGGTGCACCCGTTCATTGCACTGATCATCGCGGCCGGTTTCCTCGGCCTGACCTCGGGCATGCCCGTGGACAAGATCATCAAGGCGTTCCAGGACGGCTTCGGCGGGGTGCTCGGTTTCGTCGGCATCATCCTTGCGCTGGGCACGATGCTCGGCAAGATGATGGCCGAATCCGGCGGCGCCGATCAGATCGCCCAGACCCTGATCCGCGCCTTCGGCAAAGAGAAAGTCCAGTGGGCCATGATGTTTGCCGCGTTCCTGGTGGGCATCCCGCTGTTCTTCGAGATCGGCTTTGTGCTGCTGATCCCGCTGGTGTTTATCGTCGCACGCCGCACCGGTGTGTCGCTGATCAAGATCGGTATCCCGCTGCTGGCCGGCCTGTCGGCGGTACACGGCCTGGTGCCACCGCACCCGGGCCCGCTGCTGGCCATCGGCGTATTTGGCGCGGACATCGGCAAGACCATCCTGTACGGCCTGATCGTCGCACTGCCGACTGCCATCATTGCCGGTCCGATCTTCGGTACGTTTATCGCCAAGTACATTCCGGGCAACCCGTCCCAGGAACTGGTCGATCAACTGGCCCGCGAGCCCGAGAACAAAGACCTGCCGAGCTTCGGCATCACCCTGGTCACTGTGCTGCTGCCGGTGTTCCTGATGCTGCTGAAAACCTTCGCCGACATCGCGTTCGCCGAAGGCAACGTGGTGCGCAACTGGATGGACATGATCGGTCACCCGATCACCGCATTGTTGCTGGCATTGCTGCTGTCGCTGTACACCTTCGGCCATCGCCAGGGCATCCATTCCAAGCAGATCCTCAAGCTGCTCGACGCCAGCCTTGCGCCGACCGCCGCGATCATCCTGATCATCGGCGCCGGTGGCGGGTTCAAGCAGATGCTGGTGACCAGTGGCGTGGGTGATGTGATCGGCCATATGGCAGTGAACGCACAGATCAACCCGATCCTGCTGGCGTGGCTGGTGGCGGCAGTGATTCGCGTGGCAACCGGTTCTGCAACGGTGGCGACCATTACGGGCGCGGGCATCGTGGTGCCGGTGGTGGGTATGATTCCCGGGGTTAACCGCGAGTTGCTGGTGTTGGCGACGGGGGCAGGCTCGTTGATCCTGTCTCACGTCAACGATGCGGGGTTCTGGCTGGTGAAGCAGTACTTCAACATGACCGTGGCCGAGACGTTCAAGACGTGGACGGCGATGGAGACAATTCTGTCGATCGTGGCGTTGATTTTCATCATGCTGCTGTCGTTGGTGGTCTAACCGTCACACCATCAAGCTGGGGGTGAAAACCCAGTCCAACTGTGGGAGCGAGCAAGCCCGCTCCCACAGTTTCAACCATATTCCAGCAGGTGGTTGGGGTCAGGCTTTGGTGACCAGCCCATCTGCCCGGAACATCCCGCGAATGCCCCGCACCGCCTGGCGAATGCGGTCCTGGTTCTCGATCAGCGCAAAGCGCACGTGATCATCGCCATACTCGCCAAAGCCGATGCCCGGCGACACACACACCTTGGCCTCCAGCAGCAACTTCTTGGCGAACTCCAGCGAACCCATGGCGGCATACTGCTCGGGGATTTTCGCCCAGACGTACATCGACGCCTTCGGATTCTCGACCATCCAGCCCAGTTCATGCAGGCCCTTGACCAGCACGTTGCGACGCTGGCGGTACTGCTCGGCGATGTCTTTCACGCACTGCTGGTCGCCTTCCAGCGCCGCAATCGCCGCCACCTGCAGCGGGGTGAAGGTGCCGTAGTCGTGGTAGCTCTTGATCCGCGCGAGGGCGTTGACCAGTTCCGGGTTACCGACCATGAAACCGATGCGCCAGCCGGCCATGTTGTAGCTCTTGGACAGGGTGAAAAATTCCACCGCAATGTCCTTGGCGCCAGGCACCTGCATGATCGACGGGGCTTTCCAGCCGTCGTAGACGATGTCGGCATAGGCCAGGTCATGCACCACCAGCACGTCGTACTGCTTGGCCAGCGCGATCACGCGTTCGAAGAAGTCCAGCTCCACGCACTGCGCGGTGGGGTTGGACGGAAAACCCAGGATCATCATCTTGGGCTTGGGGATCGAACCGCGAATCGCCCGTTCCAGCTCAGCGAAGAAATCCACGCCCGGAATCAGTGGCACCGACCGCACCTGGGCGCCGGCAATCACCGCGCCGTAGATGTGGATCGGGTAGCTCGGGTTGGGCACCAGTACCGTGTCGCCCTGGTCCAGGGTGGCCAGCATCAAGTGGGCCAGGCCTTCCTTGGAACCGATGGTGACGATGGCTTCCGACTCGGGGTCGATGTCCACTTCATAGCGGTCCTTGTACCAGCGCGAGATTGCCCGGCGCAGGCGTGGGATGCCTTTGGACGTGGAGTAGCCGTGGGTGTCTTCACGCTGGGCGACGGTGACCATTTTCTCCACGATGTGGGGAGGCGTGGCGCCGTCAGGGTTACCCATGCTCAAGTCGATGATGTCTTCGCCGCGCCGACGCGCAGCCATCTTCAGCTCGGCAGTGATATTGAACACGTAAGGGGGGAGTCGATCTATGCGCGCAAAGCGGCGCGGCGAACCTTGGTCGGCCATTGTTGCCTCGAGAGTACGTAAGCGCCCGGAACCGTCCGAGCGACGTCGGCCACTGCGGTGGCCTGCGGGGCAGACAATACGGTCGATGATGGCCAGTTGTCCAGATGCGCAGGAAAATTTTCTGCATGGAGTACAGCGTGGATATGCCCCTATACTCGATGCGGGTTTGTTCCCTCATAAGAAGGAGACTGTTCGTATGGATCAGCAGACAAAACAACCGTTAGAGCCACGCATGGAAGCTGGAAAAGCCCTGGTGATCGCCGGGGTGCAAGGGCGTTATTCGAAGGCCACCGTGGGGGATATCCCCAAACTGTGGGAGTTGTTCGACACCTGCATCAAGGACATCAAACAGCGCGTTGGTGGCGTGACCTATGGTGTTTGCCACAACCCCAAACAGGGCGAATTCGACTATTTGGCGGGTGTCGAAGTCCCCACCAAGGGCGACGTGCCCAGCAACTTCGAGTTCATCGAAATTCCGCCGCTCAACTATGCCGTGTTCCCGCATTACGGCCCGGTGCAGGCGCTGGAGCAGACCTACGAGCGCATCATGTTCGAGTGGTTGCCGCACTCGGGCTACAAGGTGATGGGCGCGGATTTCGAGCGATACAGCGCCGATTTTGACGCACGCAAGGGCACCGGGACGGTGGAGATCTGGTTGCCGATAGGCGAAAGAGGCTGACCAAGCGCTGCAGGAGCCGGCTAGCCGGTTCCTGCAGGTGCATCAATACAGCGTATTTCTGACGCGCTCCGGCATCTCCCGGTCATATGCCTCGGCGTCAAACTGCCCATCATTGAGCCGCTTGTGAAAGGCCCCCGCCGACGGCAATGCCGAGCGATCCAGATGCTTCTCCGGGTTCCAGCAATCCGAGCGCACAAAGGCCTTGGAGCAGTGGAAATACGCGGCCTCCACCTGCACCAGAATCACCGACCTCGCCGGCTTGCCATTCACAGCAAAACTCTCCAGCAGTTGCGGGTCGATGGAAATCTGCGCGCGACCGTTCACGCGCAAGGTCTCGCCGATTCCCGGGATGATGAACAGCAATGCAATACGCGGGTCCTGCACCAGGTTGCGCAAGGTATCCACGCGGTTGTTCCCCGGCCGGTCCGGAATCGCCAGGGTGCGCTCATCCACAATCCGCACAAACCCCGGCACATCACCGCGCGGCGAACCGTCGATGCCGTCCGGTCCGGACGAACTCACCACCACCAACGGCGAGGCGCGCACCATGGCCTGGTAGTCCTCGTTGAGAAACGGGATTTCCTTGCGCACGGCACGCTCGTGAGGGCGGCCGTAGAGGGTTTCGAGTTGTTCAAGGGTTGTCAGCATGCTTACCGCCTCCTTATCGTCCAAAATACAACGCCAGCCGGCGCTCATACCCAATCCGTCCCTTATACGCCTCCCCGCTATCCACCCAACCAGCCCCTAGATACAACCCCATCGCCGCCACATTGTCCGCGTCCACCGACAGTTCCAGGCCCTTGATCTGCGGCCACGCTTGCAGTGCCACGGCCGGGAGGGCTTGCAGGCAGGCTTTGCCGAATCCGCGCCCTTGTTGATGCCGATCGACCTGCAAGGCATGCAAGGTCGCGCTGTGCTCATCGGCCCAATGGGGCAGGCAGGGTGGGCGTTTGAGCAGCAGAAAGGCCACGGGCAGGTCATCGGCGAGCAGGGCGAAGCCTTTGATGGCGCCGGGGTTGGGGTTGACCAGCAGGCTGTTCAGCGCGCAGTAGATATCACCGGAATACGCCAGTTGCTCGGGATGCACTTGCAGGGTGTCGAGTTGCTGTTTCTGCACAAGGCTCAGCGTTTCATAGGGGACGAGGCGGGTTTGCATCGGTGGCGTATCCGAAATCCTACAAACAAGCGTGGATTCTAAACGGGTTTGCCGAGGGCGAAATTATTTTTCCAAGGGCTGTCGATTGGCCGTTGGGCCATTCGACTAAGGGTGTCTTTCGTGATTTTTCATGCCCAGAAGCACCCAAGGAGTATCACCATGAGCACTGCCATCAACACCCTGATCGAGCATTGGAAGCACGCCGTCACCGTCAAGGATGTCGACAAGATTGTCAGTTTCTACGCCGACGATATCGTCGCGTTCGACGCCGTTAACGCCCTGCAATTCAAGGGCAAGGCCGCTTACCAGGCACACTGGAAGGCCTGCATGGAGTTCTGCCCAGGCCCCGGTGTGTTTGATTTTCATGAGCTGCATATCGTCGCCGCAGACGACAGCGCCTTCGCCCATTGGCTCGCCCACTGCGGTGGCACCGGGCCGGACGGCGTGCTCAAGACCTGCTGGATGCGCGTCACCGCCGGTTATCAACGCATCGACGGTGAATGGAAAGTGGTGCATGAGCACTGGTCTGCACCTTTCGACATGGAAACCGGCGCCGGTCTGTTCGACCTGAAACCTTGACCGCCGCGATCTATAGTCAGTAGTCCGAAAACGGAGAACGCCATGAAATACCTGTGCCTGGTCTACAGCGACGAAGCGTTGCTGCACAGTCTGCCCGACAGCCCCAAGGACCCGGAATGCCACGCTTACGCCGAAGCCATTCACGGCAGTGGCCGTATGCTCGCCGCCGAAGCGCTGGAGTCGGTGAGCACCGCCACCACTGTGCGCAGGCGCAATGGCAAGCTGTCGATCACCGACGGGCCGTTCGCCGAAACCAAGGAGCAGCTCGCCGGCTTCTACCTGATCGAGGCGCGGGACTTGAACGAAGCGATCCAGGTGGCTGGTGGCATTCCGGCCGCCCGGGTCGGCAGTGTGGAAGTGCGCCCCGTGCGCGAATTGAATCTCTGAACAATAACCATAAGACCCAAGAGGTTAACCCCATGTCTACGCAACCTGCCGAGTTTGAGCTGTCCATCAGCCGCCTGATCGATGCACCGCGCAGCCGCGTGTTTCGCGCCTGGACCGAACCCGCCTTGCTCCAGCAATGGTGGGGCCCCCACGGTATGACTACCCCCGAGTGCGAAATGAACCTGTGGGTCGGTGGCCTGTTTCGTACGCTGATGCGCGCGCCCGACGGTGCCGAGTACCCGACCCAGGGTGTATTCCTGGAAATCGTCGCGCCACGGCGGCTGGTGTTTACCGATGCGTTTACGCCGGGCTGGATTCCGTCGGGCAAGCCGTTCATGACCGCCGAAGTGACGCTGCAGGAAGTCGAAGGCAATAAGACGCTCTACACCGCCCGCGCCATGCACTGGCGTGCCGAAGACAAGCAGGCCCATGAAGCCATGGGCTTTCACGATGGCTGGGGCCAGAGCCTCGACCGCCTGGTTACGCTGGTGACGCAGGGCATGCGCGATTGACCCTCTCGGTCGAGGCCATTTACCGCAGCGAATCACGCCGGGTGCTCGCGACGCTGATTCGCGTGCTCGGCGATTTCGACCTGGCCGAGGAAGCCCTGCACGAAGCATTTTTTGTCGCGGTGCAACGTTGGCCGCTGGACGGCGTACCGGACAATCCTCGCGCATGGCTGGTATCGACCGGGCGCTTCAAGGCCATCGACCGTCTGCGCCGCCAGGCGCGTTTTACCCCGCTGCTGCAGGAGCAGGCCGACGCGCTGGAGGCGGCTGACTGGAGTGATGAAGACGTGGAAGACGACCGCCTGCGCCTGATCTTCACCTGCTGCCACCCGGCGCTGGCGGCCGACGCCCAGGCAGCGCTGACCTTGCGTGAGATCTGCGACCTCACTACCGAGGAAATCGCCCGCGCTTTCCTCGCCACGCCAGTCACCATTGCCCAACGTATCGTGCGGGCCAAGGGCAAGATCCGCGAGGCCAGGATCCCGTATCAGGTGCCGTCCGTGGCCGAATTGCCCGAGCGTCTCGACAGTGTGCTGCGGGTGATCTACCTGGTGTTCAATGAAGGGTATTCGGCGTCCATGGGCGCTGACCTGACGCGCGAGGCGTTGACCCGCGAAGCCATTCGCCTGGGGCGTCTGTTGATGCAGCTGCTGCCTGAGCCTGAAGTCATGGGGTTGCTGGCGCTGATGCTGTTGCATGAATCCCGCCGCGCGGCGCGCACCTCGGCGGACGGCGCGTTGGTGTTGTTGGATAAACAGGACCGATCACTGTGGGATGTGTCCCTGATTGCCGAAGGCTGCGCGTTGGCGGAACAAGCGCTGAGTACTCGGGGGTTTGGCCCGTATGGGCTGCAGGCGGCCATCGCGGCGGTGCATGCCGAAGCCACGCGCGCGGATGAGACGGACTGGCCGCAAATCGTCGGGCTCTACGATGTATTGCTCAGAGCAGTACCGTCACCGGTGATCGAGCTTAACCGTGCGGTGGCGGTGGCCATGCGGGATGGGCCGCTGTCGGGGTTGCAGCACGTGGAGAGGATTCTGGCGCGCGGCGAGTTGCTGGATTACCACTTGGCGCATTCGGCCCGGGGGGAGTTTTGCCGGCAACTGGGGCGTGTCGAAGAGGCACGAGCGGCCTACGAAAAAGCCCTGTCATTGACCCGGCAAATCCCGGAGCAACGCTTCCTCGAACAACGCCTGGCCGAGCTCCGCCCCCCAGGGCACTGAAGATCAACATGGGGGAGCGGGTTGTGTGCGGTATCCGGGTTATGGCTGCTGACGCGTCGCCGCCAGCACGATCTCGCGAATGCACACGTGCTGCGGCTGCTGGTAGGCATAGGCGATCGCCGACGCCACGTCGTCAGCGCTGAGGACGGTACCGCCCATGTCCTGTTTCCAGGCCTGGTAGCCGGTCTTGATCGCTTCGTCGGTGGTATGGCTGAGCAGTTCGGTTTCCACCGCACCGGGGGCGATAGTGATGACGCGCACATTGCTTGGCGACAACTCTTCGCGCAGGTTTTCCGAAATCCCATGCACGGCGAACTTGGTGCCGACGTAAGCCACGTGATTCGGGAAGGTCTTGCGCCCGGCCACCGAGCTGACGTTGATGATGGTGCCGCCCTTGCGCGCAACCATACTGCCAGCTACCGCGTGGATACCGTTGAGCAGGCCCTTCACATTGACGTCGAGCATCTGCTCCCACTGCGTTGGGTCCTGCTCGCTGACCGCGCCCAGCAGCATCACGCCAGCATTGTTGATCAGCGCATCGGCCGGGCCGTATTGGGCTTCGGCTTCTTGCACCGCGGCCACCAGGGCCGCGCGGTCGGTGATGTCGACGCCACGGCTCAAGGTGTTCGGCAGGCCCAGATCGTTAAGGCGATCAATACGACGCGCCAACAGCAACAGCGGGTGGCCGGCGGCTGACAGCAGGCGGGCGGTGGCTTCGCCGATGCCGGAACTGGCGCCGGTGATGATGACCAATGGCTTGCTCATGGAGGGACTCCTGGAATAAGAAAAATCGATAGCTGGATCGTGGTCGCAGTATATTTACCCTCGAAGAGGCTGAAAAATGCCTTATTTCTCTGTCAGTCATCGGATTAAGCTATGGATGTTCGTCACCTCAAGGCGTTTCTCGCGGTCTTTGAAGAACGCAATATCACTGCGGCGGCCCAGCGTTTGTTTATCAGCCAGCCGACCTTGTCGGTGACCATCAAGCAACTGGAAGACGAGCTGGGTGTGGCGCTGTTCGTACGCCAACCGCGCGGCGTGGAGGTCAGCGGGGAAGCGCGGGTGCTGTATCCCCAGGCTCGGCGCATGGTGGCGGAAGCCGAGGCGTTGAGCCGCCTGTTTCGCGGACGCGAAAATCGCATCGCCCTGGAGTTGGGTGTGGAGGGCGATATTGCCGACAGTCAGATCGAAACCTTCCTGCGCATGGCGCACCAGGGGCTGCCCGGGTTGCTGTTGACCCTGCAGGAAGGCTGCCAAGGCGAAGGGCGCCTGGCCGTGGAAGAAATGTGCTGCGAGGACGAATTGTTCCTGCCGCTGTGGGAGGAGTCCTACGTGATGGCGTTGCCTTCGGCGCACCCGATGGCGCAGCCAGGCAAAGAACAGGCATGGACACCGATTGAAGACTGGATCACCTGCCCGCAACACGACTCCCATCAACGCTTGATGGCCTTGTATGGCCGCTCGCCGCAATCGGTGGCCGGTCATGCGGGTTCGTTGACCCAGGCATTGCACATGGTGGCCGCAGGTGTGGGCGTGGCGATGTTGCCGCAGTCGTTGGCGGCGGAGCGCTCGGGCGTGGTGATTCGTGAATGGCATTTGCCGGCACCCACACGCCGCGTGGGATTGTGTTTTGCTGCGCAAGCATTGGCGCTGCCCGCCTTACGTGCCTTGCACGAATACTTCCAGGCCCACCGCCCGCCGCAGATCGCAGCGGCGTGAGCCTATCGCGTGTGCAACGCCGTTCACGGGTGGGCGCGGCTTCATGGGGTAGCAGTGAGTGTTCGTTATTCGAGCATCTGGCTCAACATCCAGCTGCCCGCCGGGCCCGGTGGGTATTGCCGCGACCACAACGCATCCACTGCCACTGAGCGTGGCCAACCCCGGACGTTGAGTTCAACCAGCCCGGCATTACCAAAACGCTCTACCAACCAGCGCGGTAATTGCGCCCAGCCAAAGCCGAGTTGAGCCATTTCCATCAGCATCAGAAAACTCGGCGCTGACCACACACGGCCCAAGGGGCGCGTTTCGTATGGGCTGACGATGCTTGCCAGGCGCAGTTCACGGTGTTGCTGCAAGGCTTGCGGGTCGATGTTTTGCACGCGGGTCAACGCGTGGGTGGGGGCGACGAACAGCGCGATTTCCGTGCGTTCGGCGACGGGCGAGCGCGTCAGGTCGGGCGGGTAGACCTCCTGGGCTTCGATCAAGGCGATCTGTGCACGGCCGCTTTGGACCAGGGCAATCAAGTCTTCGCACTCGGCGATCAGCCATTCCAGCTCAAGGTCTGGGTAGCGTTGTTCGAAGGCCTTGAGGGCGAGCTCAAAGCGTTCCGACTGGTAGGTATCGGACATCGCAATCGTCACCTTCGGCTCCAGCCCCTGGGATAACTGGCTGGCCGCCAATTCAAGGCGGCTGCTGGCTTCCAGCACCTGTTCGGCGCGTTGCAGCAACACATGGCCGGCCGGCGTCAGTGTCGGCTTGCGGCTGCTGCGATCGAACAGCGCCACATCCAGGTCAATCTCCAGGCTCGCCACCGCCGCACTGACGGTGGACTGGCTCTTGCCCAGCTTGCGCGCCGCGGCAGAAAAAGAGCCCTGGGTGGCCGCCTGGACAAACGCTTGCAGCACTTCATGGGAAGCCATGACTATCGCCTTGGTCGATGGTTATTAGTTATGAAGTATCGATTCAAAGGGTAATCATGGCAACCCTCGCCACTCACGGAGACGGGTCATGAACCCCACCAAGTCGATGACTGAACGCGTTTGCCAGGCCCTGGGTTTTGAAGGCCTGGCGTTGTTGATCTGTACACCGCTGCTGGTGTGGATCACCGGTAGGCCCGCCCTGGAAATGGGCGCGGTGACTTTAGGGCTGAGCCTGCTGGCGCTGGCCTGGAACATCATCTTCAACAGCCTGTTCGACCGTCTCAAGGTGCGTCTGCAACTGTCCGGTGGGGGCTGGACGCGGGTACTGCACGCGCTGATGTTCGAAGGCGGGCTGATCATCGTCGCCGTGCCGTTGATCGCTGCCTGGCTGAACATCAGCCTGATGCAGGCGTTCATGCTGGATATCGGTGTGCTGCTGTTCTTCCTGCCGTACACCTATGTGTACCACTGGGGGTATGACGTAGTGCGGGAAAAATTCATGCAGCGCCGTGGGCTGGCTTTATAGGATTCGACGCGTCGGCGATAGCGCGCCCCCACATCACCATCGCCGGCAAGCCGAGCGTCTACAGGGGGAGGAGTGAGGCCACGAAGTCCAGGAACGCCCGCACCTTGGCGGCGGGCAAGTGCCGCGACGGGTAGTAGGCGTACAACGGAAAACGTTCGTCCGGCCAGTCGGGGAACAGTTCCACCAGGGCGCCGCTCTTCAGTGCCGGCGCCAGGCCAAGGTCGAGCATCTGCGCCACGGCATGCCCATGCTCGCACGCGCTGTACAAGGTGCTGGCATCGTTGACCACCAGGCGGCCATCGGTGCGCACGATCACTTGCTCGCCTGGCCGGTGGAATTCCCAGGCAAACGGGCGCCCAGTCTGCGAGTCGCGAAAGTCCAGGCACATGTGCCCGGTCTCCAGGTCTTGAGGAATGACGGGGCGGCCGTATTGCTCAAGGTAAGCGGGGGAGGCCAGGGTAAGTACGCGTACTTCCATCAACTTGCGGGCGATCAATGAAGAGGATTGCGGGATGCCGAAGCGAATCGCCAGATCGAAACCGTCGGCCACCAGGTCGCCGAGTTGGTCGCGGGTGTGCAGGTCCAGTTGCAGGTACGGGTATTGGCGCATGAAGTCGCCGAGCACCGGGCCCAACACCAGCCGCGAGAAATAGGGGTCGATGTTCACCCGCAGGCGCCCGCGCACGGTCAATGCACTGTCTGCTGCGGCGTTGGCGGCCTCTTCAAGGCCGGCCAGCAGCGGGGCGATCTCCTGATAGAAACGTCGCCCCTCGTCGGTCAATTGCACCGAGCGGGTGGTGCGGTCGAACAGGCGAATTCCCAGGCGTTTTTCCAGGCGTGAAATCGCGCGGCTGACCCCCGACGGTGTCATCTCCAGGCTGTCGGCAGCGCGGGCGAAACTGCCGCTGTCGACCACGGCCGCCAATACGCCCATGCCGCCCGCCAAGCCTGGATCAAAACTCATCGATGATTGCCTGTCAGTGATCTGAAGGCATTGATGCTAGCGCAGAATGTTTAAAGAAACATGCCGCCCGAGGCCTCGATGCGCTGCCCGGTGATCCAGTGGCTGCCATCGGCCAGCAAGGTTGAAATCGCCCCGCCAATGTCGTCCGGCAAACCGGCGCGCCCCAGGGCCGTGTTGTTGGCCACCATCGTATTCACATCCGGGTTGTCACGCACCGCACCGCCGCTGAAGTCGGTGGCAATCGCGCCAGGGGCCAGGGTATTCACGGTAATCCCGCGCGGGCCCAGTTCCTTGGCCTGGTAGCGCGACAGTACTTCTATCGCCCCCTTCATCGACGCGTAGGCCGAATACCCCGGCAGGCTGAACCGTGCCAGGCCGCTGGAAATATTGATGATACGCCCGCCATCGCTGATCAGCGGCAGCAGTTTTTGCGTAAGAAAGAACGGCGCCTTGAAGTGGATCGCCACCAACTGGTCAAACTGTGCTTCGGTGGTCTCGGCAAAACTGGCGTGGGCGCCGATGCCGGCGTTGTTGATCAGAAAGTTGAAGTGATCCTGGGCGAAAACGTCCTTGAGCAAAGTGGCGACTTTGCCGACAAAGTCATTGAAGCTGCCGCTCTGGCTCACATCCAGCTGCACCATCGCGGCGCGGCCACCCAGGGCCTGAACCTGCTCGACCACCGCTTGAGCTTCAGCCGCAGCACTGTGGTAGGTGCCGATGATATCGACGCCCTGAGCCGCCAGGTGCAGCGCGGCGCTTTTGCCCAGGCCACGGCTTGCGCCGGTGATAAGTGCGATTTTACGGGTCATGGTGATGTCCTCTCAGGTGATCAGTGGGAGGAAGTGTATTTATTCGTGCCTGACGTGATAAACAGCGCTATACCGGAATCACTGGCCGGATAAGGCGAACAATCCATGAACAAACTTGAACTGCTGCGCACCTTCGTGCGCGTCACCGAGCTGTCGAGCTTCACCCAGGCCGGCGAGAGCCTGGGGCTGCCGCGCTCCACCGTGTCCGAGCATGTGCAGGCGTTGGAGGCGTTGCTCGGCGCACGCTTGTTGCAGCGCACCACGCGCAAGGTGCAGGCCACCCAGGACGGCCGCGTGTTGTACGAGCGCAGCAAGGACCTGCTGTCGCACATGGAGGAACTGGAGGGGCTGTTTCGCCAGGATGAAGCCCAGCTCAGCGGGCGCATTCGGGTGGATATGCCCAATGTGACGGCGCGGAACATGGTCCTGCCGCACCTGCCGCTGTTCATGGAGCGACACCCGCTGATCCAGATGGAAATCAGCAGCTCGGACCGCCAGGTGGACCTGATCGCCGAAGGCTTCGACTGCGTCCTGCGAGTGGGCGCCCAGCCTGATCAAACCGTCGTGGCGCGCCGGGTGTGCAGTATGCCGATGGTCAACTGTGCGAGTCCGGCCTACCTTCAACGCCAGGGGGTGCCCCACACCCTGGCTGACTTGGCCAATCATCACTTGGTGCATTACGTACGGCCGCTGGGCGCACGGTCATCCGGCTTTGAATATCAGTCGGGCGGCAAGGTGCTGCGGGTGCCGATGGAAGGGCGTGTCACCGTCAACAGCACCGATGCCTATCAGGCGGCGTGCCTGGGCGGCTTTGGTATCACGCAGGTGCCGTTGCTCGGCGTCCGCGATTTACTGGCCCGGGGCGAATTGATCAGCGTCTTGCCGGACTTCGTGGCGCCACCGCTGGAGGTGTCCCTGCTCTACGCCGGTCAACGCCATTTGCCGCAACGCGTGCGGGTGTTCATGGATTGGCTGGCCGCCACCTTGCAAGCCCAGCTCTAACGCCGTGCAGACAACTGCTGCGGCGCCAGGAAGGCGTCGTGGAAGTAATCGCGCACTGCCTGCATCGCCGGGGTGAACGCGCGCTCGCGGTGCCAGGCCAGGCCCACGCTCATGGGTGCCACCTGGTCAGTGACGGTCAGGGTTTCGATGCGCTTGCCTTCCAGGGACCAGGGCCGATGCACCAGGTCTGACAGGATCGCCACGCCGCTGCCGTTGGCGACCATGCTGCGCACGGCCTCCACCGAGCTGGTGCGCAGCCGCACATTGGGCATTTGCCCGGCCTGTTCCCAGTAACGCATGGCGCTGTGTTCGGCCTCGTCGACGGTGAGCAGGATGTAGGGTTCCCGGGCCACGTCGGCCAGGCTCACGGCGCCGCGTTCGCACAAGGGATGATGGCTGGGCAGCCACAGGCGGCGTTCCGAATTGAACAGGATTTCCGAGACGATCGCCGGGTGGGTGAGGTTGGCGGTGAGCACCACCGCCATGTCGAACTGGCCGTCGAGCAGGCCTTGTTCGATGGCCTGGCGTTCCTGCTCGAAGACTTCGATGGTCACGTCCGGGTGCCAGTGTTCCATGCGCTGCAAGTGGTGCGGCAGGAAGTAGCCAAGCACCGTGTAGCTGGCCGCCAGGCGCAGCACCCCGCTGGCGCGGTAGTCGGGCAGCGGGCTGTTGAGTGCATCGTCCACGCTGCGCAGAATCACGTAGGCACGGTTGAGAAAGTGCCGGCCGGCGTCGGTCAGGTTCATGCCTTGGGCCGAACGCATGAACAGCTGCACGCCGAGCATGGCTTCCAGCTCCTTGATCGCCGTGGTCACCGCTGACTGGGAAATGTTCAGGTGAATCGCCGCTTGGGAAATCTGGCCGATTTCGGCGGTGGCGACGAAGTAGCGGACTTGGCGCAGGGTCAGGGACATGCCGGGCTCCTACCGTCGGGTGAGGGTGTGGTTATCTGATTTTCAGAAGATGGGCTATCTGATAATAGATCTTCCCAAGGGGTCAAGCCGCAGCCTACTTTTCCACCATCACTTAGGCGGAGCGACTTCGATGCAGGCAGTGGATTTCAACTCGGACATGGGCGAGGGCTTCGGCCCCTGGACGATCGGCGATGGCGTCGATGCGCAGCTGATGGCGTATATCAGCTCGGCCAATATCGCCACCGGCTTCCACGCCGGCGACCCCGGTACCATGCGCCTTACCGTCGAACGCGCCAAGCAATTGGGCGTGGCCATCGGCGCGCACCCGGGCTTTCGGGATCTGGTCGGCTTTGGCCGTCGCCACATCAACGCACCGGCCCAGGAACTGGTGGACGACATGCTCTACCAGCTCGGCGCCCTGCGTGAAATCGCCCGCGCCCAGGGCCTGACCCTGCAACATATCAAGCCCCACGGCGCGCTGTACATGCACCTGGCTCGCGATGAAGAAGCCGCGCGCCTGCTCGTTCAAAACCTGCGCATCATCGAGCCCACACTGCTGCTGTACTGCATGCCCAACTCGGTGATCTGGCGGATCGCCACAGAGCTGGGGCAACCGGTGGTGCGCGAGTTTTACGCTGACCGTGAATACGACCTGACAGGTTCCATCGTGTTTACCCGCACCGTGCGGGCGCTGGATCCTGCGACAGTGGCGGCGCGCGTCCTTAGGGCGTGTCAGACCGGGCTTGTACGAACTGTGGAAGGCGAAGACCTGTTCATCGAATTCGACTCCATCTGCCTGCACAGTGACACCCCCGGTGCGCTGGAGTTGGTGGAGGCCACCCGCGAAGCCCTGGATCAAGCGGGCATTACGGTCAAAACACCCCAATAAAAAAACATCGCTTATTTTTTTTCGCCTGCCTTTCTACAATGATTCCAAGAGGAACAGACATGGCTGAAACGTCCCCCATCCGCTACAGCTTCGGTGGTGATGAACACCTGTTTGCCGAGGTCAGCGACAGCATGTCCCTGGAGGCCTTTTTCAAAGGCATGGCGGTGACCCGCGCGGTGGAGCGCCTGGCGCTCGAAGGCGTGCTGGATGTGTGCCTGGCCAATGCGTCGTTCCAGATTCGCTTCGACCCCGACCGCATCGCGCCCCACGTATTGCTCGATGCGGTGCAGACCGCCGAAACCCAGGCCGTGGCCGAACGCACGTTGCACACGCGCATCATCGAAATCCCGGTGCTCTACAACGACCCCTGGACCCATGAAACCCTGATGCGTTTTCGTGACCGTCATCAAGACCCCAGCGGCACCGACCTGGAGTACGCCGCGCGCATAAACGGCCTGGCCGACGTCGACGCGTTTATCGCCGCCCACAGTGGCGCGCCGTGGTTTGTGTCGATGGTCGGCTTTGTCGCGGGCTTGCCGTTCATGTTCCAGATGGTCGAGCGCGCGCGCCAATTGCAGGTGCCCAAGTACCTGCGACCGCGCACCGACACGCCGAAACTCACCCTCGGCCATGGTGGCTGTTTTGGGTGCATCTACTCGGTGCGCGGTGCCGGCGGTTACCAGATGTTCGGCGTGACCCCGGCGCCGATCTACGACCCGGCGCAGCAACTGGCGTACCTCAAGGAACACATGGTGTTCTTCCGCCCCGGCGATATCGTGCAGTTCAAACCGATGGACCGTGACGCCTACGACCAGGCGGTGGCCGATGTGGACGCCGGCCGTTTCGACCTGCGCATCCGCCCGGTGGAATTTTCCCTCGATGCCTTTCTCGCCGACCCTATCGGTTATCCGAAAACCCTGCAGGAGGCGCTGGCATGATCAAGGTCCTCAAACCCGGCCTCGCCACCTCCGTGCAGGACCTTGGCCGCGAAGGTTACTACCACTTGGGCATCCCGCCGTCAGGTGCGCTGGACCAATACGCATTGAGTGCGGCCAACCATTTGGTGGGCAACCCGGCCGGCGCGGCGGGCCTGGAATGCACGCTGATCGGTCCCGAACTGGCGTTTCAACAGGACGCGCTGGTGGCACTCAGCGGCGCGTTGATGTCGCCGCGCCTGGACGGTGAGGTGGTGCATCAGGACACCGCGTTCCAGGTGCGTGCCGGGCAGGTCTTGCGCTTTGAATTTCCCAGGGCCGGCGCCCGCACCTACCTCGCGGTGGCCGGCGGCATTGACGTGCCATTGGTCCTTGGCAGTCGCTCGACGTATACCCTCGGCGCACTTGGCGGGTTTCACGGGCGGCGTTTGCAGGAAGGCGATGAGTTGCCCATTGGCGAACCCAGCGGCACGGGCCGTGCGGGCAATAGCCTGCCGATGGCGTTGCGCCGATCGGTGGGCGGTGATGTGACCCTGCGTGTGGTGCCCGGCCTGTATTACGAGCGATTGACCGCTGCGGCCAAAGCCAGCTTTTTTGCCGAGCCCTGGACCGTGGGGTCCGAGGCCGACCGCATCGGCTATCGCTTCAAGGGCGGCAGTGCATTGACCTTCCAGCCGCGGGAGCAACCCTTTGGCGCGGGATCGGATCCGTCGAACATCGTCGACAGTTGCTACCCGATTGGGTCGATCCAGGTGCCGGCCGGCCTGGAGCCGATTGTGTTGCATCGGGACGCGGTATCGGGCGGTGGCTACGCGATGATCGGCACGGTGATCAGCGCCGACCTGGACCTGATCGGTCAAATGCAGCCAAACCAGCGGGCAGGGTTTGTGGCGGTGACGCTGGAGGAGGCGTTGGAGGCGCGGCGGGTGTACAAAAAACGGCTGAAGGCTATGACTGGACTCTTCAATCACTGAAGCAATACAACGCCAAATGTGGGAGCGGGCAAGCCCGCTCCCACATTGTGTGCTGTGTGGCGTTAGAAGAGTTGGGTGAACAGCCAGTAGAGGCTGCCTGAAAGCAGGATGGCGGCCGGTAACGTCAGCACCCACGCCATCGCCAGATTGCGGATAGTGCGCATCTGTAACCCGCCCCCGTTGGCCACCATGGTCCCCGCCACACCCGACGACAACACATGGGTGGTCGACACCGGCAGCCCATACATATCCGCCGCGCCAATGGTCAGCATCGCCACCATTTCCGCCGAGGCACCCTGGGCGTAGGTCAGGTGCGTCTTGCCGATCTTCTCGCCGACGGTCACCACGATGCGTTTCCAGCCCACCATGGTGCCCAGGCCCAGGGCGATCGCCACGGCGATCTTCACCCATAACGGAATGAAGCGCGTGGAACTGTCGATCTGTTGCTTGAACAGTTGCAGCTTGCCCTGGGTATCCGCGTCGAAATTGCCGACCTTGCCCTTGTCCATCAGGCGAATGGTTTCACTGCTCAGGTACATGTCGTTGCGCACATTGCCGACGGCCTCGGCAGGCACTTTGGCCAGGGAGCCGTAACCTTTGACTTCATCACCGATCTGCCCGGCCAGGGCGGCGAGGGCAGGCACCAGTTCGGCCGTAGGTTCCTTGGTGCGCACATAGGTCGAGAGAATAGGGCGCGGATCGCCGGTCAAAGCGTGGGGGGCACTTTTCACCAGGGCGGCCTGGGTGACTTCGGCCACGGCCGCGAACTGCAAGGACTGCTCGGCCGGCATGGTGCGGTTCAGCGCATAGGCCATCGGCAGGGTGCCCACCAGGATGAGCATGATCAGGCCCATGCCTTTTTGCCCGTCGTTGGAGCCGTGGGCGAAGGACACGCCGGTGCAGGTGGCAATCAGCATGCCGCGGATCCACCACGGCGGCGGGGTGTCACCTTTCGGCGCCTTGTACAGCGCACGGTTCTTGACGAAGGCACGCAGCGCCAGCAACAGCATGGCCGCAAACGCGAAGCCGATCAGCGGCGACAGCAGCAAGGCGTAACCGATCTTGATCGCCTGGCTCCAGTCCACACCACTGGTGCCGTCGCGCCCGTGCATCAGGGCATTCGCCACGCCCACGCCGATGATCGAGCCGATCAGGGTGTGGGACGACGAGGCGGGCAAACCCAGCCACCAGGTGCCGAGGTTCCACAGGATTGCGGCGATCAACAGGGCGAAGATCATCGCGAAACCGGCCGATGAACCCACCTGCAAGATCAACTCGACCGGCAGCAGTGCAATGATGCCGAACGCCACGGCGCCGCTGGAAAGCAGTACGCCGAGAAAGTTGAAAAAACCGGACCACACCACCGCAAAATGCGGCGGCAACGAGTTGGTGTAGATCACCGTCGCCACCGCGTTGGCGGTGTCGTGGAAGCCGTTGACGAACTCGAAACCCAGGGCGATCAACAGCGCCACACCGAGCAGTAAAAACGGCGTCCAGGTAGTGAGTTGAGCCCCCATCTCGTGCATGTCATGCATGAGGCTGTAGGCGGTGAACAACAGGCCCATGGCGAGCACGGCGAAGAAGATGATCACCGTCACCAGGCCGGGTTTCTTGTCCAGCCTGGGTTTAGGGTCTGCAGGTGAAGCGTGGGGGGAGGCAGTCAGTGAAGGGGTGGCCATGCCGGGGCATCCAGTGTGGGGAGGATGTCGTTCATAGTCATTGCAGAATGTTACAGAGATGCTGCCGCAGGTCAGTGTTTAGCGGTATTGAGGTCGCCGCTTGTCCTGTGAGCAGCGCAAAACCCGTGTGGGAGCGGGCTTGCTCGCGAATGCAATGTGTCAGTCAACTTAGCTTTAACTGATACACCGCATTCACGGGCAGGCCCACTCCCACCGTTTGACGGCATTTTAATTCAATAGTCTTTGCGTTTCCTAAAGGCCCAACGCCCGGCGATCAATGTGAAGGTAGCCACCAACGCCACCAATATCCAAAACCCCTCCGGGTCCTGGGAAAGCGGCACCCCCCCAACGTTCATGCCGAAAAAGCCGGCGATGATGTTGATCGGCAACGCCAGCACCGTCACCACGGTGAGGGTGAACAGCGTGCGGTTGCTTTGTTCGTTGAGGTTGGCGGCGATCTCTTCCTGCAACAGCTTGATGCGTTCGCCCAGGGCCATCAGGTCGTTGATGATCAGCGCAAACTCTTCGGTGGATTTACGCAATTCCTTCACGTCTTCCTTCTGCAGCCACTGGGGCGGGCGGTTGAGCAGGCGCAGCAGCGAGCCAGGCTCCAGCGCCAACAGGCGTTGCAGGCGTACCAGCACCCGGCGCGCCGCACCGAGTTCGGCGCGGTTAGTGGACAGGCGTGAAGACAGTAACTGGTCTTCGATATGGTCGACGCTGATGCTGGTCTTGCGCACGATCTGCGTCAGCACCTCACCCTGGTCGCGCAGCAAGTGCACCAGCAACGCCAGCGGCGAGCGAAAGCTTTCACCGGCCTTCACCGACGAGCGCAGTTTGTCCACCGAGTGCAGTGGTTGCAGGCGCGCGCTGATCAGCAGGCGACTGCGGGCACACACCCACAGCGTGGAAATATCCGACGACACCATGCTGCTGAAGTTGAACACCACGTCGTTGACCACCGCCAGCAAGGCCGAGTCGACGTGTTCGATGCGCGTCGAGCGCGACCCCTCGTGCAGGGCTTCGAAGAATTCTTCCGGTAGGTCCAGGTTTGCCTGCATCCAGCGCTCGCACGCCGCGTGCGCGAGGTTCAGGTGCAGCCACAAAAACTCTTGCGGGTCGTCCGGTTGCCGCAGGGCCTGGAGCGCCGTGGCCGAATCGATCTGCTCGCCCTTTTCACCGGGGCGAAAACGGAAACCGTAAAGCAAGCCAAACAGGTCGGAGTCCTGGTGGCTGTGGTCGATGCTGTGGTTCATGAGGGCTCGCAGAGAAAAGGCCTGTAGGACGTTTCACAGGTCGCGTAGCGAATCATTGCAAGTGAATTTGACAGTTTTGTGACGAGCGACAGGAACCCCAGCAATTGGGGGTTGCCTACCAGAAAGGCCGCGATGCCTACGTGGCCGCCGGTGGCGATGCGAGCGCCGGCGACACGGCGGTCAAGGGCGTCGACCGCGCCGCCAGTGAGCAGATGAGTGCGCTGGTCAGTGATCTGCGCGAACAAGGCAGCCAGCAATCCAGGGCCATCAGTGCCTACGCCGAGCGTACCGTGCTGGTAGGACTGGCAATCATGGTGCTCTCCAGTGTGTTGATCGGCTTGTTCAGTCTGTGGCTGATCAACCGCAACCTGATCCTGCCGATCCGCAGCCTGATCGACTACGTGACGCAACTGAGCCACGGCCGCTTCGCCGAGCGCGTGGCCAGCCGTCGCCAGGATGAACTCGGCCATCTGGCGGCTGCCGCGAATACCTTGCGCGACTTCCTCGCTGAAACCTTCAGCCGCCTGCAGCGCAGCGCCACCGACCTGGTCAGCGCCAGCGGCGAGTTGAATGCCATTGCTGGCCAGATGCGCAACGAGATCCTCAACACGGGCACCATCATCCGCCGTCTGGAAACCGACAGCGTGCGCATCGGCAAGGTGCTGGAAGTGATTCGTGGGATCGCCGAGCAGACCAACCTGCTGGCGCTGAACGCCGCCATTGAAGCCGCGCGCGCGGGCGAAGCCGGCCGTGGTTTTGCGGTGGTGGCCGATGAGGTGCGCAGCCTGGCGCAACGCACGGCGGCGTCGATCATCGAGATCAACGGGATTATCGAGGCGGTGCAGACCGGCGCGGTGGATGCGGCCGAGGCGATCGTGAGCGGCCAGTCATGCAGCGATGAGAGTGTGGAGAAGGTCACCCAGGCCGGTGCCATGCTGGCTCATATCACCCAGGCCGTCGAGGCGATCCGCGACATGAACCGCCAGATCGCCACGGCGGCCGAGGAGCAGACCTCGGTGGCCGAAGACATCTCGCGCAACATCACACAGATCACCACGGTGGCGACGGCCAACCTCGATAACGTCAAGCGCACCGAAGCGGCGAGCCATAACCTGCGCGGGTTGTCGAGTGAGTTGAACGAGGTGACGGCCCGCCTCGGCGCTTGATCAGGCCGTTGCCAGGCTGAATGTGAACACGGTGCCGTGCTCGGCGGTGGTGGAGACGCTCAACTCACCGCCGTGGGCGTCGGCAATCTGCTTGACGATATACAACCCCAGCCCCAGGCCGGCCTGGGGCGTGTCCTTGGCGGGGCGTGAGTAGGGCTCGAACAGCCGGGGCAAGGCTTGCGCGTCGATCTGCCCGGGGTTCTTGACCGTCAGGTTGAACTGGCCCTGCTCGATCTTCGCCGTGACTTCCACCGGCCCGTCGTGACGGCCATGGTGGATGGCATTGGCCACCAAGTTGGACAGCAACTGTGCCAGGCGATCGCGGTCGCCGCTCACGCCCTGCAGAACGCCGATGTCCGCCTTGATCACTCGCTGCGGGTGCACGCTCTGCACCTCCGAGACCACATGCTGCAATGCCGCCTGCAAACCCTGGCAATCGCTGATGTTCAGCGGAATACCGCTGCCCATGCGGCCCCTGGCGAAGTCCAGCAAGTCTTCGACCAACTGCGCGGCGCGGCGACCGCTGGCCAGGATATGGCGTACGAGGGTATCGGTGGCAGGGTCTGGAAACTTGCGCAGCAGCCGCTCGGCGCCGAAGTTGATGGCAAACAGCGGGTTGCGCAGGTCATGGCCAAGCACGGCGATGAATTGCTCGCGCAGTTCGGCGGTGTCGCGCTCTTCCAGCAATTGCGCATGGGTGTGCTGAGCGGCTTCTTCTGCTTCGATCTGCAAGGACAGCACCCGGGCGAACGACTCCATGGTCGACTGGATGCTGCTGCTGCGCAGGTGGGCAGGGTTGGGGTCGAGGGCGCAGATCGTGCCGAAAAAATTCCCGTCGGTGCGGAACACCGGCACCGAAATGTAGCTTTCAAACTGATAGAGCCGCGGCGTGTGGTGGTCGTGGTAGAGCGGATCCTCGCTGGCCTTGTCGATTACCACGGACACATGGGAGCCGCGAATTTCGTGGCAGATCGTGGTGGTCAGGTCCAGTTCACCGCCGACGCCGAGGCCGAAGTCCAGTTGGTCGAGAACGGCGCAGGCGGTCCAGGTGTCGTCGGTCACCCGTGCCACAGCGGCAAAGCGCAGGCCGGTCATGTCGCTGATGACTTTGAGCATCGCGGGGACGGCACTGATTCGGCCAATGGTGGCGATGTCGTCGGCTTTTTGCCCCATGCAGCATTCTCGATCCGTAAGGTGGTGAGCGTTATGCCCTGGCCGATAGCGGGGATTTTAGCGACCTTGCGCACTCTAGGTGTAATTTCATTCACTAAATGGAGGGTTTTCCTACGTTCGGGCATAAAAAAGCCGCGCTACCCGAAGGCAGCGCGGCTGTGAGCGAGACGGTGAATCAGCTGTCGATCTTGTCTTCCAGCACGGCGCCGGTCTTGGCGTCGAGCTTCACTTCAAACTTCTTGCCGGCGGTGTCAGTCAGGTCAACTTCGTAGACCAGCACGCCGCTGTTGTTGTGGTCCAGTTCGGTGTCGGTGATGGTCGCACCTTTGTGTGTGGCCAGTGCAGCGCTGTTGAGTTGTTCGAAAGGCTTCACGGCGCCGGATTTGAGCAGGCCTTCGATCTGGTCGGGGCGAACATCAGCCTGGGCCAGGCCGGCGGTCAGTGTCAGGGCGGTAGCAGCGAACAGGGCAGTCAAAGTTTTCATGGTGTGTGTCCTTCTCGGGTGAGCTGTTTAAGTGGGATCAGATTAACCAGCGCAACTTAATTCACCCTTAATTATTTCAAGCAGTTGCGCAGTTTGTTCAATCCGCTGGTTGCGCAGGATCGCCTCGCGAATGGCGTGGGTCTGTCGCGAAGGGATGAACAGGCGATGGGCGTTGGTGAGGTGCCCTTGCAGGCTGACCGTGATCGGCGCGCCGGGGCAGACCATCCATGGGGGGCGTCATGCGCATGGGGCGCGGTGCGCCCCAGCTCGTCGAGGATCAGGCTGTCGTCACGCCCCAACCACAGGCGGCCTGACCATGGGGCCTTCA
The DNA here is from genome assembly GCF_002563895.1 of Pseudomonas lurida. Classification (NCBI taxonomy): domain Bacteria; kingdom Pseudomonadati; phylum Pseudomonadota; class Gammaproteobacteria; order Pseudomonadales; family Pseudomonadaceae; genus Pseudomonas; species Pseudomonas lurida. The sequence goes on along the minus strand of NZ_PDJB01000001.1, from coordinate 4,906,652 downwards.
CTCAGTACTTATAGTCGTTCAACAGGTCCTGCACGCTGGACGACGGCCAGCGCTTGTAGAACTTCAGCAGTTCGGCGGCGCGGTTGGTGAAGATGCCATCGACGCCGGCCTTCATCACTTTGTCGAAGTCCACCGGCTCATCCACGGTGTAGACGTGCACCAGCAGGCCTTTGTCGTGGGTCAGCTTGTTCATCTCCGGCTTGACCAAGTCCGAGTAGCTCTGGTCGCCATGGTTGGTCAGCTCAGCCGATGGGCCAGTACCAATGGCGCCGAGGCTCTTGGCTTCGTCGACCCATTTTTCGAACTCGGCGGCGTCCTTTGGCTCTTGCTTGGCGTAGTAGGCGGCCTTGGTGGTTTCGCCGGACTCGGCGAAGGTCTGCTTGTTTTTAGGCTCGATGCTGCCTTCACCCACCCACAGCAGCAGGATTTTCGGGGTGTTGGGCATCTCTTTCTGCAGCTCTTTCAGGCTGGCGACTTCAAAGGTTTGCAGCACCACGCGGCCCTTGCCCTGGCCGACGCCTGTGTTGCTCTTGCCCAGCTTGGAGCCGGCGGAACTCAGCCAGCCTTTATCCAGCAGCTTGTTCTTCAGGTCCGCCTCGATGCCCGGGAATTGCTTGGGTTCCTTGGTCTCGATGTACAGGCCGGGTTTGTGCTGCGGGTTGCCTTCGGCGATCTTGATGATGTCGTCCAGGCTCTGGATTTTCAGGCCGACGAAACCTGGGCGTGCGCGGTCTGGGTAGGCGGTGTTGAACCAGCTGCCGGCGTCGAGGGTTTGCAGTTCTTTCCAGGTGAACTCGTTGGCCGGGGCATCCTTGCGATCAGGGAACTTGGTGGCCACGTCGGTGGTGCGCTGCAGGTTGTTGTCGTGCAGGGCGAACAGTACGCCGTCCTTGCTGCGCTGCAGGTCCATTTCCAGGTAGTCGGCACCCAGGTCGCGGGCGATCTTGTAGGCCGCGGCGGTGGACTCGGGCGCATCAAAGGAGGCGCCACGGTGGGCGATCACGGCAGGGTAGGGGATGCCTTCGTTGGTCGCCAATTCGGCCGGGCTGATGGGGTCTTGCGCATGTGCCTGGCCAAGGCCGAGCATCAGGGCGAGCAGCAGGGCGCTCTTGGTAAACGTGACAGGCATATGCGAAGTCCTTTCGTGGAGGTAGCTTTGAGAAGGCCTCCTTTTTAACAATTGATTGCGAAAGGCGCTATCACCAAACCGACATTAACGTGCGCACGGGCAAAATTTTCGGGTTTTTGACGGGTGCATTGCAGTACTCTTGGCCGAAGCCGCCCCGTTAGAGGGCGGTATTTCCCGCCACGCGTGTAAACCATCTTTCCAGTCCCCATGGGACTTTTCAGTGAGGTTTACCATGCGCATCACCTCCGAGCTTATCTGCCAGGCCGCCGACCAACTCCACGGTTTTGTTGGCCTCAACCGCAAGACCGGCCAGTACATCGTGCGGTTCAGCGAAGACTCCTTTGGCATGGATGTGGCCGATGACGGCATCATCCCCACTGCCGAATTCGTCTGGCTGCCGGCCCCGGAGCAGGCCATGACCCTGTCCCGTGACCGTATCCAGTTGCTGCTGGACCAGAACATCGACGACCGCATCAACATCACCGAGCCGTTGCGGGTGTATATGCGGCGGGTGGAGATCCCGCAGATCAGCGCGTTGCGCAGTCTGGTCAGTTAGGCCTGCACGTTTCTCAACCCCAGTGAAGGTATAAAAGCGGGCGCCTTTCAATTCCGGAAGGCGTAGGCCCGTTCGACTTTGCATACCCGGGTCTGGAAGGCCGAGTACCAGGTGGCGCGCCCCTGTTCGCGCACCGCGCGGTGCTCGGCCTGCTGTTTCCAGGCCAGGATAGCCGCCTCATTTTCCCAGTACGACACGGTGATGCCCAAGCCGTCTTCCCGTGCCGATTCCACGCCGAGAAACCCCGGTTGTTCGCGCGCCAGTTCGAGCATGCGAGTGGCGGCCTGGCTGTAACCGAGATCGCCTTCGGTGCGCAGTGAACTGAAGATCACCGCGTAATAGGGCGGTGCGGGTGTGTGGGCGATCATGCCGACACCGCCTGGCATGCCTTGAGCAGGGCAACCGCCAGGGGCGGGGTGACGCCTTTCAGCGCGCTGCGCTCGGGCTGGAACAGGGTGGCCACGAAGAACGGATGATCGAGCAGTTCCACCGCGCGCAAGTCGCCAGCTGCATCATGGCCGCTGGGGATCAGGTCGCCTTCGAGCAGGGCATCGATGAACTCAGGGTTGATGCCGTAGCGGCAGCGATAGTCCTCCAACAGGTCAAGGGTGCCGTAGGCGTCGGCGATGCGCGTGTAGGGCGCCAGGCGCACGGTGTCGGTGGCTTCCACCAGGGCACAGCTCAATGGCGCGATCACTGCGCGCTTGGCATCCGGGGCGAGTTCGCCATGCTCGGCATCGGCCCAACCCACCACGTTGCGGGCATATTCCAGCACGGCATGTTGAAAGCCGCCGCAGGTGCCCAGGAACGGTCGCCGCTGTTCGCGGGCAAAACGAATCGCCCGCAGGGCCGCCTCTGTGTCGCGATAGGGCGTGGCGGGGACGCACCAGAAACCGTCGAAGCCCTGGAGTGTCACGGGCAGGGCGTCGGTGTCGAGCCACCGTACGTGCACGGTCAGGCCCAAGGTATCGGCTGCTTGTTGCAGCGCCACGGGAATCGCCTGGTGGGCGGTCACATCGGGGTTGTAGTCGCCGATCAGGGCGACGTGCAGGTGGGTGGCGTTCATCGTGTACATCCCATGGCTTGTGGTGTCCTGGGGCGCACTATAGATTGGCGTTCACGCAATCAATATTGGCGTTTGCGCACATGCTCAATGCAACCACGCACTACTCACTGGATTACCCAGACCTGTCGCTGATCCTGGCCCTCGTGCGCGGCGGCACCCTCGCCCGGGCGGCGGCATTGTTGCGGGTGGATGTGTCCACGGTGTTTCGCGCAGTGCGGCGCCTGGAGACGGCGCTGGGCCAGACGTTGTTCGAAAAAAGCCGCGCCGGTTACCTGCCCACGAGCCTGGCGAGTAACCTGGCGCAGCAGGCGGAACGTGCCGAGCAAGCACTGGAAGCTGCGCGCATTGGGGTGGAGCAGGGCGGTGAAGTGATCAGCGGCACGGTGCGCCTGACCTGTACCGATTCGGTGCTGCAGGGGTTGCTGTTGCCGGCCCTCGCGCAGTTCATGTCGCATTACCCGGCGCTGACCCTGGAGCTGAGCACGTCGAATGATTTCGCCAACCTCAGCCGCCGCGACGCGGATATCGCCCTGCGCCTGACCAAGGCGCCGCCCGAGCACCTTGTCGGACGTTGCCTTGGCAGCGTGTCATACCAGGTCTGCGCCAGCCGAGGTTTCGTCGAGCAACACGCGGGCCGTGAGTTGGCCGACCTGCCTTGGATCGCCCCGGATGATTTCTTGCCCGATCACCCGACGGTCGTCTGGCGTCGCGAGCACCTGCCCGGTGTGCGCCCCAGTTATCGCTGCAACAGCATGCTGTCGGTGACCGAATTGGTACGGGCGGGGCTGGGTGTGGCGGCATTGCCGGACTTTCTATTGGGGGAAGGCCTGCAGCCACTGGGGCCCGCATTGGCGGGGCACAATACGGCGCTGTGGTTGCTCACGCGCCCGGATTGTCGAGCATTGCGCTTGGTGGTCGCATTGTTCGATGAGCTGGGCCGGCATGTGCGGTTGCCTTAGGCTTTTCGCACAAAGTGCTCATGCATTTCGCACGTGAGGCTTTCGATATGTTCGGTCAGTTGTTTGGTCATTTCCGTGAGCCGGGTGTTTTGCTCCAGCAGTTCCAGTAACTGCTTGGTGGTCTGCGCAGCCTGGGCCTGGCGCTCGCTGTTGGCGATTGCCAGCGCTTCGCGGTGTTGTGCGTCGGCATCGGACTGGGCTTTGTCGCGCGCCGCCTGGCGGGTCTGGGCCAGCAGGATCAGCGGCGCGGCATAGGCCGATTGCAGGCTGAAAGCCAGGTTGAGCAGGATGAACGGGTACACGTCGAAATGCGTGATACCGGTCATGTTCAACACCACCCACAACACCACGAGCGCAGTTTGTGCGCCAAGGAACGTGGGCGTGCCAAAGAAGCGCGCGAAGGCTTCGGCCTTGAGGGCAAAGGTGTCGTTGCCGAAGGTCGGCGCCAAGTGGGCGTGGGCGCGGTGGAAGCGCAGGTGGTCGACAGGGGCGGCTTCAGGCTTTTCTGGGGTCATGGTGGGCTCGGATCATCGACAAATAGACAATGAAGCACTATAGACCGAGCCCCCGGCCGCCCGCATGAAGATCGTCTCAGTGAGCGCCACGCTCATTGGCAAACGCACTCACCGCCTGTACGGCCTCACCGGTGCCTTCGCGAATCTGCAGGATGACCGTACCGGCGCGATTGGCCAAGTCCACGCCTTGCGCGGCGCGGTCGCGGGTACCGTCCATGCTGTGGATGGCCTCGCGGGTTTCATCCTGGATCATCGCGATCATGCTGGAGATTTCTGCCGTCGAACCACTGGTGCGCGCTGCCAGTTGCCGTACCTCATCGGCCACCACGGCAAACCCGCGACCCTGCTCGCCCGCACGCGCCGCCTCGATGGCGGCATTGAGTGCCAGCAGGTTGGTCTGGTCGGCGATGCCGCGAATGGTATTGACGATGGTGGAGATCTGCTGCGAGCGCTCGCCCAGCTTGGCGATCTTCTGTGAAGAACTGTCGATGTCCGCGGCAATGTCGCGCATGCCGCTGGCCGTTTGCTGGATCACGTCGGCGCCCTTTTCGGCGATGTCCCGGGTGTTCAGGGAGATGTGGTACGCCTGGGCGGCACTGGCGGCGTCGGCGGCATGTTGTTGCACCCTGGCGGTGATGTCCGAGGCGAACTTGACCACTTTGCACAGGCGCCCGCTGGCGTCGTACACCGGGTTGTAGTTGGCTTCGAGCCACACGGTCTGGCCGTTTTTATCCACGCGCTCGAACTGGCCGCTGAACAATTCACCCTGGTTCAGGCGCCGCCAGAAATCCTCGTAGGCCGAACTGTTGGCCAACGCTTTCGTGCAGAACAGGCGATGGTGCTGGCCCTGGACCTGCGCGAGGGTGTAACCCATGCGCTGCAGGAAGTTCGTGTTGGCGGTGATGATGGTACCGTCGAGGTTGAATTCGATCACCGCCATCGCCCTGCCGATGGCTTCCAGCTTGGCGTTCGCTTCGCTTTCGGCCTGCAGGCGCGGGGTGACGTCCATGGCGTACTTCACCACTTTGGTCACGTGCCCCTCTTCATCTCGCACTGGGTTGTAGCTGGCTTCCAGCCACACCGACTGACCATCGCCGGCCACCCGTTCAAAGGTGCCGGACTGGAAAAGGCCATTGCGCAGGTTCGACCACAGCTGGTTGTACTCGGCGCTGCGAGCGAATGCCGGGGTACAGAACATCCGATGGGGTTGGCCCTCGACCTGTTCGGCGCGGTAACCCATGGTCTGTAGGAAATTGGCATTGGCCCGCAGCACGTTGCCCTGCAGGTCGAATTCGATCACCGCCATGGAGCGCTCGATGGCGTCCAGCAAACTGGCATGTTGGGCAAGGGTGTGTTGCAGCGAATGTATGGTTTTTTTATGTGCGTTAAATAACATGTTCGGGTGCTCGGGCAAGCAGACTGCTGGAGTTTCCTTGGGTATGCGCCTGCCCCCGTAAGGCATGCGCCATACGGTTGACTTGCTCATTGTCAGCTTCCTTGTGCCGACAGAGGGGTGGACAACGGATTCAGAGTGATAAGCCTGACAAGAAGTTCGCCCCGAAGGCAGGACCTTTTTTGGGTAGGCGACCAATGGTGGCATTATGCTTTCTTGCGGCGCGCAGGCAGGAAGATTCGGACGAGCTGTCGTCGCACTGTTTCAGGCGGAGTAGGCAACCCTTTCGTCGCTCACGTTGACCCGGTTACGCCCCGTGTCTTTCGCCGTATACAGCGCCCGGTCCGCTGCATTGAGCCACATGGCGGCATCGGTAAACGACGGCTGGAACCCCGCCAGGCCAATGCTCAGGCTTACGCGCAGTTCAGGGATCTGCGGGTTACGGTAGTTACTAAAGGTTTCGCGTATGCGTTCCATGACCTCAGCGGCCTTTTCCAGCGGCATTTTCGGAAGAATCACGCAGAACTCATCGCCGCCGTAACGCCCGGCCAAGTCGTTTTCCCGAAGGCTGCGCCGCAGCTCCAGGCTCAGTTGGCGCAGTACGGCGTCGCCGACGATATGGCCGTGGGTGTCATTGATCTGCTTGAAGTGATCGATATCGATCAAGGCGATGGTGGCGTGGCTCTGCTGTTGCTGGCACTTGTGGAACTTGAGGTGCAGCAGGTCTTTCCAGGAACCGTGATTGAGCAGGCCGGTGAGGCTATCGATGCGGCTCAGTGCGCTGAGGGCACGTTTGTGTTCCGAGAGTTTGATCGCCAGTTGGTAGCAGACCATGCCGATGGCCATGGGGTAGAGCGTGAGCATGGGCAGGCAGGCGTAGACCTGGACCAGGCTGACCGAAGGGTTGAACTGCACGCCGAACAACAACGCGCCTGCCCCCGCGCCGAGCAACTGGGCTCCTGCGCCGCGTATTAACAGGCGCTTGCCACCGGCGGCGACGTTGTTCATGGCGACCATCGACAGCAGGGTCACGGTGGTCAGCGGGGTGAACTGCAGCGTCGCGGCCCAGAACCCGCTGAACAGCGCGTCATACATCAGGTTGCGCTGTTCGGCGTCGTAGGGAAATTTAGAGCGGGTTGCCAGTTGATAAGCCAGATGTGGCCAGGCGAAAGCGTTGACCAGCAACAATGCCCAGACCCAACCCGGCATCGCGAGCGGATACAGCGCAGCGATGACGCTGATACAGCACATCGCCGTGCCGATAATCCTTGGCTTGTAGATTCGCCGGGCAAAGGACAGCCCTTTGCCTTGTCTGTTTTCCATAAATTCCTGGGTCAGCTTTTTGCAGAAACGACGACACGCGTTCGCAGGCTTAGCCGTTGATCGGATAAAGCCTATGAATATTGTCAGTTATTCGTGCGGGAATAATCAGTGTCCTTCCAGGCCATTTGCGCAAAACAGAGGGTGAATGCGTCAAAAACGACCTGAAATGTCGTTCACACAACAGGATTACGGCTCGCGAGACGGGGTGACTTCGTAGCCGGCCAGGAACAGGTCGATGGCTGACTCGATGACGCTGGCTTGGCTGGCAGCGTCCAAGGTGGGTTGGCCGAGGGTAATCTGTGGCCAAAAGGCAAAGGCCTTGAGCAAGCTCTGGATCTGGTGGGCGGCAAATGCCGGGTCGGGGCAGTTGAGTCGGCCGTCTTCCTGGGCGGCCCGTACCCACTGGGTGAAGCCTTCTTCACGCTTGCTCAGGCGGGTGACCATGTCTTGCGCACGCTCTGGCGAATGGATAGTGGCGGCAATCGCGACCCGGGCCAGATCGAGGAAATTGGCGTCCGACATCATTTTCATCTTTGCCTCCAGCAACCCGCGCAATTGATCGCGCAGCGGACGCTCGCTGGTGTAGCTGACGTCAAGCTGAGCGACGCTGCTGGCCCAGAGTTGATGCAGGATTTCGGCGAATAATTCTTCCTTGCTGGGGAAGTGGTTGTACACCGTGCGCTTGGATACGCCAGCGGTGGCCGCGATCTTGTCCATGCTGGTGACCTCGAAACCGTTCGCGCGAAACTCGGCGATAGCCGCGGCCACGATGGCTTCGCGTTTACGGTCGGTGAGGCGTTGTGGGGCAGTCATGGGTGGCGCTCGGCTCTTCAGGGAAAGGAAAGTTACACTCGGTAGTTTACTTGCTCCGGATTTTGTTGCAATCTTGAAACTACACTGTGCAGTGTAATTTATGAGCGAGCCGTAGGAGTCACCCGGTAATGGCCACCCTCTCATCCCGTGTCGATTCATCGCCAGCCACGCGCAAACCTGCCGAGCAGGACCAGAAGCCTTTCAGCAATGATGCTCCCGTGCAGCACGGTGGCTTTGGCAAGACCTTGCGCATTTTCTGGAACATGCTGTTCAACAAACCGCGCAGCACGCGCCCGGTGGGGCAGATTCCGGTGCAACCGCTGACTCGCGAGCAGCTGCTAGCCGCTCCGGATCACAGCGTGTTCCGTCTTGGGCATTCCACCGTTTTGCTCAAGATGCGCGGAAAATTCTGGGTCACCGACCCGGTGTTCGCCGAGCGCGCCTCACCGTTCAGTTGGGCCGGCCCCAAGCGTTTCCACTTGCCACCCATCAGTCTTGAGGCGTTACCGCCCTTGGAAGCGGTGATTCTTTCCCACAATCACTACGACCATCTTGACCGCAAGGCTGTCGTCCAATTGGCCGAGAAAACCCGCTATTTTCTTGCTCCGTTGGGCGTGGGCGACCTGTTGGTCAAGTGGGGCGTGGAGGCCAGCAAAGTGCGCCAATTGGATTGGTGGCAGGGCACTGAAGTGGATGGCATTCGGTTTGTCGCCACACCTGCGCAGCATTTTTCCGGGCGCGGGCTGTTTGATGCCAACCAGACACTGTGGTGTTCCTGGGTGATGATCGACGGTGCCCGGCGGATTTTCTTCAGTGGCGATACTGGCTACTTCGACGGCTTTAAACGCATCGGCGAACAGTACGGCCCCTTTGACCTGACACTCATGGAAACAGGTGCTTACAACGTCGATTGGCCCCATGTGCACATGCAGCCCGAGCAAACCCTGCAAGCCCATATCGACCTCAAGGGGCGGTGGCTGCTGCCGATCCACAACGGCACCTTCGACCTGGCCTTCCATGCCTGGCACGAACCGTTTGACCGCATCATGGCCCTGGCTTGGGAGCGCAACGTGTCGATAACCACACCGGCGATGGGGCAGGCGTTCAGCTTGAATCAGCCTGAGCGTGGCGGGGCGTGGTGGCTGGAGGTGGAACCGAAAGGCGCGCAAGAGCACATCGCCGGTTGACGGCAGGCGTGTCGGAAAAAAGGAGGTTTCCGGGTGTTTCTAGGCGGTTCCAGCCCTTGGACGAGGGTGCGATGATCCTGCGGAAAGTCACTTCCGCAGGGCTGTCAACATGGACATCGAGTGTAAGAAAAATTGGCAGTCGGGCATGCCTTGTCGATCTGGCCCACCGTCACCTGTGTTACCGGAGAGGGTGGGGCTGACAAGAGCGCCACCGACCCCCTCCACCGATGCAGCGAGCCCGGGCAGTATCGCTTTCGGCGCGCCTTCCGGCAGCGACAGGCATTTATCGGGCGGCATTTACATTCCTGGTTACAGCGCACCGGCCTTCCCTGTGAAACCTGTGCGTGATCCATCGTTATCGCTGGTCGCCTTGAGTGGCATCGACCCTTCGGGGCCGGTCATGGTGGAGGTGCCCCTGGTGCAGAACAACACCACCTTCACGCCAGACCGAAGCGTAACTGGCCTGCGCGTGGGGGTTGCAGGACCCTACGAGCGAGGCGATGGGCATTCCCCTATCGAACACCGCGCGCTGTTCGTGCGGGCGCTGGAAAACCTGCGCCTGGCCGGGGTGGAACGGGTGCCGGTTCCTGCACTGTGTGTGGATGACACGCTGCAATTCAACCTGCACACCCGCCATGCAATCGATGCACTTTTCAGTCAATATCGATTGGATGCGCTGGTGTCCGACAGCCAGAGTGCGGCATTTGACCCTGCCTGTTGGGTGGGTTGTCCCAGGCTTGGCGAGCCACTTGGGGACGGTACAACGCTGTGGTTCTATGGCGAGCGGGGGTCGAAGGGGGCGCTGCCGAACCTGGTGCAGGCGTATCGCAGTGCCTGCCGGCTGACGGCGGTACAGGGCAGGCTACCTGGCGCGCTGAATAATCCCACGTTTTAAACGGTATGCGTCGCGCTGTTGGGAAGGCGAGGGTTTTTTAGACTGGGGCATGGATCAATGGCGGTCCTTCGTCGTTTCTTACTCCCCAAGAGGTCTTATGTTCTCTATTGCCTATGGCTTGGGCTTGATTGCCCGGCAAACCCTGCAAACCTTCGCCGGCGACGATTCTCATGCGACCTCAAAGCCCGTTCCGCCCGGTACCGAGTCCCTCAGCGTCAGTGAGCTTGGCCGGCAAATGGCCCTGCCGGGTGGGCTCCGCTCCGCCGATCTGGTCAGTTACCTGCAGGAACGGATTCGCAGGTTGGACCCGCAACTGCGTTCGGTGATTGAACTCAACCCTGAGGCACTTGAGACCGCGCGCGAGTTGGATCGCGAGCGCGCCAGCGGCAAGGTGCGCGGGCCACTGCATGGTATTCCCGTGTTGCTCAAGGACACCATCGAAACGGCAGGCATGCAAACCAGTGCGGGGGCGTATGGCCTTGTTGGCGAAACGGCAGGCAGGAATGCGCCGTTGGTTGACCACCTGATCCGGCAGGGCGCTGTGATCCTGGGTAAAACCAATATGACCGAGCTGGCCGGGTTTCGTGGTGGTCCCGATGGCTGGAGCAGCCGTGGCGGGCAAACCCGTAACCCGCATAAGCCGGGTGCCGACGTCGGAGGTTCCAGTTCCGGGTCTGCCGCCGCGGTCGCGGCAGGGTTGGCGCCCTTGGCGGTAGGGTCTGAAACCAATGGTTCGATCATTGTGCCAGCAGCACGCAATGGTGTTGTGGGGCTCAAGCCCACGGTTGGCCTACTGAACCGCAACGGGATTATTCCCGCGAGTCAGCATCAGGATGCGCCGGGCCCGATGGCTCGCTCAGTGTTCGATGTTGCATTGATGCTCAATGCCATGTCAGGCAGTGATCCTCAGGACCCGGCGAGCGTGGGAGCGCCCCAAGGCGTCGATTACACCCGGTTACTGGTTCCAGGCGCGTTGAAAGACAAGCGTATCGGCTACCCCGCGACGTTTTCCGCAAACGGCGAAACCCTGTCGGTCGACAACAGTACCCAGTTCAGCCGGACACTCAAGGTGCTACGCGAGCAAGGCGCGGTATTGGTGCCGATCAATCAGCGCCTGGCCGACGCATCACGCTACGACGAGTTGCTGCTCTCGGACGTGAAGGACGAGCTTAATGCTTATCTGGCCAAGCGCCCGGGGCTGCCGGTGAAGTCACTGACCGAACTGATCAAGTTCAACGACGAACGCGATGGTGCGCAAGCAGACCATCAGCCAGTGCTCAAGGACGTTAATGCCGCTACCCTGACGGCGGAACAGCGCAAGCCCCTGTGGAACGCGCTTATCCAGGATTTTCGCAGTACCGTGGATGACCCGATCCAGTTGCATAACCTCGACGCTGTGGTCTCGGATTTCGAGACCAACAGTTACTTCGGCGTCGCGGCTGCTGGCTATCCAGGCATCGCCGTGCCTTCGGGTGTCGATGAGGACGGTCTACCCACCAGTGCCTATTTCTTCGGCACCCGTTGGGCCGAACCTACCTTGTTGGCAGTGGCCTACGGTTATGAACAGGCAGCCCAGGTGGCTATCAGGCCGGAGCCTTGACCCCGTACGGTTTACACCCAAGTAGATGGGAGAGGCCGAGACCCTCACTTGCCCGGTGAGGCGACTGGACGCTACGCACCGTTCGGTTGAGGGGTTGGGGAGTCAAGTGACGCCGAAGTGGTACCGATCAAACGAGAGATGATTCCTCGCGCTGCGGGCTCGGTTGCAGCGGTGTCAAACCGGCGTGCACTCATCCCCCACCCCGGCGCAAAACCCGGGAAAAACACCAGCCCTTCAGCCTCCAGGCGAAACGCCAACGCCAGGCGGGTTTCATCACCCACGTCGCACTGACTTTCAAACTGTTGGACCGCTTCGACCGCCACGCCAGCCTGAAGCGCCAGGTGTTCCCGGCTCCAGCCCAACATCGCACGGGCCTGTACGCTGTGCTTGGCGGTGAATTGATGCAGGACGATCTGCTGTTCTACGAAAGAGCTCATTGCCAGAGAGGACATGGGGTTTCTCCAGGGTTCGACGGGGGAGGGCAAACTATACTGTGTTTTTGTACAGTTGTTTTGACCGCTCATCAACTGGATTTTCAACGACCCACTATTCCAGCCCCGGTGCCTCGCGAATGATCAGGTGATCCAGGTTCTCGATATTCGCGCTGAACACGCCAAACGTCTGCTCGGGGTTTTTCTTGCTGGGCACCTGTTTAAACGTCGGCGTCACGCCATAGAAGAAGCAATACAGCGTCCGTTCGCTGTCTACCGCCGCCTTGATCTGCTCCAGGAATGCCTTGCGCTTGCAGTAGTTATCGATGAGTTTTTTGCTCAGGTAGACGTTGACCGAGTAGGGCTTCTTGTCGAGCCATACCTTTTTTTCGAAGTCGATGCGAAAGCTGCTTGTGTAGTCCTTGATCGCCTTGATCCTGCCCCAATAGATCAAGCCTTTGTTGTCTTGCAGGTATTCGATCTTTTTGAAAAACGTCCAGTAGGTCGCCGTGTGGTCGCCGATCTTCAACGGCATGGACTTGAGTGTGTCCTTGTCGTCGATATTCGACACAAAGCATTCCACCGGGTGAGCGAACACGCTGGTTTTATCCGGGGGGCTGTCATTGGAACCAGGTGATGCGGTGGCACGGCTTGACGGTGCTTTCGCTGGCTCCTGTGGGACGCTTGCTTCGGTGCTCACCAAGGGGGCCGTGCGTGCATATTGCCGACGGGTGAGTACAAATTCCGATGGGAAGTTTTCCTCGCGCTCGTTGTCACCTTCCCCGGTCGCAGTCTTGTGGGTGCTGGCGTAGCGACAACCGTCGATGTGCCGGGTGCTGGTCTTGTTCTTGAAGTGCGGCGTGCGCAGGTAATTGACGTTTTTTGCGTTGAACGTGCCCAGCGCATTGTCCGCATCAAACGCTGCCCGGCAGTCATCGTTGGGGCAGAGGAAACGCTCCTTGTCGGAGTCGAAATCGGCGGTTTCGTCGAAATTCAGGTCTCGGACGTCGTAGATCGACAGCTTGTCGTCGAGACTCAGGCTGTAGGCCGTGTCGAATTTCATGGGGCTCGGGTCCGTGAGAAGTTTTGCTATTAATAGCGGGATCCCGCGTAAATATCAGCAAGAACCTGCGACCCTTCGCCCGCTCAAGAAGCACAACGTTCCCCCTATCGCCGTCAATGCACCCAGCGCATAGAACATGCTGGCCGGCGCCGCATTGATCAGCAGATAGCCGCAAATGACCGGGCTCATCGCTCCGCCGAACGCCGCGAGGTTCTGCGCGCCGTAGTAGCTGCCGCGCAGTGCATCAGGGGCAATGGTGTCGATGAACAGGAACTCGGAGGGGTAGATGATCATTTCGCCCAGGGTGAATACGAACATCGCCAGGCACCAGGTGACGAGGCTGTCCGCGAGGCTGAAGCCGATCAGCCCGGCAATGAACAGCAAGGTGCCGAGCACGATCCAGTAGCGCAGTTGCTCACGCTTGAGGAAGCGGCCGATCTGGTACTGCATCAAAATCACGGTGATGGCGTTGCAGGCCAGCACCGCAGACAGAATCTTCAATGCCTCGGCAGGCTTGTAGGCCACTAGCAAAAACTGCGACAGATACAGGGTGTAGCGCCCATGGACAATGGTGCTCAGCAGGCTGCCGCTGGTGAACAGGATCAGCGTGCGGTCGCTGCGCAAGGTGCGCAGGGTGGTGAGGAAACTCAATGGCTTGTTGCTGTCATCCCGCTGGGTGGGCGGGATGCCGATCATCAGGAACAGGCTGCCGAAGGCGATCGCACTGGCGATCAGGAACGGTGCCAACGGCATGTGGCCGGCAATCACCACACCGACCATGGGGCCAGTGGCGTAGCCGACGTTGGTCAGGGTATAGCGCAGGGAAAAGACCTTGGCGCGGTCGCCTACCGGCAGGTTCTCGCTGATGATGGCTTTGGAGCCAATCAGGAACAGCGCCGACGCAGCTTCGGTGATGACCAGGGTCAGGGTCGTGAGGTAGAGGTTGCTGGCAAAGGTCAGCAACAGAAAACCGATGGAGCTGGAGAGCATGGCCAGGATCAGCAGCTTGCGCTTTTCCAGGCGGTCGATGATGTAGCCGCCGTACAGGCCCAGCAATGTCGCGATAAACACCGCGATGCCCATCAACAGGCCGATGTCCTGCTGGTTCAGGCCCAGGCGGGTGCTCAGCAGCAAGGCCAGCAACGGGCTGGTCATGGCGCGGCTGACCACGATGGTCACCGAGCAGATCATCAGGCGGCGGATTACCAGGGAGTAGGTGGCCACGGTGGGGCGGATGTCCTTGTTATGTTCTCTAGGTAACACTCATCAAACGTGAGGGAGCTGGCTTGCCTGCGACAGCGATGAGCCAGCTTGCACATGCGTTGCCTGGCCCACCGTTATCGCAGGCAAGCCAGCTCCCACCTGCAGATTGCGTTACTGGCCGGCGTTGATGGTGATCTTCTCGACGGCACCTTGCTCTAGGTCCCATTTCTTCAGGATCTTGCCGTACGTCCCATCATCAATCATGCCCTGCAACGCTTCACTGATCGCCGTGACCAGTTCCGTGTTGCTCTTCTCGATCCCCAGCCCCGTGAATTGCTTGGAAATCGCCAAGCCCACCGGCTTGTACTTGCCCTTGTCCAGCGACATCAGGTAAGGGATGGTCTCGCTGCCCTGCATCGCCGCATCCAGGCGATTCTGCTGCAACTGCGCCCGTGCATCCGCCGAGCCTTCTGTGCCGATGACTACGATCGCTGGCTTACCCGCGGCTTCGCAGTTTTCCTTGCTCCAGGCGGCAATTTCCGACGGCCAGGTGGTACGGCGGCTGGTGCCGACTTTTTTACCGCACAGGTCAGTCAATTCCTTGAGGTCTTCACGCTTGGCCAGGGTGTACAACTGCGGGCCACTGGTGAAGTAGTCGATGAAGGTCACCGCCTTCTGGCGTTCGGCGGTGTCGGTCATGCCCGACAGCACGATGTCCACGCGCTTGGTGGTCAAGCCGCTGAGCATTTGTTCGAAGCCGGTTTCCTGCCATTTGATCTTCACGCCCAGGCGCTCGGCCAGGGCGTTGCCCAGGTCGAAGTCCAGGCCGGTGATCTTGTTGGTGGCCGGGTCCTTGAAATCCATTGGCGGATAGTTCGGCACGATGGCCGCGCTGATCTCACCCTTTTCCTTGATTGCCGCCGGCAATGCCGCGAAAACAGCGGAGGAGGCCATCAGGCCTGCGAGCAACGTTGGGATAAACAATTTTTTCATGGGGGCGTTCTCGTTAGTTTTTTAGTTAAGTGCGAACGGCAGAAATAAAGCTTTGGGTACGCGGGTTTTGTGGGCTTATTAGAATTTCTTCCGGGCTGCCGGCTTCCACAATCTGGCCGGCGTCCATGAACACCATGCGGTTGGAGACTTCGCGGGCGAAGCCCAATTCATGGGTGACCACGATCATGGTCATGCCGGTGGTGGCCAGGTCGCGCATCACCGACAGCACTTCGCCGACCAGTTCCGGGTCGAGGGCTGAAGTAGGTTCGTCGAACAGCATCAACTTGGGACGCATCGCCAACGCACGGGCAATCGCCACGCGCTGTTGTTGCCCGCCGGACAATTCCACCGGGTAGGCATTGCGCTTGTCCGCCAGGCCGACGCGGGCCAGCAGTTCCAACGCGTCTTCGATGGCTTCCTTGGGCGAGCGCTTGAGTACCTGGCAGGGGCCTTCGATGATGTTCTGCAACACGGTCATGTGCGGGAATAGATTGAAGCGCTGGAACACCATGCCGGTGGCCAGGCGCTGGCGGGCGATCTGCACTTCATTCATCTCATGCAGCTTGTTGCCGACGACGCGGTAACCCACCAGTTCGCCGTCAACCCACAGGCCGCCCTTGTCGATTTTTTCCAACTGGTTGACGCAGCGCAGCAACGTGCTTTTACCGGAACCCGACGGGCCGATGATGCACATGACTTCGCCTTGCTCGACCTCGATATTGATGTCGCGCAGCGCGTGATACTGGTCGTAGTACTTGTTCAGGTTGACGGCCTTGACGATGCTTCTCATGGGGCAAATCTCCTCAACCCAGACTTACGAACGCTTGCCGGCGCCGCGGGCAAAACGACGCTCGAGGCGGCTTTGACCAAATGAAAGAACAGTCACCACCGCCAGGTACCAGATGCCGGCCACAATCAGCAGCTCCATGACCCGCGCGTTGGCGTAGTAGATGTTTTGCGCGTTGTGCAGCAGCTCCGAGTACTGGATCACGCTGGCCAGGCTGGTCATTTTCACCATGCTGATGAACTCGTTGCCTACCGGCGGGATGATCACTCGCATGGCCTGCGGAAGAATGATCCGGCGCAGCGCCTGAAGGCTTGGCATGCCGATGGACTTGGCCGCTTCGTACTGGCCGGTGTCGACGGAGAGCAAACCGGCGCGCACCACCTCGGCGGTGTAGGCACCCTGGTTGATGCTCAGGCCGAGCAGGGCAGCCACGAACGGTGTCATCAGGTCGACGGTGTCGATGCTGAACAGGCCGGGAATCGCGATCACCGGGAAAATCAGCGCCAGGTTGAACCACAGCAGCAGTTGCAGGATCAGCGGCGTGCCACGGAACAGCCAGGTGTAAGTGATGGCCACATAACGCAGGATCGGATTGGCCGACATGCGCATGATCGCTGTGATCACCCCGATTACTACGCCCAACGCCATCGCCAGGATCGACATGACGATGGTGTTCACCAGGCCCCAAATAATGGCCTCGGACGTGAGGAACTGGCCGATGTAGGACCATTCGATCTGGCCATTGGCGAAAGCGCGCAACAGCGCTGCCAGCACGATCACGATCAACGTGGCAAAGAACATCCGCCCGTAATAGCGGCGCGGCACGTGTTCGTACTGGGTTATGTCGAACTGGTTCTCGGACAGCTTGCGCTCTGTTTCCAAGCGCTCGGCCGGGGTCTGGTTCATGGTGATTCTCCAAAACTGATAACGCGCTAACTGCTGTACGCGGTCCAACGGTTGAAAACCGGTCAAATGTGGGAGCTGGCTTGCCTGCGAAAGCGCCGGTGAGTTCACCCCCTCTATGCAGGCTTAAATCCGAAACCCCTGATAACTCTCAGCCCACTGCTGCTGTGCAGCCAGTGCAATCTTCAACCGGCCGATCTGCTCGCGCACTCGCTCCGGCGCCGTCCCACCCCAGCCACTGCGCGCTGCAATCGCCGCTTCCAGGGTCAGGCAGTCCCGCACTTCGGGTGTGAGACGCGCATCCACCTGCGCCAACATCGCTGGCGAGGCTTCCCACAACTCAATTTCATGCTTCTCACAGGCCTGTACTAACGCGCCAGTAATCTCATGGGCCTCCTTGAACGGCACACCACGGGTGGCTAACCAATCCGCTACCTCAGTCGCCAAGGTAAAACCCATCGGTGCCTGGCGCCGCAGCTCCTCCACCTGGACTGTCATGGTTGCCACCATCCCGGCCATGGCTGGAAGTACCAGCAGCAACGTATCCACACTGTCCAACACGCTGTGCTTGTCTTCACTCAAGTCGCGGTTGTACGACAGCGGCAAGGACTTGAGCGTCGACATCAACCCGGTCAGGTTGCCAATCAAGCGACCAGCCTTGCCCCGCGCCAATTCGGCGATGTCCGGGTTCTTTTTCTGCGGCATGATCGAGCTGCCTGTGGCGTAGGCGTCGTCCAACACCACCCAGCGAAATTGCCGCGAAGACCAAAGGCAAAACTCCTCGGACAAACGCGAAATATTCACCCCGAGCATGCCCGCCACAAACAGGAATTCCGCCACATGGTCACGGCTGGCGACGGCATCGATGGAGTTTTCGCACGGCCCGGCGTAGCCCATTTCCTTGGCCGAATGCTCCGGCTGGCGCGCAATCGCCGAACCAGCCATTGCCGCTGCGCCAAGTGGCGACAGCGCCGTACGTGCATCCCAATCCACCAAGCGCTGCACGTCTCGCAGCATCGATTGCGCGTGTGCCAGCAAGTGATGGGCGAACACAATCGGCTGCGCCTGCTGCAAATGGGTAAAACCGGGGCAGATGCTCTCGATATGCTGCTCGGCCTGTTCCACCAACGCCTGCTGCAAACTCAGCACTTCGGTGGTGATGGTGCGCGCATGGTCACGTAGGAAAAGGCGTAGATCGTTGGCGGTCTGGTCATTACGCGAACGCCCGGCGCGCAATTTGGCGCCCAAAGCGCCCAAGCGCTCGATCAATACGCGTTCGATAAAGGTGTGTACGTCCTCGTCATCCAGGGTCGGATGCAAGCGGCCGGCGGCGAAGTCATGGCCGATCTGGTCCAGGGCTTCGAGGGTGCGCAGGGTCTGCGACTCATCCAGCAACCCGGCGCGCTGCAGCTCACGGGCATGGGCGCGAGAGCCGGCCAGGTCGTAGGGCGTCAGGCGGAAATATCGCTCTGGGCAACGCGACAACGCGGCCAACGCAGCCGACGGGCCGGTCTTGAAACGAGCACCCCAAAGGCGGTCGGTGGGTTGGGACATGGGTATTCCTCACGCTTGTTTTTAGAAGAGTCGGAGGCAGTAACAATAAGTTTTCAACTAGACTGAATCAGCGTCTGACGCGCCGTATTCAAGGTTGCCAAGGGCGGATGTTTATGTTCATTATCGCCGCCTGGCTATGTTCAAGGACTGGGTTGAAGCCTGTTGAATATGGCACTTGAGGTCAACGCGTATTATGGAAACTCCACTTTCCACTTCTGGAAACCTGCCGCCAAAACCCGGCACGAGACCGCCCCTGCAGTTGAGCGGGCTGGACTTCAAATTGCTGCGCGTGTTCATGGCCGTGGTCGAAGCGGGTGGCTTCAGTGCCGCGCAAAACGAGCTGAACGTGGGGCTGGCAGCCATCAGCAAGCAGATCTCCGACCTGGAAATCCGCATCGGCATGCGCCTGTGCACACGAGGCCGGGAAGGGTTCGGGCTGACCGAAGAAGGCAAGTTGGTGTATCAGGCGTCCATCGAGTTATTTACCTCGGTGGACAGTTTTCGCGACAAGCTTAGTTCGGCGCAAAACGAGCTTATTGGCGACCTTAGTGTCGGCGTTATTGATAACACCGTGTCCGACGTTAATTCCCCGTTGATTACCGCGCTGGGCAACTTACACCGCCAATCACCAAAAATAAGATTACGCCTGCATGCCTCGCAATTGGACGAAGTTGAACGCGGTGTGGTGGAAGGGCGCTTGATTGTCGGCATCGTTCCCGTCTACCAGCGCCGCGAAGAATTCGACTACTTCCCGCTGTACGAAGAAAAGTCCCACGCCTACTGCGCCGTAGGACACCCGCTCTTCAACGAGAATGGCATCTCGCCCGAGGTGCTGCGCCAATATGAAGTGGTCAACCATCGGTATGCGATCCATCGCGACAAGGCCAACTTCGTCACCTACGACAGCCAGTCCGCCTCGGCCTCCCAGGTCGAAGCCGTCGCCATCCTGATCCTCACCGGTCGCTTCCTGGGCTTCCTGCCAGAACACTACGCCGCGCCATTGGTAAGGGAAGGGCGCCTACGCGCACTGTGCCCGGAGCAGGTCCACCTCAGCACGGCATTCAACCTGATCCTGCGCCACAACGCCCCGCGCAGCCCGATGGTCAAAGCCTTCGCCACGGCCTTGGGTGTGGACCTCAAAGCCGCGATATAACACTCAAGCCAGACACCGTCCCTCCGAGCGACAGAGATCAACTGTGGGCGGCGTCGAGCCCCAGCGAGGCTGCGAAGGGATCGCCTCGGTCTACCTGCCGATCCCACCCGCCCGCATCACCGCTGCAACCGAGCGCGCTTTTTCTTCTTCGCATGAAAGTGCCGAAAATGCGCATCCTGCGCCGCCGCCAGCAATTCCCGGTCCCCACGCGTATCGCCCCAGGCCCGCAGCCGATACTCCCCCAGGTCCCCATACACCGCCTCAAGCCGCAACACCTTGTTCTCACAGCGGCAGTTATTGCCGGTGAGCTTGCCGGTCAACACCCCGTCAACTACCTCAAGCTCAGTGCCAATCAACTTGATCCCAAGCCGATCGGCAAACGGCTGCAACACCAACGCCGGCGACGCCGAGCACAGCGTCACCACTGCCCCCGAGCCCAACTCCTGCTCCACCGACAGTACCCCGGCCGGTCGCATCAACCGCGCCCAATTGCGCTGGCAATACTCCTCGGCCTTCTGCTGTACCCACGCCTTTTCCACCCCTGTCATGAAGGTGCGGATCAGCTGCGCCTTCAATTCATCCCGGCTGAGCTGCCTCAGCAAAAAGCGCAGCCCCGGCACCGCCAGCTTGACCATCCGGCCATAAAACTCGCCGGTGCCAAAGGCAAACTTGAGGAATGGCACGAAACTGTCGTGGTGGGTCAGGGTGCCGTCGAAGTCAAAGACGGAAAGTACTTTGGCGTCTGCGGGGCCGGCTTCGAGCATGTCTGGGTTCACGGGTTGGCCTCGGTCCTATCTACTGTTTTTTTTGAGTGTGCATCAGGTGTGACAGCAGGAGTTTACTCCCGTGCCAATCTTCCGACGTCGCTGTAAAGCGCTGCAGTGAAAGCGTTCCGATCACTCGATCGGTGACAACGCTGATGGCAATTGGGGCACAAGGCTACAGCATTGGTGATGCGATCCGAACCCTTCTGGGCGAGCCGCTTGAGATGATGTGCTTCAAAAAGTGGCCATTCACCACGCATAAAAAAGCCCTGAACAAGTCAGGGCTTCATCGTGCAGCTTGGCTCAGGAATCAATCCCAGCTCAGCGCGCCGCCAGTCTGGTACTCGATCACACGGGTCTCGAAGAAGTTTTTCTCTTTCTTCAAGTCCATGATCTCGCTCATCCATGGGAACGGGTTGGTGGTACCTGGATACTCTTCCTTCAAGCCAATCTGCGACAGGCGACGGTTGGCGATGAACTTGAGGTAATCCTCCATCATCGCCGCGTTCATGCCCAACACGCCGCGCGGCATGGTGTCACGTGCGTATTCGATCTCCAGCTGCGTCCCCTGCAGGATCATCTGGGTGGCTTCTTCCTTCATCTCGGCATCCCACAGGTGTGGGTTTTCGATTTTGATCTGGTTGATCACGTCGATACCGAAGTTCAAGTGCATCGACTCATCGCGCAGGATGTACTGGAACTGCTCGGCGACGCCGGTCATCTTGTTGCGGCGGCCCATGGACAGGATCTGGGTGAAGCCGCAGTAGAAGAAGATGCCTTCCAGGACGCAGTAGTAGGCGACCAGGTTGCGCAGCAGTTCCTTGTCGGTCTCGACGGTGCCGGTTTCGAACTTCGGATCGGAGATCGAGCGGGTGTACTTCAGGCCCCAGGCTGCCTTTTTGGCGACCGATGGAATCTCGTGGTACATGTTGAAGATCTCGCCTTCATCCATGGCCAACGATTCGATGCAGTACTGGTAGGCGTGGGTGTGGATCGCTTCTTCGAAGGCCTGGCGCAGGATGTACTGGCGGCACTCCGGGTTGGTGATCAGGCGGTACACGGCCAGCACCAGGTTGTTCGCGACCAGGGAGTCGGCGGTGGAGAAGAAGCCGAGGTTGCGCATGACGATGCGACGTTCGTCGTCGGTCAGGCCTTCGGGGTTTTTCCACAGGGCGATGTCGGCGGTCATGTTGACCTCTTGCGGCATCCAGTGGTTGGCGCAGCCGTCGAGGTACTTCTGCCAGGCCCAGTCGTATTTGAAGGGCACGAGTTGGTTGAGGTCGGCGCGGCAGTTGATCATGCGCTTTTCGTCAACGGCGACGCGGGCGGCGGAGCCTTCGAGTTCAGCGAGGCCTTCGGCGACGTCGAGTTTGTCCAGCGCAGCCTTGGCGCGCACGATGGCGGCGGAGTCACTGGCGGTGACGGCGCGGGCTTCGATGGCGGCGGCGGCGCCGGCACCGTCGAGGCGGTCCATGTTGGCTTCGGTGGCGTGGCCGGCGTTGGCGCCTTTAGTGGCTACTTCGCCTTCTTCTTCTTTGTCGAACTCGTCCCAGCTCAGCATGACGTGTCGTCTCCTGCGTGAGGGCTCAAAGGTGCCCGTGTGAAACCGGATGGTTGGGTGTTCACACGGCCCCAGGGCCGCGGTGGATCTTAAGGAATCGTTTGTTGCAACAGCTAGCGCAGGCATTAAACGGAATTGGGTAACGGGTGCTCTGCGTGAGGCTTGAGGGGCGGAGCGACAGATGCGTGCTCCAGCGGAGGCCTCAGGTCTGGCTCTTCATCCCGGTGTAAAGGGATATTGCAGGCCCGGTTTACCCGCGCATTGTAGGGGAAAAAAACCGGCTTGTGTTGGGACGGATGGTCACGGAGAGCGGCCAGAATGGCGTGTTTTTCGGCCAGAGTGCGGGTTTATAAGGCTTTGCTGGGGTTGGATTTTTTTGACGGGCGGTGGGATGTTTTTTACAGGCTCGGGGAGAGAGGGGGGTGGGAGGCTTTGTGGGGTGGGTATGGCTGAAATCGCCATCGCTGGCCAGCCAGCGCCTACAGTGGGATCGGGGTGTATTCGCAGCCGGCGCTTTGCCGCAAGAACAATTTCTTGCGGCGAACAAGATCCTACTAACGAAGTTGTTATCCGTTAGAGCAACCGTTGCCCATGACATGGTAATTAAGAATATGGCGCTGGCCGTGCGAATCTTCATATTCCATCTTGACCGGTACAACTTCGCATACTTCTGGGATGTTACTCATGGACACGACTTTGGCGACGTCCAGGTGGGTGCTGTAAGTGTAGTCCTCAACGATCGGTGTGTTCCGGCTAGCTACGTCAGTCGGGGCTTCGTCGGCCAGGGCGGCGGTTGCGCACAAGCTGCTGAGGGCCATAACTACTAAAGCTTTCATTTCTCTATTTACCTTATTTAGGTCGAATGGGGTCACGGGGCCCTTGTGAGGCCGCGTGTGTAACTAAGAGTTGGGAAGTTCAGATTAACGTTGCCTTCGTGGGGGCGGTTGCGTTGTTAATCACAGTGCCGTGTTGGCGGAGTTGATTTTAGGCCCCCAGGTTATATTCATATACCCGTACTTTTGATAAACACTATTGGCGGTTTTTGTAACAATCCCGTGGTAAAGCTTTTTTCACTCAGGCGCAATCCGCCACGGTCCGCGGGCTAGAGCTGCACAGGGGCATATCAGGGTAATTTGTAGGGGCTTGTTACTACCATCGTCGAATGGTTCTATAGGCCCGCCCCGGCTACAACAGGGCATACAAAAACAACTATGTCACCGAGGTAAGAAAGATGAGTGCGGCTTCCCTGTACCCCGTTCGCCCCGAAGTAGCAGCCAACACGCTGACCGACGAGGCGACCTACAAGGCCATGTACCAGCAGTCGGTGGTCAACCCCGATGGCTTCTGGCGCGAGCAAGCCAAGCGCCTCGACTGGATCAAGCCTTTCACCACGGTGAAGCAGACCTCGTTCGACGATCACCATGTCGACATCAAGTGGTTCGCCGATGGCACCCTGAACGTTTCCTACAACTGCCTGGACCGTCATCTCGCCGAGCGCGGCGACCAGGCGGCAATCATCTGGGAGGGCGACGACCCTTCCGAGAGCCGCACCATCACCTACCGCGAGCTGCATGAAGAAGTCTGCAAGTTCGCCAACGCCCTGCGTGGCCAGGATGTGCACCGCGGCGACGTGGTGACTATCTATATGCCGATGATTCCCGAAGCCGTGGTTGCCATGCTGGCCTGTACCCGCATCGGTGCGATCCACTCCGTGGTGTTTGGCGGGTTCTCGCCGGAGGCCCTGGCCGGTCGTATCATCGACTGTAAGTCGAAGGTGGTGATCACTGCCGACGAAGGTATCCGTGCCGGTAAGAAAATTTCCCTCAAGGCCAACGTCGACGACGCCCTGACCAACCCGGAAACCAGCAGCATCCAGAAGGTCATCGTGTGCAAGCGCACCAATGGCCAGATCAAGTGGAACCAGCATCGCGACATCTGGTACGAAGACCTGATGAAAGTGGCGGGCACCGTGTGTGCGCCCAAGGAGATGGGCGCCGAAGAAGCGCTGTTCATCCTCTACACCTCCGGTTCCACCGGCAAGCCCAAGGGCGTGCAGCACACCACCGGCGGCTACCTGCTGTACGCAGCCCTGACCCACGAGCGCGTGTTCGACTACCGCCCTGGCGAAATCTACTGGTGCACCGCCGACGTCGGCTGGGTCACTGGCCACACCTATATCGTCTACGGCCCGCTGGCCAATGGCGCGACCACGCTGCTGTTCGAAGGCGTGCCTAACTACCCGGACATCACCCGGGTGGCGAAGATCGTCGACAAGCACAAGGTCAATATCCTCTACACCGCGCCGACCGCGATCCGCGCGATGATGGCTTCCGGCACCGCTGCCGTGGAAGGCGCCGATGGCAGCAGCCTGCGCTTGCTGGGTTCGGTGGGCGAGCCGATCAACCCGGAAGCCTGGGACTGGTACTACAAGAATGTCGGCCAATCCCGTTGCCCGATTGTCGACACCTGGTGGCAGACCGAAACCGGCGGCAACATGATGAGCCCGCTGCCGGGCGCCCATGCGCTCAAGCCGGGCTCGGCGGCACGGCCGTTCTTTGGTGTGGTGCCGGCGCTGGTCGATAACCTCGGCAACCTGATCGAAGGCGCCGCCGAAGGTAACCTGGTGATCCTCGATTCGTGGCCAGGCCAGGCACGTACGTTGTACGGCGATCATGACCGTTTCGTCGACACCTACTTCAAGACCTTCCGTGGCATGTACTTCACCGGTGACGGTGCGCGTCGCGACGAGGACGGTTACTACTGGATCACGGGTCGCGTGGACGACGTGTTGAACGTGTCCGGCCACCGCATGGGCACTGCCGAGATCGAGAGCGCCATGGTCGCCCACCCGAAAGTCGCCGAGGCGGCGGTGGTGGGTGTGCCGCACGACATCAAGGGGCAGGGCATCTATGTGTATGTCACCCTCAAAAATGGCGAAGAGCCGAACGAAGCATTGCGCCTGGAGTTGAAAAACTGGGTGCGCAAGGAGATCGGGCCGATTGCTTCGCCGGACGTGATCCAGTGGGCGCCGGGATTGCCGAAGACGCGCTCGGGGAAAATCATGCGGCGTATCCTGCGCAAGATTGCCACGGCCGAGTACGACGGGTTGGGCGATATTTCCACCCTGGCGGACCCAGGCGTGGTCGCGCATTTGATTGAGACGCACAAGACCATGAACGTCGCTTAAGCGCCGTTGTGGCAGCAGGAAGCCCCGCCCGGTGAATACCGGGTGGGGCTTTTTTGTGGGCGCCAGTCGGGTGTCTCTGACAACACCGGATCAAGGTGGGAGCTGGCTTACCTGCAATGAGGGTGTGTCAGGCGAAGGTGGGTTGGCTGACAGGCCGCTGTCGCAGGCAAGCCAGCTCCCACAGGTTGAACGCACTTCAAGCTAAGCTTGGTGCTCCTACAGATCTGCATAAACGCCAGGCCAATAAATATCGGCTTCTCTTGTAGGAGGTTTCTGAATGTTACCGGCTGGCACAAATGTGTAACCCGGTGCTCGAACATGAGGCAAAGCGCTACGCCCGCGCCCCGAAAAGCCGCGTTTTAGACACCCCAGGAAATAAGATTAAACGCCAGACTTGCCGTGCTAGAAGGGTTTGCGAATAATAGGCCCGCAATTTGCAGCGTCTACAGGTTTAATGTCTTTTGTCTCTGCATAAAATCCAGAGGCTGTCAATGAGCTGGAACCGCTTTCTCGGTGCTTCTGTAAATTGTTGTCGCATTGAGGAAATATCGGCTTCCGGCCTGTCGTTAGAATGCCGATCACTCGCTCGTCGTCTCCAGTGTGTAACTGGTGTGGGACGCAGCACCGCAATTCGGTTTCCCTTACGCCGCATCGTGGGCCATGGCTCATACTGCTGTTTTGCCCTATACCGATGGAGTCCCAAGATGAAGAAACTCGTGCTGTTGGGCGCCCTGGCGCTGTCCGTGCTGTCCATGCAGGCTTTCGCTGAAGGCAAGCCTCTGAAAATTGGTATCGAAGCGGCTTACCCTCCGTTTGCCTCTAAAGCACCCGATGGCAGCATCGTCGGTTTTGACTATGACATCGGCAACGCCCTGTGCAAGCAGATGGACGTGAAGTGCACCTGGGTCGAGCAGGAGTTCGATGGCCTGATCCCGGCGCTGAAAGTGCGCAAGATCGATGCGATCCTGTCGTCCATGTCGATCACGGAAGACCGCAAGAAGTCCGTGGACTTCACCAACCGCTACTACCTGAGCCCAGCGCGCCTGGTGTTGAAGGAAGGCACCACCGTCAGCGACAGCCTGGATGAATTGAAAGGCAAGAAGATCGGTGTACAGCGCGGTTCGATCCACGACCGTTTTGCCAAGGAAGTATTGGCTCCAAAAGGCGCCACCATCGTTCCTTACGGCACCCAGAACGAAATCTACCTGGATGTTGAAGCCGGTCGCCTGGACGGTACCGTGGCAGACGCCACCCTGCTGCA
The DNA here is from genome assembly GCF_002563895.1 of Pseudomonas lurida. Classification (NCBI taxonomy): domain Bacteria; kingdom Pseudomonadati; phylum Pseudomonadota; class Gammaproteobacteria; order Pseudomonadales; family Pseudomonadaceae; genus Pseudomonas; species Pseudomonas lurida. The sequence continues at coordinate 4,880,356 of NZ_PDJB01000001.1, read as the reverse complement.
GGACGGTTTCCTGAAGACCGACGCTGGCAAAGGCTACGCGTTCGTCGGCCCGTCCTTCACCGAGGCCAAATACTTCGGCGACGGCATAGGCATCGCGGTACGCAAAGGCGACAAGGAAAACCTGGACCGCATCAACGCCGCCATTGCCGCGATCCGCGCCAACGGTGAGTACAAGAAGATCCAGGACAAGTACTTCGACTTCGATATTTACGGCGCTGACGCCAAGTAAATCGTCGCAGCTGTCTGTCCTAAATGGCGCAAGCAACAGAATTCCTGAGGTTTGCGCCATTTTTTCATCCCCCTTTTCGAGGACCTGAATCATGTTGAAAGGCTACGGGGCCGTCATCCTCGATGGCGCATGGTTGACGCTTCAGCTCGCCTTGTCGTCCATGGCCTTGGCCATTGTTCTGGGTCTGATCGGGGTCGCGTTACGCCTGTCGCCGGTGCGCTGGCTGGCCTGGCTGGGTGACTTGTACTCCACGGTGATCCGCGGGATCCCCGACCTGGTGTTGATTCTGCTGATTTTCTACGGTGGCCAGGACCTGCTCAACCGCGTCGCGCCGATGCTCGGCTATGACGACTATATCGACTTGAACCCCTTGGCCGCCGGTATCGGCACCCTGGGTTTCATCTTTGGCGCCTACCTGTCGGAAACCTTCCGTGGCGCCTTCATGGCCATTCCCAAGGGCCAGGCCGAGGCCGGCCTTGCGTATGGCATGAGCAGTTTCCAGGTGTTTTTCCGGGTGATGGTGCCGCAGATGATTCGGCTGGCGATTCCCGGGTTTACCAACAACTGGCTGGTCCTCACCAAGGCCACGGCACTGATCTCGGTGGTGGGCCTGCAAGACATGATGTTCAAGGCCAAGCAGGCGGCAGACGCCACTCGCGAGCCTTTTACCTTCTTCCTCGCAGTGGCGGCGATGTACCTGGTGATTACCAGCGTGTCGTTGCTGGCCCTGCGTCATCTTGAGAAGCGCTACTCGGTAGGCGTAAGGGCGGCTGATCTATGATCTTCGACTACAACGTCATCTGGGAGGCCATGCCGCTGTACCTTGGCGGCCTGCTGACCACCCTGAAACTGCTCGCCATCTCGCTGTTCTTCGGCTTGCTCGCCGCCTTGCCCCTGGGCCTGATGCGTGTGTCCAAGCAGCCGATCGTCAACGGTGTGGCCTGGCTCTACACCTACGTGATCCGTGGCACGCCGATGCTGGTGCAGCTGTTCTTGATCTACTACGGCCTGGCCCAGTTCGAGGCGGTGCGCGAGAGTTTCCTCTGGCCAATGCTGTCCAGTGCCACCTTCTGTGCGTGCCTGGCGTTTGCGATCAACACCAGTGCCTACACCGCAGAGATCATTGCCGGCAGCCTCAAGGCCACGCCCAATGGCGAGATCGAAGCCGCCAAGGCCATGGGCATGTCGCGCTACAAGCTGTATCGCCGCATCCTGCTGCCCTCGGCCCTGCGCCGTGCGCTGCCGCAGTACAGCAACGAAGTGATCATGATGCTGCAGACCACCAGCCTGGCGTCCATCGTTACCCTGATCGACATCACCGGTGCCGCCCGCACGGTGAACGCGCAGTTCTACCTACCGTTCGAAGCCTATATCACCGCCGGCGCGTTCTACTTGTGCCTGACCTTCATCCTGGTGCGCCTGTTCAAGTTGGCCGAGCGCCGCTGGCTGAGCTACCTGGCTCCACGGAAGCACTGATATGGAACGTATCGATCACCGGTTGCCCTGGGGTCACCTGGGCTGCGAGCGCCAGCTGAGCGTGTTCCGTTTCGGCAAGGGCGAGCGCAAGGCCTATATCCAGGCCAGCCTGCACGCCGACGAATTGCCGGGCATGCGCGCCGCCTGGGAGCTGAAAAAGCGCCTCACCGAACTGGAACAACAAGGCGCCCTCAACGGCGTGATCGAGCTGGTGCCGGTGGCCAACCCGATGGGCCTGGGCCAGCTGTTGCAAGGCAGCCACCAGGGACGTTTCGAGGTGGGCAGCGGCAAGAACTTCAACCGCGACTTCGTTGAGTTGAGCGAGCCGGTGGCCGAGTTGCTTAAAGGCAAACTGGGCGATGATCCTCATGCCAACGTGCGCATGATCCGCCAGGCGATGAGCGATGCGCTCAACGCGTTACCCGAGCCGAGCAGCCAGTTGCAAGGCATGCAGCGCATCTTGCTGAGCCACGCCTGCACCGCCGATGTGGTGCTGGACCTGCATTGCGATGCCGAAGCCGCGCTGCACATGTACGCCCTGCCGCAGCACTGGCCGCAGTGGCGCTCGCTGTCGGCGCACCTGAATGTGAAGGTCGGCCTGCTGGCGGAAGACTCCGGCGGCAGTTCGTTCGATGAAGCCTGTTCGTTGCCGTGGTTGCGCTTGTCCCAGGCGTTCCCTGAGGCGCAGATCCCGCTGGCCTGCCTGGCGACGACGCTGGAGCTGGGTGGCCAGGCCGATACCGGCCGCGACGAGGCGGTCTTCCACGCCGAAGGCATCCTCGCGTTCCTCGCCGAGCAGGGCTTGATCAAGGGTGAATGGCCCGCGCCGCAATACGAGCCTTGTGAAGGCGTGCCGTTTGAAGGCACCGAACTGTTGTTCGCGCCCCATGCCGGGGTGATCAGTTACCTGCGTAAAGCCGGTGAATGGGTCGAGAAAGGCGAGCCGATTTTTGAAGTGATTGACCCCCTGGAAGACCGCGTGAGCACGATTTGCGCGGGCACCTCGGGGGTGTTGTTTGCCGTTGAACGGCTACGTTATGCCCAAGCGGGTTTCTGGCTGGCCAAGGTGGCGGGGCGCGAAGCGCTGCGTCACGGGCGCTTGCTCAACGACTGACCACCTGTTTTTGTGAGAACCGACCGCATGTACAAACTTGAAGTCCAAGACCTGCATAAACGCTATGGCAGTCATGAAGTGCTCAAAGGTGTGTCCCTGGCCGCCGCGGCCGGTGATGTGATCAGCATCATCGGTTCCAGTGGCTCGGGCAAAAGTACCTTTTTGCGCTGCATCAACCTGCTGGAGCAACCCCACGCTGGCAAGATCCTGCTCAACAACGAAGAGCTGAAGCTGGTGGCCAACAAGGACGGCGCCATGAAGGCCGCCGACCCCAAGCAGCTGCAGCGCATGCGTTCGCGCCTGTCCATGGTGTTCCAGCATTTCAACCTGTGGTCGCACATGACCGCGCTTGAAAACGTGATGGAAGCGCCGGTGCATGTGCTGGGGGTATCGAAGAAAGAAGCCCGCGAAAAGGCTGAGCACTACCTGGCCAAGGTCGGCGTGGGGCATCGCAAGGATGCGTTCCCTGGTCACATGTCTGGCGGCGAGCAGCAACGCGTGGCCATTGCCCGCGCCCTGGCGATGGAACCGGAGGTGATGCTGTTCGACGAACCCACCTCGGCCCTCGACCCGGAACTGGTCGGTGAAGTGCTCAAGGTGATGCAGGACCTGGCCCAGGAAGGCCGCACCATGGTGGTGGTGACCCACGAAATGGGCTTCGCCCGTGAAGTGTCGAACCAGTTGGTGTTTCTGCACAAAGGTATCGTCGAAGAGCGCGGCAACCCGCGTGAAGTGCTGGTGAACCCACAATCGGAGCGCTTGCAGCAGTTCCTGTCGGGCAGCCTGAAATAACCAAGACTGCTTTTGCGCACCGAGTTAGTGCATGCTTGGCAGTCTTGAGGTGGGTCTCGTTCCCCTGTGGGCGCTGGCTTGCCTGCGATGGCGGCATGTCTGCACCACAGATGCAAGCTGGCCCACCTATCGCAGGCAAGCCAGCTCCGACATTGGATCTCCACATGTTTTGAGATTTGTGTTGGTTTCCGGGCTAGCATTGGCCCTTGTCTTCATTACTGTTACAGGCTTCGGATAGCACTCCATGACCGCCCATAAAATTGGTTTCCTGATTTGGCCCAGCACAAAAGCACTGACGCTTGCGCTGGCTGAGGAGGCCTTGCGCGTTGCTCAGCGGGTGCATCCGGACGTGGTCTACGAACTGTCGTTCCTGCAGGCCGAGCCGCACACCGAAGGTGCCTGGCAACTGCCGGGCGAGCCGTGGGCCGGCAAGCTCGAAGGTTTCCAGAAACTGTTCCTGCTGGCGGACGAGCCCCCGACCGTCATCGCCTCGCAACTGAGCTCAGCGCTCAAGCAGCTCGTGCGTGCCGGGTGCGTGATCGGCGGCCTGTCGGCGGGCGTGTACCCGCTGGCGCAGCTTGGTTTGCTCGACGGCTACCGCGCCGCCGTGCACTGGCGCTGGCAGGATGATTTCGCCGAGCGCTTCCCCAAGGTCATCGCCACCAGCCATCTGTTCGACTGGGACCGCGACCGCCTGACCGCCTGCGGTGGCATGTCGGTACTCGACCTGCTGCTGGCCGTACTGGCCCGTGACCACGGTGCCGAACTGGCCGGTGCGGTCTCCGAGGAGCTGGTGGTGGAACGCATCCGCGAAGGCGGTGAGCGCCAGCGCATCCCGCTGCAGAATCGCCTGGGTTCCAGTCATCCCAAGCTGACCCAGGCCGTGCTGTTGATGGAAGCCAACATCGAAGAGCCGCTGACCACCGACGAGATCGCCCAGCACGTGTGCGTGTCGCGACGACAACTGGAACGTATCTTCAAGCAATACCTCAACCGCGTCCCCAGCCAGTACTACCTGGAACTGCGCCTGAACAAGGCGCGCCAGATGCTCATGCAAACCAGCAAGTCGATCATCCAGATCGGCCTGTCGTGTGGCTTCTCCTCGGGGCCGCACTTCTCCAGCGCCTACCGCAACTTCTTCGGCGCGACCCCGCGTGAAGACCGCAACCAGCGGCGCAGCAGCAGCCCCTTCGAGTTGTCGTCGGTGCCGTCCGAGCGCGGCTGACTTTTGCGCCAGTGGGTTACTCCTCCATGGGCTCCGGCGTGACCGGCCTTATCAGCGGGGTCCCCGTCACATCTCGACGAGCAGCCTCGACCGCCAAGTCGTTACCCGTTTGCAGGTAATACTGCCTGAGGTGGTCGAGGCTTTGCGCCGACCATGGGTTGCCGCTGAAGTCCGATTCGTGGTCGAGCTCCGTGGCCAGCTCCGTCAGGGCGGCGGGCAGCGCCTCGATCCGGTTGTCGCTCAGGTCGAGGGTGCGCAGCTCACGCAGGGTGAACAGTCCCTGCGGCGTTTCGGTGATGGCGGTGTCTTGCAGGTACAGTGATTCCAGTGCGTTCAAGTGGCTGACGTCTGGCGTGAGGCCCAACGGGTTTTCGCTCAAATCCAGGTAGGCCAGGTTATTCATCCCGGTCAAGGCGTTGACGCTAGCGGGCGTCAACCGGACGGCGGACTCGGTCAGGCTCAGGGTGCTCAGCCGTGGGAGGGTGAACACCGTGGGGGGAATCTCGCCCAGATTGAATTTTGAGATGACCAGGCTCCTGAGTCCGGGCAGGCTTTTGAGCAGTCCATCGAGCCCGCCGGTGCCACCGTCACCGTCCAGTTCGAGTGACGACACGTGGTCAAGGCGTGCGCTCAAGTGCGGCAGGTCGCCCAGGATGCCGGTGCCAAAGGTCAGCTTGTGCGTGGGTTCGGGGCTGTCGTGTTCCTCATCCAGATCGGTTTCGCGGCGCCAGGCGTCTTCCAGCAGCGTCTTGAAGCTGTGGCGATTGAGTTGTTCCTGCGCCCGGGTTTGTTCATCCAATGGCACATCGCGGAGTGGGTGCCGTTGCGGAACATTCAGCGCCCATTCCTGAAGGTCGCTGCGCAGTGTTGCGTATTCGGCGTCAAGGCGATCGAGGGCCGGGCCTGTTGCGTCCAGGTCTCCCGGCAACGTGAAGAAAAACTGGTTGGCCTCAGCGGTGACGAACGTCGGGTATAGCGCCTTGATCCGGTTCTGCAGGTCGGTGGGGGCGTCGGCCTGGAAGAATTCGCCGGTGCGCAGGCAATAGTGTTTGATCTGCAGCAACGCTGATCGGGACAGCGGGTTGCGGGAGAGATCATAGGCACCGGCGACGCTCGTCGAGAGCGTGAACGCCGCGTCGGGAATCTCGGTGATCGCGTTACCGCTCAGGTTTACGCGGTCGCGCTGGACGGCGGTCAATAGGCTGTCGGGGATGTCCGCCAGGCCGGTTGCTTCTAGGTTTATGTGGGCAAGCCTGAGCAGTTTGCCAAAGTCCGGCATCCGGCCCAGCGGGTTATGGCTGAGGTCCAGTCGCACCAGGTTGCCCAGGGTGGCCAGCGACGCCGCACGCTCGGCGGACAGCGTGAGGCTGCAATGGGTCACGCGCAATGCCGAGAGTTGTGGCAGATCGAATACCGAGGCGGGAATATCGCCCAGCTTATAACCCTCGATAGACAGGCGGTTGAGCGCCGGAAACCCTTTGAAAAAAGGCGCCGATTGCAGCGGAAACGGGTCTCCCGCGCCCAGCAGCTGCAGTGAAGACACATGGCTGAACTCGGCGTTGAGCGGTGGGAACTCACCGCTGAAGGGCTGTGCATTCTCAAGGGTGTAAGTGGCGGTGGTCCGCGCAGCGTCGTCATCCAGTGGGCTTTCCCGGCGCCAGCACGCCTGGAGTGCGTGCTTGAATGTGTGCCTTCGGGTTTGCTCCTCGGGCGTCGGGGCTTGGCCGGCCCAGGTGTCCAGCCCGTCGGACAGCGCCTCGTATTCAGCTTCCAGTCGTGCCAGTTCGACCTGGCCCATTTCCAGCGTACCGGGCAGGCCAAAAATGAATCGGTTGACTTCATTTTCGCTGAAGTCCGGGAACAGCGCGTTGACGTGGCGGATGTCTACGGCAGCGGCATTGATTTCCCAATACTGGCCCGTTCGCTGGTAATAGGCTTTTACCTGCTCCAGGGTCGGTCGTGACATCGGGTTGCCGGAAAGGTCGATGTTTTTCGCGGTGTCGGCGGGCAGCTCGAAGAACGCCGACGGCAATTGCGTGATTTGGTTGTTGGACAGCATTGCCAGTTCCAGTGCCGGTCGGCTGAGCAGGCCGGCGGGGACTTCGCAAATACCGGTGCTGGATAAGTCCAGGAACTGCATGTCGGGCATGCGTTCCAGGTTGGGCGTGAGGCCCAGCGGATTATTGTCCAGGTCCAGGGTGCGCAGCCTGTTCATGCTCGACAGGGCGCGCAGGCTGTCAGGCGTCAGGCTGATGCCGCAGTCGCTGAGCGCCAGTGTGTTGAGGGTCGGCATGCCGCTGATGAAGGGCGGGAACTGGCCCAGCCGGGCATTGCTGATACTGAGGCAGCGCAGGCGTGGGAAGCTGCGCAAAAACGTATCGACGTTCAGTGCTGTTTGTTGACCCCTGAGCTCCAGGTAAGAGATGTGTTCGAAATTCGCCCGCAGCGTCGGGAGCTCTCCAAGGATGGGGTAGGGCAGGGTGAGCTTCTGGCCGTTGCGGGTGGGCGGCTCGAAGAACCGGTCCGCCTCGCTTTCGCGGCGCCAGCCACGCAATAGCTCAAGCCTGAACAGACGGCGGTTTTGCCGGGCGTCCCGAAAATCCTGGCGGCTCAGGGTCACCTCGGTGCCTGGGTAGGTCCGTGGGGTATTGGCTTCCCAGGTCGCCAGGTCGCGCTCCAGTTGCAGGTACTCCTGGTGCAGGGCGGTCAATATCGGTAAAGCCCCGTCGGGACGGGTTGCCAGGTCTTGGATCAGTTCGTCGATCTGCGCATCGGTGTGTGCGGGAAACAGCGAGCGCGCCAGTGCGCGTGGGCTGGGGGGCTGTGCTTGCACCGGCGCTGGCGGGTAATTGTCCATGCCCAGCAGGCGCAGGTGGGTACGGGTGTCGGAGGGTGGGCGGGCAGGTTGGGCGGTGATCAGTTTGCGCAGGCTGTTGCGCGCCAGGGCATGGCTGCGCAGGGCCTGCCTGAGTGCCGGGCCTTGGCCAATATGCAGGCCCAGGGCATCGCGTTCGGCATCGGGAAGCGCCTGCAGGATCGCGGTGTACAAGTCGGTTTCGCCAGACAGCGATCCGTTGCGGTCCTGCGGTGTGTATTGCCCCTCGGGTGAGCGGATCAGGGTTCTCTTGATGCGCGCCCTGGGTTTGCCAATGGCATCGATGAGCGTGTCGTCGGGCGCAGGAGTCCTGATTTCCAGGCGCAGCCTGTTGGACCAGCCGGGTAAGCCTTGCAGGGAGTGCAGCGCCAGTCGATGAGTCTCCAGCGTATCAGTGGCCTCCAGGTACAGGCCTTCGTAGGCGTGGTTGAGGCGAGCTTCGTCTCGCAGCGAGTGAGCCAGCTGGCTCAGGCGCGTCGGGACAGAACCCTGGTCGATCTCATTGAGTTCGAGGCTGCTGGCCGTGTCCAGTAAGGCATCGGCGGCGCTGAGTGGCAGGCCAGGCGTGTGGTCGACCAAAGCCTGTTGGCGCGGGACTGTGGGGCGGTCCACCTGGCGGTAGCGTGAGTCAAAGAGACTGCGTCGATGCGCGAGCGCGAGGCGGGCGAGTTTTCTCCTGAACTGGCGTGCGCGGGTGTGCAGGGAGGTCACCGGGTCGCCGAACGCTTCCCCCAGCAAGGCTTTGCGTTGCGGTTCGTCCAGCGCCTCCAGAAGGGTTTTCAGCAGGTCGCCATTGTTCAACTGGGTTTCGTGCAGTTGCACCACGCTGGCGTTGGGTTCGCCGGTCAGTTCCCATCGGACGTTGCCTCGGGCATCCAGGAACCGCAGGGTCTTTGCCTTTGGCCAAAGGCCCAGGTTGGCCAGCAGGTGCAGTTGAGTCTGAACGTCGGCACGCCCGTAGAGCGCCGGGTCATCGCTGTTCATTTGATCGATGAAGTCCTGCAAGGCCTGGTCGACCCGGAAGCGCTCCAAGGTGTCGGCCAGCAAGGGCGGCGGTGTGTGCTGGTTGAGGTGCATCTTGCGCAACGCGCCGTCATCGGTGGCGCTGATGCGGCGGATATGCGCCAGTTGTTCGTCGCTGAGCCCAAGGGTGCGAGGGCCCAGGCGCCGCATGAGGGTAGTGCTGTCCCAGCTTGAAGGCGTGTCGAGTTCACTCAGCCAGGCACCCTGGCCGTTGGTCGTCAGGCGCGGCCGATAGGCGTGGGGCCGGGTGGGGTGTTGCAGGTAGAGCTGTTCAGTCAGTGGGTCGGCTTGAACCACGAACGGTTTTTCCCGGAGCAGCAGCGAGGGTATTCCATCGTGCGGATACAGGCCTTGGACGGGGTACTGGCCGTGTGTGGGCAACTGGATCTCGTGGGCATAAGGCGCCAGGTCCGGTTTCCATAGCCGTGCCTTGCCATCGGGCAGGGTGACGGGTTTGAGTCGATCGAAAAACTGCACGCTCTCGACGGGTACCAACTGGCGCAGCGCAGCGCTGGCCAGGGGCGCGCCAGCGACGAACATACCCAATTGCAAGCCTTGCTCCACGAACGACAATAGGTGGCCGAAGGCCTCGGTCACCTCGCCCTCTGCCCAATCGATGATCCCTTCAAAGGCCTCGTCGAGCATCTGGTAGGCGCTGTAGCCGAGCATCAGCAAGCCAACGGGAGGAACAAACGGCGCGGCAATGAACGCGGCGATCTGCAGCACCGTGGAGGCGATTTTCTGCACGACGTTCCAGCGTTCCCAGCGCGCTTTCTGGTCGGCGCTGGCGGTGGACACGGCGCGGGCTCGGGCGTCGTTGAACACCTTGTTGTACGTCCTTTGGAACAGATGAGTGAACAGGTCGCCGCTGATCCTGCTCGCGCTGAAGGCCAGGTGCGGCGGGTCGATCGGCGTCTCACGCCAGGACGGCAGTGGATCGCCGCGGGTATGCAGGTGCCAGGTGACTTTGGACAGCCGGCGATTGAGGTCGGCAAAGAACGGGCCGCGCTCTTCATGATTGACGAAGCGGCTGAAAAATTGCTGGTACTCGACACTGCGCAGGTTGTTCGCCAGCGCATTCATGAAGGCGACGGGGTTGGCGTACTGTTTAAGCGGCGCATGGGGATCGCCCGGGAGGTAGGCGGTGACCTCCACCGGGTGAGGGCTGCCAAGGTTTTCGGCAAACAGGACGATGCCGGTCAGCGTGCTCGACATGATCGTCAGGTCATAACACAGCAGCGGATAGCAAGTGTTGCGGCTGTCCGGTTTGTCCAGCATGCGTTGCAACAGCCCATAGGACGCGTGATCGAGCAGGTCGTGCTTCATGTGCGCCATTTGCAGCGCGACGCGCAGGTCCGCCGCCTGGCTGTGCCGCAACCTTGACTGCAGGGTTGCCATGGCGACCGGGTTGTTGGAGTCAAAGAACTGTTCGAGGTAGCGCCGGTAGTGCGCGCCGAGGTCCAGCTCCCGACACAGGGCGATGAATTGCGCGACCGTCAGCTGTGCGTCGAGGGTGGGCAAGCGGTCGAATTGACCGCTGGCGCTGGGCTGGGAGATGAAGCCGGAGGGCGCCGCGTAGGCCTCGTCCGCTTCAAAGTTGTGCAACGCAGCTTCGAGCAGCGAGACGGTCCAGGTGCGCGCGCCGCCGCTGCCGATGGGCAGCCAGGCGAGGGTCTGGGGGATGTAGAGACGCAGGTACGTGGTCCTGACATCGGCCTCGACGCCGAAACGCTGCTTGAGCAGGGCTTGCAGCAGGGGCGCGCCGAAGTCATCGGCAGCGTGCAGGTTGGCCAGGGCCTGGTCGAGCCGGTTTTGCGCGGTCCACGCCAGGTTCACCTGGTTTTTCAGGGTGTCATGCTCCTGGGGCGTCGCGGTTGTGTACCAATCGGCGATAGCCGGCTGTGTGTTGCGCAGTGCTGCGCGCCTGGCCGGGGAGGCATCCGCCAGCCAGCCGGGCACCGCCTGCTGGAGGATGTCTGCGTGCACGTCGCGGTAGGTGGACAGGTCCGGAAGGTGGATCGACGTAGTGGGATGGGTCACAGGAAAGCGCCTTGGCATGAGGATCAGGCGTCAGAGCAGAACAATTCCGGGCAGCCGAACGGGGCTAGATAGATAACCCGTCGCCCGATACGTTGCAGCTATCTGCGCGACCACCTGCCACTGGGGCGCCGCAGCGTTTAAACTGCGCCATTGCGATGCTATTTGTCGCATTGGCGTAAACCCGCGAAAATCGCGGGTTGGCGCTATAAGAAGTTGTCGCTTGGCGGCAAGGCCGCGCTGAAAACTGTCCTTACAATCCCTGCATCGCCCGCCAGTTCCAGGCAGGCGTTCCTCTTCAGGAGACTCCGATGTCCGTTGAGCAAGCCCCGGTGCAACGTGCCGATTTCGACCAGGTCATGGTTCCCAACTATGCACCTGCTGCCTTCATTCCCGTGCGTGGCGCAGGTTCGCGTGTATGGGACCAGGCGGGTCGAGAGCTGATCGACTTTGCCGGCGGCATCGCGGTCAACGTATTGGGTCACGCCCACCCGGCGCTGGTCGGTGCGCTGACCGAACAGGCCAACAAGCTGTGGCACGTGTCGAACGTCTTCACCAATGAGCCGGCCCTGCGCCTGGCCCACAAGCTGATCGACGCCACGTTTGCCGAGCGCGTGTTCTTCTGCAACTCCGGCGCCGAGGCCAACGAGGCCGCGTTCAAGCTGGCCCGTCGCGTCGCGTTCGACCGTTTCGGTACTGAGAAATACGAGATCATCGCCGCGCTGAACAGCTTCCACGGCCGTACCCTGTTCACCGTCAACGTCGGTGGCCAGTCCAAGTACTCCGATGGTTTCGGCCCGAAAATCACTGGCATTACCCACGTCCCTTACAACGACCTGGAGGCACTGAAAGCCGCCGTGTCGGAAAAGACCTGCGCCGTGGTGCTGGAGCCGGTTCAGGGCGAAGGCGGCGTACTGCCGGCCGAACTGGCCTACCTGCAAGGCGCCCGGGAACTGTGCGACGCCAACAACGCACTGCTGGTGTTCGACGAAGTGCAGACCGGCATGGGTCGCAGCGGCCACCTGTTTGCCTACCAGCACTATGGCGTGGTGCCGGACATCCTCACCAGCGCCAAGAGCCTGGGCGGCGGCTTCCCGATTGCCGCGATGCTTACCCGTGAAGACCTGGCCAAGCACTTGGTGGTCGGCACCCACGGCACCACCTACGGCGGCAATCCACTGGCCTGCGCGGTAGCCGAAGCCGTGATCGACGTGATCAACACGCCAGAGGTGCTGGCCGGCGTCAACGCCAAGCACGACCTGTTCAAGGCGCGCCTGGAGCAGATCGGCAAGCAATACGGCATCTTCACCCAGGTGCGTGGCATGGGCCTGCTGCTCGGTTGCGTGCTGAGCGACGCGTTCAAGGGCAAGGCCAAGGACGTGTTCAACGCGGCCGAGAAAGAAAACCTGATGATCCTGCAAGCCGGCCCGGACGTGGTGCGTTTTGCCCCGAGCCTGGTGGTGGAAGAGGCGGACATCAACGAAGGCCTGGACCGTTTTGAACGTGCTGTGAAGACGTTGACGCAAGCGTGATGGACCGTTCGGTGCCTGAGCGATTCCGGCACCGAACACAAATTCTTAAGGCCGGACCGGGTCAAATGTGAGAGTTGGCTTGCCTGCGAAGGCGGTGCCGTAGGCAACATCTGTGTTGACTGATACACCGTCATCGCGGGCAAGCCCGGCTCCCACATGGATGTGCTTACACAGTGAGAGCCGTGTGAGCAGGTCTCGTGTCCGGCATTTTTTCCTGTGAGTTTTCGAGTTAAGGAGTGACACCATGCTGGTGATGCGCCCCGCGCAAATGGCTGATCTGGGCGAGGTACAGCGTCTGGCTGCGGACAGCCCGATTGGTGTCACCTCCTTGCCGGACGATGTGGAACGCCTCAGCGACAAGATCGCCGCCAGTGAAGCGTCTTTCGCGGCCGAGGTCAGTTTCAATGGTGAAGAGAGCTATTTCTTCGTGCTCGAAGACACCGAGACCGGCAAGCTCGCCGGCTGTTCGGCCATCGTCGCGTCGGCGGGTTACTCGGAGCCGTTCTACAGCTTCCGTAACGAAACCTTCGTGCACGCTTCCCGCGAGCTGAAGATCCACAACAAGATCCACGTGCTCTCCCAGTGCCACGACCTCACCGGCAACAGCCTGCTCACCAGTTTCTACGTGGTGCCGGAACTGGTCGGTTCGCCGTGGTCGGAACTCAATTCCCGTGGCCGCCTGCTGTTCGTCGCCAGCCACCCCGAGCGCTTTGCCGACTCTGTGGTAACCGAGATCGTCGGCTACAGCGACGAGAACGGTGATTCGCCGTTCTGGGACGCCATCGGCCGCAACTTCTTCGACCTCAACTACGCCGCCGCCGAGCGCCTGTGCGGGCTGAAAAGCCGTACATTCCTCGCCGAACTGATGCCGCACTACCCGATCTATGTGCCGCTGCTGCCGGACGAAGCCCAGGAAGCCATGGGCCAGGTGCACCCGCGTGCGCAGATCACCTTCGACATCCTCATGCGCGAAGGCTTCGAGACCGACCATTACATCGACATCTTCGACGGTGGCCCGACGCTGCACGCGCGGGTATCGGGCATTCGCTCGATCGCCCAGAGCCGCGTAGTGCCGGTGAAGATCGGTGAGATGGTCAAGGGTGTTGGTCGCCAGTACCTGGTGAGCAATGCACAGTTGCAGGACTACCGCGCGGTGATGCTGGAACTGGACTACGCGCCGGGCAAACCGGTGACGTTGGACCTCGCAGCGGCCGAAGCCCTGGGTGTTGGCGAAGGCGCCAGCGTGCGCCTGGTAGCGGTTTAAAAAGAGAGTTTCGCGGGTGGCTGACAACAGCGGCCCGTCCGAGGAGATAGCATGATCGTTCGTCCCGTACGCAGCAGCGATTTACCGGCCCTGATTGATCTGGCGCGCAGCACCGGCACCGGCCTTACCACCTTGCCGGCCAACGAAGAGCGCCTGACCCACCGCGTGGGCTGGGCGGAAAAAACCTTTCGCGGCGACGCCGGGCGCGGCGATGCCGACTACCTGTTCGTGCTGGAAAACGACGAAGGCCGCGTGGTGGGCATTTCCGCCATCGCCGGTGCGGTGGGGCTGCGTGAGCCCTGGTACAACTTCCGGGTCGGCCTCACCGTCAGCGCCTCCCAGGAGCTGAATATCTACCGCGAGATTCCGACGCTGTTCCTGGCCAACGACCTGACTGGCAATTCCGAGCTGTGCTCGTTGTTCCTGCATGCCGATTACCGCACCGGCCTCAACGGCCGCATGCTGGCCAAGGCGCGCCTGCTGTTTATCGCCGAGTTCCCGCAGTTGTTCGGCAACAAAATCATCGCCGAGATGCGCGGTGTGTCCAATGACGCAGGGCGTTCGCCGTTCTGGGAGAGCCTGGGCCGGCACTTCTTCAAGATGGAGTTCAGCCAGGCCGACTACCTCACCGGCGTGGGCAACAAGGCGTTCATTGCTGAATTGATGCCGAAGTTTCCGCTGTACAGCTGCTTCCTGTCCGAGGATGCGCGCAATGTGATCGGCAAGGTCCACCCGGACACCGAGCCGGCGCTGAGCATGCTCAAGAGCGAAGGTTTCAGCTACCAGGGCTACGTCGACATCTTCGACGCCGGCCCTGCAGTTGAGTGTGAAACCACCAAGATACGCGCCGTGCGCGACAGCCAGTCACTGGTACTGGCGATCGGCACACCGGGGGACGACGCTACGCCGTTCCTGATCCATAACCGCAAGCGCGAGGATTGCCGCATGACCGCCGCACCGGCCCGACTGGCGGCAGGCACGCTGGTGGTCGATCCACAGACCGCCAAGCGCCTGCAGTTGGTGGTGGGTGATCAAGTGCGCGCTGTACCGTTGTCCGCTGCTCGGGAGTCGAAATAATGAATTCGCTGTATATCGCAGGTAGCTGGCTGGCTGGCCAGGGTGAACTGTTTGAGTCGCGCAACCCCGTGACCCAGCAGGTGCTGTGGGCCGGCAATGGCGCCACTGCCGAGCAGGTCGAATCCGCCGTACAGGCCGCACGCCAGGCATTCCCGGCCTGGGCCCGGCGCCCACTGGAAGAGCGCATCAGCGTGCTCGAGGCCTTCGCGGCCACGCTCAAACGCCGTGCCGATGACATCGCCCGCTGCATCGGCGAGGAAACCGGCAAGCCGCTGTGGGAGTCAGCCACCGAAGTCACCAGCATGGCCAACAAGATCGCGATCTCGGTGCAGAGCTACCGCGAGCGTACCGGCGAAAAGAGCGGCCCGCTGGGCGACGCCACCGCCGTGCTGCGTCACAAGCCACACGGTGTGGTGGCGGTGTTCGGGCCTTACAACTTCCCGGGTCACCTGCCCAATGGGCACATCGTCCCGGCCTTGCTGGCGGGTAACACCGTGCTGTTCAAGCCGAGCGAACTGACCCCACGAGTCGCCGAGCTGACCGTGCAGTGCTGGATCGAAGCCGGCCTGCCGGCGGGTGTCCTGAACCTGCTGCAAGGGGCGCGGGAAACCGGCATCGCCCTGGCGGCCAACCCCGGCATCGACGGGCTGTTCTTCACTGGCTCTAGCCGTACTGGCAACCACCTGCACCAGCAGTTCTCCGGGCGCCCGGACAAGATCCTGGCCCTGGAAATGGGCGGTAACAACCCACTGGTGGTCGATGAAGTGGCGGACGTCGATGCGGCGGTGTACACCATTATCCAGTCGGCATTTATCTCTGCCGGCCAGCGTTGCACCTGCGCCCGTCGCCTGTTGGTGCCGGAAGGCGCCTGGGGTGATGCGTTGCTGGCGCGCCTAGTGGCGGTCAGCGCAACGATTGAAGTCGGCGCGTTTGACCAGCAGCCAGCACCGTTCATGGGCTCGGTGATTTCCCTCGCCGCCGCCAAAGCCCTGATGGACGCTCAGGAACTGATGCTGGCCAACGGCGCCGTGGCGCTTTTGGAAATGACCCAGCCTCGGGACCAGGCTGCCTTGCTGACCCCTGGCATCATCGACGTGACGGGCGTGACCGAGCGTGAGGACGAAGAACTGTTCGGCCCGCTGCTGCAGGTGATCCGCTACGCTGATTTTGCAGCGGCGATTGCCGAGGCCAACAACACCCAATACGGCCTGGCCGCGGGCTTGCTGTCGGATTCCGAAGCGCGCTACCAGCAGTTCTGGCTGGAAAGCCGCGCCGGTATCGTCAACTGGAACAAACAACTGACCGGCGCCGCCAGTACTGCGCCGTTCGGTGGGGTAGGGGCGTCGGGCAATCATCGCGCCAGTGCCTATTACGCGGCGGATTATTGCGCGTACCCGGTGGCCTCGCTGGAAACGCCAAGCCTGGTGGTTCCCGCCACGCTGACCCCCGGTATTACGCTGGTCTAAATGTGGGAGCGGGCGAGTGTAGGAGCGGGCTTGCCTGCGATGGCGCCACCTCGGTTTGATTGAGCGACCGAGTCGCCTGGATCGCAGGCAAGCCAGCTCCCACAGTTGATCGGGTTAACAGATACAGACCTGCACCAGATGCCTATAAAAACAGATGTTCGTGGAGCCTCGCCGATGAAATCCTATGAAGTCAATTTTGACGGTCTAGTGGGGCCGACCCATAACTACGGCGGTTTGTCCTTCGGCAACGTCGCGTCCCAGAGCAACAGCCAGCAGTCTTCCAACCCGAAGGAAGCGGCGTTGCAGGGCCTGCAGAAAATGAAAGCCCTGATGGACATGGGCTTTGTGCAAGGTGTGTTGGCGCCCCAGGAACGTCCTGATGTGGCCGCCTTGCGCAACCTCGGTTTCAGTGGCACCGACGCCCAGGTCATCCAGCAAGCGGCCAAGCACGCCATGCCGCTGCTGGTCGCGAGCTGCTCGGCGTCGAGCATGTGGGTGGCCAACGCCGCCACCGTCAGCCCGAGTGCCGACACAGCTGATGGTCGCGTGCATTTCACTGCCGCCAACCTCAACTGCAAGTACCACCGCAGCATCGAACACCCCACCACCAGTCGCGTGCTGGGGGCGATGTTCGCCAATGACAAACACTTCGCCCATCACGCCGCGTTGCCGGCGGTGGCGCAGTTCGGTGATGAAGGCGCGGCCAACCACACACGCTTCTGCCGTGACTATGGCGAGGCGGGTGTAGAGTTTTTCGTGTACGGACGCAGTGCGTTCGACGCCCGTTACCCGGCGCCGCAGAAGTACCCCGCACGCCAGACCCTCGAAGCGTCCCAGGCGGTTGCACGCTTGCACGGCCTCGCGGACGCGGGCGTGGTCTATGCCCAGCAGAACCCGGCGGTGATCGATGCCGGCGTGTTCCACAACGACGTGATCGCGGTGGGCAACGGCGAAGTGCTGTTCTATCACGAGGATGCGTTCCTCAATACCGAGCAGATGCTGGGCGAGCTGCAAGGCAAGCTGGGCAAGCTGGGCGGCAACTTCCAGTCGGTGTGCGTACCCCGTGCCCAGGTCAGCGTCGAGGACGCCGTGCGTTCCTACCTGTTCAATAGCCAGCTGCTGAGCCGCGCCGATGGTTCGATGCTGCTGATCGTACCGGAAGAGTGCCGCGCCAACGAACGCGTCTGGCAATACCTGCAAGGTCTCACCGCTTCCGGCGGGTTGATCCGCGAAGTTAAAGTCTTCGACCTCAAGCAAAGCATGCAGAACGGCGGTGGCCCGGCCTGCCTGCGCTTGCGCGTAGCCTTGAACGAAACGGAACTGGCGGCGGTGAATCCAGGCGTTATCATGACCGCGCCGCTGTACGACACGCTGACCCAATGGGTCGGCAAGCACTACCGCGACAGCCTGCGCGAAAGCGACCTGGCTGACCCGCAATTGCTGCTTGAATGCCGGACGGCACTGGATGAACTGACGCAAATCCTTAAACTGGGCTCGGTTTATCCTTTCCAGATCAATTAACGCCACCTTCTTTTACGCCCTATGCTGAGAGCTACTTTATGACCACCGATACCCTGAAACTGATTCTTGAAGACACCGACGGCACCCAGCTGGAAACTTCCTGCACCCGCGTCGCCGTGGTCTGGCAGGGCAAGGAGATCTGGATCCAGCACGACGGCCGTGGTCAACTGCTGATCGGTGTGGATGTGGAAGAGGGCGACGCCGAGTACGCCAACCTCCTGATGCGCCCATTGGCCACCAACCTGATGAGTCTGCAACTGGAGATGGAACCGGCCGACGTCGAAGGTGATGACGACGATCACGTCCACGGTCCTGGCTGCAACCACTAAGGAAGCTGCTTATGCTCGCCCTCGGCAAACTGCTTGAACTGACCCTCGCCGGTCGCGAACCGGCGCAAAAAATTCAACTGACTGTCGACGGCGTGCAGATGCGCTGGCTCAGCGAGGGCGCGCTCGAAGTGCGCCCACCTGAAGCGAAGGACAACGGCAGCGACTTGCTGCTGTCGTCCGGCATCCATGGCAACGAAACGGCGCCGATCGAACTGCTCGACCGCCTGTTGCAGGGTATCGCCCGTGGGGAGATCAAGCCCCGTTCCCGTATTCTGTTCCTGTTCGGCAACCCCGAGGCCATGCGCCGCGGTGAGCGTTACCTTGAACTGGACGTCAACCGGCTGTTCAACGGCCGGCATGAAAAAAACATCGGCCCGGAGGCCATGCGCGCCGCCGAGTTGGAGCAACTGGCTCGCAGCTTCTTCAGCCTGCCGGGCCGTTCGCGCCTGCATTACGACCTGCACACTGCCATTCGTGGCTCGAAGATCGAGCAGTTCGCCTTGTACCCGTGGAAGGAAGGTCGCCAGCATTCACGTCATGAACTGGCGCGCCTGAACGCTGCTGGCCTGCAAGCGGTGCTGCTGCAGAACAAGACCTCGATCACCTTCACCGCGTTTACCTATGAACAGCTGGAAGCCGAAGCCTTTACCCTGGAGTTGGGCAAGGCGCGGCCGTTCGGGCATAACCAGGGCGTGGACGTGTCCCGCCTGGAAACGCGCCTGAAGCAGATCATCGAAGGCAACGAGCCACACACCGAGAGCCTCGAAGGCCTGCAACTCTTCGCCGTCTCCCGTGAGGTGATCAAGCACAGCGATGCCTTCCTGCTGCACCTGCCGGCGGACGTGGAAAACTTTTCACCCTTGGCCCAGGGCTATCTGCTGGCCGAAGACGTGGCCAAGACGCGTTGGGTGATCGAGGAGGAGGGGGCGCGCATCATCTTCCCCAACCCGAAGGTGAAGAATGGTCTGCGAGCAGGGATATTGATCGTGCCGACCACGGACGCTGGCCTGGCCTGAGTCCCGAGGTTGACCGGGACCCAAATGCGGGCGCTGGCTTGCCTGCGATGGCATCGCCTCGGTCCACCTGGCAGGCCGAGTTGATCCTATCGCAGGCAAGGCCCGCCTCCACACAAGCCCAGCGTTGAGGCTGGGCCTGGGGGTTGGGTTTAGACCGCTACCGCACGCGGCTCGCTACGACGGATCGCACGCACTTTGTGCAGGGTGTCGGCGCAGGTACGAGCAGCTTCCTGGCCCTTGTGCACGAAGTGTTCGTAGAAGAAGGTGTGGTGCTCGCTGCCAGCGTGGAAGTGGTGCGGGGTCAGGGACACCGAGAACACCGGCACTTCGGTTTCCAGCTGGACCTGCATCAGGCCGCTGACCACCGATTGGGCGACGAATTCGTGGCGGTAGATGCCACCGTCCACCACCAGCGCGGCGGCGACGATACCGGCGTAACGGCCGGTCTTGGCCAGCAGCTTGGCGTGCAGGGGCATTTCAAAGGCACCGCCGACTTCGAAGAAATCGATGTCCGATTCCTGATAGCCCTGGGCGATCATTTCCGCGAGGAAGCCTTTGCGCGATTGGTCGACAATATCCTTGTGCCAGCAGGCCTGGATAAACGCGACGCGCTCGCCGTGGTGGTGTTTGCTTTTGCTGTCGATTGCGGTGGGTTGCATGTTCTGACTCCTGTTTAAGAAAAAAACAGGGCGTTATGAATCGAATGGGATTTAAGGGTACGAACCGCTGCGTCATGCAAGCATGAGGTCAGTGTGCGGCCCTTAGGTGCCAATCCCGTTCTCTCTTCATCCGGACTATGACCGTCGGCCCCGGGATCACACCGGGTCTGCTGACCTTGTCGCCGTCCTGCGTGAGCAGTTCGAGGCGCCAAGCGCTCGCGGGCTATGCACATTGCGTGCAATTACCGCCGGTGGGGAATTGCACCCCGCCCTGAGAACGTTGCCGCCAGAACCCTGGCGGCGGAGAGTTTTTAACATGGTTTTTCAAAAACTGCACGGTTGCCGTATCGATACCCTATATCGGTTTGTTTGGTTGGTATTCGATTGAATACCGATGGGGCTTGATATTCCGCGGCGTTGCCCGCAGTAATCATTCACAAAAAGACTTATCCAATCTGTCAGAGGCCTGTTTCATGACTGTGATCGACCTGCGCAGCGACACCGTGACCCAACCCACCCCCGGCATGCTCGACGCGATGGCCAATGCCGTCAGCGGCGATGACGTCTATGGCGAGGACCCCAGCGTCAATCGCCTGGAGGCCGAACTGGCCAAGCGCCTGGGTTTCGCCGCCGCGTTGTTCGTGCCCACCGGCACCATGAGCAACCTGCTGGCGTTGATGGCCCACTGTGAACGCGGTGAGGAATACATCGTCGGCCAACAGGCCCACACCTACAAATACGAAGGCGGCGGGGCGGCCGTGCTCGGTTCGATCCAGCCCCAGCCACTGGAAGTGCAGGCGGACGGCTCCCTGGACCTGAACCACGTGCGCGAAGCCATCAAGCCCGACGACTTCCACTTCGCCCGCACTCGCCTGCTGGCGCTGGAGAACACCATGCAAGGCAAGGTGTTGCCGCTGGAGTACCTGGCGAACGCCCGCGCGTTCACGCGTGAGCATGGCCTGGCCCTGCACCTGGATGGCGCGCGGTTGTACAACGCGGCGGTCAAGCTGGGGGTGGATGCACGGGAGATTGCCCAGCATTTCGATTCTGTCTCGGTGTGCCTGTCCAAAGGCCTTGGCGCGCCAATCGGCTCGGTGCTGTGCGGCTCCACGGCACTGATCGCCAAGGCGCGGCGCCTGCGCAAGATGGTGGGCGGTGGCATGCGCCAGGCCGGTTCGCTGGCGGCGGCGGGGCTGTATGCCCTGGATCACCAGGTACAGCGCCTGGCGGACGACCATGCCAACGCGCAATGGCTGGGGGATGAGCTGCGCAAGGCCGGCTACACAGTGGAGCCGGTGCAAACCAACATGGTCTATGTGCACATCGGCGACCAGGCCCAGGCCTTGAAAGCCTTCGCGGCTGAGCGCGGGATCAAGTTGAGCGCTGCGGCGCGCCTGCGCATGGTCACGCATCTGGACGTCAACCGCGCGCAGATCGAGCAAGTCGTGCAGACATTCGTCGACTTTTCCCGGAAATGACAGTGCAGACCGTCTAATTGACTGTTTCTATCGCATAAACACGCTGTACCACCGGCAAAGGGCCGATATAATGCGGCCCTTTGCCGTCGCTTCGTCTGATGATGTTGCGCACTGGCCTTTGGCCGCAGACTCCGTGGAAGAACCTAATGAAAAGCGCAGAAATCCGTGAAGCCTTCCTTCGCTTCTTCGAAGAGCAAGGTCACACCCGTGTCGCCTCCAGCTCCTTGATCCCAGGCAATGACCCAACCCTGCTGTTCACTAACGCGGGGATGAACCAGTTCAAGGACTGCTTCCTGGGCCAGGAAAAGCGCGCCTACACCCGTGCTGTCAGCAGCCAGAAGTGCGTGCGCGCCGGTGGCAAGCACAACGACCTGGAAAACGTCGGCTACACCGCCCGTCACCACACCTTTTTCGAAATGCTCGGCAACTTCAGCTTTGGCGATTATTTCAAGCAAGACGCGATCAACTTCGCCTGGACCTTCCTGACCGGCGTACTGAAACTGCCGAAGGAAAAACTCTGGGTCACTGTCTACGCCAGCGATGACGAAGCCTACGACATCTGGACCAAGCAGGTCGGCGTCCCGGCTGAGCGCATGGTGCGCATCGGCGACAACAAAGGCGCGCCGTACGCCTCCGACAACTTCTGGACCATGGGCGATACCGGCCCGTGCGGCCCTTGCACCGAGATCTTCTACGACCACGGCGCCGATATCTGGGGTGGCCCACCGGGCTCGCCAGAGGAAGACGGCGACCGTTACATCGAGATCTGGAACAACGTATTCATGCAGTTCAACCGCACCGCCGATGGCGTGTTGCATCCGTTGCCAGCGCCGTCGGTGGACACCGGCATGGGCCTGGAGCGGATCAGTGCGGTGATGCAGCACGTGCATTCCAACTACGAGATCGACCTGTTCCAGAGCCTGCTGGCGGCGGCCGCCAAGGCTATTGGTTGCGCCAATGAGGACCAGGCGTCGCTCAAAGTGGTGGCTGACCACATCCGTTCCTGTGGTTTCCTGATTGCCGACGGCGTGCTGCCGTCCAACGAAGGCCGTGGCTACGTGCTGCGTCGTATCATCCGTCGTGCGTGCCGTCACGGTAACAAGCTGGGCGCCAACGGTAGCTTCTTCTATCAGATCGTCTCGGCCCTGGTGGCCGAGATGGGCGAAGCCTTCCCGGAACTGAAGCAGAACCAGGCGCACATCGAGCGCGTGCTGAAGGCTGAAGAAGAGCAGTTCGCCAAGACCCTGGAGCAGGGCCTGAAGATCCTCGAGCAAGACCTTGCCAACCTGCAAGGCACCGTGGTGCCGGGCGATGTGGTGTTCAAGCTCTACGATACCTACGGTTTCCCGATGGACCTGACCGGCGACATCGCCCGTGAGCGCAACCTGACCCTCGACGAGGAAGGTTTCGAGCGCGAGATGGAAGCCCAGCGCGTGCGTGCACGTTCTGCCAGCGCCTTCGGCATGGACTACAACAGCCTGGTCAAGGTTGACGTGGCCACCGAGTTCACCGGCTACAAAGCCACCAGCGGTGCGGCCAAAGTGGTTGCCCTCTATAAGGAAGGCCAGTCGGTTGACGTATTGAATGAAGGCGATGACGGCGTGGTGGTCCTGGACCAGACGCCGTTCTACGCCGAATCCGGTGGCCAGATTGGCGACTGCGGTTTCCTCAAGGCGGCCTCAGGTCGTTTTGACGTGCGTGATACCACCAAGACCGGCGGCGCATTCCTGCATCACGGTGTGCTGGCATCGGGTAGCCTCACCGTCGGTTCGCCGGTGGACACCCAGGTAGACGCCGATGTGCGCCACGCCACCTCGCTGAACCACTCTGCCACGCACTTGCTGCATGCTGCACTGCGCCAGGTGCTCGGTGAGCACGTCCAGCAGAAGGGTTCGTTGGTGGACAGCCAGCGCCTGCGCTTCGACTTCAGCCACTTCGAAGCGATCAAGCCTGAGCAGATCAAGGCCCTGGAAGACATCGTCAACGCTGAGATTCGCAAGAACACCCCGGTGGAAACCGAAGAGACCGATATCGAGACCGCCAAGGCCAAAGGCGCCATGGCACTGTTCGGCGAGAAGTACGGCGACAGCGTGCGCGTACTGAGCATGGGCGGCGACTTCTCGGTGGAGCTGTGTGGTGGTATCCACGCCAACCGTACCGGCGACATTGCCCTGCTGAAAATCGTCAGCGAAGGCGGCGTGGCGTCCGGTGTGCGCCGTATCGAGGCGGTCACCGGCGCTGCGGCCCTGGCCTACCTGAATGCGGCTGAAGAACAACTCAAGGAAGCGGCCACCCTGGTCAAGGGCAGCCGCGACAACCTGATCGACAAGCTGTCCGCTGTGCTGGAGCGCAACCGCGCCCTGGAGAAGCAGCTGGAGCAGTTGCAGGCCAAGGCGGCCAGCGCTGCAGGCGACGATCTGTCGGCTTCGGCCGTGGACGTCAAGGACGTGAAAGTCCTGGCTGCACGCCTGGATGGTCAGGACGGCAAGGCGTTGTTGGCCCTGGTCGATCAGTTGAAGAACAAGCTCGGCCGCGCAGTGATCCTGCTCGGCAGTGTCCATGAGGATAAGGTCGTTCTGGTTGCCGGTGTAACCAAGGACCTGACTGGCCAACTCAAAGCCGGTGATTTGATGAAGCAAGCCGCCGCGGCAGTGGGCGGGAAGGGCGGCGGTCGTCCGGACATGGCGCAAGGCGGTGGTGTAGACGCCGCAGCCCTGGACGCGGCCCTGGCCCTGACCGTGCCGTTTGTCGAGGCAGGTATTTAAGGCATTGTTAATCGGCCCGTGGTCTAGTCACGGGCTGCTCAATGCTGGTGGATTGGATATTAGGCGCCCCTTTACGGGCTGAGGCGGCTTAGAAATGGCTTTGATCGTACAGAAATTTGGAGGCACCTCGGTCGGCTCTGTCGAAAGAATCGAGCAGGTGGCCGACAAGGTTAAGAAATTCCGCGATGCCGGCGACGACCTGGTGGTGGTGCTGTCGGCCATGAGCGGCGAAACCAATCGCCTGATCGATCTGGCCAAGGCAATCAGTGGTGATCAACAGCCGCTCCCGCGTGAACTGGATGTGATCGTCTCCACCGGCGAGCAGGTGACCATCGCCTTGCTGGCCATGGCGCTGAACAAGCGTGGCGTGCCGGCGGTGTCCTACACTGGCAGCCAGGTGCGCATCCTTACCGACAGCGCGCATACCAAGGCGCGCATCCTGCAGATTGACGATCAGAAAATCCGTACGGATCTGAAAGCCGGTCGCGTGGTAGTTGTAGCAGGCTTCCAGGGTGTGGACGAGCAGGGCAACATCACCACCCTCGGGCGTGGCGGTTCGGACACCACCGGCGTGGCACTGGCAGCGGCGCTCAAGGCCGATGAATGCCAGATCTATACCGATGTGGACGGCGTCTACACCACTGACCCACGTGTGGTGTCCGTGGCCCAGCGCCTGGACAAGATCACCTTTGAAGAGATGCTGGAAATGGCCAGCCTCGGTTCCAAGGTGTTGCAGATCCGTGCGGTGGAGTTCGCCGGCAAGTACAACGTTCCGCTGCGCGTATTGCACAGCTTCAAAGAGGGGCCGGGCACCCTCATTACTATTGATGAAGAGGAATCCATGGAACAGCCAATCATTTCCGGTATCGCTTTCAACCGTGATGAAGCCAAGCTGACTATCCGTGGCGTGCCAGACACCCCGGGCGTGGCGTTCAAGATCCTGGGCCCTATCAGTGGCGCGAACATCGAAGTCGATATGATCGTGCAGAACGTTTCGCACGATAACACCACCGATTTCACCTTCACTGTGCACCGCAACGAGTACGATGCGGCGGAGCGGATCCTGCAGAACACGGCGAAGGAAATCGGCGCCCGTGAAGTGGTCGGCGATACCAAGATCGCCAAGGTGTCGATCGTGGGTGTGGGCATGCGTTCCCATGCCGGCGTTGCCAGCCGCATGTTCGAGGCCCTGGCCAAGGAAAGCATCAACATCCAGATGATCTCCACGTCGGAAATCAAAGTCTCGGTGGTGATCGAAGAGAAGTACCTGGAACTGGCTGTACGCGCTTTGCATACCGCTTTTGAGTTGGACGCTCCGGCCCGACAGGGCGAGTGATGCAGTGCCTGGAAGGCGCGGTTTACCGCGCCTTTCCTTTTTTTGTAGGGCGCATGTTCTTTTGCGCGCGCTCGACAATACTTAGGCGGTAGGGCTATGGCCTTTTTGGCTGTGGGTCGAAGGCCTTTTTTTTGCAGACTGTTGTTCCTGAACTGAAATGCGTGAGGAGAAAGGTATGCTGATTCTGACTCGTCGTTGCGCAGAAAGCCTGATTATCGGTGATGGCGAAATCACCGTGACCGTGCTCGGCGTCAAAGGCAATCAAGTACGTATTGGGGTTAACGCTCCGAAAGAGGTAGCGGTGCACCGCGAGGAAATCTACCTGCGGATCAAGAAAGAGAAGGACGAAGAACCAAGCCTTTAATTTTTATCGTTTTTTATGTTTGCAAACGGGGATGAACGTGGTTAATATACGCCCCGTGTTGCGGAGAGCTGGCCGAGTGGCCGAAGGCGCTCCCCTGCTAAGGGAGTACACCTCAAAAGGGTGTCGGGGGTTCGAATCCCCCGTTCTCCGCCATTATTTGCTTAGTACGTTGCAATCTGGTTTTTTCGGTAAGTTGTTGAAATTACTCGAAAAAATAGCTTTACATAGAGATTGAACGGCCTATAATGCGCGGCAACAAATGCACTCGTAGCTCAGCTGGATAGAGTACTCGGCTACGAACCGAGCGGTCACAGGTTCGAATCCTGTCGAGTGCACCATTTAAGAGTCAGTTGCAGCAATGCAGGTGATTCGGTTACAACCAGTTGTGATCTGGTCTAAAAACACAATCTGCACTCGTAGCTCAGCTGGATAGAGTACTCGGCTACGAACCGAGCGGTCACAGGTTCGAATCCTGTCGAGTGCACCATACAAACAAAAAGCCCGCCTAGTGCGGGCTTTTTGCCGTCTGGGATTTGTGCAGGATTTCATCTTTTTCTCCTGCTCCGATGTGTTTTCCTTTCCCGCTGCGTCGTCGCAGATCATAGATGCAGCCAATGCTCAGCTTTGGCTCGCAAGCGCTTGTTCTTTCCAGTTTTTTAACGTTAAAAGTGGCCGGGCGGTGTATCATTGCGCCCGTCAGCCCCGCCGGGGCTTGTGGAATACCTCCATGGACTTACCCAGTAGTTACTCAGTACCCCGTTTTACCAATCATGAATTGACTGATTGATCCTTCCGGCGTGCCCCGCTGCTGGGAGTGGAGTTCGCCTATGACCGAAGTAGAAGTAAAGAAAACACAAGAAAGCCTGCAGGATCGCCTGGCTCAAGTCATCGAGCTGCTGCAGCGCCAACGCGTGGTCGAAGACCTTACGCACCGCCAGGATGGTCCGAATAACAACCTGGTCGAAAACCTGGTTCACCGGCAAAACCTCGTCGAACTGCAGCGCAAGCTCGACGACCTGCACTCCGCCGACGTCGCCTATATTCTCGAAGCCCTGCCGCTGGATGATCGACTGACCCTCTGGCAGTTGGTCAAGGCCGACCGCGACGGCGATATCCTGCTCGAAGTATCCGACTCGGTCCGTGAAACCCTGATCGCCGACATGGACGATCACGAGCTCCTGGCCGCAGCCAAGGAGATGGACGCCGACGAGCTCGCTGACCTGGCCCCCGAACTGCCCCGTGATGTTGTCCATGAGCTCATGGAAGCGCTGGATACCCAGCAGCGCGAGCGTGTGCGCTCTGCGCTGTCCTACGACGAGGATCAGGTCGGCGCGCTGATGGACTTCGAGATGGTCACCATCCGCGAAGACGTCAGCCTGGAAGTGGTGCTGCGCTATCTGCGTCGGCTGAAAGAACTGCCGGGGCATACCGACAAGCTGTTCGTGGTCGATTACGAAGGTATTCTCAAGGGCGTGCTGCCGATCAAGCGCCTGTTGGTGAATGATCCGGAAAAGAAAGTTGCAGACCTGATGGCCAGCGACACCGTGAGCTTTCATCCCGACGAAGATGCTTACGACGCGGCTCAGGCATTCGAGCGTTATGACTTGATCTCGGCGCCGGTGGTCGACAAGAACGGCAAGCTGATCGGTCGTCTGACCATCGATGAAATCGTCGACCTGATCCGTGAGGAGAGTGAAACCGAAGTCCTCAACATGGCGGGTTTGCGTGAAGAGGAAGATATTTTCGCCTCGGTCTGGCGTTCGCTGCACAACCGCTGGGCCTGGCTGGCCGTTAACCTGATTACTGCTTTTATCGCCTCGCGCGTCATTGGGCTGTTCGAAGGCTCCATCGAGAAGCTGGTGGCGCTGGCGGCATTGATGCCGATCGTTGCCGGTATCGGCGGTAACTCGGGCAACCAGACCATTACAATGATCGTACGTGCGATGGCGCTGGATCAGGTCAGTACAGCCAACTCGTCGCGTCTGTTGCGCAAAGAGCTTGCGGTAGGCCTGATAAATGGTCTCGTGTGGGGCGGGGTGATCGGCGTGGTGGCCTACTTCCTGTATGGCAGTTGGTCTCTTGGTGTGGTGATGACTGCCGCCATGACGCTGAACCTGCTGCTCGCTGCCCTGATGGGGGTATTGATCCCCATGACCTTGGCCCGCCTTGGCCGTGACCCTGCGATGGGTGCCAGCGTGATGATCACGGCCATGACCGACAGCGGTGGCTTCTTCATCTTCCTGGGCCTGGCAACCATCTTCCTGCTTTGATCTCTCATGGTAGGCCGGCTCCCCTTGTAGGGGCTGGCCTGCCAGCGATCGCATCACCTCGCCTTTATACTGACTGAGTACGCCGCTCGGCTCGCCAGCAAGCCGGCCTCAGCGCAATTTCCAGGCAAAAAAAAGCCAGCACATGGCTGGCTTCGGCTTTCAGTTGCAAATCAATTGGCTTCTGCGGCCGCCTCAACGTCGTGCGCGATAAGCGAGACGAGAGCATTTTGCTGGCGGTGGGAGAGCTGACGAAAACGCTGCAGCAGTTCGCGTTCGTGCAGCGACAGCTCGGGGCTGTCCAGGCGCATGCTCAACTCGTCGCCCAGCGCACCTTCCTGAATGAGGCTTTGTTCCAGGCGAGCGATGATTTCGGAGTTCATGCTGCGGTGATGATTGCGAGCCACCTCGGCAATGCGTTCCCGCATTCCGTCTGGCAGACGTACGACGAACTTGTCAGCCGTACGGCTGGAATAAATTGCCTGTTTCAATGGGCGCATATATTTAACCGGTTAGTTCAGGGGAGCGGTTTTTGGAATTGGCCGCAAGATGAGTGTTAAGACAAGGCTCACGACCAAAGTTCAACCTGAATTGCAAAGAGGCCGCATCATGCCTCAGATTTGCCAGTTCCTTGGCGTCAATTCTGTGACAAATATTGAACTGCCTAGAGGCTTTATGCCAGCACTCATTTGCATTTTTGCGGACTGGTTGGAAAACTTTTCAACGCGTGAGTCCGCGAGGGAACTTCCCGTAAGTCCAAGCCACCACAGGGTTTGAGGCCGCATATCGTATAGCAAAGTGGCCTTTTGCCCGTATCTTTAAGACTAGTGGCAATTTGCCGATTAGCGAGAACGAGGCGACATAAGGTAGGGGAGGGTGGAGCGAGGGCGTTAACGCAGGACGGGGTCGAATTTGATGCGACGACCCACGATAAGGGTGATCAGCAAGAGGCTGGCGAACACGCCGCTGGCGATGAAAGCAGTGGTTTGGCCGTCTGGCGACTCGGCACTCAGGCCAAGAAGGCCTGTAACAGCGGTCAGGCACAAAAACAGCCAGGCAAATTTACTCATTAACGACGTCCTCAGAAAACCCAGTGTTCAGATGCGGGCGCGGCCTGGGTGCCTTGGGTCAGGCGTACCGGCGATTGGGCGTTCGGGGTCATCACTGCCAGTTGCGGGCGTTGTTGCAAGTGATGCGGTACGGCCTGGCTGATCTGCGCAGGGTCGTTACTGCCAGTTGATTGAAAATGAAACATGATCAATACAGCCAAGGCGACGGTGTTGAGGGCTAACAGAAGGGCACTGTTCATGATTATGTTCTCCGCTTAACGCCGTGGCTATTGGGTGTGTGGGAGAAGTATTGCAGGTCCCGTGCCAATCTATTAATTCAATAAAATCAAAGGCTTGAGTCTACTTGAAAGAGGCGAAAGGTTGCAATTTGCAATGATGGCATTTTAGCGGAGTGCATTTTGCACGATGCCTGCAAGTGCCTGTGTTTACGGGGCCAAACCGCAATCCATCGAATACGGATTGGCCTACATTCAAAAAGCCTACGGACGACATGACAAAATCCACCCTGACCGTTAACATGCACGCCGTCCGTCGCCACCCCTTTGGCTCGACGGCTGTCATTTGTCCCAGTAGCTCAATTGGATAGAGCATCCCCCTCCTAAGGGGAAGGTTGGCCGTTCGAACCGGCCCTGGGACACCATATAAATAGGGCCTCTCGCGCCACTTTGCTGTCAGCTCACTTATGTTGTGACAGCAGGGTGGCAGCAGAAGGCTAACAATAAGCCCCGCGGGCCAATCGGCCAGCGGGGCTTTTTATTGGGGCATTACTCAGGCGTCTGAGGCTGTTCTTCGTACCGCTCGACCATATCCAAGAGCTGGTTTGAGAGCTCTAGTCGAGTAATAAACGTTTCGCGGCCTAGCTGCCAGGCTATGCCGTCCTGGGAATTGATCGCGGGATATGCGATTGGACTATCATCCGGGGAGCGTGATGCTGCCTCAAATTTTGCAAGAGGAATTCTCAGGCGGTTGAATGCATGTTTAACACCGACCACTTCGTCTTTGAATGGTTGCCCTGCCAATCGCTGAGCCAGCGTTCTGACGAATTCGTAGCCCCCTAGCACCCACAAGTAGGACAGTGTCATTCTGTCAGTGAGTGCAGTAGCGCATTCAATCGTCCCCATTTGTTCTTCAGTCAGCTTCAAAAAAACTGAATCCTCAAACACAAGCCTGCTATCAACGCGTCCTAGGTTTTGAATAAGAATCATGAAAAACGGTTCAATTCTCCCGAATTTGTGCGAAGCGTTAACCCATCTTTTGTAGCGGTCATTATCCATTGCCGGAACTCCTCATTCGAATCATCACAGTGCGGAAGGTAGTGATATACCCGTTTTATCCCTAATGCGTAACACGGTGGTTGTAGAACAGTTCGCGTGCCTCGCCGTCGCACGAATTCCCAGGCCCGCGCCGAGCAGTTCCGTAACACGCTTATGTAAATCGGCGTCCACTGGGCGCCCCTGGTACTTGCCGGCGGCCTTGGCCTTCTCGATGCCCTGGGCTTGGCGGTCGCGGCGCTGCTCGTAATCCTTGCGCGCGATCGCGGCCATCATTTCCACCAGCATTGAGTTGATGGCTCCCAGCATCCGCCCGGTGAACTCGTCGCCCTTGGCGTCCTGCATTCCCTGGTGGCTAGTCGGCAGGTCGAGCGCGACGATGCGCAGGCCCTTAGAGTCGATAGCGGCCTTGAGCTTTTGCCAGTCCTCCACGGGGAGGCGGGAAAGACGGTCTATCGACTCCACCAGCAACACGTCACCCTTGCGCGCATCTTTCAGCAGGCGCAGCAGCTCCGGCCGGTCGGCGGTGGCGCCGCTGGCGTTCTCCAAGTACACGCTGGCGATGACCTTGTTATGGTCGCTGGCGAACTGCTCCAGCAAGGCGCGGGCGCGGCCGGCGTCTTGCTCTTCGGTGGATGCTCGTAGATATGCGCGGATGAACATGATGTGTGCCTGTATCAGTTAGGGCGTTCTACTAATACTGTTGCACTTTGGGTGTTACTTATCAAGCAGAAAGCCCGAAAATGGCAAAATAAGGCTGTATCTGGATAGGCATACCCAATAAACGTGTAGTCTCAAGCATCTTGCCATCACTCAGAGAGAAAACTTTTGGCTCCTAAATTTATTGCGCCTGGCTACAAGCTTGAAGCGTTTACTTGCCTTCATCCCGATTGCTCGACTATCGCAACAATGGAGTGGTCGTCTATGAGCGGGTATCAGGACGGCGGGCATCTCACTTTCCCCTTTCTAGTGTGCAGGTGCAGCCACTGCAAAAAAGACAGCTTATGGGCGGAAAGGAGGGTTGGGCCCGGCTTTTTAATTTTCCCGCCAACTCTCCCTGCGGTAGAGGCGCATGAAGCGCTACCGGAAGACTGCAGGCTTGACTTCGAAGAGGCCCGTGCAATTTGTGATCTGTCTCCTCGCGGCGCGGCGGCAATACTCCGGCTGTGCCTACAAAAGCTCTTGAGACACCTTGGGGGAAGCGGTGATCATATCGACACCGACATTAAACTCTTGGTCTCGCAGGGGCTGGATTCTCATATTCAGCAGGCTTTGGATGTTATTCGAGTAACCGGAAATAACGCTGTCCACCCCTTGGAAATCAATCTTGAGGACGACCATGACAGCGTGACGGTTCTGTTTGAAATGATTAATTTCATCGTCGAGGAGCGCATCAGTCGGCCTCTCAGGACGCAGGATCGATTCGCGAACCTTCCGGAGAAGGCACGCTTGGCGATTGAAAAACGAGATAAGCCGAAGGTGTAGATGTGAGCAGGTCTGCTCGCATTGTATCTGCTCAGAACTGTGGGCCTCTCGCATAGATCAACACACTCTATCAACCTGCCCTAGGGGCAGCCTTCGTTGACGAGACGCTAGCAGCTGGCTTGCTTGCTTTGGGTTTTTGCTTGTCCTTAGCACTGCCAGCTTGGGTGGAGTGCGGGCCTTTTATAGCCACGCGCCTGGTAGTCGTAACTGTGGTCACTGCACCTTTTCGCATTTCAGGCATCGAGGATGGGAGCTGTTCTGCCTCCACCTCCACGAACGGATGGAGCTTTATCTTTACCTTGTGCATCTGAGTTGCTTTCGTTTGGCCGCCAATGTCTGCAACTAGTAACTTTACTCCGGCTTTAGCGGATGCATCTAAGGTGAAAGAGACCTCTAGCTCGACTTCTCCCATTTCAAAAAATGGGTCTTCATTATCCACTGCTGCGCGGAGTTCTTTTTTAACTTCCTTGATGAAGTCTACCAGGCTGATCATTCCTTTCATGGCTCTGCACTCGGGTTTAAAAACTCACGATATCGCATAAAACGTATCGCCGGGAGGCCGTTTTTATAGTTGATCCTCGGCATAAATTCCGGCGCTGATAATCGCCCCGCCCCAGCGCCGGTACCCGCAGCACAGAGGAACCGGGTTGCCCGAAGCAGTGGTGTTTCGTGCTGCGCCAAATGCATACGATGGCGTGTTCTCTGGCGCTGCGCTGGTCTTGAGACCGCCGGCCTGGGGGCTGAGCATTTGAATAACACCGCCGGCAACCATACCCACTCCAGATGCAAATAGGCCGGCTGATACTGGAGGCGCCCAAAACGTGAAGAATGACGCCGCTATAAGAAGCGCACCGACTACCGTTTGCAAAACGCCGGCGCGCTTACTACCAACGATCACCGGAGCGATGATGATGTCGCCTTTGCCTTGAAACCCAAGCTCACCCTCACTGATATTTTTCTTGCCTCGAAAGACAGCGAAAACGAGCCCGCGAGACTTCGCGTTAGACAGAAACCGTTCAAACCCTGGGATCTGCACTGACAGTGCTTTGATGGCCTCAGCCGGCGTGCGGACGGAGAACTGGTAGGACTTACCGAACTGCCGTAGCTGCCCGTACAGTTTGATGGTGGTGAGCGGGGCGTATTCGATTACTGTAGCGGCCATGGGGCCTCCTATGGCTTGGTGGATGGGGCGGGCAGCCCAAGGCGAATGGCGAGCACTGCGCGCGACATATGCGCCTGATCGATGGTCAATTGCTCCTGGCACGGGTCGTAGTTCCACACCCGGTTGTAGATCGCATCGCTGGCCCGGGCGCCTCGGAATGTACCCCTCAGAAGGTCGGCCGAAACCCTGGCCTCTTCCTCGGTGAAGAAGGGGCCGTCGATGGTCACTTGCTGCCCACCACTGACGTGCTGCACCTCCCACACTATGTAGCCGGCATTCGGCCCCTGGATCAGTTCGTAGGGTTTGAATTCCTGCGTTTTGCACGCCTCGGTAAAGCGCTCTAGAAACGTCATGTCTTCTTACTCAAAGAATCAGCCGGCTGATCGGCGCTACCAATACTTGCGTAGCGCACGGAGGGGCAGTTAGGCCGCTTCGGATTGATCAGGAGACGCTTTTGCGGTGGTGCGAGTGGGCATTTTCGCCAGCCATTCGCGAAGTGCTTCGGAGCCCTCACAGCCCGATCGCCACTTCTCAAACCGGCCGGTGTACCCATTCGAATTGGCGACCATACCGCTCAGTGCGACACCAGCATTGGAGGCTGTGGCCAGCACGTCATCGTAGATCGCTAGCATCTGCTTGAGCCCTTCGATGTCTTCGGCACGCGACGCGGCAATACCTGCGCGCGAAAGGCTGTCAGCCGCCTCTGGCGATAGCCCGGAGAGCATTGGGTTTGCCCTGAGCACCGCCTCTACGACGTCGGGGTGACTGCCTGTGCGCGCTTCAGCTACTAGCCGTTGACGCTCCTCCGGCTTGAGGCCTCGCACGATGGCTCGCAGCTCCTGATCAGCCAGGAAACCAACAACGTCCGAGCTTGCGCGCGGCGTGACCGCTGCAAAGCCGCTGGCCACCGTTTGTGCCAACGTGAGCATATCTTTTGCCGCCTTCTCCATCGCCGGCATCAGGGCGGGGATGATTCCATCAATCTGCTCCTTACCCTTGCGCTCAATGGCTGCGGCGTTGAGGTCCTTGTTCTCGCGAATCGAGAGGATTTCTTCTCCGAGGTCCTTGAACGCCTCCAGGGACAATCCCTGCAAATGGCGGACAGACTTCAGCAAGCCACCTGCCTGCCAGGTGCCTTTGGTGCCATCTGGTCGCTGAATATTGAATGTTCTCGCCTCTACCTGGGAGTGCTCGTATTCGGAGTAATGGAGGTTGGCCAAGCCAACTTTGAGGACGGATCGTTTGCCGATTTTCATGGAGTTACCTTTTGATTGTCTGGCCGTGGGGTGGCCGGTTTTTGGACTGAGGATTCGCTCAGGATTTGGAGTAGGGAAACGTTTTCCTGGGCGCCACCGCCGGCTGCTGCTGCGTGCAACTCGTCCATAAGGGCGCTGATCTCTCGCACGTCACGATTGAACTGAGTGAGCCCGGATTGCTGACGCAACTTGGCAACCTGGCTACGAATGTTCATGGCTGGCCTCGATGATCAGTCGGTACTGTTCTGCGACGTGTTTTTTGATGTCCTGCCCGTCTGCCTTTGGCGGGAAGATCCAGGCTCCAGGACTTGGGAATGGCCGCATATCCATCACGCCTACTGGAGCAGGTCGGCGGAGGCTTTCGATTGCTCGGACGTGGAGAATGAACGCCTCTGCCAGATTGGCCGCGTCATAGCTGTTCATGGTGCGCAGTGGGAAGTGCATGACCGTCTGTACGCCCTGGACGGGATAGTTGAACGAATGGCCCACTGTCTCGGGGTAATCCATCTCCCCCTCAACCGCGTCAACCCTGCAGTCCACCACCGTCAACATAACGAGCACTGTCTCTTCGTCTTCGGTGCCGATCTTCTCTGCAATTCGCTTGAGCTCGGCCCGCATCCACTTAATGCTCATTGCCGCATTCCCTCCATCTGTTCGCGGAGTTCTTCGACGGCCTTCTGTAGCTCGGCAACCTCGATGACTCGGGCAACAGCGCCTAGCCCCTCGATCAATGCCTTGCCCTGGTCGGGCGGTAGCTCGCCGGCGGCAACTGCGCGAAGGATTGATTTGGCTGCGCTGGGCAGGTCGGTGTCGTCCAGGTCGAAGCACACTGTCTCGGCAGTTGGCTTGATTGGCGGTACCAGGCGTTCAAGGATCAGACGGCAAGCCTGCATATCGCCTTTCTTGGCCGCTGTCAGAACCTTCTTTGTCACGGCGTCTGCACCTTCTGCGAGTCGGGCGCGCAGCTCTTGCGTCTGGCCGGAGCGGCCGCCGGGGTTACCCGACTGTCCGGGCTTCCATTTGCCGGCTTTATCGCGGTCAGTCATGCGGCGGGCGATTCCATAGCGATGACCGGTTTGTTTTCGGCGAGCGCTATCAGCAGGGCGGATGCTTGAACGCTTCCGTCTGCTGCGGCTTCGCGAAGGCGGCCCCAGGCGGCGGCAACTTCGGATCGAGTTGGTTTGTGCTGGCGTCCTCGGGCGGGCTTAGCTGTGTTCATGGGTGCTGCCTCGAATGGGTTTTGAGTGGCTCAAAAACTCACATTAGGCATGATCTGATCATTTATCCAGTGCTTTTTAGGTGCACTCTAGGTGATACACATAACCGGATTAAACGGGACTGAAATAGTTGGTTTTGGCGGGATTGGAGAGGGTGTTTTTGTTGCAGTAAGTCGAGGATAGGCAAAGTGATACAGGGCTGGGATTTCAGCTCAGTCCGGCCTCAGATTGAGGGTGGGGCGGGGAGGGCTGACCTACCGTTTTGGTATGTCAGGTTCCCGCGCTACGTTTTGCGAGATTTGAAAACGTGGCGCGGATTTGATGCGTCCAGCTTTGGACGCATCTTCCACCAGTGGTGGATCACCGTGTCGTGTGCCTGTTCCGGCCTGCTGTCAGGCTGCGCTAGCTGGGTTTACTCAGGCATGAGTAGTTCGTTGTACTTTTTGGGCACCAACGCAATTTCACCCCATACGAGGCCTGTCGTTGCTAGACCAATGCCGCTACTCGTGATTGTTCCGAAAAACATCACTATGCGGCCTTTAGAATCGTTGGTAATCCCCTTATCTCGGCAAAAGCCGTTGGGAAGCTTCAAATAAAAGTCTTTCACTGCAGGATTGCAAATCAGCCTGGTCATTCGTATTGAGTGATCGGAGCTACCTGCATTGTGACTGGAGAGGATCTTCCCGTAATAAAGACGAGGGGATTGAGGGCGATCCAAAATACTGTAATCGACGTCGGATATTTCTGTGAGCAGCTCTGCGAGCTTGACCGCATGTATTGCACCGGGCAAAACAAAGTACTTGTCTTTGTTCTTCTCAAAGCTTCGGCATATGCCCGCTACTGTGCTGATTTTGCTGGGGAGCTCAAACGATTCGCCCTGATGCCGGCCTATTGGGACTTCAGATAGCGGTCCGTCTACATCTTCGACAGGGGTTTCGTCGTACTCTTCGCCCGGAACCAAATCGATCTCCGGTTTCTCTTGCAAGAACTCCTTAACGACCGCCAGGTGCTCGTGTTCGACGGCCCGCCTCGCTTCCTCCCATGTGTCGTAACGCTTGCCTACGGGCTTCTTCGCTCTAAGTACGCAGGCTACGTGGCTCCACCGCCTCAGGTGGCGATAAAAAGGGTCACGCTGGTTCGTAAACAAGTCTTTTTCTTTGGGGGTGCGCTCGACGTTGGTGAAGCATCCGGGGCAATACAAGGCGCCTCTCATTTCCTCTTCATATTCATCCGGTGCCACACGTCTGCTTGCTTTCAAGACTTCTCGGTTGCCGCCCTCAAATTTCCACCCTGGCAGGTGGTGTGCATAAGCAATCTTCCGTTTGTTCGCCATTGGTCATTCATCCATGTGGGTATGATTGCAAATAGCCACACCCTTTGTGGCAAATCAAGCTAGAAAGTGATGATTGCTACTTTGGTTTAAGGAGGCAGCGATGGGGGAGTCGCTCTCCTCGTCTTGAGCTCAATGGCATCTCTTGCGTGCGCCGGTCGTCAACAGACGAAACGATCCGAGTCGGCTCATTTGGTCTGTCTCGAAGGGAAAGGGAGAGGGCGCCATCTCGGTTCTTGCGGCAAAGGTATGGTGATGTCGACCACTCCACCGCCTGTTGTTTTCCACATTCTGTGATGTTTCCACTACGCTCAGTGAGACCAAATCGTCTCAGTGAGACTAAAGCGTCACACTTCCCCATATCTCAATTGGGAGGTGAAGCGCAGGATTTTGGATGGAGGAGGAGGACTTTTGTATTCACCTATCGTGGCCCAGTGTCAGATAAATAAGGTCGGATAGAGTACGGTGGCGCTTTACTATGCGAGTCGCCGCCGATCCACGAAGTCAAATATCAAGGAGTAGAAAGTGCCTACCCCATCCCTCTATAAAGCAATTCGAGATCACGACTTCTCAGAAACTACCTGCTTCTTGTGTGGTTGTGAGGTAGTAAATAATCAGAGCACCAGAGAACACGTTTTCCCGAAATGGTTATTGCATCATTTTGGGCTCTGGGATAAGCCCATTACGTTGCTAAACGGTACTAAGTTGGCGTATCGACAGTTAGTGATTCCTTGCTGTCAGTCTTGTAACAATGGATGCTTGTCGAGTATAGAGCGAGAGGTTCAAGAGCGATTTGTCAACGGGGCGGCTGAGCTAGTCTCTATGGATCGTGAGCGTCTTCTCGTGTGGGTATTGAAGATTTTCTACGGGCTACTTTACCGGGAGTTGTTTCTTTCCTTCGATCGTAGGCAGCCAGGTGCCGGAAATATTGTGAATGCAGAAGATATGGAGCAATTTCAGTTGCTTCATTTGATTCTGCAGTCATGCCGCGTGCCGATGATATTCTCAATGATGGAAAGTGATATTCCGGCTTCATTATTTGTTTTTGATGTTCAGGAGCCAGAAAATCCCGATATGCGGTTTGATTATAAGGATGATGTTGCTAATTGCACTTTATATTTGAGATTGGGAAAGGTGGGGATTCTTGCCGCCTTTGATATGGGGGCTCAGACTTTTGCAGGAACAGATTTTTTTTCGCGATACCAGGGGCACCCTTTACATCCAGTTCAATTTGGAGAGCTCGGAGCAAACCTATTTATGAAGGCGAGAGTTTTTAATCGAACGCCTAAAGTATTGGTCGGGGAATATTCTCAATTTGTTACCTTCAGTGTTCTTCCAATGGCGGGGATGTCATCGACACCAGTTTTTGGAATTTGGGACGCTGAAGATATGGCTGAAATGCTAATATTTTTTTTAGGCTACTCGTTGGAGGAGGTGATGCCAGTGGAGGGGCGCAATGCCACTTGGTTAGAAAATAGTGACGGCAGCCTTCGATTTATTGGAATGGATACTCCCCCTTGGATTTTATCCACAAACGCATGATTCAAGCCGATCAGTGAGGCCAAATCGTCACACGTTGTGCCTTTTACACTAGGGCGCTATCGAAGTGTTTGAACGAGGAGGAACACTCAAAACTGCTTGTATAGCTAGGTTAGCCTAGTTCCGCCCATTTCTCGTTTAAGCATCTACCGTACTCAGATTAGAGTGCGACTACCATGATCATGCTTCGAGATATCCACGTTTAACGTTCTAATTCAATAAAGGTCAGAACTAATATTCTGACCCTTAGCATGACTTTGGGATTGCTTTGATTTTAATTTTGACTTGCGGGGTTAATTTGGTCAAAAAAATCAATCAGCCTAAATGCGAGATCAGCTGCGTTATTTATAGCGAGCGGGTGGTCTTCTTGTTGTTCTTTGTTGTCCAGTAGGTCTGATATCCCGCGAATTAGTATTCCAGGAATACCGGTATCACTCATAGCAGCTAAAAACCCAAAGCCTTCCATTTCAATTGCCAATGCATCAGCATAGGTTGTAGAAATGGTCATTGCTGATCTACCAGCGGTACTTCCTACTAGTTTTTCTCCGCACGCAATTGGTTTAAAGAACGTTTCATAAGGTTTTGCTATACCCCTATCTCGAGTTAGAAAAGCAGTCGCCAAGGACTCTGCTTTTTGAGAAAGTCCAAATATGCGAGGGCGCGGTAATAGATTGAATTCAGTTTCTTTTCCTGATTCGTAGTTGTATACAAGGCTTGCCACAACTACACTTCCTATTTTCGCCTCTTTGCGGCCCCCTGCGATACCACTAAATATCGTTAGATTTGGTCGCAGTAGGTCTAAAAGTCTTGAGGTGTTAATTGCGGATTTTGTGTTGCCAACACCGACTGAGAACAAGTAAATATTAAGGGTGCCACTTGAGGTTTCGTATAGTCCGCGGGTTACGATGAAGTCGCCATATGATACAGGCGTTGGGTTTAGCATGCGCGCGTAAAACGGAGCTGCCTCTGATTCAAGAGCAGTGACTATAAGGATTGTGCGATCAGCACGATCAGCTGTTTCCCTTGTTTGCATTTCTTCTTCCACTTCAATCCATTGTGTAGGCGATAGGTCGAATTCAACAGCTGTTTGCTGCCAAATTAGTTTAGATGACATACTATGTAAAAATCTTTTTTCAGGTTTTTTGAAGTAGAGTGACAGATCTGCGATTGATGAGCTGGCTAAGGTTGATAATGTCTTTTTCTCAATCATTCTCTCAGTGCAGGCGATCAGTTCGAGGGTGTTGCTTGCTGCCAAGAATCTGCGTGTGACAGTTTGATCAAATTTCAATTCGTCAGGAATAAACGCGAGGATACCTTGACGATCAATTAATAGTTTTGAGTCGTCACTTTGTAGTGGGCTATTCTTATTCGTCACATACTCCACAGTCATTGCAGAGGGGTTTCTATGCCTCGTGAGAAGCTGGACTAAATGGCGCGTACTAGGCAGTTCATTATATGCCCCGATAATGCAATTGCAGATATAGGTTTTTGGCCATTCCGCGGCAGGCTTGAAACTTTTCTTTTGGGGGCTCTTGATGAGCCCTATGATGGACAGAACTATACGCTTTAGCGATTTGTCATTACTGAGTATGCTAAGTTTTAATGTGTCTGTGTTTGCATCAATTGGCAGTGCTTGTCGCTCAATTTCCATTGCCAGTAATTTTTTGCCGTAAAGACGGAATCTAAAGTTGAAACTAATTCCAGATTCAATATTTTTAACTGGAAATTTGTTCCCCTCGAATCCGTATTTTTTGCAAGAAATACGGAGTAGATCGTAAAATCGATTCGTGCAATGCAAGGTTTGAGGGTTGAATGCAAATTCGGTTCTACCGCCTAAAGTACGAATGAACGACTTACCAGTATCAGCATTAAATATAGTTGGCAGTGACGACAGGCTCTCGTCTGGAAGATCGATCAGAACCTTCCAACGCGTTTGGATTATCGCCATAGGCCGGGGAGGCTGGGTTCGAACCAGCCGATAACGTAAAACGCCATAGCGCCCATTGCGCCCCCCCAATGACAAAGAAAACATTTGGATGTTATCGATTACGTTTGCCTGTTACTAGTGTAAAAAATTATTTTTTACTCGAATCTGCGTTTTTTTGTATCGGCCTGCTTAGAACTTCAGTGTGAAAGCACTAGCCGGGCCTGGTCACTTTTTTCGACCTGATCACGAAATCATAAAGTATTTCACCCAGCTCTCCCATCAGCAAAGTTGGGGGCTCAGTTCCGGATCTGTGAGGCAGATTTGAGCAAAAAACGGTGTATCTGCCAGCCTCTAGTTATTTTTCACTGCTTTTGTTGCGTTAGTGCTGACGGCATGGCATTATCTTTCCCTGTCAGCACTAACAGGAGGGGGGCATGGAAGATACGAATATCGCCGCCTGCAAGCGGACCGGTGCGGATCGGCAACGGGACTTCGCAGAACGGCAAA
This sequence comes from Pseudomonas lurida, assembly GCF_002563895.1. Classification (NCBI taxonomy): domain Bacteria; kingdom Pseudomonadati; phylum Pseudomonadota; class Gammaproteobacteria; order Pseudomonadales; family Pseudomonadaceae; genus Pseudomonas; species Pseudomonas lurida. Next base: position 4,839,747 of record NZ_PDJB01000001.1, on the reverse strand, counting down.
AGGCAGCAGGCTACAAACGTACAACGGTCTGGATTCACGAAGAGACGGCAAAGGAGGGGATCAGGGCAGCACGGGCAGGGCAGCCACTAGAACCGATGGAGTCGAAAGACCCCTTGAGCTGGGCGGCAGGCTGGATCAGCGAGAAGGGTAAACAGTAACCGGCGGAATATTTCGCCGATTGATCGGCTGAGAAATTAGCCGATCAGGTCGATGGTCCCGAACTGGGCCATCTGAGAAGAGGTGCCAAGCCGCTGCGCGAACAGCGGCCTGGCGATCACACGACGCAACCTTGAGAGACACGTCATGCGACTTTACCAAAATATCAGTAACGCCCTGAAAGGCCAAGATAAGTCCGAATTTGTAGGCGAGGGCTCGGTCGCCACTGAGGCGGGCGACTCTAGCGCCTTACACCTGCCCCTCTTCACCGAGAAGCAACGAACCTTAGTGGTTGAGCTCATTCTCGCAGAGCGGCGTTACGCTACCCGGTGGTGGACGCACCTGAGCGAGATGCGGCGGCGTAGGGAGCTCCCTGAGTGGGTTGCGGCGGACATTGGCACTCATGATGAGCATGACCTGCTGCTAGAGAGCAGGGAGGCCGTCAATCAGGCTCTATTCGGCTCGGATGACCTGGGCGGCGATCAGCAATACCGCGCGGTGATGTTGGAGTAGGGCTGGTAAACAACTACACCTTTGCAGCATCAAGGGCACTACCCCGTCACAGGGTGGTGCCCTTTTTCATTGGTGGGTGATGGGTGAATTCTTAGCAATCTGCATCAGGTCGAGCTATATGCCTCCAACCACTCATCAACACTCTGATCCTGAGGAGGCTTAGGGATAGGTAAATCAGTTATGGAAGCTGTCTTATATTCGTCCTTTCTTATTAACTTGTTTTCGTGGTTTGAAACGCACGTAGTTGGAATCGGCTGTAACCCGCGCACTGCATGGGCTGGAGCGTTTTCCTTGTCCGGGGCTCTTGTCCGGAAGTTGTCCGGCAGTTGTCCGGATATTGTCCGGAAGTTGTCCGGCAAAATTGCCTTTCTGAATTGCTCGGTACTCAGACTGATAGGCGCAAGACTGCCGGCGTTAATTCGGTCGTCAGTCAGCAATCCGGTCAGCATGACGCTACGCAGTTTCCCCATGTAATCGTGCATAGCCGCCAGCCGCCGAGGAAAAGGCAGGCCGGTCCCCATCCAGAACTTGTAGAAGTGGCTGCGCTTGCCGATGCGGAATTGTCCCTTGGGAAGCAGCGCGCCAGCCTTAGCTGCGGCCGTGTTCCGCTGACGGGTCAGGTCTGCATTGAAAACGGCGTATACAGACTGCCCATTTACTAGCGAGACGAACCTCAGCGTGATACCGGCGCTCCGGGTTTTGCCATAGTGCCCAGTTGAATAATCCGTGTACTCGAAAGCATCCAGGCCTAATGAGATAAGCGCTTTACGGCAAAGCCTGGCACGGTTGGTGTTGATCCAATCAGGCGGTACGGGCTTGCCGCTCGCCGGTTGAATGACGAGCTGCCCACACTCAATGCTCACCGCGTCACCGCGGCTAAGTAGTTTTGTGGCTAGGCATTCCACTGAATCGACCTCAGCGTAATTCGGCTGGATTACCAGCGGGCCGAAACCCATCGGCATCTCACAGACAGGCGCAAGAGGTCGCCGCAAAACTGCGGAGACCTCTACGAGCTCTGGATTACGACGCTTCGCGCATCAGGATGTACTTGGCTACGCGGTGAGGTGGCCGGCCTGGCTCGGTGGACTGGTGCGTCCAATAGGTGCGGATCTCATGACCCTTCTTCCTGAGACGGCGGATGGTGTTGGGTGGCTGGACGATATCCAGGTCTTTGGCGGCTTCGATGGTTGATACCGGCCCGTTTCGCAGGGCCTCCATCATCTTGCGGTCTTGCTCAGTTGAAGAATGACGTGTCATAGTTTGCCCTTCACGTTGGTGCTATCCAGTGTGTTTTCGCTAAGGCGGTGCTCGAACACCGCCTTGGCAATCTCTCGCGCAACCATGCGCAATCCCGTCTCCTTATTCGTTTCGCTCTTCACCGTGCGCCAACCTTCGCTGCGCGCTCGATAAAAGCCTTCAGTTCGGATGCCAGTGCCAGGCGTCGGCGGCCGATTTTGAAAGTCTTGATTTCGCCTTGAGCGATCAGCTCGTAGGTGGCCGAGCGCGAGATACCCAGAATACGGGCAGATTCTTCGACGCCCACCGACAGCGGTGCCATTTGTTGCTGAGCTTGTTCCATGGTTGTCTCCCTAAATTCCGACCCCAAGCTGGTGTCAGCTGTTGCTAGGTTACAACGCATAAATCTATAAGTGCAAGCAAATGCTAAACAGACTCGTACTCGCACGGATTGACAGCGGTTTGCGTGTCACGCAAGCTGTGGACGTCAGGTCAGTAAGGCTGACCTCATCAGAGCAGATGGAAGGGTATGGCTACTAAGACGAGCAAACGCGCGGGCGAAACGAGCACTACTGTGAGCGTTGGGATTCGGATTGACCCGAAAATCAAGTTCGCGCTCGATATTATGGGGCGCCTGCAAAAGCGCTCTCTGACTGCGGTGATTGAGTGGGCGATCCTCAATACCTTAGAAAGAGAATATCTTGACCAGCACACAAACCTATCAAGCGAGATAGATCAGATTTGGTCCACGGACGAGATTAATCGGCTAGTCAACCTCGCTGAGCGGATGCCTCAAGCTTTGACGTACGACGAGCTCAGAATTTGGGAGACGATCAAGGTTTCTCGATATTTCTGGGGTGTAAAGGAAGGATCGGCCCTTTATCCGCATAAACTGAACGTGCCACTTCTTCGCGAGAACTGGGAAGAACTTATGCAACACGTGGAAGAGAACAAAACTAGCAGCTACGTGAAACAGTTTTTTGAACCAATCCCTTTCTAGATCAACTCCACTGCAGCGGCTTTTGTCCCCGGCGCAAGGTGCGCGTAGCGCAGCGTCATTTTGATATCGGCGTGCCCCAGCAGATCCCGTACCGTGTTGAGCGGTACGCCGGCCATTACAAGGCGTGAAGCGAAGTCGTGACGCATATCGTGCCAGCGGAATCCGTCAATTTGCGCCCGTTCAAGCAACTTGAGCCAGGCGCTTTTGACGTCCTCAAAGCGACCGCCGCCCTGACCTGGGAAGACATACGGCGACTTGCTCACCTGCTTCTTCCAGGCTTCCAGCACGCCAATAGTCTCCTTGTTCATCGGGATGTGGCGCGTATCGCTTGTCTTGGTGGTGGCCCCTGCGACTGTGATTGTCTTCGTGTCGAAGTTCACCGCTGACCATTTCAGGTCGAACAACTCTCCGCGCCTCATGCCGGTATTTAACGATACCAACACCATCGGCTTCAGGTGATCGGTGAAAGGCAGTTCCAGCAGGCTTGGCATCGGCTCTCTCTGACGGTCCGTCCGCCAGGTGTTTGCACTCTCGCGCTCGGCCCTCATTTCATCCTGTCGAGCGTCCAGGGCATCGCGTAGACGCTTGGTCTCGTCAGCAGCCAGATAGCGAATCACCCCCTTTGAATCGACTTTAAGCTGTTTCAGCTTGGCCAGGGGATGCTCATCGATGTAATCCCACTCGAGCGCCCGGCTGAATACTCCGCTGATCGAGCCCATTTTTCGATTCACCGTCGAAGCCTTGTTGCCGGCCTGCATCCATCCGGTGCGGATCTGCTCCAGGTCTCGTCCGGTGATCGCGTCCAGGCGCTGGGCCATGATTGGGTCGAAGTTATTACTGAGGGTGTGCTGCGTCTTCTCGTGGCCTTTGTGGTGAGCCTTGAACCAGGGCATATAGGTGTCGTCGATGAAGTCGCGCAGCGAGGGCAGGCCTGACCCTTTGCGACCCTGTGCGATGGCCAGGGGCTCGCCGTGGGCGTGTGCATCGGCTAAGTACTGGGCGGCCTCGGTTCGGGCTTGGTCAAGAGTAAGCACGCCGACACGCCCGAGGGTGGCGTTCTTGTTTCGGCCCTGACCGCTGGGCAGTACGCGAATGAAGAAACCGGGTTGCACGGTGTCATGCACGCGGTATGCTTTCGCCTCGGCGGCTAGGCTGCCAATTAGCTTCTGAGTGATTTTGGTTTTCAAGGGTTCGACCGTGACAGCAGGGTGGCAGCAAAATGCACTATACCGCTCGATGTTTACGGACTCAATGGGACTAAAAGGCCCAGTAATCCTGGGCTTGTGGCTGTCCCTGTTGGGTCTAGATTGACCCTCCTAAGGGGAAGGTTGGCCGTTCGAACCGGCCCTGGGACACCAGATCCAAAGCCCTGCACAGACCCTTCTGGCAGGGCTTTTTTGTGCGCGCTCTTCAAACACCGGTCGAACCTTGCCGGTGTTCAGGGTTCACAGCAGGTGCGCGATGTATTTATCGCCAGTTGTGTACCTTCTGAGCGGCCAGGCAGCGTCTGAGCTGTTAAGCAAAATAATCCCCGGAATCAGAGCCTGCCGCCTGTCCGGACCCGGTTACCCCGGACTATCATGCTGATAGCCCTGTCTCTCACTGCAAGGAGCCGCTCGGAACGCCGATGCGCCAAATCTGGAAATCTTTTCGAGCCCTTTATTTCGCCTCCTTGATGATGCTGATCGGCTCCGGCCTGCTCAGTACTTACCTGGCCTTGCGCCTGGCGGCCGACCATGTCGACAGCCTGTGGGTGGGTGCGCTGATGGCGGCCAACTATTTTGGCCTGGTGCTGGGTGGCAAGATCGGGCACCGCCTGATCGCTCGGGTCGGGCATATCCGTGCCTATGCCACTTGCGCCGGCATTGTCGGTGCGGCCGTACTGGGCCATGGTCTGATCGATTGGCTGCCGGCCTGGATCGTGCTGCGGGTGATCGTGGGCCTGGGGATGATGTGCCAGTACATGGTCATTGAAAGCTGGCTCAATGAGCAGGCCGACGCCAAGCAGCGCGGCGTGGTATTCAGCGGCTACATGATTGCCTCTTACCTGGGCCTGGTCCTCGGCCAACTGATCCTGGTCATGCACCCTCAGCTCGGCCTTGAATTGCTGATGTTGGTCGCACTGTGTTTTGCGCTGTGCCTGGTGCCAGTGGCCATGACCCGCCGTATTCACCCGGCGCCCCTGCACCCGGCGCCGATGGAGCCGCGCTTCTTCATAAAGCGCGTGCCGCAGTCGTTGAGTACGGTGCTTGGCGCAGGGTTGATCGTGGGCTCGTTCTACGGCCTGGCGCCGCTCTATGCTTCTCAGCAGGGCCTGACGACCGAACAGGTCGGTCTGTTCATGGGTAGCTGTATCTTCGCTGGCCTGTTGGTGCAGTGGCCGCTGGGCTGGCTGTCGGACCGCTATGATCGCGCGCTGCTGATCCGTTGCTTTGCCCTTTGCCTGGCGGTGGCGGCGTTGCCGTTGGCGATCCTGAGCAAGGTGCCGCTGGAGGTGCTGTTCGTGGCGGGCTTCGTATGCTCCCTGGTGCAGTTCTGCCTTTATCCGCTGGCGGTCGCATTCTCCAACGACCATGTCGAAGGTGATCGCCGCGTGTCACTCACGGCCATGCTGCTGGTGACCTACGGTGTCGGCGCGAGTATCGGGCCTTTGCTGGCTGGTGTGGTCATGAAGATGTTCGGCAGTCACATGCTGTATGCGTTCTTCAGCCTGTGTGCATTGATCCTGGTATGGCGTATCCGGCCGAAAGCGGTGACTAACCTGCATCAGGTGGACGATGCACCGCTGCACCACGTTGCGATGCCCGACAGCATGTCCAGTTCGCCGCTGGTGGCCGCGCTGGACCCGCGTGTGGATGAACAGGTCGTGCAGGAACAAATGCAAACCGCCGTCCCTGAACCGGAGCCGGAAACGGATCCGAGCCCGCCCGAGGAGGAGCCGCCCTTCGAGGGGCCGCCTGAACCTGTGGGGCCGGACGAGCATCCTCACGACTTGAGCAGGGCGCGCCCCTGAATGCAAAAGCGGGCAGATCCCATCAGGATCTGCCCGTTTTTTTTGCCGCGATCTCGAGGTTTAAAAATCGTCGTCTTTGTCGAAGCGTCGCGCTTCGCGCTGCAATTGGTACACAAAGCGTTCGACCTGGCGCTGCACCAGGCCACTCATGTTATGGAAGCGCACGCCGGCAAAGGTGGTGTTGATCTTCTCTTCGAAGTGCAGGTAGCGCAGTTCGACCGAGGTGGTCATGCTGCCGAATGGCAGCGCGGCGATAAAGCGGTCGTAGACCTGGCCCAGTTGCAGGCGCTCGGAAATATCCCCTTCAAAGCGCAATTTGCAGCCGGTAGCGGAAATATCCAGCAGCTTGCCGCTGATCGGGGCCTTGAGCTTCTCGCCACCCAATTCGATATTGACCAACTGCGCCAGCTTCAACGCAGCGCGGAATGCGTTGCGACGCTGGTGGTAGACCACTTCGTCGGGCAGGCTGCCGGTGTAGATGCGGTGGCCGTCCTTTTCGCTGATGCTCAGGCTGCCGTTGCTTTCCCACGCAACGCGCACACCGTCGTGGAAACCTTCGATGCGGAAAGGTTCGCCATTTTCGAGGTGGCGTTCGCCATCGCGAGGGATCATTTCATCCAGGGCCAGTGTGCCGCCGTCCCGGTTGACATCCACCAGGTAGCTCTGGAAGCGCTGGCTGCGTTCGTGGAAGGTGATGATCAGCGGGTCATGGCTTTCTTGCAGCATCCGCAAGGTGCTGGCGATTTCCAGAGGGGTGGTGAGGACCTTGGGTGGCTGCGGGGCATCTTCCGCATTAAGGGCGTTGAACACGGTTCTTCCATCTCCAGACAAAATACGACTACACGCAAGAGCAGGCATTCTGCCAGTATGTGGCGCGCCTTGGATAGGTCGCGCTGCAAACCGGCGTCAGGCCTGGCTGCGGGTGCTTGGCTTGACCAGGCGCGAGGTGGAACCCTGAGCGTTGTAAAGCGCTGGAGGCTCTCCGCCGTGAAGTATACGCAACTGGTTGGCGGTCGTAGCTTGCTGAAGCTGGATCGACTGACCGTTGAGCAGGTTGGCTTCCTGGCACTGGGTGAGCAATTGATTGAGTACTTTGCTCTGGGCCAGTAGTTGATCGCCGACCGAGGAATGGCTGGCCAGCTGTGCCAACCCATCATGGTCGGCGGGCAGGCCCAGGCTCACGAGGATCTGGCTGCGTTTTTTGCCGTGCTGTTCCAGCAGGACAATAAGCGACTGCTTGCGTGCAAGGATTTCTTCCAGCAGAGGCATGTCCCGACCATAGAGGGCCAGGGATTCTTCCCTGAGCAGCTCAAGGAGCTGCTGGGTCGGCGCGAGATCATCGATGATCAGTTGAAGCAGATTTTCGTCGTGATGCATGGCTGGCCTTGGGGTTTAAGCGTCCAAAAGCCCGGCGCAGGCCTTTGCCTAGCGCTCGGCTTCGAAATTAAGCAGCTTGCTGGCTACACGGTTGCTGTCGACTTTATAGCTGCCATCGGCGATTGCCTGTTTCAACTCGGCCACACGGGCTTTATTGACCACCGGTTGATCGCGCAGCGAGTCAGTGACCTTCTGCAACTGTTGAGCCTCATTGCTCAGGTGTACGGATTCCCCGCTCTGGCTGGCACTGGCCTGTTCCGCCTTGGCGGGCAGTGGCTGGGCCTTGGCTTCTACGCTGTCCTTGGTGCCGGTAGCACGCGTAGGCGCCGACGTTGTCGGGGTGTTATTCAAACGACTGAAATCGATGACCATGATAAAAAAACCTCTGGGTATTTGGACGCTTGCCATGTTTTCGGCCATACCCGGACAAACTTTAGGCTCGATTGACAATAAACTGCACAGGCCGGCATCCAACCGACAGTGTAGGAAAAGCTGGCGCCTGATACCAGTGGTCTATAAAGCCACCTCCACTTGACCCGGTGCGGTGACCCGCGCCTTGATCACCCGGTTGGAGTTGAGATTCTTTACCCGTATCTGTTCGCTCATGCCGCCATTGGACAAGGCTTCCCCGGGCATTTTGACCTGCAGCGCACCGCTGCTGGCGGAAATGACCACCTGATCGCCCTTGCGGATCACCTCCGCCTGCTCCAGATGTATCAGCGTGATGACCTGGTCAGTGACCACTGGTCGGGTCAATTTTTGCCCGACGGCCTGATCGAGGGAGGTCAGGTAGCCTTGACTGATCATGCTGATGTCTCGCTCGCGCAGCACAACGTCTTCGAAACCGATGATGCCGGTGCGTTTGAGCGGGCGGGCAACCACCACCACATCGCGGAACAGCTTGACCTGGGCCGGCACGAACACCGTCCAGGGCGAGGCGCCATCACAGCGTACCTTGACCGTCACGCGGCCGATGGGCTGGGCGGGGCTTTCCAGGGTGGCTGTCAATTCCTTGTCGCACATCGGCATGCGCAGGCGCGGGTCCAACTGGTTGACCTGGATTTCATAACGCCCCGGCGTCTGGGTGGTTGCCAGATAATCTTCTACAGTGAACTCAAGAAAGCCTTGGGTGACGCCGATAAGTAGATCAGGCAAGGTGACGTTGTCTGCACGGGCCGTGGCGCCCAGGCCGAAGGCAAGCAGCGCCAGCGGTGCGCAGAGCAATCTGCACAACCGGGTCAGGTGAAGGCGTCGGGAAACTGTCGTTTTAATATCCATAAATCAATAAATAGCAAAGCTCGTGCCGTTTAGTGTTGGGTGCGCGTCGCACCCTCAAAGGTTTTAGCGTAGGAGTCTGGGCATGGCAGGAGTAATGGATTCAGTAAACCAGCGCACACAGCTGGTAGGGCAGAATCGCCTGGAGTTGTTGCTTTTTCGCCTGGATGGCAAGCAGCTATATGGCATCAACGTGTTCAAGGTGCGGGAAGTGCTGCAATGCCCCAAGCTGACGATCATGCCCAAGTCCAGTCCGGTGGTGTGTGGCGTAGCCAACATCCGTGGCGCGACGATCCCGATTCTTGACCTGGCCCTGGCCACCGGTTCGGCGGGTTTGCAGGACCGCGAGAACCCGTTCGTCATCATTACCGAGTACAACACCAAGACCCAGGGTTTCCTGGTGCGCTCGGTGGAGCGCATCGTCAATATGAACTGGGAAGAGATCCATCCGCCGCCCAAGGGCACCGGTCGCGATCACTACCTCACGGCAGTGACGCGGGTCGATAACCAGTTGGTGGAAATCATCGACGTGGAGAAGATCCTCGCCGAAGTGGCGCCGACCTCGGAATCGATTTCCGTGGGTGTGGTGGACGCCGAGACCGCGCACAAGGCGATTTCCCTGCGGGTATTGACGGTCGATGACTCCTCGGTGGCGCGTAAGCAGGTGACCCGTTGCCTGCAAACCGTTGGCGTGGAAGTCGTGGCCCTCAACGATGGTCGCCAGGCGTTGGACTACCTGCGCAAACTGGTGGACGAGGGCAAGAAGCCGGAAGAAGAATTCTTGATGATGATCTCCGACATCGAGATGCCGGAAATGGATGGCTACACCCTCACGGCCGAGATTCGCAACGACCCACGCATGCAAAAGTTGCATATCATCCTGCATACTTCGTTGTCGGGTGTATTCAATCAGGCGATGGTCAAGAAGGTCGGTGCCGATGACTTCCTGGCCAAATTCCGTCCTGATGACCTCGCATCCCGGGTAGTCGACCGGATCAAGGCAGCAGATCACGGCTAGGGGCATTTCCCCTGGCGGTCACACGATTTAAGAGGCGGTATCATTGTCTACGGGTAATTTGGATTTCGAACAGTTCCGGGTCTTCCTGGAAAAAGCCTGTGGCATATTGCTCGGTGAAAACAAGCAGTACCTGGTATCCAGCCGTCTCAACAAACTGATGGAGCAGCAGGGCATCAAGTCGTTGGGCGAGCTGGTCCAGCGTATGCAGGGACAGCCGCGCAGCGGGCTCAAGGAGATGGTGGTCGATGCCATGACCACCAACGAAACCCTGTGGTTTCGCGACACCTACCCCTTTGAAGTGCTCAAGAACAAAGTGCTGCCGGAAGCCATCAAGGCCAGCCCGGGCCAGCGCCTGCGCATCTGGTCGGCCGCCTGCTCTTCGGGGCAGGAGCCGTACTCGATCTCGATGTCCATCGATGAGTTCGAGCGGACCAACATGGGCCAGTTGAAGGCTGGGGCGCAAATCGTGGCCACCGACCTGTCTGGCACCATGCTGACCAACTGCAAGACCGGCGAGTACGACAGCCTGGCCCTGGGCCGTGGTTTGTCCCAGGAACGCCTGCAACGCTACTTCGACCCGAAAGGGGCGGGGCGTTGGGCGGTCAAGGCGCCGATCAAGAACCGCGTGGAATTCCGCTCGTTCAACCTGCTCGACAGCTACGCCAGCCTGGGCAAGTTCGACATGGTGTTCTGCCGCAACGTGCTGATCTACTTCTCGGCCGAAGTGAAGAAAGACATCCTGTTGCGCATCCACGGCACGCTCAAGCGCGGTGGCTATCTGTTCCTGGGTGCTTCCGAAGCGCTGAACGGCCTGCCGGACCATTACCAGATGGTGCAGTGCAGCCCGGGGATCATCTACCAGGCCAAGTAAAACCTACACGGTCAACAATGTGGGAGCGGGCTTGCTCGCGAATGCCTCCTGTCAGTCTGAGACACGTTGACTGATCCAGCGTATTCGCGAGCAAGTCCGCTCCCACATTTGTTTTGCGGCAATCCTCCTGAAAGCGGCAACTCCCCATTGCCGCTTTACTGGCGCCACGCGGAAACCCCTTGCCGCTTTTCTGGCATTGCCGCCGGTAACTCCCTGCGAAACCCTTGATATACGGGCCTCCGCCAGATTGGCATGTACCTTGCTATAACCCAGTTAACGAAAAGCAGGTCAGCCCTTAAAGGTCACCCCCATGAGCATCAGCTTCGATAAAGCGCTCGGTATCCACGAACAAGCCCTGGGCTTCCGCGCCCAGCGTGCCGAAGTCCTGGCCAACAACATTGCCAACGCCGATACCCCGAACTACAAGGCTCGGGACCTGGACTTCTCCGCCGTGCTCGCCGCGCAGCAGGACAAGACCAAGAACGGCACCTTCGCCTTGAACATGACCAACAGCCGTCATATCGAAGCGCAAGGCCTGAGCAGTGGTGACGAGTCGTTGCTGTATCGCACGCCGATGCAGCCGTCGATCGACCAGAACACTGTCGACGCCCAGCTGGAGCAATCGGCCTACGCCGAGAACTCGGTGAACTTTCAAGCCAGCTTCACCCTGCTTAACAGCAAATTCAAAGGGCTGATGTCAGCCCTGCGTGGAGAGTAAGCCATGTCCCTGTCCAGTGTTTTCAATATTGCCGGCAGTGGCATGAGCGCGCAGACCACGCGCTTGAACACCGTCGCCAGTAACATCGCCAACGCCGAGACCGTGTCTTCGAGCATTGACCAGACCTACCGCGCCCGTCACCCGGTGTTCGCCACCATGTTCCAGGGTGGCCAGAGCGGCGGCAGCGATTCGCTGTTCCAGGACCAAGGCGCAGCCGGCTCCGGCGTGCAGGTGCTCGGTGTGGTTGAAGACCAGAGCAATCTGGAAGCCCGCTACGAGCCTAACCACCCTGCGGCGAACGAAAAAGGCTACGTCTACTACCCGAACGTCAACGTGGTCGAGGAAATGGCTGACATGATCTCTGCCAGCCGCTCGTTCCAGACCAACGCGGAAATGATGAATACCGCCAAAACCATGATGCAAAAGGTCCTGACCCTGGGTCAGTGATAAGGGGCGCCAAATAATGGCCATCGTTGATACGTCAAACAACACGGCAGTCCAGGACCTTTTCAACTCCAAGGTCAAGACCGCGACAGATAACAGCAGCGTCGGCGACGCAGCCAAGTCTGCGACGGGTAACCAGTCGCTGGGCAAGGACGCGTTCCTGCAACTGCTGGTGACCCAGCTGAAGAACCAGAACCCGCTGTCGCCGCAAGACAACGGCGCGTTCGTGGCCCAGCTGGCGCAGTTCAGCAGCCTGGAAGGCATCAACACCCTGAACGACTCGGTGAATGCGATCTCCAGCAACTTCAGCTCGTCGCAGGCACTGCAGGCGTCGTCGCTGGTAGGCCGCTCGATCATCATCCAGACCGACAAGGCCATGGTTGATACCAGCAAGAGCATGACCGGTTCGGTGGATGTCACAGCGGCGACCGGCAACGTCTCCGTCAAGATCACCGACAAAGACGGCAACGTGGTGCGCACCATCGAAATGGGCGCCCAGAGCGCCGGCACCCAGAGCTTTATCTGGGATGGCAAGAACGACAAGGGCGAAGTGGCTCCTGCGGGCACCTACACCTTCAATGCCACCACCAAGAACGACAAGGGCGACTCCGTTGCCCTGGCCACTTCGCTGCCAGCGACGGTAACGAGCGTGACCCTGAGCAAGACCGGCGGCGAAATGCTGCTGAACCTGGCTGGCGGCATGGGCAGCGTCAAGCTGTCGCAAATTCAGACTATCGGTACATAGAGCCGGCTAAACACGGCAGAGGGAGAGAAACATGTCTTTTAACATCGGCCTTAGCGGCCTCTATGCGGCCAACAAACAACTGGACGTGACCGGCAACAACATCGCCAACGTCGCGACCACAGGCTTCAAGTCGTCCCGTGCGGAATTCGCGGACATCTACGCAGCCTCCAAACTGGGCACCGGCCAGAACAGCATCGGTAACGGTGTGAACCTGGCGGCCGTGTCCCAGCAGTTCACCCAAGGTGACGTCAACGGCAGCGGCGGCATCCTGGACATGGCGATCCAGGGCGGCGGCTTCTTCGTCCAGAAGGGCAGCGATGGTTCGCTGGAATACACCCGCAGCGGTGCCTTCCGTGCCGACAAAGACGGCTACATCACCAACAACACCGGCACCTCGCGCCTGCAAGGCTACGCAGCAGACGCTGACGGCAAGATCATCAAGGGCGGCCTGGTCGACCTGCAGCTGAACCTGTCGAACCTGCCGCCCAAGGCCTCCACCAAAGTGGATTCCACCAGTAACCTGAACTCCTCGGAGCCGGTGATCGACCAGACGGCCAAGCCGTTCAACCCGAACGACACCAGCACCTTCACCACCCAGTACAGCACCACCTTGTACGACTCCCAGGGCAACGCGCACCCGATGGTGCAGTACTTGGTGAAAACCGACGGCAACAAGTGGAGCGCCTATACCCTGATTGACGGCCGCAACCCAGATGGTTCGGCGCCAACCGGTACGCCGTCTACTCCGCCTGTGCCGTCGGCCTTGACCTTCGATGGCAACGGCAAGCTGACCAGCGTCGTGACCGGTGGTGTCTCCAACAAGACACTGACCATCACCGGCTGGGTCCCAGGTACGGTGACAGATGGCGTGTGGAAGGCAAACGGCGCGAATGCCAACCCGACAGGGATCGCCGTCAACATGGCCAACATCACCCAGTACAACTCGGCCACTTACCGCAACCCTCCGGTCACCGATGGCTACGCCACCGGCCAGATCACCGGGCTGAAAATCGATGGCAGCGGCGTACTGTTCGCAACGTTCAGCAACCAGCAGAGCAAGGCCATCGGCCAGATCTCCCTGGCCAGCTTCAACAACGAACAAGGCCTGCAGCCTGCCGGCGGTACTACCTGGAAAGAGACCTTCGCTTCGGGCCAGCCAGGCTATGACACTCCGCAGGCCGGCACCCTGGGTTCGATCGTGGCCAACTCCCTGGAGAACTCCAACGTCAACCTGACCAACGAGCTGGTGGACCTGATCAAGGCCCAGAGCAACTATCAGGCGAACGCCAAGACCATCTCCACCCAGAGCACCATCATGCAGACCATCATCCAGATGACCTGATGCGGTAGCGCTGTACAAGAAGCCCCTCGAAAGAGGGGCTTTTTTGTGGGTGGTCGCGCAAGGTTTTCCGGCTTGAAATACAGCCGACTGCAGCAGCCGGCTTGCCGGCCAACACACGGGCAACTGATACGCCGCTATCACTGGCAAGCCAGCGCCCACCGCGTGATGTGTGCAGGGGCGTGCGCTGCAGGCTCGGCCCCAAAAGAAAACCCCCGGCACACCCAGGGGGCATGTCGGGGGTTTCGAGTAAGCGCCTTTCAGCGCCTACCGGCTCAGCTTATTGGCAAGCTTCGCAGTCCGGCTCGTCGATCGCGCAGGCTTTTGGCACTGGTGCCGGGCCGGCTGGAGCGGCGAGGACCGAATCATCACCGTGGTTGCCGCCGCTGGAAACAGCGTTGAGCTTGCCGGTGTTGATGGTCGACTTCTCGGTGCTGGTCGCGGCCAGGGCACGGAGGTAGTAAGTGGTTTTCAAGCCACGGTACCAAGCCATGCGGTAGGTCACGTCCAGCTTCTTGCCCGAAGCGCCGGCGATGTACAGGTTCAGGGACTGGGCCTGGTCGATCCACTTCTGACGACGGCTGGCCGCGTCAACGATCCACTTGGTGTCCACTTCGAAGGCGGTCGCGTAGAGCTCTTTGAGTTCTTGCGGGATGCGCTCGATCTGCTGCACGGAACCGTCGTAGTACTTCAGGTCGTTGATCATGACCGAGTCCCACAGGCCGCGGGCTTTCAGGTCGCGAACCAGGTACGGGTTGATCACGGTGAATTCGCCCGACAGGTTCGATTTCACATACAGGTTCTGGTAGGTCGGTTCGATCGACTGCGACACGCCAGTGATGTTGGCGATGGTGGCGGTCGGTGCGATGGCCATGATGTTGGAGTTACGAATGCCTTTTTGCACACGGGCACGTACCGGCGCCCAATCCAGGGATTCGTTCAGGTCAACGTCGATGTACTTCTGGCCACGGGCTTCGATCAGGATCTGTTGCGAATCCAGCGGCAGGATGCCTTTGGACCACAGCGAACCCTGGAACGTCTCGTAGGCACCGCGCTCGTCGGCCAGGTCGCAGGAAGCCTGGATCGCGTAGTAGCTCACCGCTTCCATGGACTTGTCGGCGAACTCGACCGCAGCGTCCGAACCGTAAGGAATGTGCTGCAGGTACAGCGCGTCCTGGAAGCCCATGATGCCCAGGCCGACCGGACGGTGCTTGAAGTTGGAGTTCTGCGCCTGTGGTACCGAGTAGTAGTTGATGTCGATCACGTTATCGAGCATGCGAACGGCGGTGTTGACGGTGCGCTCCAGCTTGGCGGTGTCCAGCTTGCCGTTGACGATGTGGTTCGGCAGGTTGATCGAGCCCAGGTTGCAAACGGCGATCTCGTCCTTGTTGGTGTTCAAGGTGATCTCGGTGCACAGGTTCGAGCTGTGGACCACGCCTACGTGCTGCTGCGGGCTGCGCAGGTTGCACGGGTCCTTGAAAGTCAGCCATGGGTGGCCGGTTTCGAACAGCATGGACAGCATTTTGCGCCACAGGTCTTTGGCCTGGATGGTCTTGAACAGCTTGACCTTGCCTGGGTACTCGGTGAGGGCTTCGTAGTACTCGTAGCGCTCTTCGAAGGCCTTGCCGGTCAGGTCGTGCAGGTCTGGAACTTCGGATGGCGAGAACAGGGTCCACTTGCCGTCATCGAAGACGCGCTTCATGAACAGGTCTGGGATCCAGTTGGCGGTGTTCATGTCGTGGGTACGACGACGATCATCACCGGTGTTCTTGCGCAGCTCGATGAACTCTTCAATGTCCATGTGCCAGGTTTCCAGGTAGGCACACACAGCGCCTTTGCGCTTGCCGCCCTGGTTGACCGCAACGGCGGTGTCGTTCACGACTTTGAGGAACGGTACAACGCCTTGGGACTTGCCGTTGGTGCCCTTGATGTACGAACCCAGCGCACGCACCGGGGTCCAGTCGTTACCCAGGCCGCCGGCGAATTTGGACAACATGGCGTTGTCGTGGATCGCGTGGTAGATGCCCGACAGGTCGTCCGGCACGGTGGTCAGGTAGCAGCTCGACAGCTGTGGACGCAGGGTGCCGGCGTTGAACAGGGTCGGGGTCGACGACATGTAGTCGAAGGACGACAGCAGGTTGTAGAACTCGATGGCACGGTCTTCTTTGTGCTTCTCTTCGATCGCCAGGCCCATGGCCACGCGCATGAAGAACACTTGCGGCAGTTCGAAGCGGATACCGTCCTTGTGGATGAAGTAGCGGTCGTACAGGGTTTGCAGGCCCAGGTAAGTGAACTGCTGGTCGCGCTCGTGGTTGATCGCCTTGCCGAGCTTTTCCAGGTCGAAGGTGGCCAGCACCGGGTTCAGCAATTCGTATTCGATACCCTTGGCGATGTAGGCCGGCAGGGCCTTGGCGTACAGGTCGGCCATCTCATGGTGAGTGGCGCTGTCGGCGACTTTCAGGAAGCCCAGGCCTTCGGCACGCAGGGTGTCCATCAGCAGGCGCGCGGTCACGAACGAGTAGTTCGGCTCGCGTTCAACCAGGGTACGGGCGGTCATCACCAGGGCGGTGTTGACGTCGGTCAGGGCTACGCCGTCGTACAGGTTCTTCAGGGTTTCGCGCTGGATCAGGTCACCATCGACTTCTTCCAGGCCTTCGCAGGCCTCGGTGATGATGGTGTTCAGGCGGCCCAGGTCCAGCGGAGCAAAGCTGCCGTCGGCGAGGGTAATACGGATCGACGGGTGAGCTTGCACGGAGGCTTCGTCAGCCGGGGAGCGCACGGCACGTTCCTTGGCGCGCGAATCACGGTAGATCACGTAGTCGCGGGCGACTTTCTGCTCGCCGGCACGCATCAGGGCCAGTTCGACCTGGTCCTGGATTTCTTCGATGTGGATGGTGCCGCCCGAGGGCATGCGACGCTTGAAGGTCGCGGTGACTTGTTCGGTCAGGCGGGCAACGGTGTCATGGATGCGCGACGAAGCGGCAGCGGTACCGCCTTCAACTGCAAGAAACGCTTTGGTGATGGCGACGGTGATTTTGTCATCGGTGTAAGGAACGACAGTGCCGTTACGCTTGATCACGCGCAATTGGCCGGGTGCAGTGGCGGACAGATCCAGGTTCGAATCAGCGGCCTGCGGCACGGAGCCCTGCGGGTTCTCGCGAGTTGTGTCGGTTTGCATGGGGGGTTGTCTCCACATTCTATATTTATTTGGGCACCATCACGGTGCCCACCGTTCCGTCCTGAAGCACTTACAGCAGGCCTGGGCCTGGCATAACAACTTCGGGACAGGAGGAAGGGAGCTGTTCGCGCCGCTTCCATGCCGAAGTCTTCGGTTCGGGGCTGAAACGCCCTTGGCCGTATTCCTGATGGGTGACAGTTGCCAGGTTCAAGCACTGCAACACCCGTACCGTTTTGCGCTGTTGGAGCGTGAAAACGGCTGCCATCCGCGTGCGCGGTTTGGTCTTTGAAAAAATGCTTTGGTTCAACCAAGCAAGAGCAAGAAAGGGCTTGAGTTTCTTGTCTGATCTGTGTTTGGTTTTTTTCGCCCAAAACCCTACATGTAGGGTTTTTTTAGCGCCGAGCTACAAGATAATGCGTTTTGGGGGGCTTAGCAACGCACTACCTGTGGATAACGCTGTGGGTAAAATGTGTATGAAACGTGGAACAGCCGTGTAGGCCGCATTGCTGCTGGATTAGGCCGTTTGTCACCGAATATTCCAAGGTAAAAACAGCAGGTTGGATTTTTGAGGGCGCGAACCCTATCACAAAAAAAGGCGATCACCGAATGGATTTCCCGGCTTGTGTTTGGGGACTGGCTCATGGCTACAATCGGTATGTTATGCCCTCAAAACATTACAAATAAGGTGGCCGGGCAACGATCAAACCTGTGGGAGCGGGCTTGCCCGCGATTGCAGTGCGTCAGTCACCGATGCATTGACTGAAACGCCGCCATCGCGGGCAGGCCCGCTCCCACATTTGACGTCATTGGCTGACGATTCCCTCCCTATATAAAAACGAGGATCACGCATGGAGCATGAAGCCTGGCAGGTATTGATCGTCGAGGATGACGAACGGCTGGCCGAGTTGACCCGCGAGTACCTGGAGAGCAACGGCCTGCGGGTGTCGGTGGAGGGCGATGGTGCCCAGGCGGCGGCGCGCATCATCGCCGAACAGCCAGACCTGGTGATCCTCGACCTGATGCTGCCCGGCGAAGACGGCCTGAGCATCTGCCGCAAGGTGCGCGAGCGCTATGACGGCGTGATCCTGATGCTCACCGCACGCACCGACGATATGGACCAGGTGCTGGGCCTTGACATGGGCGCCGACGACTACGTGTGCAAACCCGTGCGCCCACGCTTGCTGCTGGCGCGTATCCAGGCGTTATTGCGGCGCAGCGAACCGGCGGAGCCAGCTGCCGTGGAGAGCCAGCGCCGCCTGCAATTCGGTCCCTTGGTGGTGGACAATGCCCTGCGCGAGGCCTGGCTGAATAATGATGGTATCGAACTGACCAGCGCCGAATTCGACCTGCTGTGGCTGCTGGTGGCGAACGCCGGGCGCATTCTGTCGCGCGAAGAAATCTTCATCGCCCTGCGCGGCATCGGCTACGACGGCCAGGACCGTTCGATCGATGTGCGCATTTCACGCATTCGCCCGAAAATCGGCGACGACCCGATCCACCCGCGGCTGATCAAGACCATTCGCAGCAAAGGCTACCTGTTCGTCCCCGAAGCCGCCGCCGACATGCCGCTGTGAACTCGATCTTCCTGCGCATCTACGGCGGCATGTGCGCGGCGCTGATCCTGGTCGCGCTGCTTGGGGTACTGGCCCTGCACCTGCTCAACGAGGTGCGCAGCGGCCAGTACCGCGAGCGTCTGGCCCACGGCACCTTCGCGTTGATGGGCGATAACCTGCAACCCATGAGCCCCATCGAGCGCCAGCGTGCCCTGGCGGTGTGGGAGCGTTTGCTGGGAATCCCGCTGGAATTGCGCCCGCTGGCCGATGCGCAACTGGACTTGAGCCAGCGCAATCAACTGCAACGTGGCCAGGTGCTGGTGGAGCAGACCGGGCCGCATGCCGCGCGGGTGCTGCGCCTGGTCAGTAATCAGGAGCAGTGGGTGCTCACCGGCGAAGTGCAGCAGATCAGCGAACAGTTGGCGCGCGCGACTATTTACCTGCTGGCCGACGAATTGGTGCGCTTCCCGGTGGCCGAGCAGCCGCAACGCCTGGCGGCTATAAAAGAAGCCAAGGGGTTCGGCTTTGATATGCACCTGATGACCCTCGACCAGGCCGACATGGACGAAGATCAGCGCCGCCGCGTGTCGGAAGGCGATACGGTGATGGCCTTGGGCAAGGGCGGTGATTCGATCCGCGTGTTCGCCGGTATGGTCGGTACGCCGTGGGTGCTGGAAATCGGTCCGCTGTACCAAATGAACCCTTATCCGGCGCAATGGCTGATCCTGATCGCCTTGATCAGCCTGACCCTGATCGGTTTGATCGTCTACCTATTGGTGCGCCAGCTTGAGCGGCGGCTGCGCGGCCTGGAAGCTGCTGCCACCCGCATCGCCAAGGGCAACCTGGAAGTCCGCGTGCCGGCTCGCGGCGCCGACTCGGTGGGGCGCCTGGCCGCGGCGTTCAATGGCATGGCCGAGCACTTGCAGCAGTTGCTGGCGATCCAGCGCGAACTGGTGCGCGCGGTGTCCCACGAGCTGCGCACGCCGGTGGCACGCCTGCGTTTCGGCCTGGAGATGGTCGGCGATGCCACCACCGCCGAGGCGCGGCGCAAATACCTGGAAGGCATGGACAGCGATATCCAGGACCTCGACGGCCTGGTGGACGAGATGCTGACTTACGCACGCCTGGAACAGGGATCGCCGGAGCTGAATTTCCAGCGGGTCGACCTCAATGCCCTGCTCGATCAGGTGATCGGCGAATTATCGCCACTGCGTCCGCAGGTCAACGTGGCCCGGGGTATTTGCCTGTCATCCGCGCATTGGGACGACGCCTGGGTCGATGCCGAGCCGCGTTACCTGCACCGTGCGCTGCAGAATCTGGTGAGCAATGCGATGCGCCACGCCCAGGGCCAGGTGTTGATCAGTTATCAGGTGGGCCAGGTGCGCTGCCGCATCGATGTCGAAGATGACGGCCCCGGCGTGCCGGAAAGTGCCTGGGAGCGCATCTTCACGCCGTTCCTGCGCCTGGACGACAGCCGCACTCGCGCCTCCGGTGGCCATGGCCTGGGGTTGTCGATCGTGCGGCGGATTATCTATTGGCACGGCGGGCGGGCGTTGATCAGCAAGAGCAATAACTTGGGTGGGGCCTGTTTCAGCTTGAGTTGGCCCCGGGACCAGGAGAAATCCTGATGCCGCGTTCGCGATGGATCAGGCGCCGATAGCCACCAGGCTCAACAGCTGCTCGTCCTGTACCGCAAACTGTGCGGTCAGTTCCTTGCCATGGCACCACTCGCTGGAAAGGTCCGTGAGCAGCCGCAGCCGCAGTTGGCCTGAATCGGACCACTCCAGCATTTCGGCATGTTCGAAATAAAAGCGTTTCTGCACAATCGGATAGAGCGCCTTGAACAGGCTCTCCTTGGCCGAGAACGTCAGCGTCACCAGCAGGGCATGCTGCTCACGCGGGAAGGCGCGCATGCGCTGTAGCTCATCGGCCGTCAGAATTTCCCCGGCCAAGCGCTCCGCCCGCTCCAGGCTCAGTACGTTCTCCAGGTCCATTCCCAGCCCACGCCATTGCGCCTTGTACGCGACAATCGCCGCGGCATGCCCGGTGCTGTGGGTAATGGAGCCGCTGATATGCGCGGGCCACACCGGCGCGCGGTCTTCACCGATCGCGGGGATGCAGTCGAGGTGATCGAGTTGCTGCAGGGCGGCGCGGGCGCACAGCCGTCCAGCCAGGAACTCGGCCTGGCGCTTGGCCACCGAGCGCTGGATGCTGGCCGGGGGCGGCACGGCACTGCGCTGGAAGTCGCCTGCCGTTAACAGGGCCGGGTCAAAACGCGTGCTGAGAAACACTGCGCCCCGCAAGGGTTCAGGCAGGGGCCAATGGGCGTCGAGTGGGGTGCAGCAAGCGGGTAGGGAATTCATGGGCGGTATTTTGCCGAGTTGATGGGCGCGAGGATAGCCCGCTGCGGTTCAGGTGAGGTTCAGAGCCTGTTCAGGAGAAGTTCAGGGGCGCCTGCGTAGCCTTGGACCTACACCAGTGCCTACAGCCAAACGCGTAGAGGTAACCCCATGACTGCGATCAAAAAGCTGATGTTGGCGTTAACCATGCTCAGTGCCACTGCCGGGGCCCAGGCCGCTGACGGTGCCTTTGCCGCATTCGGCAGCGAGAAAACCAAGAAGTCCAGCACCTTGATCCAGCGTGTCAGCTTCGAAGAGGCTGGCAGCCAACCCTCGCCCTGGGGCCAGTCCCTGGGCCTGGTAACCCCGCAACCGGGCTACCGCGTTGGCTATGAACACCTGACCGGGCAGTTCAATGGCATTAAACTGCGCCCGCAAGACCTGCAGGGCCGCTATGATATCCCTCTGTCGGACAGTTGATTTGCTTTGGAGAGCCTTATGAAATTGCTGGTGGTGGAAGATGAGGCGCTGCTGCGTCATCACCTGTTTACCCGCCTGACCGACAGCGGGCACGTGGTCGAGGCCGTGGCCAATGCCGAGGAAGCCCTGTACCAGACGGGCCAGTTCAATCATGACCTGGCGATCATCGACCTGGGTTTGCCGGGCATGGGCGGCCTGGACCTGATCCGCCAACTGCGCAGCCAGGCCAAGACCTTCCCGATCCTGATCCTCACCGCCCGCGGCAACTGGCAGGACAAGGTCGAGGGCCTGGCTGCCGGCGCTGACGACTATGTGGTCAAGCCGTTCCAGTTCGAAGAGCTGGAGGCGCGGATGAACGCCTTGCTGCGCCGCTCCAGCGGGTTTACCCAGTCGACCATCGTGGCTGGCCCCTTGCTGCTGGACCTCAACCGCAAGCAGGCGTCCCTCGAGGAGCAACCGCTGGCGTTGACGGCGTATGAATACCGCATCCTCGAATACTTGATGCGCCATCATCAACAAGTGGTCGCCAAGGATCGCTTGATGGAGCAGCTCTACCCTGACGACGACGAGCGTGATCCGAACGTGATCGAAGTGCTGGTCGGTCGCCTGCGCCGCAAGCTCGAAGGCCCGGGCGGGTTCAAGCCGATCGACACCGTGCGTGGCCTGGGCTACCTGTTCAATGAGCGCTGCCGTTGATTCGCTCGCTACGCGTGCGCTTGATGCTGGCGGCCGCCACCCTGGCCGTGCTGTTCATGCTGGGCTTGTTGCCGGCCATGCAGGGGGCATTCAGCCTGGCGTTGCAGGACTCCATCGAGCAGCGCCTGGCGTCGGATGTCACTACCCTGATCTCCGCCGCGCGGGTCGAAAACAACCGCCTGCAAATGCCGGCGCAGTTGCCGGACGAGCGCTTCAACCTCACCGATAGCCGCCTGCTCGGGTATATCTATGACCGTGAAGGCCATCTGGTGTGGCGTTCGCGGGCGACCAAGGAAGAAAACATCAATTACAAACCGCGCTATGACGGGCGTGGCAACGAGTTTGCGCGGATTCGCGAGGCCAATGGCCAGGAATTCTTCGTGTATGACGTCGAGGTCAAGCTGCTGGGCGGCAAGAGCGCGGCGTTCAGTATCGTCGCCTTGCAACCGGTGCGCGAATACCAGTTGACCCTCGAAGGCTTGCGCGAAAACCTCTACCTGGGCTTCGGCGCAGCCTTGCTGGTGCTGCTGACCCTGCTGTGGCTGGGCCTGACCTGGGGCTTGCAAGCGCTGCGGCGGCTGAGCCAGGAACTCGACCAGATCGAAGGTGGCACCCGCGAGAGCCTCTCCGAACAACACCCGAGAGAATTGTTGCGCCTTACCGGCTCCCTCAACCGCTTGCTGCACAGTGAGCGTGAGCAGCGTGCCCGCTACCGCGATTCCCTTGACGACTTGGCCCACAGCCTGAAAACCCCGCTCGCGGTACTGCAAGGCGTGAGCGAAGACATGGCCCAGCGCCCGGAAGACCGCGACCAGGCCTGGGTGCTGCAGTCGCAGATCGAGCGCATGAGCCAGCAGATCAGCTACCAGTTGCAGCGCGCCAGCCTGCGCAAAAGCGGCCTGGTGCGCCACCAGGTGCGCCTGGCGCCGGTGTTGCAAAGCCTGTGCGATACGCTGGACAAGGTGTACCGCGACAAACGCGTCACGGTAACCTTCGAACTGCCAGAGGAGTGCGATGTGCCGATCGAGAAGGGCGCCTTGCTGGAATTGCTCGGCAACCTGCTCGAAAACGCCTACCGCCTGTGCCTGAGCGAGGTGCGCATCAGCCTGGTGGAAAGCCTGGAAGGCACCGAGTTGTGCATCGAAGACGACGGCCCCGGTGTGCCGCCGGATCAGCGTGCGCGAATCCTGCAAAGGGGAGAACGACTGGACCGCCAGCATCCGGGGCAAGGGATTGGCTTGGCGGTGGTCAAGGATATTATTGAAAGCTACGGCGCGCGGCTGACCCTGGGGGATTCGCCGTTGGGCGGGGCTGCCTTCAAGATTCACTTTCCGGCCGTTTGACCTTCATTGGCTGTGCCGGCCTCATCGCAGGCAAGCCAACTCCCACAGTGGGTTTGGGTGCACACATCAACTATGTGTGAACCCGGTCAAAATGTGGGAGCGGGCTTGCCCGCGTAGAGGCCAGTCCAGACAACATCCCTCTAACTCTCCTGCGCGCGATACGCCCCCGGCGTTAATCCCGTCCACTTCTTGAACGCCCGATGAAACGCCGACGGTTCGGAAAACCCCAACTGCTCGGCAATCTCCTGCAATGACAAATCCGCCCGGCCCAAATGATAGATGGCGATGTCTCGCCGCAGCTCATCCTTGAGTGCCTGAAAACTGGTACCTTCTTCGCGCAAATGCCTGCGCAGCGTCTGTGGGCTGATATGCAGATGCTGGGCGACGGTCTCCAGGTCAGGCCAGGGGGTGCGGTCGCGGCTCAGCAAGCGCCGCAATTGGCTGCTTAAACTGTCGCCTTCGTCTGGCCGAGAGAGCAAGTCGGCGGGCGAGCGCTCCAGGAAGTGCTTGAGTGTGCGCTCATCCTGCAACAGCGGCATATTCAAATAGCGCGCGGGGAACACCAGGCTGCTGTTCGGAGCACCGAACACCAGGGTGCAGGGAAACAGCAGGTCATATTCGCTGGCGTGAGCCGGCATTGGGTAGCTGAACGTGGCCTGGTGCAGCCGGATGCGTTGGCCGATCAACCAACTGCCCAATCGATGCCAGATCACCAGCAGGCATTCACTGAGGAAATGGTCCGGGTCCCATAACGGCGAGTCGTCCAGGCTCAATCGAGCCATATCGCCTTCGCGTGTCAGCTGCCAGCGCGGGCCCTGGGGGAATAGGCTATAAAATAGTAAGCCGCGTTCCAGCGCCTTTTCCAGGGTGCGGCAGTGGATCAGTGCGTGGCACATCATGGCGAACGTGCCGCGTTTGCTTGGGCCGTCGGCGAACCCCAGGTATTCGTCGTCGAGCGCCCGCCAGAGCATCTGCAGCAGCCGGGTGAATTGTTCCGGCGCAATGCGGGCACGGGGTTCGGTCAGTAATTGCGGGGTGATGCCCACCTGCGCCAGTAGGCCCGAGTAGTCGTAACCGACCCGACGCGCACCGCCGAGGGCCGCCCGGGCGTAATGACTCGCGATGGTACGTTCACGCATGCGAAGACCTCGTCCATTGAAGGGCGGATGGTAGCCATCCCCGGAAGGGGTCACAAGGCGGATATCCGCCAAATTGTAGGGCGGGATTGGATGAGTGGGCGGAAATCCGCCACTTGATTCGCTGCTTCGAGGGAAGCCTGGAACCCCCGAGCCCTAATGTCTAAAGGCCTTCAAGGTTTTTCAGCAAAGTGGCACGGCGTTTGCGATAAGGAGTACAGCGCAGGCCAGGATTCCATAGGCCTCGCAAACAACAAATCCCTCCAGTGCAGGAGGGTTCGCAATTCAAGTGTCGTGGGCAATGGCGGATATTTGCCACACGGGACGATTGAGGAACTTTGCAATGACGACTCGTCAGCCAATCTACAAATCCCTGTACTTCCAGGTGATCGTTGCAATCGTTATCGGTATTTTGCTCGGTCACTTCTACCCGCAGACCGGTGTGGCCCTCAAGCCACTGGGTGACGGGTTCATCAAACTGATCAAAATGGTCATCGCCCCGATCATCTTCTGCACCGTTGTCAGCGGCATCGCTGGCATGCAAAGCATGAAATCGGTCGGCAAAACCGGCGGCTATGCGCTGCTGTACTTCGAAATCGTTTCTACCGTCGCGCTGCTGATCGGCCTGATCGTGGTGAACGTCGTGCAACCGGGCGCCGGCATGCACATCGACGTAGCGACCCTGGACGCCTCGAAAGTGGCCGCCTACGTCACTGCCGGTAAAGACCAGAGCATCGTCGGCTTTATCCTCAATGTGATCCCTAACACCATCGTCGGCGCCTTCGCCAACGGCGACATCCTGCAAGTGCTGATGTTCTCGGTGATCTTCGGTTTCGCCTTGCACCGCCTGGGTGCCTACGGCAAGCCTGTCCTGGACTTCATCGATCGCTTCGCTCACGTGATGTTCAACATCATCAACATGATCATGAAGCTCGCGCCAATCGGTGCCCTGGGCGCCATGGCGTTCACCATCGGTGCCTACGGTGTAGGTTCCCTGGTGCAACTGGGCCAGTTGATGATCTGCTTCTACATCACCTGCATCCTGTTCGTGCTGGTGGTGCTGGGTGGTATCTGCCGCGCCCACGGTTTCAGCGTGATCAAACTGATTCGCTACATCCGTGAAGAGCTGCTGATCGTCCTGGGTACTTCCTCCTCCGAATCCGCACTGCCACGCATGCTGATCAAGATGGAGCGCCTGGGTGCCAAGAAGTCTGTGGTAGGCCTGGTTATCCCGACTGGCTACTCGTTCAACCTTGACGGTACGTCGATCTACCTGACCATGGCTGCCGTGTTCATCGCCCAGGCGACGGACACCCACATGGACATCACGCACCAGATCACCCTGCTACTGGTGTTGTTGCTGTCCTCCAAAGGCGCTGCAGGCGTGACCGGTTCGGGCTTCAT
Organism: Pseudomonas lurida; assembly: GCF_002563895.1. Taxonomy (NCBI): domain Bacteria; kingdom Pseudomonadati; phylum Pseudomonadota; class Gammaproteobacteria; order Pseudomonadales; family Pseudomonadaceae; genus Pseudomonas; species Pseudomonas lurida. The sequence continues at coordinate 4,813,913 of NZ_PDJB01000001.1, read as the reverse complement.
CGTACTGGCTGCGACCCTGTCGGCCGTAGGCCACCTGCCGGTTGCCGGCCTGGCGCTGATCCTGGGTATCGACCGCTTCATGTCCGAAGCCCGTGCGCTGACCAACCTCGTTGGTAACGCCGTTGCCACCATCGTTGTGGCCAAGTGGGTCAAGGAACTGGACACCGACAAGCTGCAAAGCGAACTGGCTTCCGGCGGTACCGGTATTTCGGAAACCCGCGAAATCGACGACCTGGGCGTGGCCGAAGGCCCGGCTCCTGTCGTCAAGTAAGCGGCTGATGGCGTGACCTGACGCCAACCGCTACCCACAAACGCCCCGACTGGTTCGGGGCGTTTGCGTTTCTGCTAGGTCATTTTCAGCGTGTTTTGATTTACATTAAGTGAGCACTTCATCACGCGCCGATGAGGCCTGTTTTTATTTAAAAGCCTATTTGGTCGGATGGGGCTTTGCGGATGAAATTTGCGTCGCGCGGCACGATCTACATGCGATCATCAAGTGAGCATTTGCGCTGGAGCGCGTGCGGGAGGATATGTGGACAGTGTTGATTTGAATGTCCTGCGCAGCGTGCTCGAATGGCGCCGTGCCGGGCAGCAGGTAGTGTTATATAGCGTTGTTCAAACCTGGGGCAGTGCGCCGCGCCCGCCAGGTGCCATGCTGGCGCTGAGAGGCGATGGGGTGGTGATCGGCTCGGTGTCGGGCGGCTGCATCGAGGATGACTTGATTGCGCGCCTGCAGGATGGTCGGTTGCCAGCGGACGGGCCGCCGGTCCAGTTGGTGACCTACGGCGTTACCCGCGATGAGGCGGCGCGTTTTGGCCTGCCGTGTGGTGGCACCTTGCGCCTGACCGAGGAGCGTGTGGGTGAGTGGGCGTGGGTGTCTGAGCTGCTGGCGCGTTGTGAAGATCATCAGATCGTCGCGCGTGAGCTGGACCTGGCCAGCGGCAACGTCACCTTGAGCAGCGCAAGCAAGACCGACGGGGTCACCTTCGACGGCGAGCGCTTGCGGGCCATCTACGGCCCGCGCTGGCGCCTGCTGCTGATCGGCGCCGGGCAGCTGTCGCGCTATGTGGCAGAGATGGCGCGCTTGCTGGATTTCGAGGTGCTAATCTGCGACCCGCGTGATGAATTCGTCTATGGCTGGGAAGCGCAGCACGGTCGCTTCGTGCCGGGCATGCCCGATGAAGCGGTGCTCAATATCCACACGGATGAACGCACGGCCATCGTCTGCCTGACCCACGACCCGCGGCTGGATGACATGGCGTTGCTGACAGCATTGAACTCCAGCGCGTTCTACATTGGCGCGCTGGGTTCACGGGTCAACAGCCAGAAGCGGCGCGAAAACCTGGCTGCGCTGGGACTGTCTGCCGAGGCGATTGCGCGTCTGCATGGGCCGATTGGTTTGCATATTGGCAGCCACACTCCGTCGGAGATCGCGTTGTCGCTGATGGCGGAAATTGTCGCGATCAAGAACGGTGTGGCGCCACTGCAGAAGAAGCCATTGCCGGTGGTTGCTGAGTGACCGTCACGGCGATTGTGCTCGCGGCGGGGCAGGGCAGTCGCTTTCGCGCCGTGGCGGGGGCTGATCAGGATAAATTGCTGGCCGATTGCGTCGGGCTGGATCGTGTGACGCGGCCGGTGATCGAGCAGGTGCTGGTGAATCTGCCGGATGATGTGGTGGAGCGTTGGGTGGTGACGTCGCCGGACCGCCTTGAAGTGATTCGCCTGGCAGAAACCTACGGTTGCAAGGTATTGCTGCTGCGCTCGGCTGGCATGGGCGACAGTATTGCCGCTGCGGTTGCGGCCAGTGGCTCGGCGAAGGGCTGGCTGGTAGTGCTGGGGGATATGCCGTTTATCCGGTCGTCGAGCATTGAGCAGGTCATCGATGCGCTGGAGGAGGGTGGCATCAGCGTGCCAATGCAGGATGGGCAGTATGGGCATCCTGTGGCGTTTGACCAGGCGTTCGCGCCGGGCCTGATGGCGTTGACCGGTGATCGCGGGGCCAAGCCGCTGTTTGCCCAGGCGACGGTGTGTGAAGTCTCTGTTGATGATCCCGGCGTGCTCTGGGATGTCGACCTGCCAGGTTCTTTGATGTTCACCCCACTCCAACGGTAGGCGCCGCCAAGCCAGCGCCTACCGTTGACGGGTATCCCAAGCCGCAAACCAGTCACCCATAAAAAAGCCCCGCCTGATCACTCAGGCGGGGCTTTTTAGTCACTGTGGGAATCAGGCCAGAGGTTTGCTCTCGTGTTCTGCTTCCTGTGCCGCTGCAGCTGCTGCGGCAGCTTCAGCTTCCTTGCGACGACGACGCACTTCACGTGGGTCGTTCGGCGCACGGCCGTTTTCGGTCAGGGCGCTGACCGGCGCAGCTTCAATCACTGGCGCAGCAACTTCGGCTACCACCGGCGCTTCAACCACTGGCGCAGCCTCAACGACCGGAGTTGGCTCGACCACTGGGGCTGGCTCAGCCACCACGACTTCGGCAACCGGTGCTGGCGCTTCTTCTACCACTGGGGCAGGTTCTGGTGTTTCAACCGGAGCGGCAGGTTCGGCAGTCCATTGGAAGGCGGTCTGTTCTTCACGAACTTCGCGAGCTTCACGTACTTCTGGCGCTGCTTCGACAGCCGGTGCTTCAACAACGGCTTCAACCACTGGCTGGGGCTCAACTACCGGTGCGGGTTCAGCCGCGGCCACTTCAACTTCTGGCTGGGCTTCAGGAGCCTGCACAACTTCCACTTCCGGAACGACCGGCGCTTCGATTGGGGTGGTGGCTTCTACAACCGGTGCTTCGACGACGGAAGTTTCAGCAACCGGCGCTTCAACCACCGGTGCTTCAACGACTGGCGTCTCGGCAACAGGTGTTTGCACTGCGGCGGTTTCTTCGACAGCGGCAGTCGCGCGTTCAGCCTGCTCGTGAGCCTGGGCTTCAGCCGGGGCGCTGATGACCGAGCTGGCAACGGCAGCGGTAACGGCCAGGCCAGCAGCCAGTTCGGCGCCAGTTGGTTCGCTGGTGGCGGCTTCTGCGTTTTCGCCGGTCTCTTCCGAGCCTTCGATCACGTTGCCGTTGGCATCACGCTGACGCTCACGACGGTTGCTGCGACGACGCTGGCCACGGGAGCGGCGGCGTGGACGATCGCCTTCGGCGCCTTCCTGGCCGTCTTCCTGCAGTTGCTCTTCGCCGGTCAGTACTTCTTCTTCGCTGGCGGCAGCAGCCTGTTCGGCACGTGGTTGACGCTCTTCACGCGGTGCGCGAGGTTGACGTTCTTCACGTGGTGCACGCTCTTCACGCGGCTGGCGAGCCGGGCGCTCTTCAGCAGCAACGGCAGCGCCGGCAACGGCTGGCGCGGCGTCCAGTGGCTCGCGCAGTTCACGCACGCGTTCTTCACGCTCGCCACGTGGCTTGCGGTCTTCGCGCGGAGCACGTGGAGTACGCGGTGCGCGTTCTTCACGCGGTGCACGTTCTACGGTCGGGGTTTCTTCACGGGCTTCGCGAGGTGCGCGTTCTTCACGTGGGGCGCGTTCTTCACGCGGTGCACGTTCCTCGCGCGGCTTGCGCTCTTCGTCACGACGGCCGTTGCGGTTGCGGCTCTGCTGGCGACCGTTGCGACGCTCCTCGTTGCGCGCTGGGCGCTCGGAGGCAGGTTTTTCAACCACTACCGGCGCGGCTGGCTCTTCCTTGGTGGCGAACAGGCTCACCAGCGACTTCACCAGGCCTTTGAACAGGCTTGGCTCAGGCAGGGCAGCTGGCGCGGCAACCGGAGCCGCGGCTTCGGTCGGAACCGGCGCGTTGGCGCGGGCTGGCGCGGTCTTGACGGCAGCTTCCTGGCGAACCAGGGTGCGGGTCGCGGCGGCTGGCTGGACTTCTTCCACTTCGGCAGCGGCAGCGGCGATTTCGTAGCTGGACTGGCCGCTGTGGGCTTCCGGGCTGTCATCACGCAGGCGCTGCACTTCGAAGTGCGGCGTCTCGAGGTGATCGTTCGGCAGGATGACGATGCGGGCACGGGTGCGCAGTTCGATCTTGGTAATCGAATTGCGCTTTTCGTTGAGCAGGAACGCGGCAACCGGGATCGGCACTTGCGCGCGGACTTCGGCGGTACGGTCTTTCAGGGCTTCTTCTTCGATCAGGCGCAGGATCGCCAGGGACAGCGATTCAACGTCACGGATGATGCCGGTGCCGTTGCAACGCGGGCAGACGATGCCGCTGCTCTCGCCCAGGGATGGACGCAGGCGCTGACGGGACATTTCCAGCAGGCCGAAGCGCGAGATGCGGCCGACTTGCACGCGGGCACGATCCGCTTCCAGGCATTCGCGGACTTTCTCTTCCACGGCGCGCTGGTTCTTGGCAGGGGTCATGTCGATGAAGTCGATCACGATCAGGCCGCCGATGTCACGCAGGCGCAGTTGGCGGGCGATTTCTTCAGCCGCTTCCAGGTTGGTCTGCAGGGCGGTTTCTTCGATGTCGCTGCCTTTGGTCGCACGCGCCGAGTTGATGTCGATGGACACCAGGGCTTCGGTCGGGTCGATCACGATGGAGCCACCGGAAGGCAGTTCGACCACGCGCTGGAAAGCGGTCTCGATCTGGCTTTCGATCTGGAAACGGTTGAACAGCGGAACGCTGTCTTCGTACAGCTTGATCTTGCTGGCGTACTGCGGCATCACCTGGCGGATGAAGGTCAGGGCTTCGTCCTGGGCTTCAACGCTGTCGATCAGTACTTCGCCGATGTCCTGGCGCAGGTAATCGCGGATGGCGCGGATGATCACGTTGCTTTCCTGGTAGATCAGGAACGGCGCGGAACGATCCAGGGACGCTTCTTTGATGGCGGTCCACAGTTGCAGCAGGTAGTCGAGGTCCCACTGCATTTCTTCGCTGCTGCGGCCCAGGCCTGCAGTGCGAACGATCAGGCCCATGTCGGCCGGTGCGATCAGGCCGTTCAGCGCTTCACGCAGTTCATTGCGCTCTTCGCCTTCGATGCGACGGGAAATGCCGCCGGCACGTGGGTTGTTCGGCATCAGGACCAGGTAACGGCCTGCCAGGCTGATGAAGGTGGTCAGGGCGGCGCCCTTGTTGCCACGTTCTTCTTTTTCGACCTGGACGATGACTTCCTGGCCTTCGCTCAGGACGTCCTTGATGTTCACGCGGCCTTCGGGGGCTTTCTTGAAGTATTCGCGGGAGATTTCTTTGAGGGGCAGGAAGCCGTGGCGCTCGGAGCCGAAATCGACAAAGGCAGCCTCAAGGCTTGGTTCGATGCGAGTAATACGGCCTTTATAGATGTTGGCCTTCTTTTGCTCGCGTGCACCGGATTCAATGTCCAGGTCGTAGAGGCGTTGGCCATCTACCAGTGCAACACGCAACTCTTCGGGTTGAGTTGCGTTAATCAGCATTCTTTTCATGTTGTACCGTCGGTTTCCGGGCTGCCGGAAACGGCGTTCGGCACACACGACTTCTCACGGTCGGTGTCAGGTGCGTCAAGAGTGGTTGGCCACTCCAGTGTCCAGCAAAACCCGCCAATGTGGGCCGGTATCGCGACGGACGCGTCCTGCTTGTTAGCGGTGGTGACAAAGGCACCACTTCAACAAAAGCTAAGGTCAGGAGGAGGAATCAACCGGCGACTGTGGACGAGATGAAGCGTCTAAATATAAGCCTAGTGCTACACGGTCCGACGGTTGTGCATCTCCACCCTACACGTATCCCTGATAATTCGGGTGCTGCCGCGCGCAGAATCCGCAGCGGGTTGGCATTTACCGTGTGCTCCAATGGGGAGTACACGCTCATGGCTAAACAAGACTAGGTGTGGGCGATTGCGCTCTCACTCAGCTCTTAACAGGCGTTGTTTCCGAAGCATTCGCCGTGGTCTGGCTCCAGACTGACTGCACTTTGTGAACTGGCCGTAAATATCGGCGCAAAACGCGAGTATTCACTCTGCTTTCTGCACTCGCTTCAGGCCTCATGTCACCTGCGCTTGTTACAATCTCGAGCCTTCCAGGGTGGCAAAAGCCCCGTAGGACGGCCTCGCGTCCTGATGAATTGCGATGGTCAGGGCCGGCAGTTTGCCGCATGTCCTCTGTCCAGGCCGCTTTTGGCGGCGTTCGCGACTATAGCAGCAATGATTAAGTGCTTCAATTCCATAAAAAATTGTTATCATCGCCGCCATGACGACTACCGCCCCCCAGACCCCCAGCGTCCAGCTGCTCGAGGTCTCGCCGGAATATGCCGGCCAACGCATCGACAATTTTCTCCTGGCCAGGCTCAAAGGCGTGCCCAAGACCTTGATTTACCGCATCTTGCGTAAAGGTGAAGTGCGGGTGAACAAGGGTCGGATCAAGCCCGAGTACAAGTTGCAGGCGGGCGATATCGTTCGTGTGCCGCCGGTTCGCGTGCCGGAGCGTGATGAGCCCGTGCCTTTGGCGCAGGGGTTGCTGCAGCGCCTGGAAGCCTCGATTGTCTTCGAAGACAACAAGCTGATCGTGATCAACAAGCCTTGTGGCATTGCGGTTCACGGCGGCAGCGGCCTGAATTTCGGCGTGATCGAAGCCTTTCGTCAGTTGCGTCCGGACGCCAAGGAGCTGGAGCTGGTCCATCGCCTGGACCGCGACACGTCCGGCCTGCTGATGATCGCCAAGAAACGCAGCATGTTGCGCCATCTGCACACTGCCCTGCGTGGCGATGGCGTGGACAAGCGCTACATGGCGCTGGTGCGCGGCAACTGGGCCAGCTCGATCAAGAGTGTCCGGGCGCCGTTGCAGAAGAGCAACCTGCGTTCTGGGGAGCGCATGGTGGAGGTGGACGAGGAGGGCAAGGAAGCCCTGACCCTGTTCAAGGTGCTGCGCCGCTTCGGTGACTTTGCCACCATGGTCGAGGCCAAACCTGTGACTGGCCGTACCCACCAGATTCGTGTGCACACCCTGCACGCGGGCCACTGCATCGCCGGCGATACCAAATACGGCGACGAGGATTTCTCTAAGGAAATCCGCGACCTGGGCGGCAAGCGGCTGTTTCTGCACGCCTACATGCTCACCGTGCCGCTGCCCGATGGTGGCGAATTGAAGCTGCAGGCGCCGGTCGATGAGATGTGGGCCAAGACCGTGGAGCGTTTGAGTGTCGCACCTTGATTACAAACTGCTGATATTCGATTGGGACGGCACCCTGGCCAATTCCATTGGCCGCATTGTCGAGTCCATGCACGCCGCGTCGACCCGTTCGGGATTTGCGCTGTGCACCGATCACGCGGTCAAGGGCATCATTGGCCTCGGCTTGCCCGAGGCCATTCGCACCTTGTACCCCGAGATCAGCGATGCTGAACTGGTTGCATTCCGGGACCACTACGCCGATCACTACATCGCCCTGGAGGCCACGCCTTCGCCGCTGTTCGACGGTGTCGTGCAGTCCCTGGACGCGTTCCGTGCCCAGGGCTACCACTTGGCGGTCGCCACCGGCAAGGCTCGTCGCGGGCTGGATCGGGTGCTCAAGGCACACGGTTGGGAAGATTATTTCGATATCACCCGCGCCGCCGATGAAACTGCCAGCAAACCTCATCCTCTGATGCTGGAGCAGATCCTGGCCCATTGCGGTGTATCGCCACGCCAGGCCTTGATGGTGGGGGATGCCTCTTTCGACCTGATGATGGCGCGCAATGCTGGCATGGACAGTGTGGCGGTCAGTTATGGCGCCCAGGCGGCCGAGGCCTTGCAGCAATATGAGCCCAGGCTGACGATTGATCATTTTTCTGAATTGCAGGCCTGGCTCAGTCGGGCCCAATAAGTCTTTGCTGGGGTTGATGGCATGAGTGACGAGTGGAAAGCGCCCGAAAAGGCTGAAGGCAGTAGCCGTGATGACAAGAGCTGGAAGCTGCTGGAGAAAACCCTCCTGGCCAGTATCCAGGAGCAGCGCCGGGCGCGGCGTTGGGGGATTTTCTTCAAGCTGCTGACGTTCGTTTGGCTTATTGCCATGCTCGCACTGTTCAGTCCGCTGGTGGACATGGAGAAAAGCGCGACCCGTGGCGCCAGCTACACCGCCCTGATCGAGGTGCGTGGGGTGATTGCCGACAAGGAGTCCGCCAGCGCCGACAATATCGTCAGCAGCCTGCGTGCCGCGTTCGAGGACCCCAAGGTCAAGGGTGTGATCCTGCGCATCAACAGCCCGGGCGGCAGTCCAGTGCAGTCGGGTTATGTGTATGACGAGATTCGTCGTCTGCGCGGCCTGCACCCGGATATCAAGCTGTACGCGGTGATTTCTGACCTGGGCGCTTCCGGTGCCTATTACATCGCCAGTGCTGCAGACCAGATCTACGCCGACAAGGCCAGCCTTGTAGGTTCCATCGGCGTGACGGCAGCCGGTTATGGTTTTGTCGGCACCATGGAGAAGCTGGGGGTGGAGCGTCGTACCTACACCTCGGGCGAGCACAAGGCGTTCCTTGATCCCTTCCAGCCGCAAAAGGCGGATGAAACCCAGTTCTGGCAGGGGGTGCTCGACACCACTCATCGTCAGTTCATCGCCAGCGTGAAGCAGGGGCGTGGCGAGCGTCTGAAAGACAAGGATCATCCAGAGTTGTTCTCCGGGCTGGTGTGGTCGGGCGAGCAGGCATTGCCGCTGGGCTTGATCGACGGACTGGGCAGTGCCAGTTCGGTGGCCCGGGATGTGATTGGCGAGAAGGAATTGGTGGATTTCACCGTCGAGGAGTCGCCGTTCGATCGGTTCTCCAAGCGGCTTGGTTCAAGTGTGGCTGAGAAGCTTGCTTTGTACATGGGCTTCCAGGGGCCGTCCCTGCGCTGAAGTCCTGAGGCTGGCATAGCTCAAAATGTGGGGGCGGGCTTGCTCGCGAATGCGGTGGTTCAATCAGCACATCAGTGACTGATACATCGTTTTCGCGAGCAAGCGCGCTCCCACATTTGGTTGTGTGATGGGCTTAAGGGATCTGCATGCCCTCAGTCAGCAGCATGTCCACCAGGCGGATCAGCGGTAGCCCAATCAGGCTGGTCGCATCCGGCCCTTCGGTGCTCTGGAACAGGCTAACGCCCAAACCCTCGGCCTTGAAGCTGCCCGCGCAGTCGTACGGCTGCTCGGTCCGCAGGTAGCGCTCGATGCGCCCGGCGTCCAATATCCGCATATGTACGGTGAAAGGTACGCAGTCCACCTGGCAGTGCCCCGTCTTGCTGTTGAGCAGAGCCAGGCCGGTGAGGAAGCTGACGCGCTTGCCGCTGGCCGCCAGCAGTTGCTCGCGGGCGTTCTCGAAGGTGTGAGGCTTGCCGATGATTTGGCCGTCGAGCGCGGCCACCTGGTCGGAACCGATGATTAAATGCCCAGGGTGACTGGCGGCCAGGGCGCGGGCTTTCTGTTCGGCCAGGCGCTTGACCAGCTCGACGGCAGATTCATTTGCGTGGTGGCTTTCGTCGATGTCCGGCGAGCTGCAGATGAACGGCAGGTGCAGGCGGCTCAGCAATTCCCGGCGATAAACCGAGCTGGATGCAAGTAATAAAGGCAGCATGGGCGTCTCCTCAAGGCAGCCAGGGATTCTAGCGGGGCGACCGGCTGACGCACAGGGCCGAATTTCCTTTGACATGGCTGGGTGCATCCCTATAATGCTGCGCCTATGTTGAATGACCCGATTCCACCTCACGTTGACCCGCGCAAATTGGCTGATCGTGGCACCTCCCTTCAAGGTGAGTTGCTGCTGGCCAATTTGGAGAGACTCTGCGACCCGCTTTCCGACACTGTCGGTACGGTGCAGGCCAAATTCGTTTTTGAACGAGATGAACGTAAATCTGTGGTTATTCACAGCTTTATCGACACCGAAGTCAAAATGGTTTGCCAGCGTTGTCTTGAGCTGGTCACCCTGCCGATTCACAGCGAGTGCAGTTATGCTGTGGTGAAGGAGGGTGCGAATACCCAGTCGTTGCCGAAAGGTTATGACGTGCTGGAACTGGGCGAAGATCCTTTGGATCTGCATGCACTGATCGAGGAGGAGCTTCTGCTCGCCTTGCCCATTGTGCCTGCTCATCATCCGGAAGAATGCCAGCAGCCGGCGGGCCTCGATGACGAGCCCGAACCGAGCGAGGACGAGGTAACGCGGTCCAACCCGTTCAGTGTATTGGCGCAGTTAAAGCGTGACCCAAACGTTTAGGAGTTAATCAATTATGGCTGTTCAGCAGAACAAAAAATCCCGCTCCGCCCGTGACATGCGCCGTTCGCACGACGCTCTCGAGGCTAGCACCCTGTCCGTAGAAAAGACCACCGGTGAAGTTCACCTGCGTCACCACGTATCGCCAGAAGGCGTATACCGTGGCCGTAAAGTGATCGACAAGGGCGCTGACGAGTAATCACTTGTCTGCTCTAGTCATCGCGATAGACGCAATGGGCGGGGACTTCGGTCCCCGCAGCATTGTTCAGGCTTGCATTGCCAGCCTGTCAGCAACGCCCTCGCTGCACCTGACCCTCGTCGGTCAACCCTCCTTACTTGAAGACCTGATTGCCAGCCATCCGGCGGTGGATCGCGCGCGCCTGACGATTACGCCGGCCAGCGAAACCATCAGCATGGATGACAAGCCGGCGACGGCCCTGCGTGGCAAACCCGACTCTTCGATGCGTGTGGCCCTGGAGCTGCTGCGTGATGGAAAGGTGCAGGCGTGTGTCAGTGCCGGCAATACCGGGGCACTGATGGCGTTGTCGCGGTTTGTGCTCAAGACGCTGCCCGGCATTGACCGGCCTGCGATGGTGGCGGCGATTCCGACGCAAAAAGGCTATTGCCAGTTGCTGGACCTGGGCGCGAACGTCGATTGCAGCGCCGAGCATCTGTTCCAGTTCGCCGTAATGGGCTCGGTGGCCGCCGAAGCGCTTGGCGTGGCTCGCCCACGTGTGGCCTTGTTGAACATCGGCACCGAAGACATCAAGGGCAACCAGCAGGTCAAGCTCGCCGCCACATTGCTGCAAGGCGCGCGGGGCCTTAACTACATCGGCTTTGTCGAGGGCGACGGCGTGTATCGCGGCGAGGCGGACGTGGTGGTGTGCGACGGGTTTGTCGGCAACATCCTGCTCAAATCCAGCGAAGGCCTGGCAACCATGATCGCCACGCGTATCGACGCGTTGTTCAAGCGGAACCTGGCATCGCGCCTGGTCGGTGCCCTGGCGCTGCCGCTGATGCGTCGCTTGCAGGCTGACCTGGCCCCGGCGCGCCATAATGGCGCGAGCTTTCTGGGGTTGCAGGGCATTGTGGTGAAAAGCCATGGGTCGGCAGGCGTGGAGGGCTTCCAAAGCGCAATTGCGCGGGCCGTGATCGAGATCCAGGAGAACCTGCCGCAACGCTTGCGCGGCCGTCTTGAGGACCTGTTGCCTTAGGCGAATCGGCTCGGGAGTGCTTAAATGTGACCGGCCAGTTCAATTGACCATCCAATCTGTCAGTTTCGTGCGCTCCCACCGTAGGAGTGCGCGTTTTTGACGACCAGATCATTAGGGGCTTGTTACATGTCTACATCCCTCGCATTCGTCTTTCCAGGGCAGGGTTCGCAGTCCCTCGGCATGTTGGCCGAGCTGGGCGCGCAATACCCGTTGATCCTGGACACCTTCAAGGAAGCTTCCGACGCCCTGGGTTATGACCTGTGGGCACTGACCCAGCAGGGGCCGGAAGAGCAACTCAACCAAACCGATAAAACCCAGCCGGCCATCCTGACCGCTTCGATCGCCCTGTGGCGCTTGTGGCTGGCAGAAGGCGGCGCGCGCCCGGCGTTCGTCGCCGGTCACAGCCTTGGCGAATACAGCGCCCTGGTGGCGGCGGGTAGCCTGACCCTCGGTGAAGCGGTCAAGCTGGTCGAGCGTCGTGGCCAACTGATGCAAGAGGCCGTTCCGGCCGGTCAGGGCGGCATGGCCGCGATCCTGGGCCTGGACGATGCCGTCGTGATCGAAGCCTGTGCCGAAGCGGCCCAGGGCGAAGTCGTCAGCGCAGTGAACTTCAACTCCCCTGGCCAGGTGGTGATCGCCGGTGCCAAGGCTGCCGTTGAGCGTGCCATCGAGGGTTGCAAGGCCCGTGGCGCCAAGCGCGCCTTGCCGTTGCCGGTGAGCGTGCCGTCGCACTGCGAGCTGATGCGCCCGGCTGCCGAGCGTTTTGCCGAGTCCATCGCCGCCGTCAACTGGCAGGCGCCGCAGATCCCGCTGGTGCAAAACGTCAGTGCCGCCGTGGCTGCCGACCTCGACACCCTCAAGCGCGACCTGCTGGAACAGCTGTACAAGCCGGTACGCTGGGTTGAGTCGGTCCAGACCCTGGCGGCCAATGGCGCCACCGAGCTGGTCGAGTGCGGTCCGGGCAAAGTCCTGGCCGGCCTGAACAAACGCTGCGCCGACGGTGTGTCCACCGCTAACCTCAATACGCCGGATGCCTTCGCTGCTGCGCGCAGCGCTGGCCTGAGCTCTTGATCCTGACCCCCGAACTAAGGAGAAGCCTGCATGAGTCTGCAAGGTAAAGTTGCACTGGTCACCGGCGCAAGCCGTGGCATTGGCCAGGCCATCGCCCTGGAACTGGGCCGTCAGGGCGCCATTGTGATCGGCACCGCCACGTCCGCCTCGGGCGCCGAGCGGATCGCCGCGACCCTGAAGGAAAACGGCGTGCAAGGCACCGGCCTTGAGCTGAACGTGACCAGCGATGAGTCCGTGGCTGCCGTACTGGCCGAGATTACCGCACAGTTCGGCGCGCCGGCGATTCTGGTCAATAACGCCGGTATCACCCGCGACAACCTGATGATGCGCATGAAAGACGACGAGTGGTACGACGTGGTCGACACCAACTTGAACAGTCTGTTTCGCCTGTCCAAGGGCGTTTTGCGTGGCATGACCAAGGCGCGTTGGGGCCGAATTATCAATATTGGCTCCGTAGTGGGTGCCATGGGCAACGCAGGCCAAGTAAACTACGCCTCCGCCAAGGCCGGTCTGGAAGGTTTCAGCCGTGCATTGGCACGTGAGGTCGGTTCGCGATCCATTACGGTCAACTCGGTGGCCCCAGGGTTCATCGACACCGATATGACCCGCGAACTGCCGGAAGCACAGCGTGAAGCGTTGCTGACGCAGATTCCGCTGGGCCGTCTGGGCCAGGCTCAAGAGATCGCGAATGTGGTCACTTTCCTGGCATCCGACGGTGCGGCATACGTGACTGGGGCTACAATCCCGGTGAACGGCGGGATGTACATGAGTTAAATTGTGACGGATCGCTTCAAAAAAATGTCATACGAGCTGTCTAAAATCCGTTATAAAGCTGCAACTTAATTTATAGGCAGGTGGCCGACCGGGTACAGGGTGAAGCTTTCAGTTGAAAAGCTGAAATGGCTTTCTATACACTTACCCACTGGCCAGCTGCCTGAATTTGTCCATTAGGAGTTAAACAAGGTATGAGCACCATCGAAGAGCGCGTCAAGAAAATCGTCGCCGAGCAACTGGGCGTTAAGGAAGAAGAAGTGGTCAACACTGCTTCCTTCGTAGAAGACCTGGGTGCCGATTCCCTTGACACCGTTGAGCTGGTGATGGCTCTGGAAGAGGAATTCGAGACCGAAATCCCGGACGAAGAAGCTGAAAAAATCACTACTGTTCAAGCTGCTATCGACTACGTTACTAGCCACCAGGCGTAATAGTTTGTAGTCGTCGCTTGCTGTCAGGGAAAAACCGCACTGCTGTAACGGCGTGCGGTTTTTTCTTTAGCCCTGATGAAAAGTACGCGCTGAAGCAAAAGTGTCGTCATTAGAAAAAGGAGAGTGCTGTGTCGCGTAGACGCGTCGTAGTCACCGGTATGGGTATGTTGTCGCCACTGGGCACGGATGTGCCAAGCAGTTGGCAGGGCATTCTGGCTGGCCACAGTGGTATTGGTCTGATTGAACACACGGACCTTTCTGCCTATTCCACCCGTTTTGGCGGCTCGGTAAAGGGTTTCAATGTCGAGGAATATCTCTCGGTCAAAGAATCCCGCAAACTCGACCTGTTCATTCAATACGGCCTGGCAGCCGGTTTTCAGGCAGTGCGTAACGCTGGCCTGGAAGTCACCGACGCCAACCGTGACCGCATCGGCGTGGCCATGGGTTCGGGTATTGGCGGTTTGACCAATATCGAAGAAACCAGCCGCACGTTGCACGATTCCGGCCCCCGTCGAATTTCACCGTTCTTCGTGCCCGGCTCGATCATCAATATGATTTCCGGTTTCCTGTCCATCCACCTGGGCGCACAGGGACCTAACTACGCCATCGCCACGGCGTGCACCACTGGCACGCACTGCATCGGCATGGCGGCGCGCAACATCGCCTATGACGAAGCCGACGTGATGATCGCCGGCGGTGCCGAAATGGCGGCCTGCGGCCTGGGCATGGGCGGCTTCGGCGCGTCCCGCGCGCTGTCGACCCGCAACGACGAACCGACCCGTGCCAGCCGTCCGTGGGACAAAGGCCGTGACGGTTTCGTCCTGTCCGACGGTGCCGGTGCCTTGGTGCTGGAAGAGTTGGAGCACGCCAAGGCGCGTGGTGCGACTATCTACGCCGAGCTGATCGGTTTTGGCATGAGCGGCGACGCCTACCACATGACCTCGCCACCGTCCGACGGTGCCGGCGCTGCGCGTTGCATCACCAACGCCCTGCGCGATGCCAAGGTCAATCCGGACCAGGTGCAGTACATCAACGCCCATGGCACGTCGACCCCGACGGGCGACCTGGCAGAGGCCGAAGCCATCAAGTCGGTATTCGGCGAGCACGCCTACAAGCTGGCGGTCAGCTCCACCAAGTCCATGACCGGCCACTTGCTGGGCGCGGCGGGTGCGGTCGAAGCGATCTTCAGCGTCATGGCCATCAAGGATCAGGTCGCTCCGCCGACCATCAACCTGGATGAGCCGGATGAAGGCTGCGACCTGAACTTCGTGCCGCACGAAGCGCAGCCCATGCCGATCGACGTGGTGATCTCCAACTCGTTCGGTTTTGGTGGCACCAACGGTTCCCTGGTGTTCCGCCGGTTCGCGGAGTGATGCACAGCTGGGTCGACGGTCAGCCAGAGGACAACGTGCCCCTGAAAGATCGCGGCCTGGCGTATGGCGATGGGCTGTTCGAGACCATTGCCGCCAGGGCCGGGCAGCCCGTGCTGCTCGATCGCCACCTGCAACGCCTCGATGAGGGGTGCAGGCGGCTCGCCTTGGCTGCGGATCACGTATTGATCCGCAGCGAAGTGCTGGCTTATGCCGCCGCCCTCGGCGACGGTGTCCTCAAATTGATCCTGACCCGTGGCGACAGCCTGCGTGGTTATGGCATCAACCCTGGCGCGCCGGTGCGCCGCATTCTGCAGGGCAGTCCGCCCGCCACCTATCCCCACGCCCATGGAACCGACGGCATCCGCCTGTTTCCCTGTGCCACTCGCTTGGCCGAGCAGCCAGTGCTGGCCGGTCTCAAGCACCTCAATCGCCTGGAACAGGTGATCGCCCGTGCCGAATGGCAAGACGCTGAGCATGCCGAAGGCTTGATGCTGGACATGTCCGGTCGTGTCATCGAAGGGGTGTTCAGCAACGTTTTCCTGGTGTGCAACGGCTTGTTACTAACCGCTGATCTGACGCGTTGCGGGGTCGCCGGGGTGATGCGCGCTGAGATTCTGGCCCAGGCACACGCCCTGGGCATCCCGGTGGCCGTGGCCGACATCGGTCTTGAGCAGTTGCGGCAAGCCGACGAAGTCTTTGTGTGCAACAGCGTTTATGGCATTTGGCCGGTGCGCGGGTACGCTGCGATGAGCTGGTCGGTTGGGCCGCTCACCCGTAAACTGCAGGGCATTGTTCGCGCGCTATTGGAAATTTGAGTTGATACGAAAACTGGTTGTACTGCTGCTGATTGGTCTGTTCTCGGCGGCTTTGCTGTTGGGCTATTCGGCCTGGAAGTTCGACGCTGCCTTGAAGCAGCCCTTGAACCTGGCCCAGGAACAATTGCTCGACGTACCGGCAGGGGCGACCCCTACCGGCACTTTCAATCGCCTGGAAGCCGATGGTGTGCTTGAAGGCGCCTTCTGGCTGCGGCTGTACTGGCGCTTCAACCTCGACGGTCAGCCATTGCACAGCGGTGAATACCGCATGACGCCTGGCATGACGGCGCAGGGCCTGATCGGCCTGTGGCAGCGTGGCGAAGTGGTTCAGTACAGCCTGACCCTGGTCGAAGGCTGGAACTTCCGCCAGGTGCGCGCAGCCCTCGCCAAGCATGAAAAGATCGTGCAGACCCTGTCGGGCCTCAGTGACAGCGACGTCATGGACAAGCTCGGTCATCCCGGCGTATTTCCCGAAGGGCGATTCTTTCCCGATACCTACCGCTTCGTGCGTGGCATGACCGACGTCGAGTTCCTGAAAAAAGCCTACAACCGCCTGGACGATGTACTCGCCCAGGAGTGGAGCAAGCGCGCTGCCGATGCGCCGTACACCGACCCTTATCAAGCGCTGATCATGGCCTCCCTGGTGGAGAAGGAGACCGGCGTGCCTGAGGAGCGTGGGCAGATCGCCGGCGTATTCGTGCGGCGCCTGAAGGTCGGCATGCTGTTGCAGACTGACCCGACGGTGATCTACGGCCTGGGCGAGCGCTACAACGGCAAGTTGACCCGCGCCCACCTCAAGGAAGCCAACCCCTACAACACCTACATGGTCGCCGGCTTGCCGCCGACGCCCATCGCCATGGTCGGCCGCGAGGCCATCCATGCCGCGCTGAACCCGGTACCGGGCAGCAGCCTCTATTTTGTCGCGCGGGGCGACGGCAGCCATATTTTCTCCGATGACCTGGATGCGCATAATGCCGCCGTGCGTGAGTTCCAGCTCAAGCGTCGCGCCGATTACCGCTCCAGCCCGGCACCGGTGGTGAAGCCTGCGGGAGATGCCGCGCCACCTGCCGATGGGCCTTCGCAAGCGCCGGTTGAAAAACCGGCCGAACCTGCGCCGGACGCCGCCGCGCCGCAAAGCCCGCAATAATTCTGACTAAGGACTGCCTGTGACTGGCTTGTTTATTACCCTGGAAGGCCCCGAAGGCGCCGGCAAAAGCACCAACCGCGATTACCTGGCCGAGCGCCTGCGCACCGAAGGCATCGAAGTGGTGTTGACCCGCGAGCCCGGCGGCACGCCGCTGGCCGAGCGTATCCGCGAGGTGCTGCTGGCGCCGGGTGAAGAACAGATGGACCCGGACACCGAACTGCTGCTGGTGTTCGCCGCGCGTGCCCAGCATTTGGCCGAGGTGATTCGCCCGGCCCTGGCGCGCGGTGCCGTGGTGATCTGCGACCGGTTCACCGACTCCACCTATGCCTACCAGGGCGGTGGTCGGGGCCTGTCCCTGGAGCGCATCGCTACCCTGGAAACCTTCGTGCAAGGCGACCTGCGCCCTGACCTGACCCTGGTGTTCGACCTGCCGGTGGAAGTGGGCCTGGCCCGCGCCAGTGCCCGTGGTCGCCTGGACCGTTTTGAGCTCGAAGGCCAGGCCTTCTTCGACGCAGTGCGTACCGCATTCCTCAAGCGCGCCGCTGCCGAGCCTGCTCGTTATCACCTGCTGGACGCGGCCCAGCCGCTGGCCCGTGTGCAGCAAGCCATCGATGCCCTGTTGCCAACACTGCTGGAGCGCGCCCGTGGCTGAAGCCTACCCCTGGCAGGACAGCCTGTGGCAACAACTGGCCGGCCGCGCCCAGCACGCCCACGCCTACCTGTTGCATGGGCCGGTGGGGATCGGTAAGCGTGACCTGGCCGAGCGACTCATGGCCAGCTTGCTGTGCCAGCGTCCGGTTAACCTGGAAGCCTGCGGCGAGTGCAAGTCTTGCCTGTTGCTCAAGGCCGGCAGCCATCCGGATAACTACCTGCTGGAGCCCGAAGAAGCCGACAAGGCGATCAAGGTCGACCAGGTGCGTGACCTCGTCAGCTTCGTGGTGCAAACCGCGCAGATGGGCGGGCGCAAGGTTGTACTGATCGAGCCGGTGGAAGCGATGAACATCAATGCCGCCAACGCCTTGCTCAAGAGCCTGGAAGAGCCGTCCGGCGATACCGTGTTGCTGCTGGTGAGCCACCAGTCCAGCCGGCTGCTGCCGACCATCCGCAGCCGCTGCGTGCAGCAGGCGTGTCCGCTGCCGAGCGAGGCCATGAGCCTTGAGTGGCTGGCGCGGGCGTTGCCGGAGTGCACCCAGGACGAGCGCGTTGAACTGCTGACCCTGGCAGCCGGCTCGCCGTTGGCTGCGGTGAAGCTGCAAGCCCAGGGTGTGCGTGAGCAACGCGCGCTGGTGGTGGACGGCGTGAAGAAATTGATCAAGCAGGAAGTGTCCGCCACCCAACTGGCAGAAACTGCCTGGAAGGACATTCCCTTGCTGTTGCTGTTCGACTGGTTCTGCGACTGGTCGAGCCTGATCCTGCGCTATCAGCTGACCCAGGACGAAAACGGCCTGGGCCTGCCGGATATGCGCAAGGTCGTGCAATACCTGGCGCAAAAAAGTGCCCAGGACAAGGTGCTCACGATCCAGGACTGGATCCTCGCCCAGCGCCAGAAGGTGCTCGGCAAGGCCAACCTCAACCGCGTCCTGCTGCTTGAAGCGCTGCTGGTGCAGTGGGTCGGTTTGCTCGGCCGCCGTTAATTTCCGTGGTCGACGGGTGTATCGTCGGCCAGACACTTTTCGTGACTGAAGTTGTAGATACCTATGCTTGTAGATTCCCATTGCCACCTTGATCGCCTCGACCTGGCCCAGCACGGCGGTTCCCTTGACGCTGCACTCGAAGCCGCACGCCAGCGTGGGGTAGGGCACTTCCTGTGCATCGGCGTCAGCGCCGAAAACGCTGCCGACGTCAAGGCTCTGGCCGAGCGTTATGCCGATGTGGATTGCTCGGTGGGTATCCATCCGCTGGACCTCAAGCCCGGTGAAGCCCCGGCCCTTGACTGGCTGCTGGGCGAACTCAATCACCCACGTGTGGTGGCCATTGGTGAGACCGGCCTGGATTACCACTACGAGCCCGAGGCTGCCGAGTTGCAGCAGGCCTCCTTCCGCCTGCACCTGCAGGCCGCCCAGCAGACCGGCAAGCCGGTGATCGTCCACACCCGTGGCGCGCGCGCCGACACCTTGACGCTGCTGCGTGAAGCTGCACTGCCGCAGGCCGGTGTGTTGCACTGCTTCACCGAGGACTGGGACATGGCCAAGGCAGCCCTGGACCTGGGCTTCTACATTTCCCTATCGGGCATTGTCACCTTCCGCAATGCCGACGCCCTGCGTGACGTCGCGCGCCAAGTGCCGGCCGACCGCCTGCTGGTGGAAACCGACTCGCCGTACCTGGCGCCCATTCCTCATCGCGGCAAGCCAAACCTGCCCGAGTATGTGCGTGATGTGGCGGATTACCTGGCGATGCTGCGCGGTGAGTCCTGCGAGCGCTTTGCCGAGCAGACCACCGAGAACTTCAAGCGCCTGTTCCCATTGGCTCATGTGGGAGCGGGCCTGCTCGCGAAGGGCGTTGACGATGCCGCGGGTCATGCGGTTTAGCGCGTCGTCCGTGAGCTCTTCGCGAGCGCAGTGAAGAAATCGCAGGCAAAAAAAACCCGGGTTCTGGGGGGTGAATCCGGGCTAAGACCATTAGGAGTAAAACAAGGGCACACGGTCCGTTGGTACCCAGGTCGGCGCTTCACTTGGGGGAGATGTCACGCCGACAGTTCAAGTATTGATCAGTATCCGATTCAGTCCAGTCGCGACTGGTCGTTTTTTAAACAGATTTGGAATACGCGCGCTTCGCTTGAGTTCTCATCAGGCAGGTGCACGGGTGCAGTTGTTGCGTATTATTTCTGACTGATACCCACCAAAACGTTGGCGTATTGAAAGTAAAGTGCGTGATGGGGTCACATAGACATTGCCCAACGACCGTTCAGTCGGGATAATCCCTCGCATCGGGTAAATCGTATCGCCACGTATCCGTGGCCGTGCGCAACCCTCCCTAATATCGACCTCTGCAGACCTCTTCCTCATGCACAAAGAACCCCGTAAGGTCCGTGAGTTTCGCCGCCGTGAGCAGGAAATTCTCGACACCGCACTCAAGCTGTTCCTTGAACAAGGTGAAGACAGCGTCACCGTCGAGATGATTGCGGATGCCGTGGGTATCGGCAAAGGCACGATCTACAAGCACTTCAAGTCCAAGGCCGAGATCTACCTGCGCCTGATGCTCGACTACGAGCGCGACTTGAACGAGCTGTTGCATTCGGCTGACGTCGACAAGGACAAGGAAGCCTTGTCCCGCGCCTACTTCGAGTTCCGCATGCGTGACCCGCAGCGTTACCGCTTGTTCGATCGCCTGGAAGAGAAGGTGGTCAAGGGCCACCAAGTGCCGGAGATGGTCGAGGAGCTGCACAAGATCCGCGCCTCGAACTTCGAACGCCTGACCCTGCTGATCAAGGGCCGCATCAGTGAAGGCAAGCTTGAAGATGTGCCGCCTTATTTCCACTACTGCGCTGCCTGGGCCTTGGTGCACGGCGCCGTGGCGTTGTACCACTCGCCGTTCTGGAGCAATGTGCTGGAAGATCAGGAAGGTTTCTTCCAGTTCCTGATGGACATCGGCGTGCGCATGGGCAACAAGCGCAAGCACAGCAGCGAGCCAGCAGCACCTGACGCAGCGCCGGCGCAAACCCCGGCCACGTAATGATTTGCTGCCACGCGTAGTACCCCAGGAATATACTCAGGCATGGACTCTTGCTAAAAGCTGATTTTTCAGTCAGCTTTTAGCGCGCCCGAACCATCCTCTGCCGGAGTGATCCATGATCGTTGATCGTCAAGGCAGGCGTTTTCGCAATTTGCGGATCAGCCTGACCTCAGCCTGCAATTACGCGTGTACCTACTGCGTGCCTAACGGCAAGCGGCTGGTGGCTGCCCAGGACGAACTCTCGGCCGAGGCCATGGCCCGTGGCGTGGCTTACCTGATTGAAGCGGCAGGCATAGAGCGTCTGCGCATTACCGGCGGTGAGCCACTGGTCAGTCCCAAGCTGGAAGCCTTCATGGGCGCGGTGGGTGGCATGGGCCTCAGTGATATCAGCTTGACCACTAACGGCCAGTTGCTGGCACGTAAGCTGCCACTGTTGGTGGATGCTGGGATCAAGCGCATCAACGTCTCCCTCGATACCCTGGATGCGGACGCTTTCCGCGGCATCGCCCGTGGCGGTGACCTGGCCACTGTGCTCGACGGCATGGACCAGGCTCGCGCTGCCGGGATGAAGATCAAGGTCAACATGGTGCCGTTGCGCGGGCAGAACCTCGACCAGGTCATGCCGCTGCTCGACTATTGCCTGGAGCGTGGCTATGAGCTGCGCTTCATCGAGCTGATGCGCATGGGCCACCTGGCCAAGGACTCCAATGCGTTCCTGCAGCAATTTGTCAGCCTGCAGCAACTGCTCGGGCTGATCGGCGAGCAGTATGAATACCTGCAAGCCAATGCCCCCGTGGACGCCACGGCCGTGCGCTACGAAGTGCCGGGCAAGGGCTTCTTTGGTGTGATCGCCAACGAAAGCGTGCCGTTCTGCCGTACCTGTTCGCGGTTGCGGCTGTCGTCCACGGGGTGGTTGCATGGCTGCCTGTCGTCGAGTAACCGTCACTACGTCGGTGACCTGCTGGACAAGCCGCGCCATCAAGCATTGCCAGCGCTGCAGGGCCTGTTGATGAAAGCGCTGGGCGACAAACAGGAAGTCGCCTTCTCTGGCGGCGCCACCATCATGAAGATCATTGGCGGCTGACGCGATTTCCGAACTCAACATAATTCCCTGTGGGAGCGAGCAAGCCCGCTCCCACATTTGTTTTGCGTCGTCGCTGAATGGCCTGGATTCTGCATCTCACGCCCATTCGCCGGTTTTCCGTCACCGGCTTCTGGAGGATTAGGATGCGTAGTCTGGTTTTGTTGCTGGCGTCGTTGACGCTGAGTGGTTGCATGACCGTCAGCGATATGGCCGAAGGCACCCGTTATCAGATGAGTGATGCCGGTTTGCTGGACCACAGCGATACCCGCCGTACCGCCTCGATTCGCGTTCAGCCGGACTCCTTTATCTTTATCGCCCAGGGCGCCTTCGTTCCACCGGGCAGCGCTTACCCGCGACCGAACGTGGTGGCCGAAGAAGCCTTCAATGGCTTTGTCGAATATTTCCCCATGGTGCGCCGCGCCCGTCAGCCGGAAGGTCTGGAGCAGGCAATGGCTGAAGCCCGTGCGGCGGGTGCTCACTACCTGCTGTACTGCCGCTTCGCCAAGGCCGATGACCGCATCGGCAACGCGGATGAGTGGGCCGATCAGGAAGCCCTGGACCGCGTCGGGCTGGACAGCGGTGTCATCCAGATCATGTTGATCGAGACCAGCACCCAGTATTTGATTGATACTGCACGTATTCGCAGTCGTGGCGGTTTACTGACGTTCCACGACAACAAGCCAGAAGACCTGATTGCCCGCCCGCTGGCGCAGTATGCTCGCGGCCTGCTGGGGATGAGTGATCAGTAAGCACCAGGAGAACCTCATGACCGATTCCGCCAAGGCCAACGATCTGCTGGCCCAACTGCCCAAAGGCAAGGGACCGGCCCCGGTGCACCTGTGGAACCCGGACTTCTGCGGCAACATCGACATGCGTATTGCCCGCGATGGTACGTGGTTCTACCAGGGCACGCCGATCGGGCGTAAGCCGATGGTCAAGTTGTTCTCCAACATCATTCGCCGCGATGGCGATGATTACTTCCTGGTCACTCCCGTGGAAAAGGTGGGTATCACCGTCGATGATGCGCCGTTCGTGGCGGTTACCCTGGAAGTCGAAGGGCAGGGTGAAGCTCAGGTGCTGCGCTTTACCACCAATGTCGATGAGCAGGTCGAGGCGGGCCTCGAACACCCGTTGCGGGTGGTGATCGACCCCGTCACCCAGGAACCTGCGCCTTATCTGCGTGTGCGCACCAATCTCGAAGCCCTGGTGCATCGCAACGCGTTCTACCAATTGGTGGAGCTGGCGGTAAGCCGTCCGATCAATGGTCAGAACTGGCTGGGCGTCTGGAGTGGTGGAGCGTTTTTCCCCATTGGCCTGGAACCCTGAGGCCGGTTTTTTCATCTCCCTGAAATAATTCGCTTGCTGTCAACGGGCACTTTCGGTTATCAATTTGTACATGATTAGACATGTTCGATTTGATAAGAAAAAACGCGTCGTCGACGAGCTCATCCGCCGTATCGAGGGTGGGGTGATGGCCGACGGTTTCCTGCTGCCGGGCGAGCACCAACTGGCCGAAGAGTTCGCGGTCAGCCGAGGCACCCTGCGCGAAGCCCTCGCCGAACTCAAGCGACGCAATTACATCGCGACCCAGAGCGGCGTCGGCTCCATCGTCACCTTTGACGGCATGGTGCTCGACCAGCACAGCGGTTGGGCCCAGGCCCTGGCTGACACGGGCGCCCGTGTGAGCACCGACATCCTGCGCCTGGAAGCCGTCACCCGCCCGGACCTGTTCAGCCGTTTCGGCAGCGACCAATTCATCGCCCTCGACCGCCGTCGTCGTACCAGCGACGGCACCGCCGTTTCGCTGGAGCGCTCGCTGATGCCAGCCTCCGGAGGCCTGGAAAGCCTGCCGAGCGTGGGCCTGATCGATAACTCCCTGACGATCACCTTGGCCGCCTACGGTTATGTCGGTGCCGAAGGTGATCAATGGATCGGCGCGGAACCTCTCAGCGATGAAGACGCCGAGCTGCTCGGCCGGCCCGCAGGCACAGTGTTTCTGAAGGCATCGCGTACCACCTATGACCGTCGCGAGCGTTTCATGGAGCATGTCGAAAGCCTGCTCGACCCTCTGCACTTTCGTCTGCACCTCCAGTTTGGAAACTCGAAATGACCCCGCACAATCGCGCCCTCGGTGCGTTCTACGGCCTGGCATTGGGCGATGCCCTGGGCATGCCCACCCAGTCACTGAGCCGTGAGCAAGTCCGCGCGCGTTTCGGTGCCATCACTGGCCTGGAAGATGCCGGCGCCGACCAGCCAATCGCGCCGAACATGCCTGCCGGCTCCATCACCGATGACACCGAGCAGGCCATCCTGGTCGGTGAGTTGCTGGTGGAAGGCCAAGGCAAAATCGAACCCACGGTCCTGGCCCAGCGCCTGATCGACTGGGAAGCAGTGATGCGCGCCAAGGGCTCGCAGGATTTGCTTGGGCCTTCCACCAAGCGTGCGATCGACATGATCCTCGCCGGCCACACGCCGGAAGAGTCCGGCCGCTATGGCACCACCAACGGCGCAGCGATGCGCATCACCCCGGTGGGGATTGCCGCCGATGTCAGCGACCCGGTGCAGTTTATCCAGGCGGTGATCCAGGCCTGCCAGGTGACCCATAACACCACCCTGGGCATTTCCAGTGCCGCGGCGGTGGCGGCGGTCGTGTCGGCGGGTATCAACGGCGTGGACCTGGGCGAAGCGTTGAACATCGGCACTCAGGTTGCCCAGCAAGCGGAAGGGCACGGCCACTGGATTGCTGGCGGGCGCATTTCCACCCGCATCAGTTGGGCGCGGACCTTGAGCGTCGGCAGCGGCGACAAGACGCTGTTCGCCGACCTGTTATACGAATTGATCGGCACCTCCGTCGCTTCTCAGGAGTCGGTGGTGGTGTCGTTTGCCCTGGCCCAGCAAGTGGCGGTGGGCGAGATGGATGCCTTCGAGGCGCTGTGCCTGGCGGCCAGCCTTGGCGGTGACACCGACACCATCGCGGCGATGCTGGGCGCCATGCTCGGTGCGTGCCTGGGCATGCAGTGCTGGCCCGAAGCGCTGATCGAACAGGTCAAGCAGGTCAATGGCCTGGACTTGCAGCCGCTGGTCCAAGGGCTGCTCACGATTCGATAAGCGCCGCCTGCACCCATGTGGGAGCGGGCTTGTTCGAAGGCGGTGTGTACGGTTATGCATCGGTGGGCGGGTCTACGCAACCAAGCCCGCTCCCGCATGCGATAGCGTCGAGTCAGGATGACCGGTTAACGATTTGATTCTCTGCCACAACCACAACAATACAGGCACTTGGAGCACCCCTCATGAGCACGACTTCTTCCGGCCAGAGCGCCGGGCAATTGGAAACACGCGGCATCGAACCGGTTCCTGAAGGCGAGTGCAACGGTCACCCGCTGCAACTGTTCTGGGTGTGGTTCGCGGCCAATATCAGCATCCTCGGCTTGCCGCTCGGGGCGACACTGGTCGCGTTTCGCGGCCTGGCGATCTGGCAGGCGATCATCGTCGCGATCCTCGGCGCCGCCGGCTCCTTCGCCGTGGTGGGCATTATTTCCATCGCGGGTCGCCGTGGGCGTGCGCCCAGCCTGACCCTGTCCCGCGCCATCTTTGGCGTGCGCGGCAATATCGGGCCGACGTTGGTGTCGCTGATGTCACGCCTAGGCTGGGAAACCGTCAACACCACCACCGCTGCGTTCGTGCTGCTGTCGTTGTGCTCGATCCTGTTCGGGTCTCCTGTCGAGGCGAAAAGCGCCCCGGTGCTCACCCTGATCTTCATCGCCATCTTTGTGCTGCTGACCTTGTCGGTATCCGGCCTGGGCCACGCCACCTTGCTGGTGATCCAGAAGTGGGCCACCTATGTGTTCGGCGCCTTGAATATCCTGGTCGGCGGCTTCCTCTGCGCCACCATTGATTGGAGTGCCGTATTCAACGCCACGCCGGCACCGCTCAGCGCGATGATCATCGGCATCGGTACCATGGCGGCCGGTACCGGTATCGGCTGGGCCAACGCCGGTGCCGACATGTCGCGCTACCAGCACCGCAGCGTCAAGGCTGTGCGCCTGGTGGCATCCGCCGCGTTTGGTGCGGGCATTCCCCTGGTGTTGCTGATCACCCTTGGCGGCCTGCTGTCGGTGGGTAACAACGACCTGGCCTCGGCCACTGACCCGATCGTCGCGATACGCGACATGCTGCCGACCTGGATGGCGGTGCCGTACCTGATCACCGCGTTCGGCGGGCTGCTGTTGTCCAACAACCTCTCGGTGTATTCGGCGGGCCTCACCACCCTGACCCTCGGCCTGAAGGTCAAGCGCGTGCATGCGGTGATCGTCGACATCGTTGCGATCTTCGCCGGCTCGATTTACTTCATGCTGATCGCCGACAGTTTCTACGGCCCATTCATCACGTTCATCTCGCTGCTGGCGGTACCGATTACCGCATGGGTCGGCATCTTCGTGGTCGACCTGATCCATCGTCACTACTACAGCCCCAAGGACCTGCTGGACGTGAGCCCAAGCAGCGCCTACTGGTATCGCGGCGGTGTGGAGTGGCGTGCGTTCGGCGCCTGGGCCGTGGCGATCGTGCTGGGCTTCAGCTTCACCACCATCGGCACCACCGCCGAAAACATTTGGTTCGCCGGGCCTTTGTCCGACTCGTGGCTGGGCCACAACGGCCTGGGCTGGATCGTCACCTTCCTGGTGGCCGGCGGGATTTATGCGGTACTGGGCGGCGCAGCTGACCGCCGCCCGGCTTTAGTAGAGAGCCCTAATGTCTAGATTGCTGCACACCGGCCAGGTCATCGTCGACCTGGTCATGGCCCTCGATACCTTGCCCGCAACCGGCGGTGACGTGCTGGCGAAATCAGCCAGCTTTGAAGCCGGCGGTGGCTTCAATGTCATGGCCGCCGCTCGGCGTAATGGGCTGCCAGTGGTCTACCTGGGGCGTCACGGCAACGGGCGTTTTGGCGACCTGGCCCGAGCGGCGATGCAGGCCGAGGGTATTGAAATGGCCCTGGCGACCAGTGAAGGCAAGGACACCGGTTTGTGCGTGTCACTGACCGAAGCCACCACCGAACGCACCTTCATTTCCCACATCGGCGCCGAGGGGGAACTGAGTGCCGAGGACTTGGCCAAGGTTGAACCGCAGGCTGACGACTATGTGTATGTCAGCGGCTACAGCCTGTTGCTGGAGGGCAAGGCACAACCGCTGATCGACTGGTTGCTGGCGCTGCCACGGGAGATCGTGGTGGTGTTCGATCCAGGTCCGCTGGTGAAGGCGCCGGACTCGGCCTTGATGTGCGCGTTGTTACCGCGCATCGATATCTGGACCAGCAACGGCCCCGAAGCCCTGGCATTTACCGGCGCAGCGGATATCGCTGCCGCGTTGCCAGCGCTGAGCGAACACCTGCCTGCGCAGACGCTGCTGGTGGTTCGCGACGGGCCGAATGGCTGCTGGGTAGGGCGAGCGAATGCCGTTGAGCACGTGGCCGGCTTCAAGGTGCGGGCGGTTGACAGCAACGGCGCGGGGGACGCGCATGCGGGGGTATTCATAGCGGGCTTGGCCAGAGGCTTGAAGCCTGCTGAAGCGGCGCGCCGTGCGAATGGGGCGGCAGCTTTGGCGGTGACGCGGTGGGGGCCGGCTACGTCACCCGGCACGGCCGAAGTCGATGCCCTGGTGGCTGAATAAACCCGTTCAAGGCTGTGGGAGCGGGCTTGCCCGCGATAGCGGTGGTTCAGTCAAAGATTCAGTGACTGACCCTCCGCCTTCGCGAGCAAGCCCGCTCCCACATGGGTTTTTCGTGAAGGCTACTGGCTGGCCTGGCCGTCCAGCTTGCGCGCCTCATCCACACCAGACGCGGTGAGCTTGATGGGCAAGTTCAACGAATATTCACCGGCGTCGTCGGTGGTCACATGCCCATCCTTGATCAATCCACGGTCCTGCAGGAACGCCAAGACACTGGCGACCTCTTTTTCGCCGCGGTAGTTGTCCAGCACCTCCTTGCCCAGTCCTTGCGGGTGAGCGTGCAGCAGGCGGGTGAGGACTTCTTTTTCAAGGTTTCTATCGACGTTCATGCGTACCTCTTCACTGGGAAATGATCGGGTGTTCATCGTGCGTTCGATGGATTACGGCGCAGGTTGTTTAGGGGCGCCAGGCACGTTCGAGTCATCGCCTTTGTTGATCTTTGGCTCATTGACCCCAGGGCCCATTTTGCCGTTGCCGACGGCAGCAGGCGCCTGGCGCTGTGTGTCATTGCCTTTGGTGCGTGGGTCGGCACTGTTGTCGATGACTGCGCCACCGTTGGTGTCGAGGCCGGTGCCCATGGATTTCTGCGACTCGGTGGTGGCGTCAGGCGTTGGATCGGTGGGGCCGGTGGTCGAGCTGGCGGCAAAGGCGCTCAGCGACGCAGCGGACAACAGGCCGGTGAGGGCGAGGGCAGCAAACTTGGAATTTTTCATGAGGGTGTCTCCATATGATTAATGTCCTTACCCTCTATTGGTCCGCCTGCGTTTGGCGTTCGTGCCTTGATGGCGACGAACGGTCTTGTGTCACCTGTAAGATTTTGTGTGCCAGCGCCCGTCGCCCGATCAGTCGTGCGATGGTGATCAGCCAGTTGAACAGGGCGACCGCTGCCAAGCTCAGCAGCAGTGATGGCAGGCCGTACGCGACGATGATCTTTCCCGCGAGCAGTGGAAACCCGAATACACCGATGAAGTACGCCAGGCTGAACAGCAGCAGCGCCTGGGAGGTCGTGCCGGCCGGTGCTTCATTGGCCACCAGCCCGTTGATCACCGAATAGGTCAGGCCATAACCCACGCCCAGGGTGATGGCGGCGAGCAGGTAGCTGGTGCTGCCCGACACCGTGAAGCCGAACATCAACACCGACACCAGCATCAGCCCCGACAGCACGCACGCGCTGCGATAGGCATCGCGCTTGACGACAAACCCCGCTATCAGCAAACGACTGGTGATCGCGGCGCTCAGGAAACCCACGAAGAACAACGAGTAGTCCAGCGAATGTGCCGCTGCGTAGCTGGTCTGGAAGGATGACAACCCACCAAAGACACACCCACCCAGGCCCACCATCAGGATCGCGAAGGCCGCTTTGGACGACAGCACCTGGCGGGTGGCGACCCAGGAAATTTTGGCTACCGGCGCATTGCCCCGTTGCGTGAGGTGGGCGCCCAGGCGCCAGAACATCACCACTGCGACCAGGCTGGCGATCGCGGCGATGTGGAACGCGGTGGTCAGGGGCCATCCCAGCGCGCTCGCCGCCCGTCCCAGCAAGGGGCCGGAACCGATCCCCGTCATCATGCTGCCCGACAACAGCGCAAAGTATTTCGCCCGTTGCGGCGGCGCCACCAGCATCGCCACGATGATCGGCCCCAACGTGTAGAACACCCCCCAGCCTAGCCCCAGGGCCAGGCCAAACAGCATCAAGCCCTGGCCGAACCCAGGCATCAGTGCAAAGCCCAGGCATGCCACCACCAGCAGCACGCCCATGCCTGCAATCGCCCGCGCTGCGCCCACGGCATCCGATAAATGCCCGGAGACCACCACCGCGACGAAGGTGCTTAGCATGGCCATGGAAATCACGCTGCCCGCATCATGTTCATTGCCACCGCGCGCATGAATCAGCAACGACAGCAGGAAGGTCGAGCCGTACGACAGCGACAACAGAAAACTGGCAACACAGAACAGGGCGAACAGCTGGGTGCTCACCGGCGACTTGGAATGCATGGGAGGGCCTGGCGTCATTGGCGTTATGCCCCACGTTTTACCATGCGCGCCTTTGCCGATTGTTGCGTGGTTGGTGGTGCCAACGTTACCCGCCGACGGAGTAAGGGGGCCAGGACCACGTGCAGCGAAATTGCACTGCAATCAGTCATGAAAGCGCCTTAGTATGTGTGCTTTGAAATTGCCAAGGCTCGCCCATGACCATCGAGATTCGCCCCGCCGTGCCCAGCGATGCTGCGCAGATCCTGACCTTCATTACCGAGCTGGCCGAGTACGAGAAAGCTCGGCATGAAGTGATCGCCAGTGTGGTGGACATCGAGCGCAGCCTGTTCAGTGAGGGGGCCACCGCCCATGGCCTGATCTGCTCGCGCGACGGTATGCCGATTGGTTTTGCGGTGTTCTTTTTCAGCTATTCCACGTGGCTGGGCAGCAACTGCCTGTACCTGGAAGACCTCTACATCAACCCGGAACAACGCGGCGGCGGGGCGGGCAAGAAGTTGTTGCGCCACCTGGCGAAGATTGCTTTCGATAACGGCTGCGGGCGCTTTGAGTGGAGCGTGCTGGACTGGAACGAACCGGCGATCGCTTTCTACAAGTCCATCGGCGCCCAGCCGCAGGAAGAGTGGGTGCGCTATCGCATGGAAGGCGATGCGCTGCGCGACTTCGCGCTCGGCTAGGCCCCCATTGCGTCAAACTGAGGATCAAGTGTGGGAGCGGGCTTGCCCGCGATAGCGGTAGTTCAGTCACAGCTGCGTTGACTGAACCGCCGCTATCGCGGACAGCCCGCTCCCACATTTTTTTTGATTAATGCTCAATATATGGGATGCAAATTTATATATTGAGATATTTCAAATGATGGGTTTATAGTCGGTTGCATCAGCACTCACTACCAAAAATAAAACAGGTGAAGCGATGCAGGCACAACCGTTGTCACTCCCCGCCGTGCCCGAGCCAACCTATGGCGAGCGGTTGAAGAACAAAGTGGTGATCATCACCGGCGCCGCCCAGGGCATTGGCGAAGCCATCGTTGCGTGCTTCCAGGCCCAGCAGGCGCGGCTGGTCATCGCCGACATCCAAGGCGAAAAGGTCGAGCAAGTTGCCGCCCACTGGCGCGAACGCGGTGCCGAGATCTACGCGCAACCCGTCGATATCACCTCCCAGGAGCAATGGCAGGCGTTGGTCAATGTGGCCATCGAGCGCTTTGGCCGCGTGGATGTGCTGATCAACTGCGCAGGGGTGAATGTGTTCCGCGACCCACTGCAGATGACCGACGAAGACTGGCGCCGCTGCTTCGCCATCGACCTCGACGGTGCCTGGTTCGGCTGCCGCACGGTGCTGCCGTACATGATCGAGCAAGGTATCGGCAACATCATCAATATTGCCTCCACCCATTCCAGCCACATCATCCCCGGCTGCTTCCCTTATCCAGTGGCCAAGCACGGCCTGCTCGGCCTTACCCGTGCCCTTGGCATCGAGTACGCGCCCAAGGGCATCCGCGTGAATGCCATCGCGCCGGGCTATATCGAGACCCAGCTCAACGTCGACTACTGGAATGGCTTCCCCGACCCCCACGCCGAGCGCCAACGCGCGTTCGACCTGCACCCGCCCAAGCGCATCGGCCAGCCGGTCGAAGTGGCGATGACGGCACTGTTCCTGGCGACCGACGAGGCGCCTTTTATCAATGCCACCTGCCTGATGATCGATGGCGGGCGGTCGGTGATGTACCACGACTAAAACTTTTCCAATAACAAGAAGAGGTGGTTCATGTTCAAGAAGACACTCGGCACCCTGGCCCTCGCCGTGGCGTTCAGCGGGTTTGTATCTGCCGAAGAAGTAAAGATCGGTTTCCTGGTCAAACAGGCCGAAGAACCCTGGTTCCAGACTGAATGGGCCTTCGCCGAGAAAGCCGGCAAGGACCAGGGCTTCACCGTGATCAAGATCGCCGTGCCTGACGGCGAAAAAACCTTGTCCGCTATCGACACCCTCGCGGCCAACGGCGCTAAGGGTTTCGTGATCTGCCCGCCGGACGTGTCCCTCGGCCCTGCGATCATGGCCAAGGCCAAGCTCAATAACCTGAAAGTGCTGGCGGTGGACGATCGCTTTGTCGACGCCAAGGGCAAACCCATGGAAGACGTGCCCTACGTCGGCCTCGACGCCTATAAGATCGGCCAGAAACAAGGCGAAGCCATGGCTACCGAAGCCAAGCGTCGCAATTGGGACTGGAAAGAAACCTACGCGGTCATCAACACCTTCGACGAGCTGGAAACCGGCAAGAAACGCACCGATGGTTCTGTCGAAGGCCTCAAGGCCGCCGGCTTGCCTGCTGACCATATTCTGTTCAGCGCGCAGAAAACCCTCGATGTACCGGGCAGCATGGATTCCACCAACTCGGCCCTGGTGAAGCTGCCCAGCGGCGCGAAAAACCTGATCATCGGCGGCATGAACGACAGCACCGTACTGGGCGGCGTGCGCGCCACCGAAAGCGCCGGCTTCAAGGCCGACCATGTGATTGGTGTAGGCATCAATGGCACGGACGCGATCGAAGAATTGAAGAAATCCGACACCGGCTTCTACGGCTCGATGCTGTTGAGCCCTGACGCGTCGGGCTACAAGACCGCCAGCGCGATGTTCGAGTGGGTCACCAAAGGCACCGAGCCCGCCAAGTTCACCGCCCTGGACAACGTGACCCTGATCACCCGCACCAACTTCAAGGAAGAGTTGAGCAAAATAGGGCTGTGGAAATGAGCGGCGCGGCCCTGCGCTTCAACGGCATCGGCAAGGAATTTCCCGGTGTGAAAGCCCTGGCGCAGATCAGCTTTGAAGCGCGGCCGCGCGAGGTGCACGCGTTGATGGGCGAGAACGGCGCGGGCAAGTCGACGCTGCTTAAAATCCTTGGCGGCGCCTACCTGCCCAGCAGCGGTTCGCTGCAGATCGGCGAGCAGACCATGGACTTCAAGTCTGCCGCCGACAGCATTGCCAGCGGCGTGGCGGTGATCCACCAGGAGCTGCATCTGGTGCCCGAAATGACCGTGGCCGAGAACCTGTTCCTAGGGCATTTGCCGACACGCTTCGGTGTGGTCAACCGCCGCCAGTTGCGCAAACAGGCACTGGCCTGCCTCAAGGGGCTGGCGGATGAAATCGACCCGGAGGAAAAGCTCGGGCGCCTGTCCCTGGGGCAGCGCCAACTGGTGGAAATCGCCAAGGCGTTGTCCCGTGGCGCGCATGTGATTGCGTTTGACGAGCCCACCAGCAGCCTCTCTGCGCGGGAGATCGACCGCTTGATGGCGATCATCACGCGCCTGCGCGACGAGGGCAAAGTGGTGCTCTACGTGTCCCACCGCATGGAGGAGGTGTTCCGCATCTGCAACGCCGTGACGGTGTTCAAGGACGGCCGCTACGTGCGCACCTTCGACGACATGAGTGCGTTGACCCATGACCAGTTGGTGACGTGCATGGTCGGCCGCGATATCCAGGACATCTACGACTACCGCCCGCGTGAACAGGGCGAAGTGGCGCTGAAGGTCGAGGGGCTGCTGGGGCCGGGCCTGCGTGAGCCGGTCAGCCTGAGCGTGCACAAGGGCGAGGTCCTTGGCCTGTTCGGACTGGTCGGCGCGGGACGCACGGAGCTGTTCCGGCTGCTGAGCGGCTTGACCCGCAGCACTGCGGGAAGCCTTGCACTCTGCGGGCAAACACTGCAGCTGCATTCACCGCGCGATGCCATCGCTGCCGGCGTACTGCTGTGCCCGGAAGACCGC
Source organism: Pseudomonas lurida (assembly GCF_002563895.1). Lineage (NCBI taxonomy): Bacteria > Pseudomonadati > Pseudomonadota > Gammaproteobacteria > Pseudomonadales > Pseudomonadaceae > Pseudomonas > Pseudomonas lurida. Next base: position 4,780,752 of record NZ_PDJB01000001.1, on the reverse strand, counting down.
AAGAAGGAAGGCATCATTCCGCTGTCCAGCGTGGCTGAGAATATCAATATCAGTGCGCGCGGTGCCCATTCCAGGTTCGGTTGGCTGCTGCGCGACGGCTGGGAAAAGCACAACGCCGACCAGCAGATCAAAGCCATGAAGGTCAAGACGCCGAACGCCGAACAGAAAATCATGTACCTGTCCGGTGGCAATCAGCAGAAGGCCATTCTCGGCCGCTGGCTGTCGATGCCGATGAAGGTGTTGCTGTTGGACGAACCCACCCGTGGCATCGATATCGGCGCCAAGTCGGAGATCTACCAGATCATCCATAACCTGGCGGCCAGTGGTATTGCGGTGATTGTGGTGTCCAGCGACCTGATGGAAGTGATGGGCATCGCCGACCGCATCCTGGTGATGAGCGAAGGCGCCCTGACCGGCGAACTCACCCGCGACCAAGCGGACGAAGCACGGCTGTTGCAACTGGCTCTCCCGCGCTCGCGGGCTTGAAGAATCCGAGGTGAAAGATGTCTGAGGTAAAAACTGCAAAGGGCTTCTGGCCGGGTTTCAACCAGCGCAAGTTCCTCGATGATTGGGTGATGCTGCTCGCGGCATTGAGCATCTTTGTGCTGAGCGCCTTGTTTATCGATAACTTCCTCTCACCGCTGAATATGCGTGGGTTGGGCCTGGCGATTTCCACCGTGGGCATCGCGGCGTGCACCATGTTGTTCTGCCTGGCCTCCGGGCACTTCGACTTGTCGGTCGGTTCGGTGATCGCCTGTGCCGGCGTGGTGGCGGGGATCGTGATCCGCGACACCGACAGCGTGGTACTCGGTGTGTCGGCGGCGTTGGCCATGGGCCTGGTGGTGGGGCTGATCAACGGCATTGTCATCGCCAAGCTGCGCATTAACGCATTGATCGCAACGTTGGCGACCATGCAGATCGTGCGCGGCTTGGCCTACATCTTCTCCAACGGCAAGGCCGTCGGCGTGATGGATGAAGGTTTCTTTGTGTTCGGCAACGGCCAACTGATGGGCGTGCCGGTGCCGATCATCATCACCGTGTTGTGCTTTGTGTTTTTTGGCTGGCTGCTCAACTACACCACCTATGGGCGCAACACCATGGCCATCGGTGGTAACCAGGAAGCCGCGCTGCTGGCCGGGGTTAACGTCGATCGCACCAAGATCATCATCTTTGCCGTGCATGGCCTGATCGGCGCCTTGGCCGGGGTGATCCTCGCTTCGCGCATGACCTCGGGCCAGCCGATGATTGGCCAGGGCTTTGAGCTCACAGTGATCTCGGCATGCGTGTTGGGCGGGGTGTCGCTCAGTGGCGGCATCGGCATGATCCGCCATGTGATTGCCGGGGTGTTGATCCTGGCGATCATCGAGAATGCGATGAACCTGAAGAACATCGATACCTTTTACCAGTACGTGATCAGGGGTTCGATCCTGTTGCTGGCCGTGATCATCGACCGCATGAAACAGCGTTAGAAACTCGGTCTAGACAACACAGAAAATCCAGTGTGGGAGCGGGCTTGCTCGCGAATGCGGTGTGTCAGTCAATACACCTGTTTCTGACACACCGCATTCGCGAGCAAGCCCGCTCCCACATTAGGATCTTCGCTGTGCTGACGTCCGGCATTTGCCATAATGCCCCCGCTTTCACACGAATAGGCCCGATATGCAGGAAAACGCCCACACCCCCGTCAAAGAAACCGCCCCCACCGGCACCCAGACCCTGCTGCGTGGCCTGGGCGTGGTGCAGGCGGTGGCGGCCGGTGCGCGCGATCTGAAAGAGATCGCCAAGCGCATCGGCACCACCCGCAGCACCACCCACCGCCTGGCCAGTTGCCTGGTGGAAGAGCGTTACCTGCGCGTGGTGCCGCAGGTCGGTTACCTGCTGGGGCCGAAGTTGATCGAACTGGGTTTCCAGGCGCGGGAAGAGCTGCCGCTGGTGACCTTGGCCATTCCGTATCTGGATGAGTTGTCGGCGCTTACCGGTGACACCATCCACCTGGCCATTCGCGAATACGACGACGTGCTTTACCTGCACAAGAACCCTGGCCGTAATGGCCCGGAAATGCGCTCGCGGGTCGGCCATCGCATGCCGCTGGCGCGCACCGGTATCGGCAAGGCACTGTTGCTGGATGACACCGCGCAGGAGTGGCAGCGCCTGTACGAAGTCAGCTTGCCGGTGGGTGGGAAAAACCTGCAATGGCCGCAGCACCCGGAGCAATCCTGGGCGCAGTTCGAGCAGCGCATGCGCGAGTATGTCGAAGGCGGCTATGCGTTCGATCTGGAAGACAACGAACCGTCGATCCGCTGCGTGGCGGCACCGGTGCGCGATGCCAGCCGGCGCATTGTCGCCGGCATCAGCATCGCCAGTACCGTGCCCTACATGCCGCTGGAGAAGATGGCCGAGCTGATCCCTGTGGTCAAACAGGTCGCAGCAAGGCTTTCAGCGGAGTTGGGCGCGAAGGCTTGATCAGGCCTTCAGGGTCGCCATGTCGATGACAAAGCGGTACTTCACATCACCGGCGATCATGCGGCTGTAGGCTTCGTTGATGTTGCGGATGTCGAGCATTTCGATGTCGCAGCTGATGCCGTGCTCGGCGCAGAAATCCAGGACTTCCTGGGTTTCGGCAATGCCGCCGATCAAGGAGCCGGCCAGGACTTTGCGGCCCATGATCAGCTTGGCGGCGTTGACCGGTGGGTCGACCGGCTCGATCAGGCCGACCAGGATATGCACACCGTCAAAGCGCAGCACGTCGAGGTAGGGGTTCAGGTCGTGCTGCACCGGGATGGTGTCCAGCAGGAAGTCGAAGTGCCCGGCGGCGGCTTTCATCTGCTCGGCGTCGGTGGACACGATCACGTGATCGGCGCCCTGGCGACGGCCTTCTTCGGCCTTGCTCGCGGAGCGGGTGAACAAGGTGACTTGCGCGCCGATCGCCTTGGCCAGCTTGATGCCCATATGGCCCAGGCCGCCCATGCCCAATACGCCCACCTTGTCGCCGGCCTTGATGCCGTAGTGTTTGATCGGCGAGTACATGGTGACACCGGCGCACAGGATCGGCGCGGCGCTGGCCAAGTCGAGCCTGGCCGGGATCTTCACCACAAAGTGCTCGCTGACTACGATGCTGTCCGAGTAGCCGCCCATGGTGTTGCTGCCGTCTACGCGGTCCGGGGTGGCGTAGGTCATGGTCGGGCCTTCGAGGCAGTATTGTTCCAGGTCCGATTTGCACGCGTCGCAGTGACGGCACGAATCAACCATGCAGCCCACGCCGACCAGGTCGCCGACTTTGTGCGCAGTGACGTTGGCGCCGACGGCGGTGACCTTGCCGACGATCTCGTGGCCTGGCATCAGCGGGTACACGGCGATACCCCATTCGTTGCGGGCCTGGTGGATATCGGAGTGGCACACGCCGCAGTAAAGGATCTCGATGGCCACGTCATCGACGCGCGGGCTGCGGCGCTGGAACGACATGGGGGCGAGGGGAGTGGTGGCCGACTGGGCGGCATAGCCGATGGCGGTGTACATGGGGAAACCTCGCAAAAGCTTGGACTGGAGAGGTGGCGCATTCTGCGCGCCGACCCAGGGAGCGACCATGGCAAATGCTCCGAGTCTCATGCCTAAAGCTCCGGAGGCGCAGCTAAAAGCGGCAAGCTACAAGCGGCAAGCTATAAACTGCGGGCTTTCTTGCAGCGTGTGGCGTGAAGCCAGCTAGCCTGCACCAAGACGTGATTTTTCCGAGAGCCGCTTTTATGTTGTTGACCCGCCATCTCGATGCCAACGCCACGCTGGTTGCCTTGATTGAGGGGCTTACGCCCCGCGACGGTTTTTCGCCCACCCACCTCCCGGGCGTGCAGGTACTGCGCGCCAGCTGTGACGTAGCGCGCGGGCCGCAGATCTATGAGCCGAGCCTGATGTTCGTGGCCCAGGGCAGCAAGGTTGCCTACCTGGGCCCGCGTACGCTGGAGTATGGCGCCGGCCACTACCTGATCCAGGCGATGCCGGTGCCGTTCGAGTGCGAAACGTTTGCCATGGCCCCGAACGCGCCGCTGCTGGGCGTGACGGTGGGTATCGATCGTGTCGTGCTGGGCGAATTGGTGATGGCCATGGGTATTCAGGCCGGGCCGCCGCCGACGGCGCAGACGCTTGAGTCGATGAGCTCGGTGGTGCTCGATGATGCCATGCGTGGTTGCGTCGAACGGCTGTTGCAGTGCCTGCACGATCCGCTGGAAAGCCGGATCATGGGCCCGGCGCGGGTGCGGGAATTGCTCTTCACCGCGTTGCGTGGGCCACAAGCCGATGTGCTGCGTGCATTGGTGGAACAGCAGGGACAGTTTTCACGGATCGCCACGTCGTTGAATCACCTGCATGCCCACTACGCCGAGCCGTTGAATATCGAGACGTTGGCGGGGTATGCGCACATGAGTGCGTCGACGTTCCATGAGCACTTCAAGCGCTGCACACTGTTGTCGCCGGTGCAGTACCTGAAGCGTTTGCGCTTGCTCAAGGCCCAGCAATTGCTGCTGGTGGAAGGCATGGGCGTGGCGCAGGCCGCGCACAATGTGGGGTATCAGAGTACGTCGCAGTTCAGTCGCGAGTACAAGCGCTACTTCGAGCGCAACCCCGGCGAGGAACGCGCCGCGTAACCAGCTGTTGCGCGCCCTGAGTCCTGAGGGCCGAACCGCTTTTGCAATACTTGATGACCGGATTGTCTGGGTCGCAGGGGAACTGCTCCCGGCCCCTTCTGCACACAGATCGTCTCAGGCATGTCAGTGCCTGCCATCTCAGGAAGGTCTCAAGTGAACGCTCTGTCATTGCTCCAATCAAGTCCCCCAGGTATCCAGCGCGCCATACCCGATCAAGATTCTGGCGCGCGCATGGCGGTGCCTGGACGTCCAACCTCGGCAACAGGTCGGGCTATTTCCCCGAACGATGTGGCCGGTGGTGAGCGCCAGGGGCCGACATCGCCCTCCACCCCTGATCATGAGCTTGATGTGGCCAGGACCGTTATTTACGGGGCCGTCACGCCTTCATCGCCCACGGCCAGTTATACCCCTCAAGAGCGGATGCAGCGCATCGACGCTTATGCTGGCCGCGTAGTGGCGCAGATCCAACACATAGAAAGCACTCGCGAAGGCGAAAGCAACATCCGATTCCAGAAGGTTCGCCCGTTCCTGGAGCCTGCGGGTTACTTCAGCGCTGGCTTATTGGCGGCAGGGTTAGACCCGCACGAAAAAATCACCGTGACATTCAGCACTTACACCGGGGTTGGGAGACCGGACCACCTGACGGGCACTGACAAGCGCAGCTACCTTGCCTGGGAAATTGCAGCGGGTAGCCTGGAGCACGATAAAGTGCAGCGAGGCGGCCCGGTCAATTTCAGGTTCATGGAGATCGAGCAGCAAGATTCAAGCAAGGTGGGCGATCTGGAATCCCTTGGCAGACACCTGCAAGATCACTGGGAACATGAAATCGCCGTGCCCATGCGCGACGCGTCCGGAGTATTGGCGCAGCGCTCCGGCAAGTCAGATGCCTATGTGGTGCGAGGAACGTTGCAGAGCGTGGTGAGTAACAAGGACAGTTTCGAGGCGCTGAGTCTTGAAGCCCAAGGTGCACTCAAGCGTACGTTACAGCGAGATGGCCAGGTCATTATTCCCAATCTCTATGGCTACCCCTTGGCAGGGTACGCATTCATTCCTTATGCCCCCCATGACGGAAACTATCGTCACCGGCCCAATAAGGGCGTGATGATCGACTTGAAGAACGGTGCTGTCCACGAAGTACGGGACGATCAGGACTTTGCCCGTTGGGCTGCAAACAACCGTGATCATTTGCTGCGTAGTTTCAACGCCAGCGACAGGCAAGGTGGTAAGGATGCCCACTGGCCAAAAGCGGGGGATGTGCTCGACAACTTGATTGCAGGCAATCGTGCCACCTACCCGGGCTATCAAAATCTGGTCAAGGATAAGGCTGTCCCGGTCCGCGAGACGTTTAATTACACCGGGTCACGTGGTGGCGATTATCAGTTGAAATACGGCAACCTGGGTGGCGGTATTGCCGCCCACTACCAGGCAGTGAACGCCAAGAGCGCGGTATGGGCCGACCAGACTGAGGTCTTTGGTTCCTCGCAGCAACACTGGAAGGCTGCGAAAGCGTTATGGGGCGATACCTTCGGTTACGTACCCATCATCGGCAACACGGGCACGCTCGTCTTTGGTGTCCATGACTCTCTCTATGGCATGACGGTGGACGACCGCGTCGGCGGCAGTGCCGCCGCCGTCATATCCGGCCTGCAACTGGCACACGAAATTGCCCCGGTAGCGGCAGAGGCCGGGTTGGGTGGGATCGATAACGCTATTGGCCCCAACCTGGGCCGCCCGCACTACACGTGGACATACAACGAGCAGACCCAGGATCTTGCGTTGGTGCGCGCGCCCGCGGTGCCGAAAACCAATCATGAAGCACCGCGGGATACGGTGCTGGCGCCTCCCGCCAATCCCGTTGCGCACATCCCCTCAGCCTTTCCCGGCATGCGAGAAGTGACGTACAGGGGCAAGCAGTATTTCGCCGCCGAAACGCCCGATGCCGGGGATGGATTGCATTATTTGCTGCGCCTGCGTGACCCCGATAATCCCTCTGAATTGCTCAGCAGTGGAAAGATCGCCCACCCCGATGCCCAAGGGGTGTGGAGACCCCGAGGAGTCGTTGGTGGGAACGTGGATGACTTGGCCGAGCGGTTGATAGAGCCCATCGGGTTTGGTTCCCGTGCGATGGTGTACATCGACCCGGACGATGCGAACTATGTGATCAAAGTGACCTTTCCTCTTCCGGCGGCTCAGCGAGTGACTGAACTCAACAACGAGGTGGCATTATTTAATCAATATTATGGCGAGCAGCGTGCGACGTTTCTGGGGAGTAACGCGGCTGACACGGTTTCCTACATACGGATGCCCAGGATGCCAGGCGAAACGCTTGAAGATTTGATGGCAGGAGGTAATGCGTTGCCCGACGCCGTCTCAGGCAGCTTATTGAATATGTTAGCCGAGCTGGAAAATGCCGGTATTGTTCACAATGACCTGGCCGCCAGGAATATTCTTTATGACGCAGCCACCCAGAAATGTTTTCCCGTGGATTTTGGGGCGGCGAAGTTTGCTGCAAGCACTGCGGTGCGGTCCAGTGACCGTTCGGGTATTTGGCGCCTGAGGGAGCAGATCCGCCCTGATGGGCAGTCTTTTGAGGAAATGATCGAGGTGCTGGAGTCGCTGAAGACCAACGCGATCCAGTGAGCGGTGGGCGTGTATCTGGACCCTGAACGGCGGTCATGATCGCCGCCGCTTGCCCCGTCGAATCGCCGGGCTGCCTTGAACGGCAGCCGGTGATTCGGCAGGACGATGAGGGCCACAACCAATAATCGATGCCGCCTTACATATTCGGGTAAGTCGGCCCGCCCGCGCCTTCTGGCGTGACCCAGGTGATGTTCTGCGAAGGGTCCTTGATGTCACAGGTCTTGCAGTGCACGCAGTTCTGGGCGTTGATCTGGAAGCGCTTCGCGCCGTCTTCCTGAGTGATCACTTCATACACGCCGGCCGGGCAGTAGCGCTGCGCCGGTTCATCGTAGAGCGGCAGGTTGGTGCCGATCGGGATGCTCGCGTCTTTCAACTTCAAGTGGCACGGTTGCTCTTCTTCGTGGTTGGTACCGGAGATGAACACCGAGCTCAACTTGTCGAAGCTCAGCTTGCCGTCGGGTTTGGGGTAATCGATCTTCTTGCTGTCTTTCGCCAGCTTGAGGCAGGCGTAGTCCGGCTTGGTGTCATGCAGGGTGAACGGCATCTTGCCGCCCATGATGTTCTGGTCGAACCAGTTGAAGCCAGCGCCGATGATCGGGCCGAACTTGTGCATCGCCGGGCCGAAGTTACGGCTGGCAAACAGTTCTTCGTAGAGCCAGCTGGACTTGAAGCTGTCGACGTAAGCGGTCAGTTCATCACCGCCTTCGGACTCGGCAAACAGACGGTCGGCCACGGCGTCGGCGGCGAGCATGCCGGACTTCATCGCGGTGTGGCTGCCCTTGATCTTGGCGAAGTTCAGGGTGCCAAGGTCGCAACCGATCAGCGCGCCGCCTTTGAAGACCATCTTGGGCAACGAGTTCAGGCCGCCTTTGCAGATGGCACGGGCGCCGTAGCTGATGCGCTTGCCGCCTTCGAGGTACTGGGCCAGCACCGGGTGGTGCTTGAGGCGCTGGAACTCATCGAACGGCGACAGGAAGGTGTTGCTGTAGGACAGGTCCACGATCAGGCCGACCACCACCTGGTTGTTTTCCAGGTGATAGAGGAACGAACCACCGGTGTTCTCGGCGCTCATGATGTCCAGCGGCCAACCGGCGGTGTGTACCACCAGGCCTGGCTGGTGCTTGGCCGGGTCGATTTCCCAGATTTCCTTCAGGCCGATGCCGTAGTGCTGGGCGTCGGCGTCGCTGTCCAGGTTGAAACGCTGGATCAGTTGTTTGCCGATATGCCCGCGGCACCCTTCGGCGAACAGCGTGTATTTGCCACGCAGTTCCATGCCCGGGGTGTAGACGCCTTCTTTTGGATGGCCTTCGCGGTCAACGCCAAGGTCACCGGTGATGATCCCGCGCACCACGCCGTTTTCGTCGAACAGCGCTTCCTGGGCGGCGAAGCCTGGGTAGACTTCCACGCCGAGGTTCTCGGCCTGCTGGGCGAGCCAGCGGCACAGGTTACCGAGGGAAATAATGTAGTTGCCTTCGTTGTGCATGGTCTTGGGCACAAAGAAGTCGGGCACCTTGGTGGAGGCTTCCGGGCTGCGCAGTACATAGATGTCATCGCGCACCACGGGGGTGTTGAGCGGGGCGCCGAGTTCTTTCCAGTCCGGGAACAGTTCGTTCAGGGCGCGTGGTTCGAACACGGCACCGGACAGGATATGCGCGCCGACTTCGGAGCCTTTCTCGACCACGCAGACGCTGATTTCCTTACCGGCTTCGGCGGCCTTCTGCTTCAGTCGGCAGGCGGCAGACAGTCCCGCCGGGCCAGCGCCGACGATGACCACGTCGAATTCCATGTATTCGCGTTCCACAGGCTATCTCCTACTCAAGGCTCAACAGGCTTTTTTTTCTAATGGGTGGAGGTTCGGTGTCGTGTCCATCATCACTGTGCCAAATGGCAGGGGATGACCCACCTTTCTCTCTAGGTGGCGCATTATATCTACACCACTGTCAGCGTCCAATACAAACGTTTGTTTGAATTGCCCGCAGGCTAGGTAAATCAAAGAGGCGCGGCTTATGACTGGCTATTTTGCCGTATTGACCAGAATAGGTGTTCCGGTCAATATACGGTCGGTTTTGCGCTTACCGTAGGCAGACAGCAGGTTTCAAGAGCACGTCCAAAAGCAAGACAGGTGACGCGTGCCCAAACAATGGCGCGCAGTTTACACGCTGCGATAAAGAATGACCTCTCAGTCACCACTGACGAACGGTCGTCATTTCCCGTGAGCAAGGTCATCCGCCGACGTTTTTGGAGGTGCCCTTGTGTGCCGATGAGCATCAACCGCCAGGTTCGCCTAGGCGACTTTCTTTTCACCGGAGAGTAACGAGGAATCCATGAAGGTTCTTGTAGCTGTCAAACGCGTTGTCGATTACAACGTGAAAGTTCGCGTCAAGGCGGACAATTCCGGCGTCGACCTCGCTAACGTCAAGATGTCGATGAACCCTTTCTGCGAAATCGCCGTGGAAGAAGCCGTACGCCTGAAAGAGAAAGGCGTGGCGACTGAAATCGTCGTGGTTTCCATCGGCCCTACCACGGCTCAAGAGCAGCTGCGTACCGCGCTGGCGCTCGGCGCCGACCGCGCTATCCTGGTCGAGTCCGCTGAAGAGCTGACCTCCCTGGCCGTGGCCAAGCTGCTCAAAGCTGTTGTCGACAAGGAACAGCCTCAGCTGGTGATCCTCGGCAAACAAGCCATCGACAGCGACAACAACCAGACTGGCCAAATGTTGGCTGCGCTGACCGGTTACGGCCAGGGCACCTTCGCTTCCAAGGTCGAAGTGAGCGGCGACAGCGTAGCTGTTACCCGTGAAATCGACGGCGGCGCGCAGACGGTTTCCCTGAAACTGCCGGCCATCGTGACCACTGACCTGCGTTTGAACGAGCCGCGCTACGCGTCCCTGCCAAACATCATGAAAGCCAAGAAGAAGCCTCTCGAAGTGCTGACTCCGGATGCTTTGGGCGTTTCCACCGCCTCCACCAACAAGACCGTCAAGGTTGAAGCACCGGCTGCTCGCAGCGCGGGCATCAAGGTCAAGTCGGTGGCCGAACTGGTCGAGAAACTGAAAAACGAAGCGAAGGTGATCTGATCATGGCTATCCTCGTAATCGCCGAACACGACAACAAGGTGCTGGCCCCGGCCACCCTTAACACCGTGGCCGCTGCCGCTAAAATCGGTGGTGACATCCACGTATTGGTAGCAGGTCAAGGCGCTGGCGCCGTGGCTGAAGCCGCTGCGAAAATCGCGGGCGTGAGCAAAGTCCTGAACGCTGACAACGCCGCCTATGCTCACCAGCTGCCGGAAAACGTTGCCCCGCTGGTTGCAGAGCTGGGCGCTGGCTACAGCCACATCCTGGCTGCCGCCACCTCCAACGGCAAAAACATCCTGCCACGCGTTGCCGCGCAGCTGGACGTTGACCAGATCTCCGAGATCATCTCGGTAGAAAGCGCCGACACCTTCAAGCGTCCGATCTATGCCGGTAACGCCATTGCTACCGTACAGTCCAACGCTTCGGTCAAAGTCATCACCGTACGCGCCACCGGTTTCGACCCGGTTGCTGCTGAAGGGGGTTCGGCTGCCGTTGAAGCCGTTGCGGCTGCCCATGATGCTGGCACTTCCAGCTTTGTTGGCGAAGAGCTGGCCAAGTCGGATCGTCCTGAGCTGACCGCTGCCAAGATCGTCGTTTCCGGCGGCCGCGGCATGCAGAACGGTGACAACTTCAAGCACCTGTACGCCCTGGCCGACAAGCTGGGCGCTGCGGTCGGCGCTTCCCGCGCGGCCGTCGACGCAGGCTTCGTACCCAACGACATGCAGGTCGGCCAGACCGGCAAGATCGTTGCGCCACAGCTGTACATCGCCGTCGGTATTTCCGGCGCGATCCAGCACTTGGCCGGTATGAAAGACTCCAAAGTGATCGTTGCGATCAACAAGGACGAAGAAGCGCCGATCTTCCAGGTGGCTGATTACGGCCTGGTGGCGGACTTGTTCGAAGCCGTACCTGAGTTGGAGAAGCTGGTCTAATCCAGTCGCTTCACTTATAAAGAGCCCGGTCCTTGTGACCGGGCTTTTTTTTGACTTGCTGGAGACACTTGCCATGGAACTGCGTCCCTGGACCGTACTGCTGGGCCTCACACTGCTGCCGAGCCTGTCGCTGGCCGCTGGCAAATGCGACCGCCTGGTGATCACCGGCAGCCCGGACGCTCCGCCTTTGCTCTGGCGTGACCCGCAAGACCCCACGCACCTGATCGGCGCCACCGCCGATGTGTTGCAGCAGGTGGCCAAGGACCTTGGGTTGAAAATCGACCTGCTCTACGGTGGCAAACGCGCCCTGGCCCTGGACGAAGTGCGCAGCGGGCGCATGGATATCCTGGCCGATGCGCCGCTGAACCTGGGTGAGCTGGAAACCCTCGACTACATCCACCCGGCGCTGGTGCAGCTCGACTACCTGGTGTGGACGCGCAAGGATTCAGCGCTGGCCTACACCACGGCGGCCGATCTGCACGGGCACAAAGGTGCAGTGTCGGAGCGCGCGCGCTTGAGCGCTGCCTTCGAAACCTTCGCCGGCCAGCAACTGAGCCTGCAACGCCTGCCGTCCCTGACGCCGGCATTCCAGAAGTTGCTGCTGGGGGAAGTGGACTACGTGCTGGCCGGGCGTTATTCCGGCATGGCCATGGCGCAGACGCTGGGCATGAGCAATGACCTGGTCGCCCGTGACGTGCCCATTGATCAGCCGGGCCTGTACCTGGCGATTTCCCACAACTCGGCCTGCAATGATCCGTGGTTGCGCGGACAGCTCGCCAAAAAGATGACAGAATTGCCGACGTCCGGTGTGGCGGAAACCGCGCTGCAGCGCAATCTGGAGCGCTGGAAGGCGCAATTGCAGCAACCCGTCGGCACCCCAACAAAGTAGGGATTTTCAGTGACTCTTCGACCTCTTTTCGCGGCCCTCGCCGTTGTCGCTCTGGCGGGATGTGCAGCCGATCCTGCGCCGAATGAACAAATACGCCTCACCCAGCAAGCCCTGGAGCAAGCCAATGCGGTGGGGGCCAGCGCCGATGAATCACCCGAACTGAAACTGGCCGAAGACAAATTCGCCCAAGCCAAGGCCGACATGGCCGACCAATCCTACAAGGACGCACGCATGCAGGCCGAGCAGGCCGAGCTGGACGCGCGCCTGGCCGAAGCCCAAGTGCTGACCCGCAAGAGCCAGGAACAACTGAACGTGCTCAACACCCGCATCACCCGCCTGCGCAAGCAATTGCAGTTGGGGGAAGCCCAATGAGCCCGATGATCCGTGGTTTGGGTGGTGCCGTGCTGCTGGGCACTGCGGTCTTGGGTGGTTGCGCCAGCCATCCGAGCGGCGAACAGGCCTTGCAGCAAGCGGGCAGCGACTTTCAGAAGGTCAAGGAAGACGCCAATGTGTTGCGCATTGCGCCCAAGGACGTGATCCGCGCCGGGGAGTCCCTGGCCCGCGCCGACCGTTTGTCCAGCTACTGGGGCAGCGGCGCCGACGTGGTGCATTACGCCTACCTCAGCCAGCGCTACAGCGCGATTGCCCGCGAACACACCGAGCAGGTGCTCAACGAAGAGCGCGGCGCCAAGCTCGAACTGGAGCGTCAGCGCCTGCAACTGGCCCTGCGTGAAAGCAAGTTGATCAGCGTGCAGCAACAGGGCAAATGGCTCGAAGAGCAGATTGCCAGCCTGGCCACCACCCAAACCGATCGCGGCCTGGTGATGACCCTGGGCGACGTGCTGTTCGATACCGGTGATGCCGAGCTGAAAAACTCGGCTAACCGCACCGTGCTGAAAATCGTCCAGTTCCTGCAACTGAACCCCAAACGCGTGGTTCGTATCGAGGGCTATGCCGACAACACTGGCGGCGAGCAGGAAAACCTCAAACTGTCCCGCGACCGTGCGCAGTCGGTGGCCGACGTGCTCGTGGACCTGGGGATCGACGAAAAACGCATCCAGGTTGAAGGCTACGGCGACCAGTACCCGGTCGAAGCCAATGCCTCCGAGCGGGGCAGGGCGCAGAACCGTCGGGTAGAAATCGTGTTCTCGGACGAGAAAGGCCAACTGGGCGCCGCGCGCTAACGCCTCGCTAAGATCGGATGTGGGAGGGGGCTTGCCCCCGATAGCGGCGTGCCAGCCACCGACAGGTTGACTGCACCTCCGCCATCGGGGGCAAGCCCCCTCTGACATTTTCAGGTGTACGCCCTTACAGTTTTTACTGTCACTCCCGCCCGCGCTCGACTATTGTGGCAACTGTCCCCGTACACTTCTAAACTGTGCCGGTATGTTTCACACAAAAATAAAATACCCGTGAAATCGAGTGCTGCGTCATGACCAATCTGTTGCTTTACCAGCGTATTGCCCAGCAACTGGCTGAGGATATCCGGCGCGGTGTCTATCAACCGGGCGAGCGCGTGCCTTCGGTGCGCAAGATGAGCTCGCAGTTGAACGTGAGCCACGCCACGGTGTTGCAGGCCTACGCCAACCTGGAAGACCAGGGGCTGATCCGGGCACGGCCGCAGTCCGGCTATTACGTGCACCAGACACCCGCACTCACGGCACCAACGCCGGACATCGCACGGGTCGAGCGCCCGGGGTTGGTCACCCGCAGCAGCATTATCCAGCAGGTATTGGGCGAGTCACGCCGTGAAGGTGTGTTCCCGTTGGGCGCCGCCGTGCCGAGCGTGGATTACTTGCCGGTACGCGCTCTGCACCAGCAGTTGGCCAAGGTCACGCGGTTCCAGAGCCCACGGGCCTTCAGTTACATGTTCAGCCCCGGTTTCGAGCCGCTGCGCCGCCAGGTAGCGATCCGCATGCGCGATGCGGGCGTGGTGGTGGACCCTTCCGAAGTGGTGATCACCCACGGTTGCGTCGATGCCTTGCAGATGTCGCTGCGGGTGCTGACACGGCCTGGCGACCTGATTGCCGCAGAATCACCGACGTATTACGGCTTGCTGCAGTTGGCCGATCTGCTGGGGCTCAAGGTCATCGAGATACCGAGCGACCCGTCCACCGGCATGAGCCTGGAAGCCTTGCAACTGGCGGCTAACCAATGGTCGATCAAGGCCTTGGTACTGACCACGCGCCTGAGCAACCCGCTGGGTGGCACCATGCCCGAGGAGCGGCAAAAACAGTTGCTGCGCCTGGCCTCGGATTTCGATATCCAGATTGTCGAGGACGATATCTACGGCGAACTGATGTTCGAACTGGGTCGCACCAAGGCCCTGAAAGCTTATGACCGCCTTGACCGCGTGATCTATTGCTCGAGTTTTTCCAAGACGCTGTCCCCCGGTGTGCGTATCGGCTGGATGATCGCCGGCAAGTACCAGCAGGAAATCCAGCGCCTGCAGATGTTCAGCACCCACTCTGCGTGCAGTGTTACCCAGATGGGCGTCGCGGCTTACTTGGAGAATGGCGGCTACGACCGGCATTTGCGCTACATCCGTCAGGAATACCGCAAGAACCTCAGTGCCTTCCAATTGGCGGTGCAGCAGTATTTTCCGGAGGGCACGCAAATGACTCGCCCGACCGGCGGTTTTATCCTGTGGGTCAGTTTGCCGGGGCGGGTCAATACCCAGGAACTGCATGTGCGTGCGTTGCAACAGGGCATCAGCATTGCGCCAGGCTTGATCTTCAGTAATACCGAACAGTTCAACCACTGTATTCGGCTCAACTGCGGCACGCCGTGGAACCGCGAGGCAGAGCGCGCGCTGATGACGCTTGGGATGCTCGCCAGCCAGTTATGCCAAGAGACGGCGGCCGGCTTTTGAGGCACAAAAAAGGGACAACTCCGATAGCTGGCTAATCACCGCGCTTGTCATGCCGTGCACAACAAGCGAGCATATGTCCCTCTGCCGTTAATGCTGTAGGCAATATGACTCCGATTTTTCGCGCTGTTTTGGTGATTGGCCTCGCAGGCCTGTGCAACGTCGGCACAGCGCTGGCGGCGGCCCCTGTGAGCGAACCCAAGCCCGCCGCGAGCGCCGAGCAGAAGACCCCCGTGAAGAAGCCCGCGCCCGCCGTCAAGAAAAAAACGGCGACGGCCAAGCAGCGTGCGGCGAGCAAGTCCAAGTCCTCCCGCGAAGTGGCTCAGACGCAATTGCCACCAGCACAGTTGGACCTTTCGCTGCCTTCGGACATGGTCAGGCACTTGCAGCCCATTGGCACCATGCCCAAGCCCAAGAGCGTGCCCCTGCTGCCACCGATGTTCGGCGAGAAGCCCACTGACAACAGTGCATTCCAGATCAACGGCCGCCTGCTCAGCAATGAGATGAGGCTGCAATTGCGCAACGAAGAGCGGCGCGATGTAGAAGGTGCCGCGCTGGATTTCGAGTTCAAGCAGTAAACTTTTCCCACAAACGTGACGCGGCTCCTCGACCACCTGTCGCAGACTGGTCAGTCACTTTTGTTTTCTGCGAAAAACCCCTGTTAGACCATTTTAAAACGGCTGTTTTAGGGCGTACTCTAGCCCGGCCATCCACATTGAGTCGTCGAGGACCTGCTGGTCATGAATTGCCGTGAAGGCTGTGGCGCTTGCTGCATCGCCCCCTCCATCAGCTCGCCATTACCGGGCATGCCAGACGGCAAGCCGGCTGGCGAACGCTGCCTGCACCTGTCGGTCGAACACCTGTGTCTGCTGTTTGGGCAACCTGAGCGTCCGTCGGTGTGCAGTGATTTCAAGGCAGATATCGAGGTCTGCGGCACCGACCAGGCCGATGCGATCCGCTTGATCGGCTGGTGGGAGCACATGACGGCGGCTTGATGGGCTTTACTATCGGAACTTCCACAATAAGGAATACAACAATGGGTTCGCTGAAACGAATGGCTGTGTTGTGCGGTTTTACGGTGTTGTTTGCTGCCACTGCCCAGGCTGAGGATTGGCAAGTCGCCAAGGACGAAGACGGTATCAAGGTGTCCCTGAGCGAAATTGCCGGTTCCAAGTACAAGGCATATCGCGGTGTGACCACGATCAAGGCACCGGTGGCCAAAATCGTCGCACTCCAGGAAGACGTGGCCGGCGCGTGTGCCTGGATCCACGAGTGCAAGTCCCAGAAGCTGGTCGACAAGAAAGGTGACGAGAGCTGGACCTACACCCAGTTCAAAGCGCCGTTCCCCGTGACGGACCGCGATTCCTACTTGCATATCACCACCACCAAGGCGGCTGACGGCACGCTGACTCGTAAGCTCGAAGGCGTCCCGACCTACAAGCCTGAAGAAAAAGGCTACGTACGGGTTGCCCAGGTCGATGGCTTCTGGAAACTCGTGCCAAAAGGCGACAACCAGACCGAAGTCACTTACCAGGTGCACACCGAGCCAGGTGGCAGCGTACCGTCGTGGCTGGCCAATAAGTTTGTGGTGGACGCGCCGTTCAACACCTTGAAAGCCTTGAAAGAACACGCTGAAAAATAAGCGCAATTGATCCGGTGCCTCCTGACGCGAGTGGAACGTTTGGCGAACCCTCAAGGTCCAGATAGTGGTAAGCCCACACACGGGTTTTATCGAGGAGGCACCGATGCAAAAGTGGCAGATTACCTTCGTTGATGATCACGGCGTTCAGTCGGTCGAGCAGTTCACTTGCGACCAGAAGCCCAGCCTCGAAGATGCGGCACACATGATTCGCAACAAACTGGTGCCCGTCGCCGCTGAGTTGGACCTCAATGACCTGGAGGGCCGCAAGCCCGAGCCTACGGTCAAGATCCTCAAGGACCAGAACAGTATCCAGATCCTCGACATCTCCCCCGCTGCCTGAACATTCCCTGTACGCACCTAAGGCGCCTCTGGTGGAGGTGATAGCTTCGCGCTACTCTGCAACTGAGATCAGCGAATGAATCGCTAAGGTCTGGTCTTGTCAGCTACATGCTTGTTTTCCAGCGGTGATGTTTTTGCCGTAGTCCCCACGCCAGTAAGGCGTGGGCTTCGGGAAGCACGGAAAGTCTATCCATCAATTCGAGGAGCACTTTTCATGAGCACAGCCTATCAAGAAGACATCAGCACCAACGTTCTGCGCCGCATGAAAGAAGGCGGTTTCGACTTCTCGCGTTTTCACCCCATCGAGTTCTACGCCATTTTCCCGGATGAGGAACGGGCGCGCAGGGCTGCGGGTGAGTTTCGTGGGGAATCCCTGAATGCTCAGGTCAGTGCGCGCGACGATGGCGCTTGGTACCTGGAATTGAGCAAAATCATGTTCGCCACCTACGACGGCATAGGAGACTTCGAGCAAGACTTTGAGGCGGTGGTCGAGCCGCTGGGCGGAATCATCGAAGGATGGGGCGTCAAGCAGGAGGTGCGTGGGTTACCCATGTAGCGGCATTTTATGAGCAACACAGCGTATCGGCTGACCTTTTGGGTCGGCCGATTTTGTTTGTGGGGTGGGAAAACTATCCGGAACTTGTGCGCTCTTTTTTCGCACCAAAAAAAAGGCCACCCAAGAGGGTGGCTTAAAGGGAAGAGCGGTTCGCTGAAGCTGTAGGACGCGTCCTGTTCAGCAGATGGAACCGATTATCCGCATGCTTGGCCGGGCAGTGAAATCAACTCTGACTATGCTGTTGATAGTCAAAGCCTGCATTGCGATGAAGCGTGCGGCCATGCGCCGGGCATTCTGCGCACCAGGACGGTGCAAATGGATTCTGGTGGTAATTCAACTCACTGATTTCTAAGTGTTTATGCCGCTGGCACGGGCCTTGCGACGGTTCCTTCGCCCGGGTGACAAGGAGTTCGGCATGATCCGCACTTATTACGATGAAATGTACGACGGGGCAGGGCAGGTCCGGCCTCACTACCGCGAGTTCGCGCGCTGGCTGGCCGAAACGCCTGCTGAGCTACTGGCTCAACGCCGGCGCGAAGCCGATTTGCTGTTTCACCGCGCCGGGATCACCTTCACGCTTTACGGCGACGAGCAGGGCACCGAGCGCCTGATTCCCTTCGACACCATCCCGCGCAGCATCCCTGCCAGCGAATGGCGGATTGTCGAGCGTGGCTGTATCCAACGGGTCAAGGCGCTGAATATGTTTCTCGCCGACCTGTATCACGAACAACGCATCATCAAGGCAGGGATCATTCCCGCTGAGCAGGTACTGGCCAACGAACAATACCAACTGGCCATGCAGGGCCTGGACTTGCACCGCGACCTGTATTCGCACATCTCCGGCGTCGACCTCGTGCGCGATGGCGACGGCACGTATTACGTGCTCGAAGACAACCTGCGTACGCCCAGCGGCGTCAGCTATATGCTGGAAGACCGCAAGATGATGATGCGGCTGTTCCCCGAGCTGTTCGCCGCCCAGCGCATCGCGCCCATTGATCACTACCCCAACCTGCTGCTGGACACCCTGAAAAGCTCCAGCCCCCTGGACAACCCGAGCGTGGTCGTGCTGACGCCAGGACGCTTCAACAGCGCGTTCTTCGAACATGCCTTCCTGGCCCGCGAAATGGGCGTGGAGCTGGTGGAGGGCGCGGACCTGTTCGTGCGCGATGACCGTGTCTTCATGCGCACCACCGACGGCCCCAAGGCCGTGGACGTTATCTACCGTCGCCTTGATGACGCATTCCTCGACCCATTGGCCTTCAATCCCGATTCCATGCTTGGTGTACCCGGCCTGCTTGCGGCCTATCGCTCCGGCAATGTGGTGCTGGCCAATGCCATCGGCACCGGAGTGGCGGATGACAAGTCGGTGTACCCCTTCGTCACCGAGATGATCCGTTTTTACCTGGATGAAGAACCGATCCTCAAGAACGTTCCGACCTTCCAATGCCGCAAGCCTGACGAACTTTCCCACGTATTGGCTAACCTGCCCGACCTGGTCGTCAAGGAAACCCAAGGCTCCGGCGGCTACGGCATGCTGGTCGGCCCCGCGTCGACAGCGGCAGAGATCGAGGCCTTCCGGGCGCGTATCAAAGCCAAGCCCCACGCCTATATCGCCCAGCCCACGTTGTGTTTATCCACTTGCCCGACCTTTGTCGAAAACGGCATTGCGCCACGCCATATCGACCTGCGCCCGTTCGTGTTGTCCGGCAAGGAAACCCGTGTAGTCCCTGGCGGCTTGACCCGCGTGGCGTTGCGCGAAGGCTCGCTGGTGGTCAACTCGTCCCAGGGCGGTGGCACCAAAGACACTTGGGTGGTGGAGGACTGATGCCATGCTGAGTAGAACTGCCTCGGATCTTTACTGGATGTCGCGCTACCTGGAACGTGCGGAAAACCTCGCGCGCATGCTCGATGTCAGCTATTCGCTGTCGCTGATGCCCCAGGACGGGCGCGGCGATGGCTTGCATGAACTGGCCATGCCGCTGTTGATCACCGGTACCCTGGACGATTACCACGAACGTCACGGCCAATTGCACGCCGAACGCCTGCTGCACTTCTTTGCCCTGGATGCGGCCAACCCGGCCAGTATCTACAGCTGTCTCGGCGCGGCGCGGGCCAGTGCCCATGCGGTGCGTGGGCGGATTACCGCCGACATGTGGGAAAACATCAACGCGACCTGGCTGGATATTCGTGACATCGCCCAGCAGGGCCTGAGCCGCTATGGCATGAGCCGGTTCTGCGAGTGGGTAAAGGAGCGTTCCCATCTGTTTCGCGGTGCCACCTACGGCACCATCATGCGTAACGACGCCTTCCGGTTTATTCGCCTGGGTACCTTTATCGAACGTGCCGACAACACGCTGCGCCTGCTGGACGCCCGCTATGAAATGGCCGGCGATCGCGCCGAGGCGGTCACCGATGGCACGGCCCACGCCTACTATCAGTGGAGCGCCTTGCTGCGCGCGTTGTCATCGTTCGAGGCCTACACCGAGATTTATCGCGATGCCCCCGGCGCGCGACAAGTCGCCGAGTTGTTGCTGTTGCGCGCCGATGTGCCGCGCTCGTTGCGTGCCTGCAGCGAAGAGATCGACCAGATCCTCGCCAGCCTGCCTGGCATCAACGGCCGCCCCGCCCAGCGCCTGGCCGCCGAGATGGATGCGCGCCTGCGCTTTACCGCCATCGATGAAATCCTCGAGGAAGGCCTGCACGCCTGGCTGACCGACTTTATCCCCTTGGTCCGCCAGTTGGGCGACGCCATTTACAGTTCCTACCTGGAGGCGGCATGAGACTCTCCATCAGCCACGAAACCACCTACCACTACGAAGACCAAGTACGCGCCAGCATCCAGTACCTGCGCCTGACGCCCCACGACAGTGAGCGCCAGCACGTGCTGAGTTGGCAGCTCGACCTGCCGCGTCCGGTGCGCGCCCAGGTGGACCCGTTCGGCAATATCCTGCATGTGCTGACCCTGGACGAACCCCATGACGCCATCATCATCGGCGCACGTGGCCAAGTGGACATCGACGAATTGCGCGAGGCTGAACACGAGAGTCAATCGGCGTTCCCGTTCCTGCGCTGCACCCGCCTGACCGAGCCCGATGACGCCCTGCGCGGCTTTGCCGCGCAGCATTGTCATCAACGTCGCGACCGCACGGCGTTGATCGACCTGATGCATGCGCTTAACCAGACGATGGTCTACACACCCGGCGCAACCGAAGTTGACACCTGCGCTGCCCAGGCCTTCGCTGGCCGTGCAGGCGTGTGCCAGGACCACACCCACGCGTTCCTGGCCTGCGCACGCAGCCTCGGCATCCCTGCGCGGTATGTGTCGGGCTATTTGTACTCGGAGGACAGCACGCACCTGGCCAGCCACGCCTGGGCCGAAGCCTGGCTGGATGACGCCTGGTACAGCTTTGACGTGACCAACCAGTTGGCCCGTCCGGAGCGGCACTTGAAACTGGCGGTGGGGCTGGATTACCTCGATGCGTGCCCGGTACGTGGCATGCGCCGGGGCGGCGGGCATGAGCAAATGCATGCCAAGGTATTCGTGGCGCCGACACCGGTGATCTCCGTCCAACAGCAATAGTTCGGACCACCACCGATCGGCTGTAGGGGCCGACAAACCGGCTCCTACAGGAGGCATCGCCAGGTTCAGGGATGTTGCTTGCGCCCCGCCATATGCTTCAAATACCCCACCAACAAATCCATCTCATTGTCCGGCAACACACTGGCGGCGAACGCGGGCATCTTCGCCTGTGGCCAATGCCGCAAGCTCTGCGGATCACGGATATAGCGCTTGAGGAAATCACCGCCGAAATACTCGGTGGGGTTGTAGGGGATATTCAGGTCGGGCCCCACTTGCGCATCACCGGCGCCATTGAGACGGTGACACGCCAGGCAGTTTTTCTGGAACAGCGCAAAGCCCTGGTTGACCGGGTCATTGGACGCTAGTTTCGGGTCCGGCAACAGCGCCGGAAAGCGCTCCGCTACCGTCTTCAATTGCTTGATGCCGGAGATCTGGAACGGCCACTGCTCCGGGCTGATATGCCCGGCTTGCGGGTTGGTCCACACCAGGTAGAACGGGCCTGCACTCGGCTTGCCATCTGCCAGTGCGGGCCATGGCTGGGCCGGATCTTCCACCGCCAGCCAGGCGCGTGCGCCGTGGTTTTCCAACAGCGGCGCAGCCGTGAGTTCGGCGGCGAACCCATCGAGGGCAACGGCCTGCAGGTGGCTCTCAGGGTTCACGCCCGATAGCAGCACCGCCAGCGGCACTGCGCGATAAGTCATGGTGCGCTTGTAGGACACGTCATCAATGATCTGCACCGTTTGCGCCTGCGGGTGCTTGAGCAAATCGGCGGTCTGCCAGGTTCTGGTGGTGTGGTCGAGCTCGACGGTCAATTGCGCCGCCGAAGCGGGAAGGCCGATCAGCAAGGCGAGGAGGGCGAGGATGGATTTCAAGACGAAGGCCCGGATCAAAGTGGCGATTAGGCTCACGATACCGGAAATCGGCGCGTAAAAAGACAGCCCCTGCAGGACCGCTATGCGCAATGTCCCGGCAGGTGCTGCCAAAGGCTGCAAGCCCGGTGCTGTGATTGCACGGAATAGGGGCGTGGCGTGGTCACCCAATAACCTTGGTCAAGTTGGGCAAGATCAGAATCAGTGTGGTGGCGAACAGAATGAGTCCCGCCTGACGTACTTTCGAATGCTTGAACATGGCTGACTGCCTTTTGTTGTTATTCCTGAGCGTCAATACGAGCCGGTTTTTATTTCAGTATGGCCAGATTACGTGTCGCTTTTCTTACAGCTGCTCCAGCAAAACCCGGCAGCAACGTCTTACTGATTCAACCTTAGAGCCCTCGTTCTTCGCGGCTTAGAATCATTTCATATCAGCTAATCAGCATTTGAGCTTAAAAAGGCATGAGGCAGATAGCCATATTGGCGCCAATGCCTTGGCTAGACAGCTAAAACGATTAATCAAGCATTTACCTCAAGAGGCTACCGTTCGTCCGAGCGAGGGGGTCAAAAGCAATGAGCGCATCCGTCATTGAAACCGTGTCAATCGGGCCTAAGGTAGAGGCACACATGCACAGCGGTTCGAGGACGTCATGACCCAAGCTTTGATCTTTGATGCGATACGTACGCCCCGTGGCAAAGGTAAGGCAGACGGCGCCTTGCACAGTGTCAAACCGGTGAACCTGGTAGCCGGCCTGCTCACCGCCCTGGCCCGGCGTAGCGACCTCGACACCCTCCAGGTGGACGACATCGTGCTCGGCTGCGTAACCCCGGTGGGCGACCAGGGTGCCGACATCGCCAAGACCGCCGCACTGGTGGCGGACTGGGACATCAGCGTCGCTGGTGTACAGATCAATCGCTTTTGCGCCTCTGGACTGGAAGCGGTCAACCTGGGCGCGATGAAAGTGCGCTCCGGTTTCGAAGACCTGGTGGTGGTCGGTGGCGTCGAGTCCATGTCCCGCGTGCCCATGGGCACCGACGGTGGCGCTTGGGTGCTCGACCCACAGACCAATATGCACAGCCACTTCACACCACAGGGCATTGGTGCAGACCTGATCGCCACCCTGGAAGGTTTCACCCGCGAGGACGTCGACGCCTTTGCCCTGCATTCACAGCAGAAAGCGGCCAGGGCCCGCGCGGACGGTTCCTTCAACAAGTCGCTGATTGCGGTGCAGGACCAGAACGGCATCGTGCTGCTGGACCATGACGAGTTCATTCGCGGCGACTCCACCCTGGAAGGCCTTGGCAAGCTCAAGCCCAGCTTCGAGATGATGGGGCAGATGGGCTTCGATGCCACCGCGCTGCGGGTCTACAGCCATGTGGAGCGCATCAATCACGTGCACACGCCTGGCAACAGCTCCGGCATTGTCGATGGCGCTGCGCTGATGTTGATCGGCTCCGAGGCCAAGGGCCGCGAGCTGGGGTTGCAACCGCGCGCACGCATTGTCGCCACGGCGGTCACCAGCACTGACCCGACCATCATGCTCACCGGGCCCGCGCCTGCCACGCGCAAGGCCCTGGTCAAGGCCGGCTTGCGCGTCGAAGACATCGACCTGTTCGAGGTCAACGAAGCATTTGCCTCGGTGGTGCTCAAGTTCATCAAGGACATGGGCATCGACGCGGGGCGCGTCAACGTGAATGGCGGCGCTATCGCCATGGGCCACCCGCTGGGTGCCACCGGCTGCGCGATCCTCGGCACGCTGCTCGACGAACTGGAAGTGCGCCAGCAGCGCTACGGCCTGGCCACCTTGTGTGTCGGCAGTGGCATGGGCATCGCCACCATTATCGAACGCCTCTGAGCCCAAGGAATTTGTCATGACCCAAGCCATTCGTTACGAAAAAGGCCAGGACGGTATCGTCGTGCTGACCCTCGACATGCCCGGCCAGAGCGCCAACACCATGAACGGCGTGTACCGCGAGGCCATGGCGGCCACGGTGGAGCGCCTGGAGGCGGAAAAAGACAGCCTTGCCGGGGTGGTGATCACCTCGGCCAAGAAGACGTTTTTTGCCGGTGGCGACCTCAATGAACTGATCAAGGTCGACAAGGCCCACGCCAACGAATTCTACGACAGCGTGCGGGTGTTGAAAGCACAGCTGCGGCGCCTGGAAACCCTCGGCAAACCGGTGGTGGCCGCCATCAATGGCGCCGCGCTGGGAGGCGGCTGGGAGATTTGCCTGGCGTGCCATTACCGCGTCGCACTGGACGACAAGTCGGTGCAGCTTGGCTTGCCGGAAGTCACCCTGGGCCTGCTGCCGGGTGGCGGCGGGGTCGTGCGCATGGTGCGTATGCTGGGGCTGGAGAAGGCCTTGCCGTATCTGCTCGAAGGCAAGAAAGTGCGACCACAGCAGGCGCTGCAAGCCGGCCTGCTCAATGAGTTAGCGGCGGACCGCGATGAGTTGTTGGCCAAGTCCCGCGCCTGGATTCTGGCCAACCCGGACGCCAGGCAACCGTGGGACAACAAGGCCTACCAGATCCCCGGCGGTACACCGTCGAGCCCGAAAGTTGCGCAGATGCTGGCGATCGCGCCGTCGATCCTGCGCAGTAAAACCAATGGCTGTTTCCCCGCCCCGGAGAAAATACTCTGTGCTGCCGTTGAAGGCGCCCAGGTGGACTTCGATACCGCGCACCTGATCGAAACCCGCTACTTCACCGAACTGGTGACAGGGCAGGTGGCAAAAAACATGATCGGCACCTTCTGGTTCCAGCTCAACGAGATCAACGCCGGCAGTTCACGGCCGCAAGGCTATGCGCCTTATGTCACGCGCAAAGTCGGCGTGCTGGGCGCGGGGATGATGGGGGCGGGCATCGCCTATGTCAGCGCCAGCGCAGGCATCGAGGTGGTGCTCAAGGACATCAACCTGGCCGCTGCCGAGAAGGGCAAGGCGCATTCGGCGACGCTGCTGGACAAGAAGGTCAGCCGTGGGCAATTGACCGCCCAACAGCGGGAAGCCACCCTGGCGCGCATCCATCCTACGGCCTCCGACGGCGACCTGGCCGGCTGTGACTTGATCATCGAGGCGGTGTTCGAAGACCGCGAACTCAAGGCCAAGGTCTCGGCCGCGGCGCAAAGCGTGGTGGGCGCCGACGCCGTGATTGCGTCCAATACGTCCACCTTGCCCATCAGCGGCCTGGCCACGGCCGTGCCGGATCAAGCCAAGTTCATCGGCCTGCACTTCTTCAGCCCAGTGGACAAGATGCCCCTGGTGGAAATCATCAAGGGCGCCCACACCAGCGATGAAACCCTGGCGCGAGGGTTCGATTTCGTACTGCAAATCAAGAAAACCCCGATCGTGGTCAACGACAGTCGTGGCTTCTTCACCTCGCGGGTGTTCGGCACCTTCACGAATGAAGGCATCGCCATGCTCGGTGAGGGCGTGGCCGCGCCAATGATCGAGACCGAAGCCCGCAAGGCCGGCATGCCGGTGGGGCCGCTGGCGGTATCGGATGAAGTCTCGCTCAGCCTGATGAGCCATATCCGACAGCAGACGGCCAAGGACCTGCAGGCGGAAGGCAAGCCCGTGCCGACACACCCCGCGACGGTGGTGATCGACTTGCTGGTTAACGAGTACAAGCGCGTGGGCAAGGCGGCGGGAGGCGGTTTCTATGAATACCCCAGCGGCGCACAGAAACACCTGTGGCCCGAGCTGAAAAGCCGCTTTGAACGGCCCGATCAACGCATCTCGCCGCAGGATGTGCGCGATCGCCTGCTGTTCATCCAGGCCATCGAGACCGTGCGCTGTGTGGAGGAGGGGGTATTGATGTCCACGGCCGACGCGAACGTGGGGTCTATTTTCGGCATTGGCTTCGCGGCGTGGAGCGGTGGCGCGTTGCAGTTCATCAACCAGTACGGCTTGAACGACTTTGTCGCCCGCGCTCGCTACCTGGCCGAGCAATATGGCGAACGCTTCACGCCGCCGGCGTTGTTGCTGGAGAAAGCCGCGCAGGGTGCGGTGTTCAAGTGACCGTGTCCCGGTGATCAAGGGGGCTTGCCTTGAAGGGGTATTTCAAGGCAGGCTCTGGGGTGTGCAATATTCCCATCACCGTGTCAGGTATTTTTTATGTCGCTACGCGTCTGTATCCTGGAAACCGATATCCTGCGTCCAGGCTTGATCGATCAATACCAAGGGTACGGGCAGATGTTCAAGCGCCTGTTCTCCAAGCAGCCGATTCCCGCCGAGTTCGTCGTCTATAACGTGGTGAACGGTGAGTACCCATCGGACGACGAAGTGTTCGATGCTTACCTGGTGACCGGCAGCAAGGCAGACTCCTTCGGCACCGATCCGTGGATCCAGACCCTCAAGACATACTTGCTTGAACGTTACGAGCGCGGCGACAAATTGCTCGGTATCTGCTTCGGTCACCAGTTGCTGGCACTGCTGCTGGGCGGCAAGACCGAACGCGCCGGCCAGGGCTGGGGCATGGGCATTCATGACTACAAGCTCGATGCCAAGGCACCGTGGATGAGCCCTGAAGTGCAAGAACTGACGCTATTGATCAGCCACCAGGACCAGGTGACCACGTTGCCGGAGAACGCCACGGTCATCGCCTCCAGCGCGTTTTGCCCGTTCGCGGCGTACCACATCGGTGATCAAGTGCTGTGCTTCCAGGGACACCCGGAATTTATCCACGATTATTCCCGCGAGTTGCTGGAGATTCTTCAGACAACCCTGGGCGAGAAGGTCTACACCAACGGTGTGGCCAGCCTGGAGCGCGACCACCACGGCGCAACCGTGGCGGAATGGATGATGCGCTTCGTCGCACACAAATCCGAAGCCCAGGTTTAAAGCCAACCCGAACGCTTGAAACTGGCCCACAAGCCGGTACAACCCGCCGCAATAAACCCGAGCACCGCAAAATAGCCGTAGTGCCATTGCAGCTCGGGCATGTTCTGGAAGTTCATCCCGTAGATCCCTGCCACTGCGGTGGGGAACGCGAGAATCGCCGCCCACGCGGCGAATTTGCGCTGCACCACGCTCTGGCGCGAAGCCTCCAATAACACCCCGATCTCGATGGTCTGGCTGGCAATATCGCGCAGGGTGGTGAGGTCTTCCATCTGCCGTGTCACGTGGATCTGCACGTCACGGAAATACGGGCGCATGTTCTTGTCGATAAAAGGGAAGCTGAGCTTCTGCAGTTCCTGGCTGATCTCCACCATCGGCGCTACATAGCGCTTGAGTCGCAGCACGTCGCGACGCAGGCCGTGGATCTTCTGGATGTCGCGCTCGCTCAGCGAACTGCACAGCACGTTGCGCTCAAGCTCGTCGATCTCGGCATGGATCGCTTCGCTTACCGGCTGGTAGTTCTCGGTAACGAAATCCAGTAGCGCGTAGAGGACGAAATCTTCCCCGTGCTCCAGCAACAACGGTCGTGCCTCACAGCGCTGGCGTACAAAACCGTAGGACGCGGAGTGACCGTTGCGTGCAGTGATGATGTAGCCGTTGCCGGCAAAAATATGGGTTTCGATGAACTCCAGCTTGCCGTTCTCGCGCACGGGTGAGTACGTGACGATAAACAGCGCATCGCCGAAGGTTTCCAGCTTGGGGCGGCTGTGTTTTTCCAGGGCGTCTTCGATGGCCAATTCATGCAGGTTGAACTGGCGTTGCAGGTTGGCCAGTTCCTGGGCGTCGGGTTCTTCCAGGCCGATCCACACGAAGTGGTTGGGTTTGGCGGCCCAGGCCGCGCCTTCATCGAGGGTGATATCCGTGACTTTCTTACCGTCGCTGTAGACGGCGGCCGCAACAACTCTACCCATGGTGCTGATCGCTTCTTATTGGGATGACTGGTGTTGGGCAGCTTAGCCTGAATGACGTTCCGTCGTAGCTGCCGTTGCGGCAAGCTTTTTCGTGGTGAGCGAGCGTGCTCGCGCGGGGGGCGAGGCGCGCCCCTCCGGTTAGAGAGGGCGCGGCGCCGAGACGGTTTGCAATTCGCGATCCATTGCCTCTATGCACGCCTGCATCTGCGCGTGGCAAGTCTGCATCAACGCCGGGATGTCATCTGAGGTCAGGCCTGTCGTAGGAATTGGCGGCAACGAACGTATGAGCACATCACCACTGTTCCAGCGATTGAGCTGCATGTGCGTGACGTAGTTGCTGACACACACCTGCACGATAGGCACACCGGCCGCAATCGCCATATGGAACGCGCCTTTCTTGAACGGCAGCAAACCCTTCCCCAGGTTGCGCGTGCCTTCCGGGAACACCCAGATCGAGGTGTCTTCGTGCTGCAACGTGCGGGTGGTGGTGAGCATCGCGCGACGTGCCTTGTGCGCATTGCCCCGGTCGATCAGCACATTGCCCGCCAGCCAGAACAGCTGGCCGAACAGCGGCACCCATTTCAGGCTTTTCTTGGCGATGCACACCGTGCGATGCGGCACCACGTTGCCGAACACGAACAGGTCATAGTTGGACTGGTGGTTGGCAATGATCACGCAGGTGCCGGGCTTGTTGCGCAGCGAGTCCACGTCGGCCTTCACGTTCAACCGCAATATCCGCATGGCCGGCAGCGCGTAGAGGCGAGCACACAGGCGGCTGTTGTCCGGGTTGAACGGCCGGCAGAGACCCAGCACCACACCCAGCACACCGGCGAGCATAAAGTGCAGGCCCATCAACAACATACGCAACAGAAAAAGCATCGACACGGCCCATCGGGACAAAAGGTGGCGCAGTGTACGGTTGTGCACTGTGTTCGGCAATTACCCCGGTAGAGGTCGGAGATAGGCGATGTTTAAGTGCATGTTTCAACAACTGCCGACACAGGCACGCTAGAGCGGCTGAAGAAGATTCGGATTATGCGTAAGAAAAAGCCCGACTCAAGGTCGGGCTCTGGCGTATCAGAGGCGGGGCTTAACTCAGAATGTGCCCCTGGTCCTGAATGATGGCGTCGTCCAGGGCTTCCAGCAGTTCCTTGCGCACTTTCAACTTGGTGTGCTTGTGGGCGTTCATATTGATCTTCTTCAACTGACGCGCGGCTTCCATTGCGGCGGCATGCAATTCCTCCGGTGCCACCACCTTGTCGAGGAAACCCGCTTGCAAGGCGCCCTGTGGGTCGAACATCTCGGCATTGATCACCGACCGGTGGAATGCCGACTTGCGCAGACGATCCCGCGCCAACTCGATACCGGCATGGTGCATGGTCATGCCAATCGCTACTTCGTTAAGGCCAATGCTGAACGGGCCTTCCACGCCAATCCGGTAATCGGCCGACAACAGCAGGAACGCCCCTTTGGCCACCGCATGCCCAGGGCACGCCACAATCACCGGGAACGGGTGCGACAACAGGCGACGCGCCAACGTCGAACCAGACGTCACCAGGCCGATCGCCTCTTTAGGGCCGGCGGTCATCACCTTCAAATCATAACCACCCGACAGAATCCCTGGCGTGCCAGTGATCACCACCACCGCCCGGTCCTTCTCCGCCTGGTCCAGCGCTTCATTAAATGCACTGACCACTGCAGGAGAAATGGCATTCACCTTGCCGTTGCTCAAGGTCAGGGTCGCGATACCGTCTTCGAGGTGGTAGGCAATCAACTCACTCATGACGCGGTTCCTTGTAGGACTTGTTATAGAAGTATGCAGCAGACGTTACCCACCACGCCCGTCTCGGTAAAGCACTGTGACTGACTGGCCAGTCAGGCTTTCGCCCTTTCAAGGCGTGCTGGAATGCCCGGGGCAGGGCGCAATCACCGTCCCAGACGCACATCGCCGATGCCTGAGAATGGCACAATCACCGCCCCTTGCCGGGTGAGGAACGGGATAACCTGCTAACCGCATGAATATTCTGAAAAAAACCTTTGCCATCAGAAAGGCTTTCGACTACATTAGCGCGCCTCGACAGACTGAACTGGTTTGACGAGATACGGTGAAGTGTCCGAGTGGCTTAAGGAGCACGCCTGGAAAGTGTGTATACAAGAAATTGTATCGAGAGTTCGAATCTCTCCTTCACCGCCAAATTTGAAACGACTAAACCCCTGAAAACGTTAAAGTTTTCAGGGGTTTTGTGTTTTCAGGGGGTCAAAAAAGGCCCATATGGGAACATCCATGGGAACATAGGCTGCTGGATTGCCCGCGTTCGAACCCCGGTTTACGGGGCTTTGTCACCATCTGGTGGCTGGATGCCCAGGGCGTGTTGCAACATGCCGATGACGTCCGGGCCGTCCTCGTTGATCCACGTGCCGTAGTGCTGTCGGATCATGTTCGCGCTGGTGTGGCCCATTTGCTCTGCGATCCAGTCAACCGAAGCCACGCCGGTGGTGAGCAACTGGCTGGCGTAGGTGTGTCGGCATTGGCCAGGTCCGCGATAACGAACGCCGGCCGCTTTCAAGTGCGCTTTGAAGAACCTGTCCCTCACGACAAAGTCGCTGACATGCGGCAGGCCACTCTTGGTGTTCAGGAACACAAAATGCAGCTTGTGCTTGCGGACTGTCTTGTTGTCCCGCTCGACGACATCGACTGTGTCCACGGTCTTGAGCTGGTTGATTGCGTCCAGCTTGCGCAGGGCATCCGAGGCGGGTTGCCATGCGGCCGTTCGGCGACCGCCAGGTGTGGGTGGGGTATGACCCGGCGGAAACCGGCGATTGCTCGGGCCTGGTGGTGGTTGCGCCGCCTCTGGTGCCAGGGGGCAAGTTCCGGGTGCTGGAGCGTCACCAGTTCCGTGGCATGGATTTCGCGGCGCAGGCCAGCGTGATCAAAGCAGTCTTCGACCGCTACTGGGTGACGTACATCGGGATCGATGTCACCGGCCTGGGCAGCGGCGTGGCGCAGCTGGTGCGCCAATTCTTCCCCAACGTCACCACCTTCAGCTACTCGCCCGAGGTCAAGACCCGCCTGGTGCTGAAGGCATACGACGTGATTCATCGGGGCCGGCTGGAGTTCGACGCCGGCTGGACCGACATGGCCCAGTCGTTGATGGCGATCCGCAAGACCATCACCGCAGGCGGTCGCCAATTCACCTACACCGCCGGCCGCAACGACAACACCGGCCACGCCGACCTGGCGTGGGCGCTCTTTCACGCATTGCACAATGAACCGCTGGAGGGGCAGACCACTGCCAATACCGGGCGGATGGAGATTTTTTGATGTCGAACCGCCGCAGAAATACCCAGCAAGTGGCCCAGGCTTCCACGGTTACAACGCAGGAATTTATTCCGCGCATTAATAGCAAGATGGAGGCGTTCAGCTTCGGCGATCCTTCACCAGTCTTGAGTGGCCGGGAGGTGTTTGATTATCTGGAGTGCTGGTTTAACGGGCGGTGGTACGAGCCGCCGCTGTCGCTGGACGGACTGGCACGGTCTGTGGGTTCTAGCGTGCACCTTCACTCGGGGCTGATGTTCAAGCGCAATTTGCTGAGCAAAACCTTCATTCCACACCGTCTGTTGTCGCGGGCAGCCTTCGAACAGTTCGCCCTGGACTTCCTGTGCCTGGGTAACGGCTACTTGGAAGGGCGGCGCTCGATGCTTGGTCCGGTGCGCGAGCTGGTGCCGCCGCTGGCGAAGTACATGCGCTCGGGCAAAGACGGTCGGCAGTTCATGGTCCAGGGCTGGAAGGAAGAGCATGAATTTGAACCGGGCACGGTCTTTCACCTTCGGGAAGCGGATCTGCACCAGGAGGTGTACGGCCTGCCTGAGTGGATCAGCGCCTTACAGTCAGCGTTGCTGAATGAATCGGCCACGCTATTTCGCCGCAAGTACTACGAGAACGGTAGTCACGCCGGCTTCATCCTCTACATGACTGACGCTGCGCAGAACGAAGCGGACGTCGATTCACTGCGCAAAGCGCTTAAGGATTCCAAAGGGCCTGGCAACTTCCGCAACCTGTTCGTGTATTCGCCCAACGGCAAAAAAGACGGGTTGCAGATCATCCCCGTCAGCGAAGTGACGGCCAAGGACGAATTCAACTCGATCAAAAACCAGACCCGCGACGACGTGCTGGCCAGTTTGCGTATTCCGCCACAGTTGATGGGCATTGTGCCGCAGAACGCGGGTGGGTTCGGTTCGATCAGGGAGGCAGCACAGATCTATGCAGCCAATGAACTGGAGCCAATTCAGGCGCGTATGAAGCAGGTGAATGATTGGATAGGAGAGGAAGTAATCAAGTTTGAAAGATATGAACTAGGGGCAGAAATTTAATTAGGCTCACGGTGTAAAACGGCTGCGGCTGTATGGCCGCAACCGTAACTGGACTTAAGCTAAGGCTTTTGTCATCCCTTCATAGTGACTTTTATCTAGTCGTTCAATCTCTTTGAAAATATCTCTAACAATATATTCCGATTCTGAAGCTATATTGTCTGCGGTGCTGTCGTCAAATTCGATTATTTGATTGTGAGAGTATTTGTTGATGAAACGATAAATTCTTTCGCATGTGACTTCGTCCGTAATGGCTTGATCCATTAAACCCCTGAAGTTTCCACGCCCGTGAGGATACTTGAATGTAAGGAAGGCCTCTAACAGTTTTCTTGACATGTTTGCAACAGCGAAAGCTGTTTCAAGTGCAAGAGTTTCTTGATCAACATATTGTTTGAGTGTTGAGTAAAGAAAATGGTATTCGGAATTGAAGCCGGTCAAGCTTTTGGGTGCGTTATTGATTGTGGATGTTCTCAAGGCAGTAGGCGACGCCTCAATATTATAGAAACGAGCACGTATAATTGGATTCTTGTTTTCATCTTTTTTGTCATTTTTTCCCGCCAGCCAGTCTCGGACTAGTTTGAAATAGTTAAAGCTGTGAGTGAGGATGAACAGCTGTTGTGCAGCTTGGCAGTGATTTCTTAGGAAGGAATGAGCGTTGAATAAATTGTTAGAGTCGAAACTAGAGACCGGATCGTCAAAAACCACGACAGATTTGGATAGGTCTCTTTCATTTTCCGACAGCTTTGTCAGGAAGTATATAAGCCCGATAGCGTTTTTTTCGCCTTCGCTCAAATTTTTAGCAGGTGTGTTTTCTGGTGCTCTGAGTATCTGATAACCCTTGCGTATCTTATCGAATTTTAATGATATTTGGTTTCTGCCTAAGAACTTATGAAGTAGCTTGTTGAACTCTTCAGCTCCGATGCTTTCATTGTTAAGATTCTTCTCAAGTTCATCGATCTCGGCGGATATCTCATTGACTGTCTTTTGCAGGTCGATCACGGGCTGTTTATTTGACTCATGTGACTGTTGATTTTTTATAAAGTCGCAATCGTTCAGTTCTTCGGTTAGGAAATGAAGTTCTAAAGATGACTTGGCGCTACTTATTTGATTTTGAAAGTTGATTGCTTTGTCGTTATGTAGCGAAACTACCTGTTCAATCTGCTCGCATACGTTTTCGTGTTCATGAAAAAGAGAGGGCGGAAGTTCAATCGCGCAACCCGTGTCTATAAAGGGGTTATCGATTTTTTCATCTAGCGTGACCTTCCAGTTTTTGAGTCGTTCATTGATACTGTCGGTTATGTAATCAAGCTCTTTCTCCAGCTTTGGAAGATTTGCGTAATACTCCTCGTAAAGATCTACTTGGGGTAGGTGAGGAGGTTTAAAAATGACTAGTGTGTCGATTAGCGTATGCGCGCCTTCTAGCTTGCTCTTAAAGGTTTTGAATGCTTCGCTAAAGTGCTTGTTGAGAGTTTCCAAGCGTTCCGAAGGCAGATCGTTTTCACAGAATTCACACTTATTTAACCCTTCATGTATTTGAAGTCCCTGTTCTACCCATTTCTGAATGGGTGGGTTTTCAAGTAGGTGACTTATCTTGGTTGATTTGACAGTTTCTTTGAATAAAGAGTTTAACTGGTGGGCTAGTTGCAAATAGTTTTCGTGTTTTATTCTGTTGAGGGAGTGAGTTACGGCGGGTTTGAATTTTGGTGATGTGGCTTTTTGGTTTTTTTCAAATGCGTCGGGAGATAAAAGATAAGTTCCAATATTTAAATCTTTAATGTGAGTGCTGATTTTTGACTGCACCTTGACGCGGTTATAGCTTACGAAGTAATTGTCGGAGCTGTCGAGTATTTGGAATCTGCTTTTAATGCTTTTTGCTATTGCGCTTAGTATATTTTGATTGGTTTCTAATAGGTCGTTCTGTGCGTCTGATATATCTTTAAGTTCTTTCTCTTTTTCTTTTAGTTTGTCCTGTTTCTCTTTAAGTTGTTTCTTTTCTTCGATTTTATCTTGTGAAATCAAAAGAATGCTTTTGACGATGCTGTCCCAATTGATATTTTCTTTTATGAAGTTTGAATTGAATACGCACAGGTCAATAGGTCTGGATGATAAGTTGCGGTTGTTTATAGTGCCTGAGGTTGTATTTACAGTCAGAGTTCCTCCAGGAAAGTCCTCAATGATTTGTCCTTTCGCTATGGATTCAAATATCTTTGAGAGTGTTGACTTCCCACTGCCGTTCCATCCATAGATTAGGTTGTATTGGGTGAAGTCTTCCAGAGAGGCAGGTTTCGCGTAGCTTCCGAATATTCCAAAGTTTTCAAGTTTTGCTATTGACGTAATCATTGGACATCCCTTTCTTTTGTGATTGTGTGATGTTGGGAGCTTTTGACGATTTTAGTTGAAACGATTCAGTAAGACATATTCTTCAGATTTTGCTTCAGATTTTCCCGCTGTAAGTTTTATACCACTTCCGTCGCTACTTTCTCTGATCAATTTTTATCTATTCGCAAAGTGCAATCGCTTGTATTTCGCAATCCAGCTCCAGTGCTTAGGTGATGCGCTGATTTGGTGCGCCCATAGAAGAGGGGCTCAGAGAGTTGACTTGGCGCGCGCCGTCGTCCCCCCACCTCGCCTGCGGGCTAAATGGGTCGTTTTTTCTGCGCCCCTGCGGACCACTCCTGGCGGCACAGGCTGGGAGATTGCTTGGCATTGTGCAGAGGTGGAAACCCTGCGAAACCCTGCCTCCCCGTTAAATTAGTCGATGCCGTCATCCCACTCAAATCCACCCTCAGCGTTGCTTAAATGATCGGATTCGTGATGGCCAAAAAGGTCGCCAAGATAGGTCATCAAGACACGAAATTTATCAGCCGAGTCTAAAAGCCAATCGGATGTGAGTACGGAATGGAGGCTCGGTTTGAGTTCCGGATAATGTGATCTGTGCGACCCATCTGGCGTGCCTGGCTGCCACTCACTGCTAACCCTTTCTGGCTTGCCGTGTGCCAATTGGTCCCGAATCTGAAAAACCTTTGCAGCGAACTGAAGTGATCCCTTATCCCACTTGGCTTGCGCACCAGCTACTTGATGCAAAATATGTACTTTTTTGCGCCAAGGTAGCCTTTCGATTTCGTCCCAAAATGAAATATGACGACTGCCCAATGTATTTAGGTATGCCTCTATCGAAAATGCCATGAAGACAACCACTGTTGGATATTCGCCCTCTGACAGCTGACCGTCTTTCAATCGGCCAATTGTAAGAAAAAGCGCCCGAACCGCAGTCGATTGAGCGGTGTACTGCATGTAGGACCGCCACTGGACTTTTCCCACAGGATTTTTCCTCATTGCGAAGGCGTGGATAAGGTAGGGCATTTTACTGAATTTCAAGATGACCGTCGGAAAAAGGTAATTCAGTAATTCGTGAGCTTTCACACATCTCAACGCCCCATTCCTACTGGTGTAGAGGCATTGCTTAGATAAGTTATTTTTAGTAATTAATCAGGTAATTATTTTTTAAGTTATTGATTTGTATAGATTTTAATCTCTTTGAGTATTACCTATTAAAGAGGTAATTAGATAACCTTATTATTACTTGGATATTACCTTTTGCTTCATGCTCAATCCCGCAGAAAAAAAGGGCTGCAGCCGATTCAGCGGTCTAGCTAACCTTTCTTACTCTTTTCCGACGCCGAACCCTAAAAAATTCTATCGTTATACATGCCGCGCATGTGCACGCCTCTCCACACATTCATAAGGATCATGCGCGGATTCTCGCGCACACGAATGTTCACCGGTATGTGCCTGTCAGGAGTGCTGGGATTGGAGCGACAGAGTCGCGTTGGATGACCCCGATTTTCCTAGAAGATTGAGGGGGCGGGTCAACGGTCAAGCTATTGATGCAAAGCACCGAAATTTTTTAGTCGGCGGGAGTGCGATCTTGGGCTATCTCAGGAAGCCTGCTACTGTTTTGCCATCTTTTGCATACCCGAAATCACACCTCTAAAAAATGGACTTTTCTGAATGGGCGAATTTAGTTTTAGAAACGATCTCAGCAATCTCATGCGTGACTGTGACCTCCAGCAGCTTCTGGATTTCATTGGGCATGACTATGACTTTGAAGCGGATCCGCACAGGGTGCTCAACAAAGCCGCCCATTACAGAAGGGAAGAAATACTCCTGTATGCACTAGACCATGGAGGAAATCCCAATGGTGATGGTGAATTCTCTCCGCTGGCGTCGGTCTGCGGACGTGGCGACTTAAAGCTTGCGAAATTGCTGCTCAAGCGCGGAGCAGAGGTCGACCTGAAAGGAAAGTATGGCGTTACTGCAATGAGCTCGGCGGTGCGCAACGGGACAATTCCTGCAGTCAAGTTGCTATTGGATGCAGGGGCGAGTCTAGACGGAGCTATGGAGGCGGCTGTTGACGGGCTTCGTATCGCCTTTGTGAAATTCCTGATCGAGGCGGGCGCACCGCTTGACCAGGTCAATCGCAACGGGATGACTCCTTTGCTCCTCGCGTGCAGTGCAGGAAAGAAAAAGGGTAGTGAGATCGCGATGTTGCTTCTGCGGGCGGGAGCGGATGCGACTTATGTTCGCGAGGAAGATGGTATGTCTGCTATCAAATTCGGCTATTGGGGTTACGGTGAGTGCTCTGCGGAAGTATTCGCTGAATTGAGGGCTCGAGGGGCCCCGGAGCCTGAGTCGGA
Source organism: Pseudomonas lurida (assembly GCF_002563895.1). Classification (NCBI taxonomy): domain Bacteria; kingdom Pseudomonadati; phylum Pseudomonadota; class Gammaproteobacteria; order Pseudomonadales; family Pseudomonadaceae; genus Pseudomonas; species Pseudomonas lurida. Next base: position 4,743,853 of record NZ_PDJB01000001.1, on the reverse strand, counting down.
TTTTCAAATCCTACAATTGAGGTGATCCAAGCCTGGAACGATTCATGGCTTCAGTGAGTGGGAATGGCACTGGTACGAAAGTGGTACGGATGATTGGCGATGGGGCTGTAATGCTCGTGTTTTCAGGCCTGTAGATTCAGGCGGTCCAATCCATCACCGAAAAGGCTGATGTTTTTCGCTCGTGACCGGCAGCAGTAGGCCAAAAGCGGACGCTTATCGGTGCATAATCGAACTAAGTGCCGTCGGCGCCATAAAATTAATGTCTGACCAGTATTTTGCGCACCTAGAAGAAGCACGCGGAAGGGGTTCAACCTGAGGCAGGCTTTTAGTGATATTTTTAATACTCGGCCAATTTGAAACCCAAAGCAATTAACCGCAGGAAAGAGTATGTCCGACATACCCATGATTAAATCGACGGAAGTGTTCTCTCGCCTTAGCGCATTTCATCCCAGTATCGAAGTTTGGCCAGATAGCGACTTTTCGAATGATGGTTATGCTTACTACTGGTTGGTGGCGCACAGCGATGGCGCGACCCGTATGCTTTCCTATGTCCGCTGCAAAGACGGTGGCTGCGAGCAGCGCACCTATGATGTTGAGGGCGATGATCTTTGGATCCCAGCTGGAACGGCCGTGGCCTGACAATTCATTCAAGCCGACACCGCTTCGCGGCTTGGCTTAATTCTCAGGTGTTAGGGACTGCTTTTGGCCGAAGGCTGCTGCTCACTAGCTACTGTTTTCGACCTGTCGAGGTCGTTGATGAGGCCCGAACTTAGCCAAACACCGTTCTGCCAAGAGGTTTTTGCAACATTGGTGTGACAGTGTAAGCATCAATATAGACGTAAGCCGAGCGTAGTTTTTTGTCATCTTCTGGCTTAGGGATTGGCCCGTCATCAGAAGCGCTCATCGAATATCGCGGGCAAAGTGAGCTCCTTGACGAAGCTTGCTGAAGACAGGCTCAAGGCCATGCGGACTACCTGTACGACGTCATGCACGGGAATTGAGTTGCCTTCACCGCGTTGCTCGGCAATCACCCTCGAGGTGCTCATTGGATCTTCGGTATTCAGATAGCCCAAGTTTAAACAGGTCACTCCCAGGCGTTGCTGCCTGTACCCTTCGCGTAGTGCATCGGCGATACCACGCAACGCGAACTTGGAGGCTCCAAAGGTGACTTCTGGTCGTCCACTTTGCGGCAAGCCAGAAGTCGAGCCGGTCAATATGATCCTTGGGTTAGCACTTCTGAGCAGAACTGGAAGCAGCCGCTTTATCAGTACTATCGTCGAAGTGATATTACAGCTGACGATAGCCTCCACTTGGTCGTCGTTGTCAGCCAGGAAGTTGTATGCGGGATCAAAGGCAGACTCTTCCCATATTCCTAAATTGTAGATCAGCGTATCAAGCCCGCCATCCACTACGGCCTGCTCGATTATCTGAGCAGCCTGTGCGGGTTCACCAAGGTCTGCTTCCACCCAACGCACAACGATACCGGCGTTATGTGTAAGGTTTTTGGGACGGGTGCGAGAGACACCAATCAAGGTGTCCCCATGCTCGCCCAATCCGTCAATCAGGGCTCTGCCCAACCCCTTGCTTGCCCCGACTACCATGGTTTTCATTATTGTCTCCTTGACCTAAATGCTGACCGCAGGGCGTGTATGCAAGCAGACGATTCATGGCTTAGCAACAAAGAGACTGTTTCCTGATATTCGTAGGAAAACGCTGATGATCATTTTGGTAGGGCGGAAGCGGATGTAGAGCGACCGTCCGCTAATGGCCGATTGCTGCCCGTCACTAGCGGCAGAAATCGGCCAATCGCGGCCTCTCGAAAACGGCAGTTATCGGCCAATTATTGCCGCCGTCGAGCTTTTGTTATCGATCGGCTGTTCCGATTTTTAAATCACGGCCCGCGTTTTTAGGAACGCGAAATACTTGGGGTCGTCGTTGTCAAAAATCTCATCTCCAGCCGTCATGTATGCTCGCATAAGTTCATCGGCGGCTCGATCAGTTTCCTCTTTCTCGTAAAGTGCTTGGCCCAAACGCAAATGCAAAAATGGATTGCCGACTGCGTCGGGACAAGTCATCGCATACTCAAGGGCCTCTTTTGCGGAGGTAAAGAATCCTCCCTGAAAACAGGCATCGCCGATAGCGGCAAGCACCCATGTCGCAGCTTCCCAGTTATTTTTGGGTTCTGGAATCAACTCCCACGCTAGGTTGTACTGACCGATGGCAGCCGTGAAATCACCGCCTTCCAGATGTTCATCACCCAATTGGCAAAACGCCTTGATCTGCTCATGGGTCAAGTCATCCAATTCGAAAGTTTCCATCTGAACTCCCTGTCTATAAGGCTCAACCGCGTGAGCCGCCGATTTTGCAACCAAGCTGGGCGATAAACAATCGTAAAAATCACGACGATATATAGGCCAGCTAACGGCCGATGGCCGCCTGTCGTGAGGGGCAGGGCGTCGCTGTATGGACTCATGTCGGTACAAAATTGGTACGCAGCTATCAGGTCGGCTCTGTAGGGCAAGTAGTACGTGGCCTACAGGATTAGCAGTTCCAATCCATAATGGGGGCGACGGAGAAGCGGCGCGAGAGATCGCGGTCGAGCTATGTCGGAGGGCATTTGGATCTGGGACGGATAATGCGAAGGGTTGGCAGTTTATCAGGAATGGGTCAGAGGGGGCTTGTCCGAAAGGTCTGGAGGCGTTGCTGTGCAGGTAGGGGGGGGATTTCAAAAAGAGTAATTTCAGTAACCACGTCTGGGTAATGGGCTGAAGGCCGCGTATTCCGTGGGGTTCGGTATTACAAAAAGGAGTAACAGAGAAGTAATTGAAAAGGTAATTATTCGCCAACCTGTTGTTTTTAAAGGATTTTTGCAAGCGTGAGAATTACATTTATAAAGAGTAATCAGATTACTTCAATATTACTTAAAAATTACCTTTTGGCCGAAATACAAAACCCTTTAATTTCAATGGGTTGAGCGTAAAAAATGGTCAAGATTACTTATGTTACTCTTTTTTTGCCCCCCTCTAGATTTCGAATTCCAGCCCCCTATACGTGTAATGCGCACGCGTACTGAGGTGCATGCTGATGCTCGTGGGAATGGCGTGGGAACACTTTTGCACGACTGTCACCGCTGGAGCCCTTGTATTCCGGGGCCTCGGCTGCGAGATTACTGGTGCGGGTACTTTCGAATCTCTCCTTCACCGCCACATTCAGTAAACAAAACCCTTGGTTTCGAGAGAAACCAGGGGTTTTGTGATTTCTGGTGTTTGAAAAACTTACCCTTATAAATTCAAGCGCTCGGCATATCCATTCGCCGCCGTATGACATCCAGCAGGTCACACCCGTCGCGCAGCGGGATTGAGCACAGCATGGCAACGTCGCTGAGTACCACCGCGTCGCTGCTTATCTCAATTCATTGTCGGGTTGCTTGAACAGGCAGTAATCAACAGACAGCACAGCGATAAAAACAGACTTCGCATCCTTACGTCCCTGTAATCGTCGTTTTCGAGACGGCGAGACTACCACCCCGCGCGTCAGGCTTGTACGCACACCCAAGCCCTCAACGCCGAAGCTAACGCCACCGCAGCCAAGCCAGCGCCCACCTTTTGACTGCATCGTGTCAGATATGCAGCCACGCCAGGCTGCCCAGCACCACGGCTGCGCCGCTGGCGGTATACGACAGGCGCTTGAGCCATTCCTTGCGCGTCAACAGGGTAATTGCCGCCAACGAAATCGCGATCTGAATCGCGGTCATTGCCTGGGCCCAGCGGTGATGCTGGTGCAGCGCCTGTTCCGACTTTTCATCCCATTGCTTTGAGGTGGCTTCGAGCGTTTCAGCTTGTTTGCGTACGTCTTCCTTCTGGCGTTTGTAGCGTTCGATCTCGTCCTTGTAATGCGCCGCGTCCACACCAGGAATGTGAGTGGCCAGTTCCGCAAGGTTCTGCCGGCTGGATTTGGCCTGGTAGTAGTTCCACTGGTTCGCGGCTTCGGTCTTGATGATGGCGGCGTTGTTTTTGTCCATTGCCGCTTCACTTTCGGTGGAGCCGGCCTGGTAGCTGAGCATGGCGCCGAGCGTTGCCATGAGGGCGGTCATCACGGCGATGCGGCTGGCGAAGTTGTCACCTCGCCCGTGGGCATGTTCGGTGGTGTGCTCGAGGTGTTTTTCGTGGGGGCTGGGGACTTCGAAGGCTTCGGACATGGTGGCGTCTGTGAAGGGACTGAGGGAGTCTGATTCTTCACCAGTGAAGCTGTCTCAATCCTGTACGTAACGCTGCAAACCTTCCACCAGGGCGTCGAACATCACGCGGCAGCGCGGGCTGTTGCGCAGGTCTTCGTGCATCGTCACCCAGGTGTCCAGCATGAGTGCAAAGCCTTCCGGCAGGACTCGGCGCAGGCGTGGGTCGCGCTTGGCCAGTTGGACCTGGCAGCCGCCGATGCCGGCGCCGGCGCGGATCAGTGCCAGTTGCGCCAGGTCGCTGTCACTGCTGCAGGCGAAGGCGCTGCGTTCGAAGCCCTGGATGGCCAGGCTGCGGATAAACGCATTTTCCTGATCGAAGCCGATCAAGGAGTGGCTGGCCAGGTCTTGCATGTGCAGGGGCGTGCCGTGTTGCTGCAGGTAATCATCGCGGGCATGCAGGCCCACTTCGATCAGGCCAATGCGTCGCGCCAGCAGTTGTTCCTGGCTGGGACGGACCATGCGCACGGCGATATCGGCTTCCAGTTGCAGCAGGTCGCTCAGGCGGTTGGTCAGGACCAGTTCAACCTTGAGGTGCGGGTGTGCCTGGCGCAATTGCGTGAGGATCGGCGGCAGCACTTCTACGCCGACCACTTCACTGGCGGATACGCGCACCACGCCGCGCACTTCATCACCTTGGGAAGACGCCGCACGTTCAAGCGCCGCCGCCGTGCGCTCCATGGTTTCGGCATGGGCACGCAGGGTGCGGGCCACGGCCGTGGGCAACAAGCCGCTCGGCGAGCGGGTAAACAGCACCACGCCCAACGCCGTTTCCAGCGCGGCAATGTGCCGACCGACCGTGGGTTGGGTAATGCCGAGCTGCCGTGCGGCCCCCGACAGCGATCCTTCCCGGAGCACGCCCAGGAACGACCGGTAAAGCTCCCAGCCAATCGTCGATGCCATGCATAAATGTATAGCGGCTGCATGGTGCTAGGCAATTTATCTATAGCGAGACTGCACACAAAATGGCCTCATCAACTACTGTGGGATACGGTCATGAAAAAGGTTCTGGTATTGGGTGCCACCGGCGGGATAGGCGGTGAAGTAGCGCGACAGTTGAGTGCTGCAGGCTGGGAAGTGTGTGCGTTGACCCGTGATGTGGACAAAGCCCGCAGCCAGAACGCAGTGTTTACGTGGATTAAAGGTGATGCGCTCAATCGCGACGAGGTACTGGCGGCTGCCCGTGGCTGCGCGGTCATCGTGCATGGGGTCAACCCACCGGGTTATCGCAATTGGGCTGAGCAAGTGCTCCCGATGATCGACAACACCATCGCCGCAGCCATCGTCGAAGGCGCCACTGTCGTCTTGCCCGGCACGGTCTATAACTACGGGCCGGATGCATTCCCGGTGTTGCACGAGGACTCACCCCAGCACCCACAGACCCGCAAAGGCGCAATCCGCGTGCAATTGGAGCAGCGCTTGCTGGACGCTTCCCGTCAGGGGGCTCGGGCCCTGATCGTGCGCGCCGGGGACTTTTTCGGCGCCCGGGTGGCTAACAACTGGTTTGCCCAGGGACTGGTCAAGCCCGGAAAGCCGGTCAAGGTCGTCAGCTACCCGGGTGCCCCGGGGGTGATGCATCAATGGGCGTATCTGCCAGACGTCGCGCGCACGATGGTCGAGTTGATCGAGCGTCGAGCAACCCTGGACGCCTTCGCCTGCTTTCACATGGCCGGGCACGTGGACACGGATGGCACACAGATGGTCCAAGCGATCCAGCGTGTAATGCTGCGTAGGACAGGGCATCAACCGCGCGTCAAACGTTTCCCGTGGTGGCTGCTGAAAGTGGCGGCACCCTTTGTCGTCACCCTGCGTGAGATGCAAGAGATGCGCTACCTGTGGCAAACCCCCTTGCGCATGGACAACCAGCGCCTGCTGGCGGCCTTGGGCCATGAGCCGCACACGCCGCTGGAAGCAGCGGTGGAAGCTACATTGGCCGACCTTGGCTGCCTGCCTGCGCACGCCTGATCAAGCACACATACACCGCGATATTGACCAGCAGCACCAGCGCCCCGAGCGCCAATTGAATCCCGGGGGTCAGCCCCGCCGGGTAGATCAGCGTGAGGATGTAATGCTCGACAAAACCGCCGCCGTAACCGTCTTGCCCGGCGAGGTGGCGAAGCAGGTTTTCCCACTGGGTCAACGGGCAGGGCAGGTGCAGCACTTCCACCGCCACGCCCCAGGCGGCCGCCGGCAAATGCAGCCACATTACCCGGCGCCACTTGAGCGCAAGCAAGCCGCCAAACAGCACGAACAGGATAAAGGTGAGGTGAAACAGCACCAGGCTGTCGGCAGCGATACGCAGGAGCATTGCGGGTACTTCGAAAGGACGGGAAGACAGTCTAAAGGGTTGCTTGCCGGCAAGCGTGGCCGTTATTGTGCTGAATCCTTTTAGTCCTCTCCCAAGGTTCTGTTGCGATGAATGCACCGCGTACCGCAGTCGGTCCAATCAAGGCCGTGATTTTTGATATGGACGGGTTGTTGCTGGATACCGAAGGCATCTACACCGAAGTTACGCAGATCATCGCCGAACGCTACGGTCGCACCTACGATTGGGGCATCAAGCAGCACATTATCGGCCGCGGTGCCCAGGACCTGGCTGACTACGTCGTAAAGGCGCTGGATTTGCCGATCACGCCGGCGCAGTTCCTGGAAATTCGCGAGCCGCTGATGAGCGAGCGCTTCCCCAAGGCATTGGGCATGCCCGGCGCTGAAGCACTGGTGCGGCACTTGAAGGCGCACAATATCCCGATTGCGGTGGGCACCAGTTCGTCGCGTAATTCGTTCGGCCACAAGACCACGCTGCACCGCGAATGGTTTGGCCTGTTCGATACCATCGTCACCGCTGACGACCCGGAAGTCGGCGCCGCCAAACCCGCGCCGGATATCTTCCTCACCGCCGCTCGCCGCCTGGGCGTTGCACCCGAGGACTGCCTGGTGTTCGAAGACTCACCGTTTGGCGTCACCGCCGCGAAAGCCGCCCACATGACCGCCATCGCGGTGCCGGATGAAGCCATGGCAGACAGCAAGTACCACCACGCCGACCAGATCATCCGCAAGCTTGCGGACTTTGACCTGGCGGCCTATGGCTTGCCGCCCCGTCCCTGAACCAAACACGGTCAACCCTGTGGGAGCGGGCTTGCCCGTTCCCACAGGGTTTTGCAGTGTCTAAAAAGTACTAGGCGCTGAAGCCACCATCGATGGTCAGGCTTGCACCGGTGATGTACCCCGCTTCAGGCCCGGCCAGGTAAGCCACAAAGCTGGCAATCTCTTCCACATGCCCGTAACGCCCCACCGCCATCAACCCGATCAGGGTGTCGGCAAAGTCGCTGTTCGCCGGGTTCATATCGGTATCCACCGGCCCAGGCTGCACGTTGTTGATGGTGATGCCGCGTGGCCCCAGGTCTCGTGCCAGTCCCTTGGTCAACCCCACCAGCGCCGCCTTGCTCATTGCATACGGGCCACCCCCACCAAACGGCATGCGCTCGGCATTGGTGCTGCCGATATTGATCACGCGTCCGCCATCACCCATGTGCTTGGCGGCTTCCTGGGTCGCGATGAACACGCTGCGTACATTGATTGCCAGGGTCTGGTCAAAGTCTTCCAGCTTGAAGTCTTCCAGCGGCGCAATGGCCAGCACGCCAGCGTTGTTGACCAGGATATCCAGGCGCCCAAAGGCTTCGAGGGTGGCGTTGACCGCGTTGCGGATCGCGTCCGCATTGGCGCTGTCGGCATGAATCGCCAGGGCTTTGCCGCCTTCGCTGATCACGCTGTTCTGCAAGGCTTCAGCCTTGGCGGCCGAGCTGACGTAGGTAAAGGCGACGGCTGCGCCCTGTGCCGCGAGGCGCTTGACGATGGCGGCGCCGATGCCGCGAGAACCGCCTTGAATCAAGGCGACTTTGCCGCTGAGGGTGTGGGTGGTCATGTCGATCTCCTAGCTGTTCAAGGCGGAATGCCTTGGTGTTGGGGCCGAGTATCGACCTCGCCAACCGCTACCGGTAGACCGCGATTGCTATAGTCTGTGTAAACCAAAAGTTTAGAGTGGGTCGATATGGAAAGCTTTGGCAGTATCGAATGCTTCGTGCGCAGCGCCGAAGGTGGCAGCTTTGCCGAGGCCGCGCGGCACATGAGCCTGACACCGGCAGCCGTGGGCAAAAGCGTCGCCAAGCTTGAAGCACGCCTGGGTGTGCGCCTGTTCCAGCGCAGCACCCGACGGCTGACCCTGACCGAAGCCGGCAAACTGTTTCTCGAAGAGGTGAGCGGCAGCCTGACCACCATCCAGAATGCCGTGGCTAACCTGGCCAGCGCCGAGGGGCGGCCAGTGGGCACGCTCAAGGTCAGCATGGGCACAGTCTTTGGCAATCGGTATGTGGTGCCATTGCTGGGGGCGTTCATGCGCCGTTTTCCGGATATCAGCCCGGACTGGCATTTCGATAACCGCCAGGTCGACCTGATCGGCCAGGGCTTCGATGCGGCCATCGGTGGAGGCTTCGAACTGCCCCAGGGCGTGGTGGCGCGCAAGTTGACGCCGGCGCATCGGGTGTTGGTCGCGTCTGCGGACTACCTGGCGCAGCGCCCACCGGTGCGGGGGCCCGACGATTTGTCGCGCTGTCGCGGCATCCTTATCCGTTCACCGCAGACCGGTCGCATCCGTTCCTGGCAATTGACCAGCCTCGAGCGTGAACAGCGCCCGCTGGTGCTCAAGCCGAGCATGACCATGAGTGACTCCGAAGCCGCCTGCTGTGCCAGCGCCCAAGGCCTGGGCATTGCATTGGTGAGCATGCCCATGGCTGTGCCGTTCCTCGACAGTGGCGCGGTGGTGCGGGTACTGCCCGACTGGTACGTCGACGACGGCAACATCTCCCTCTACTACGCCGAACACAAGCTGCTGCCCGGCAAGACCCGGGCGTTTGTGGATTTCATCATCGAGCAGTTTGCCGAACAACACCTGGCTGCCAGGTTCAACGCCACCCTGTAGGCGCCTGGGTGTCACCGACCGAACTTGCCCGGCCAGCCCATCACCTTCTTGGGCCTTGGCGTGGCATAAGTCCTGACCTTCGACGTCGACAACCCCAGCCGCACCAACGACTCGGCAATGGTCACTGCTGCGGTTACACCATCCACCACCGGTACGCCGGTGCGCTGGCGAATCTGCTCGTCCAGCCCGGCCATGCCGCCACAGCCCAGGCAGATCACCTCGGCCTTGTCTTCGCTGATGGCCAGTTCTGCCTGGCGCACGATGGCTTCCATCGCCGCCAGCGGGTTTTCTTCCAACTCCAGCACCGCCATCCCACTGGCACGCACCGAGGCGCAGCGCTGGTACAGGCCGGCCAGTTTCAGGCGGTCTTCGATCAGCGGCACCGTGCGGTCGAGTGTGGTCACCACCGAATAGGCGTGGCCCAGGAACATTGCCGTACTGGCGGCGGCTTCCGTGATGTCCACCACAGGCACGTCGAGCAGTTCCTGCAAGCCTTCGCGGCCGTGCTCGCCGTAGCCGGCCTGGATCACCGCATCGAACGGCTGGTCGTAAGCCATCACCCGGTCCATCACCGCGATGGCGGCCAGGTAGCTTTCAAAATTGCCCTCCACCGACTCCGCGCCGAAGTAAGGCGTCAGCCCGACGATCTCGGTGCCCGGCGCGGCCACGGCCCGTGCCTGCTGGGCGATGGTTTCAGTGATGGATTCGGTGGTGTTGACGTTGACCACGAGGATACGCATGGGAGGTCCTTGATTAATGACTGACGTTATCGACTGCAATGCTTTCGCCGCTGACATCGGCGTAGAACGGCTGGCGCTTGGCGATCAGCAAGTACAGCAGCCCTGCAATACCAGCGCCAAACAGCCAGGAAAACGGTGAGACGCTGGCGAACCCAGGCAGCAGTGCCAGGAGAATGGCGATGACCGCCGCAGGAATAAACGCCGCCACCGCACGCAAATTGACGCCGCGGCTGTAGTAATAAATGCCATTCGGGTCTTCGCTGTACAGGTGCGGTACGTCGACCTGGCTTTTACGGATCAGCCAGTAATCGACCATGATCACCCCATACAGCGGCCCGAGCAGCGCACCCAGGCCGGAGAGGAAATACACGATCACCAGCGGGCTGTTGTAGAGGTTCCACGGCAGGATCAGCACCGCCACGGTGGCACTGATCAGCCCGGCGCGGCGGAAGTTCAAGTACCTGGGCGCCAGGTTGCTCAGCACAAAGGCCGGCGCGACAAAGTTGGCCATGATATTCACCGCCACAGTGACAATCAGGAAGGCCAGGCAGCCCAGTACCAGGAAGAAGGTGTTCGGGATCGCGGCGATGATCTCGGTGGGACTCTCGATCACGCGGCCATTGAGCTGGAATTGCCCACCGCACAGCAGCACGGTGATTGCGGCAAACACCAGGATGTTCACCGGCAGGCCCCAGAAGTTGCCGACCTGGATGGTCTTGCGGCAGGGCGAGGAGCGGGCGAAGTCGCAGAAATTGAGGATCAGCGTGCCGTAGATCGCCAGCCACAGCGCGCCACCGGCAAAGATATTGCGCCACATCTCGCCGCCACTCAGCGGTTCGCGGATCGACCAGGCAATGTTGCCGCCCGCCTGGAAATACATCCAGCCGGCCAACGAGGCCACCGTCAGTAGGATCACCGGCCCGGCGAAACCCTCATAGCGGCGCACCATCTCCATGCCGTAGGCCAGGATCACCAGTTGCACCAGCCAGATCGCCACAAAACACACCCAGCCAAGGGAAGACAGGCCAAGGATCGAATTGTGGTCGTATTCGGCAAAGCCTGGGTGAATCGCCGTCAAAAGCACGCGGAACACCACCGACGCCAGGTAGGTCTGGATACCAAACCAGGCGATCGCAATCACCGCACGGATCAACGCCGGAATCTGCGCGCCATGGATGCCGAAGCTGATGCGGCTGATCACCGGAAAGGGCACGCCGGTTTTCTGCCCCATGTAGCCTGACAGGTTCATGAAGAAGTACACCAGCGCCGCCCCGATGCCCAGGGACAACAGAATCTGCCAGCCGCCCAGGCCCAATGCATACAGGCCAATGGCGAACGAGTAGTTGGCAATGTTGTGCACGTCATTGGTCCACAGGGCAAAGATGCTGTAGCGCCCCCATCGCCGGCCTTCGACCTTGGTGGGCGCCAGGTCCTTGTTATGCAGGCGCGGGCTGAGCACCAGCGGGCCGGGACTTGTCGCTTCGGGGTTCAGGGACGAGGAGGGCAGATCCAGTGCGAGGTTGTTCGAGAGGCTTGGACGCATTCCGGCAGGCTCCAGCACATCGGCAGCCAGGCCGCAGATGGCAAAGTGTATGTAGGTTTTGTATTTATTGTATACAAAGCGTTTTTCACCTTAAGCCACATGCGTGCCAGTTTTCGATCTATGAAAACCGCAGGTAATTTCCTTTTTGCAGGTTCTTTAAATAACTATCTGAATTACAAGCGATATAAATTGACCGTTTGAACAGCTATTTATTTTGCGATGGGAAGAGTGCGATGCAGTGGGGGAAACGGCGGGCGGATAGAGGTGTTACGTTATGGTGCGGATAACAAAAAATTGCACACATAAATGGCACCGATGGTTACATCTGTGTGTACACCTTCGGCGGCCAATGCAAAACAAATGTGGGAGCGGGCTTGGCCGCGAAGACGGGGTGTCAGTCACCGACTACATCGACTGATACACCGCATTCGCGGGCAAGCCCGCTCCCACCTTGATTATTTGATCGCCAAGCCTTTAGGCCTTGCTGATGATATTCCCGGCATGCAGCCCGCATTCCTTCTGCGTGGCTTCCTCCCACCACCAGCGACCTTCGCGCTCGTGCTGGTTCGGCAATACCGGCCGGGTGCAGGGCTCGCAACCGATGCTGATGAAGCCGCGCTCATGCAGGCTGTTGTACGGCAGCTCCAACATGCGGATGTAACCCCAGATTTCTTCACTGGTCATCTGCGCCAGCGGGTTGAATTTATGCAGGGTGCGTTCCGGGGTGGAGAAGGCCGTGTCGACCTCCAACGCCGCTACCTGGCTGCGGGTGCCGGGGCTCTGGTCGCGGCGCTGGCCAGTGGCCCAGGCCGTCACGCCGGCGAGTTTGCGGCGCAGTGGTTCGATCTTGCGCACACCGCAGCATTCGCCATGACCGTCCTTGTAGAAGCTGAACAGGCCCTTCTCTTTGACGAACGGTTCCAGTTTGCTCTGGTCCGGCGAGATCAACTCGATGTCGATCTTGTAGAAATCGCGCACTTGCTCGATAAACCGGTAGGTCTCCGGGTGCAGGCGGCCGGTGTCGAGGCTGAATACCTTGACGTTCTTGTTCAGCTTCCAGGCCATGTCCACCAGCACCACGTCCTCGGCACCGCTGAAGGAAATCCACAGGTCGTCACCGAACTGGCTGAACGCCAGCTTGAGAATATCCTGGGCGGATTTATTGGCGTAAGTCGCGGCGAGTTCAGCGACGTCGAAGGCTTGGTTCATCAGGACGGTTCCTACAGGTCAGTGGCGCTGAGCGCTCTATAGGGGAGCGATGGTATCAAAATCCGCTCTGCGTTGCGGCGGCGAGCTTGAATCGCTAGAGTTCGGCAGTCCTTTTGCTCGCTCAATCAATAACTTCAAAATGGGAGTGTCTTGTGGAAATTGCCTGTCTCGACCTGGAAGGGGTGCTGGTTCCGGAGATCTGGATCGCCTTCGCCGAAAAAACCGGTATTGAATCCCTGCGGGCCACCACCCGGGACATTCCCGACTACGACGTACTGATGAAGCAACGCCTGCGCATTCTCGACGAGCATGGGCTCAAGCTCGCCGACATCCAGGAAGTGATCGCCACGCTCAAGCCGCTGGACGGCGCCATCGAGTTCGTCAACTGGCTGCGCGAGCGCTTCCAGGTGGTGATCCTGTCGGACACCTTCTACGAGTTCTCCCAGCCGCTGATGCGCCAACTGGGTTTCCCGACCCTGCTGTGCCACCGCCTGATCACCGACGAAACCGACCGCGTGGTCAGTTACCAGCTGCGCCAGAAAGACCCCAAGCGCCAATCGGTGCTGGCCTTCAAGAGTCTGTACTACCGCGTGATCGCCGCCGGCGACTCTTACAACGACACCACTATGCTGGGTGAAGCCGACCGTGGGATTCTGTTCCATGCGCCGGAGAACGTGATCCGCGAATTCCCGCAATTCCCCGCGGTGCATACGTTTGAGGATCTGAAGCAAGCGTTCATCAAGGCGTCGAATCGGTCTTTGAGCCTGTAGGTTTTCGCCAAGGCTGATGGCCCCTTCGCAGGCAAGCCAGCTCCCACACTTGAATGGGTTCACCTATCAAAATGTGGGAGCCGGGCTTGCCCGCGATGAGGTCCTTGCAAACGCCGTCAATCTCAGGTGCCAGCCCGAATGCCGTCCACAGGCGTTCTGATTCAGGCCGTTGCCTTGCCTCCGAGAACCAGAAGGGGCGTGGCGACTACAGGCTTTCCAACGTGTGTAACAACACCTTCACCTTGGTCAGCGACTCCTGATACTCCGCTTCCCACTGCGAATCTGCCACGATCCCACCGCCCCCCCAGCAACACACCTGCCCATCCTTCACCAGCAGGCTGCGGATGGCGATGGAGCTGTCCATTTCGCCGCGTACGTCCAGGTACACCAGCGAACCGCAGTAAAGCCCGCGTCGGGTGGGCTCCAGTTCGTCGATGATCTGCATCGCGCGGATCTTCGGCGCGCCGGTAATGGAGCCGCCGGGGAAGCTGCCGGCGATCAGGTCGAGGGCGTCTTTGTCATCGGCCAGTGTGCCGGTCACGCTGCTGACCAGGTGGTGCACATTGGGGTAGCTTTCGAGGCTGAACAGCTCCGGCACGCTCACCGAGCCAGTGCGGCAGGTGCGGCCGAGGTCATTGCGGAGCAGGTCGACAATCATCAGGTTTTCGGCGCGATCCTTGGGGCTGGCCAGCAGTTCGGCGGCGTGAGCGGCGTCTTCTTCGGGCGTCAGGCCACGTGGGCGAGTGCCTTTGATGGGTCGGGTTTCGACGTGGCGCTCGCTGATGCGCACGAAGCGCTCTGGCGACAGGCTCAGCACCGCGCCGTCGTCCGGCAGGCTCTGGAACCCCGAGAACGGCGTCGGGCAGGCTTCGCGCAGGGCGCAATACGCCACCCATGGATCGCCAAGGCAGGGCGCTCGAAAACGCTGGGCGAAGTTGACCTGGTAGCAATCGCCGGCCTGGATGTAGTCCTGGATGCGCACGATCGCTTGTCGATAACGCTCGGCAGTAAGGTCCGGTGCCATGGGGCCCTGGAGCTTGAAAAGGGCGGTGGAGCCAGCGTCCGGGTGACGGAACAAGGCAATCAAGCGTTGCCGCTCGCTGTCCGCCAGTGCGGGGTGAAAAACAAGCTGGCTGGCCTGCGCCTGGTGATCACTGATCAACGCCCAGGCGTACAGCCCGAAGCGCGCATCCGGCAGGTGCAGGTCATCTGCGGCCAAGTGCGGCATCTGCTCAAGATGACGACCGAAGTCATAGCTCAGGTAGCCGATCAGGCCACCGGCAAACGGCAATGCATAACCGTCGGGTAAATCCGCATCACCCAACTGGGCAAGGTTTTCCCGCAAGCGTTGCAGGAAATCACTACCACTTTCGTCGGGCGACACCGTCAGGGTTGTTTGCGGCCAGGCGCTCAGCAGGTCATAACGCCCGCGCTCGGCTGCCGGTCGCCCACTGTCCAGCAGCACGGCACCAGGCGCGTGGCGAATCACCGCAAAGTACTCAGCGGGGTTGGCCCGGTAGGGCAGCGGGTGTACGGAGCAGGTCGGCATGCGCGGCGAATCAGCTATGGGCATAGAGGGGCGGGGATTGTACCGCATTCCACTGTAGGATCCGGCTTACAGGTAATGCGGTCTTCAGCCTTCCACAGGCGGAATATGCCCGAACATTTCCTGCACGAACTTCACGCGCTCTTCCGGCGTTTCCGTCACGCCAGCGGCTTTCAGCGCTTCCAGCCGAGCTTCCACCGCATGTGTACGCAGGGTCAAGCCGCAGTCGTTGGCGATCTGGATATTCAGCCCTGGGCGCGCGTTGAGCTCCAGGATCAGCGGGCCTTTCTCCTGGTCGAGCACCATGTCCACGCCGATATAGCCCAGCCCGCACAGCTCGTAGCAGCCGGCCGCGAGTTTCATGAAACCGTCCCAGTTGGGGAGCTGCACGCCATCCACGGCATTGGTGGTGTCGGGGTGCTTGGTGATGATGTTGTTCAGCCAGGTGCCTCGCAGGGTCAGGCCGGTAGCGAGGTCTACACCGACACCGATGGCTCCCTGGTGCAGGTTGGCTTTGCCGCCCGACTGGCGGGTCGGCAAGCGCAGCATGGCCATCACCGGGTAGCCCATCAGCACGATGATGCGGATGTCCGGCACGCCTTCATAGCTGATGCTTTTGAAAATCTGGTCCGGCACCACCCGGTACTCGATCAGCGCGCGATCACGGTGGCCGCCCAGCGAGTAGAGGCCAGTGAGGATGCTGGAGATCTGATGCTCGATCTCTTCGTGGCTGATGATCTTGCCGGACACCGTGCGATAGCGCCCTTCAAAACGGTCCGCCACCACCAGGATGCCGTCACCGCCGGCCCCCTGGGCGGGCTTGATCACGAAGTCGCTGCGCCCGCCGATGATGTCGTCGAGCTTGTCGATTTCCTTCTCGGTGGAGATCACTCCGTACATTTCCGGCACATGGATGCCGGCGGCAAGCGCGCGTTCCTTGGTGATGATCTTGTCATCCACGATCGGGTACAGGCTGCGCTTGTTGTACTTGAGCACGTAGTCGGCGTTACGCCGATTGATGCCCATGATCCCCCGCGCTTCGAGGGCTTTCCAGGTCTTCCAGAAGCCGAACATTACGAGTCAGCCTTGAGGAAGGCCTTGAAACGCACCAGCTCGGTCAGGCGGTAGCCGCGATAACGACCCATGGCCAGCATGAAACCCACCAGGATCAGCAGGATCGCCGGGAAGGTGAACACGAAGTAGATCAGTTCCGGCACGCTCATGATCAGGTGCGCCAGGGATGCGGCAAACAGCGTACCAATCGCCACTTTCAGCGCATGGTTGGCGCCGCGTTCTTCCCAGGTGATCGACAGGCGTTCGATGGTCATGGTCAGGATCACCATCGGGAACAGCGCCACCGACAACCCGCGCTCCAGCCCCAGTTTATGACTGAACAGGCTGATGGCCGCGATCAGCACCACCACAAAGGTGAGCACCACCGACAGCCTCGGCAGCATCTGCAGCTTCAAGTGTTCCAGGTACGACCTGAGCGACAGCCCCAGCGCCGTGATGATCGTGAACAGCACAATCCCGAAGCCCAGCTGCGTCTCGCGGAACGCCAGGGCGATCAGCACCGGCGTGAAGGTGCCCAGGGTCTGCAGGCCAATGAGGTTGCGCAGGATCAGGATCACCAGCACACCAATCGGGATCATGACCATGATCATGAAGGTCTGCTGGGTTTGCAGCGGCAGGCCGTACAGCGAATATTCGAGGAAGTTGGCGTCGGTGTTCTCGTCGGTCAGCTTGGCCAGGCGAATCGCGTTCATCTCGCTGTTGTTCAGGCTGAAGGTCACCATGGCTTTCTTGCCACCGTCGACGGTGATCAGGTTTTCATCGCCGGTCCACCACAGCAGGCGGTCGGCCGGCAGGCCTTGTTCGCCGGTTTCCGGGTTGAAGTACAACCAGTCATTGCCGTTGAAGCTGCGCAGCCAGAGTTCCGGGGTTTGCGGCTGGTCGGCCACCAAGCGAATGGTGTGGACCTTTTCCACCGGCACATGGGCGATGGACAGCAGCAGTTCGACGATCTTGGCTTTGTGCGGCGTCGACGGGTCGCCCGCCAGCAACAGTTTCACGTTGTCGTCGTTGAGGTTGTTGGTGCGCTTGATGGCTTCGCTGATAAAGGTCTCGACGTCGGCCGAATGCTGGCGGATAGGCGCCAGCAGCGCTTCGGCGGCGATTTTTTCCGGGCCTTCCACGGCAATGCTGTCGCGGAAGGTCGGGCCCTTGACCTTGACCTTTTCGCCGCTGTAACGCTTGGTGAGCACCAGGCGGTAATACAGGGTCTGGTTACCCTTGGCGCGGCGTGCCGACCAGGTGACCTTGCGGTTGCCGTCGGTGCGGTTGACGCTCACCCCGTAGTTGTTCGAAATGAAACTCTCGTTGAGGCTGACGAAGTCGCGGCTCAAGGGCGGCACGAACATCTGGATCTTCACCGGGTCTTTCGGGTTGGCGACGAACTCGACCTTGGCATCGATGTTCCACAAGTCGTCGGTGGCGTCCTCGGTGACGGGGATCCCCAGCACGAAGATCTGATAGGCGGTGACCGAAATACCCAGCACCACCAGGATGGCGATCAGGATTTTCAGGTGCAGGGTCAGAGAGCGCATTCGGTTTACTCGGCGGTATGAGCGTCGGCGGCGCAGGCAGGTTTGCCTGCTGCGTATTTAAGACTGGGGTCGACCAGCGCATCAAAGCGTTTCAGCGCTTCGGAGCCAATCAGCAGCGGATATTGGAATGCGCTGCGGTCAGTCAAGTTCACTTCGATGCTGCGTAAAGCGGTGCCCATGCAAATATCCAGGGCTATCACCGGACGGGCGGTGTAGTTCTTGTCCTCATCGGGGTCGTAGTCACCGGCGCGGCGCTTGATCTTGCTGACGCGGGCCAGGGGACGTTCGATGGGGTGGGAGTGGGCGGTGTCGATGGCCAGGTAGAAACGCACCCAGGACTCGCCGTCGCGCTTGAAGCGCTTGATATCACGGGCGCTGAGGGACGCGGTCTTGGCACCGGTGTCCAGTTTGGCAGCGACCTCCAGGTCGATACCGGCCAATTGCGCGTATTCGTTGAGGCCATACACGGTCTTCTCGGCGGCTACGCCAAGGCCTGGTGCGGCCAACAGGCAAATCAATAGAAGGAAGGGTTTGAGTCTCATAGATCCCGAGGCGGCAGTGCGATGTTCAATTCAAGGCGACTGGCATTGCTGCGCAAACTCCCTCGTATGCCGTTTCATCCAGTGATGTCAGGCAAAAGTGGTGCGCATTCTAACATGATGCTTTTTTGGCGCCAGCGCTGGCAGGCGGCCATGCCCCGATAGGGGGCAACAAGGGTTATTAGACGATTGTCGACAATGTGGATTTATTCTTTGACTATCTGGGGCTGATTGGCTAGTTTTTGCGGCATTGCTTTTAAAGGTGTCGACAATATGCTGGATCAGCTGGAATCCACAGCCGTGGCGCAGGACGACTCCCAGACCATGTCCGAGAACGTCTTCCGGCGTATCCAGGCCGCCATCGTCAAAGGTGAGATAGCCCCCGGCAGCAAGATCTCCGAGCCGGAACTGGCGCGTACCTACGGTATCAGCCGCGGCCCGCTGCGCGAGGCGATCCACCGCCTTGAAGGCCAGCGCCTGCTGGTGCGTGTGCCTCACGTCGGCGCCCGGGTGGTGTCGCTGAGCCACGCCGAGCTGATCGAACTCTATGAAATCCGCGAATCGCTCGAAGGCATGGCCTGCCGCCTGGCGGCCGAGCGCATGACCGACGCGGAGATCGAAGAGCTGCGCCAGGTGCTGCACACCCACGAGCGGGACGAAGCCTTTCAGGCCGGCCTCGGCTATTACCAGCAGGAAGGCGACTTCGATTTTCATTACCGGATAATTCAAGGCGCCGGTAACCGCACCCTGACCCAAATGCTCTGCGGCGAGCTGTACCAATTGGTGCGCATGTACCGCATCCAGTTCTCCGCCACCCCCAATCGCCCACGCCAGGCCTTCGCCGAGCACCACCGCATACTTGATGCGATTGCCGATCGCGACGGCGAACTGGCCGAACTGTTGATGCGCCGGCATATCGGCGCATCCAAACGCAACATTGCCCGCCATTTCCCGGACGGCGCTCCCCAGACAACCACTCAGCGAGGTGAGTCATGAGTTCTAACAATAAAAGCACACCCGGCCAGCGATTCCGTGACGCCGTCGCCAGCGAGCACCCACTGCAGGTGGTCGGTGCGATCAACGCCAACCACGCGTTGCTGGCCAAGCGCGCGGGTTTCAAGGCCATCTACCTGTCGGGTGGCGGTGTGGCGGCGGGCTCCCTCGGCGTGCCAGACCTGGGCATCACCGGCCTGGATGACGTGCTGACCGACGTGCGCCGCATCACCGACGTCTGCGACTTGCCGCTGCTGGTGGACGTGGACACCGGTTTTGGCTCCTCGGCGTTCAACGTCGCGCGCACCGTCAAGTCGATGATCAAGTTCGGCGCGGCCGCGATTCACATCGAAGACCAGGTGGGCGCCAAGCGTTGCGGTCATCGCCCGAACAAGGAAATCGTGTCCCAGCAGGAAATGGTCGACCGCATCAAGGCCGCCGTGGATGCGCGCACCGATGACAGCTTCGTGATCATGGCCCGTACCGATGCCCTGGCCGTCGAAGGCTTGGAGTCGGCCCTGGACCGTGCCGCTGCCTGCATCGAAGCCGGCGCCGACATGGTGTTCCCGGAAGCCATCACCGAACTGGAGATGTACAAGCTCTTCGCGTCAAAGGTGAAGGCCCCGATCCTGGCCAACATCACCGAATTCGGCGCCACGCCGCTGTACACCACCGAACAGTTGAAATCTGCCGATGTTTCCATCGTGCTGTACCCGCTCTCGGCCTTCCGCGCCATGAACAAGGCGGCCGAGAACGTCTACACCGCGATCCGTCGCGACGGCACCCAGCAGAACGTGATCGACACCATGCAAACCCGCATGGAGCTTTACGATCGCATCGACTACCACACCTTCGAGCAGAAGCTCGACGCGCTGTTTGCCGCGAAAAAGTAACGCGGTACGCCTCCCTAATAAATTCAAGATCGGAGAACGAACATGGCTGAAGCAAAAGTATTGAGTGGCGCCGGCCTGCGTGGCCAAGTGGCCGGGCAGACCGCACTGTCCACCGTGGGCCAGGCCGGTGCCGGGCTGACCTATCGCGGCTACGACGTGCGCGAACTGGCTGCCGATGCGCAATTTGAAGAAGTCGCCTACCTGTTGCTGTACGGCGAACTGCCGACCCAGGCCGAACTGGCTGCCTACAGTGCCAAGCTGAGCAAGCTGCGCGACCTGCCGCAAGCATTGAAAGAAGTGCTGGAACGCATCCCTGCCGACGCCCATCCGATGGACGTGATGCGCACCGGTTGCTCGTTCCTGGGCAATATCGAACCGGAGAAAGACTTCAGCGTGCAGCGCGATGTCACTGACCGGCTGCTCGCCGCCTTCCCGGCGATCATGTGCTACTGGTACCGCTTCAGCCACGACGGCAAGCGCATCGACTGCGTGACCGACGAGCCGACCATCGGCGGCCACTTCCTGCACTTGCTGCATGGCAAGCAACCGAGCGAGTTGCACGTCAAGGTGATGAACGTTTCGTTGATCCTCTACGCGGAACACGAATTCAACGCGTCGACCTTCACTGCGCGGGTCTGTGCGTCGACCCTGTCCGACCTGTATTCCTGCGTCACCGCCGCCATCGGCTCCCTGCGTGGCCCGCTGCACGGTGGCGCCAACGAAGCGGCGATGGAAATGATCGAGCGTTTCGTTTCGGCCGAAGAAGCCGTCGAAGGCACCCTCGGCATGTTGGCACGCAAGGACAAGATCATGGGCTTCGGCCACGCGATCTACAAAGACAACGACCCGCGTAATGAAGTGATCAAGGGCTGGTCGAAAAAACTCGCCGACGAAGTGGGCGACAAGGTGTTGTTCCCGGTTTCCGAAGCCATCGACAAGACCATGTGGGAACAGAAGAAACTGTTCCCCAACGCCGACTTCTACCATGCCTCGGCGTACCACTTCATGGGCATCCCGACCAAGCTGTTCACCCCGATCTTCGTGTGCTCGCGCCTCACCGGCTGGGCCGCCCACGTGTTCGAGCAGCGTGCCAACAACCGCATCATCCGTCCGAGCGCCGAATACACCGGCGTCGAGCAGCGCAAGTTCGTGCCAATCGAACGTCGCTGAATGGGATCAACCTGAGGCACCGGTTTTCATGGTTGAAACCGGGTCAATGTGGGAGCCGGGCTTGCCCGCGATGACTGACTGACATTCAACACGGGTGTCGACAGTTACATCGCTATCGCGGCAAGCCCGGCTCCCACAGGGACCCTGCTCATCCAGACCCATGCCGCAGGTTCGTTCCGCCTAACTACCGTGACCGAGTCCTGACGATGAACACTGAATTTCGCAAACCGCTCCCCGGCAGCCGCCTGGATTACTTCGACGCCCGCGCGGCTATCGAGGCAATCACACCCGGCGCCTACGCCACTTTGCCGTATACCTCTCGCGTCCTCGCAGAAAACCTGGTGCGTCGCTGTGACCCGGCCACCCTCAATGCGTCCCTGGGCCAACTGATCGACCGCAAGCGCGACCTCGACTTCCCCTGGTTCCCTGCGCGCGTGGTCTGCCACGACATCCTCGGCCAGACCGCGCTGGTCGACCTCGCCGGCCTGCGCGACGCCATCGCCCTGCAAGGCGGTGACCCGGCCCAGGTCAACCCGGTAGTGCCGACCCAACTGATCGTCGACCATTCCCTGGCCGTCGAAGCCGGTGGGTTTGACCCGGACGCGTTCGAGAAAAACCGCGCTATCGAAGACCGTCGCAACGAAGACCGCTTTCACTTCATCGAGTGGACCAAAAAGGCCTTCAAGAATGTCGACGTGATCCCGCCTGGCAACGGCATCATGCACCAGATCAACCTGGAGAAAATGTCCCCGGTGATCCAGGTGCGTGACGGCGTGGCCTTCCCGGATACCTGCGTCGGTACCGACAGCCATACCCCTCACGTGGATGCCTTGGGTGTCATCGCCATCGGTGTCGGTGGCCTGGAAGCCGAGAGCGTGATGCTCGGTCGCGCCTCGTGGATGCGCCTGCCGGAAAGCGTCGGCGTGGAACTGACCGGCAAGCTGCAACCCGGCATCACCGCCACTGACATGGTGCTGGCGCTGACCGAGTTCCTGCGTCAACAGAAAGTGGTGGGCGCATGGTTGGAGTTCTTTGGCGAGGGCGCTTCGGCGTTGACCCTGGGCGACCGCGCGACCATCTCCAACATGGCCCCGGAATACGGTGCCACGGCGGCGATGTTCTATATCGACTCGCAGACCATCGCTTACCTGAAACTCACCGGCCGCGAAGACGAACAGGTCACCCTGGTGGAGCAATATGCTCGCCACACCGGCTTGTGGGCCGATGACCTCAAGGGCGCGCGATACGAGCGCGGCCTCACCTTCGACCTGTCCAGCGTCGTGCGCAACATGGCCGGCCCCAGCAACCCGCATGCCCGCGTCGCGACCAGCGACCTGGCCTCCAAAGGCATCTGCGGCCAGTGGGATGAAGTGCCCGGGCAAATGCCCGACGGCGCGGTGATCATCGCGGCCATCACCAGTTGCACCAACACCAGCAACCCGCGCAACGTGATCGCCGCAGGCCTGCTGGCGCGCAATGCCAACAAGCTGGGACTGACCCGCAAACCATGGGTCAAGTCGTCCCTGGCGCCCGGCTCGAAAACCGTGGCCATGTACCTCGAAGAGGCCGGCCTGGGCCATGAACTGGAGAAGCTCGGTTTCGGCGTGGTGGCCTTCGCCTGCACCACCTGCAACGGCATGTCCGGTGCGCTGGACCCGGTGATCCAGCAGGAGATCATCGACCGCGACTTGTACGCCACCGCCGTGCTCTCGGGCAACCGCAACTTCGACGGACGTATTCACCCGTATGCCAAGCAAGCCTTCCTGGCGTCGCCGCCGTTGGTGGTGGCGTATGCGATTGCTGGCACTATCCGTTTCGACATCGAGAAAGACGTGCTCGGCCTCGATACCGACGGCAAGGAGATCCGCCTGCAGGACATCTGGCCGAGTGATGAAGAGATCGACGCCGTGGTCAAGGCTTGCGTGAAGCCGGAGCAGTTTCGCGCGGTGTATATCCCGATGTTCGCCATCCACGAAGACACCGGCCCGAAAGTCGCGCCGCTGTACGACTGGCGCCCGCAAAGCACCTACATCCGCCGCCCGCCGTACTGGGAAGGCGCGCTGGCCGGTGCACGTCCGCTCAAGGGCATGCGCCCGCTGGCGGTGCTGCCGGACAACATCACCACCGATCACTTGTCGCCGTCCAACGCCATCATGCTCGACAGCGCCGCCGGTGAATACCTGGCGAAAATGGGCCTGCCGGAAGTCGACTTCAACTCCTACGCGACGCATCGCGGCGACCATTTGACTGCGCAACGCGCGACGTTCGCCAACCCGAAACTGTTCAACGAAATGGTGGTTGAAAACGGCAAGGTCAAGCAGGGTTCCCTGGCGCGGATCGAGCCGGAAGGCCAGGTCACGCGGATGTGGGAAGCCATCGAGACCTACATGGAGCGCAAGCAGCCGCTGATCATCATTGCCGGCGCCGACTACGGCCAGGGCTCGTCCCGCGACTGGGCGGCCAAGGGCGTGCGCCTGGCCGGTGTGGAAGCGATTGCCGCCGAAGGCTTCGAGCGCATCCACCGCACCAACCTGGTGGGCATGGGCGTGCTGCCGCTGGAGTTCCTGCCGGGTACCGACCGTCACACGCTGCAGATCGATGGCAGCGAGACCTACGACGTGGTCGGTGCGCGCACCCCGCGTGCGCAGTTGACGCTGGTGATCAACCGCAAGAACGGCGAACGTGTCGAAGTGCCGGTGACTTGCCGCCTGGACACCGCCGAAGAAGTGTCGATCTACGAGGCGGGCGGCGTGTTGCAACGCTTTGCCCAGGACTTCCTGGAATCGGCGGCGACCGCCTGAGAGGTAACCATGGCACACGCAGCGCAAATCAAGATCCCGGCCACCTACATGCGTGGCGGCACCAGCAAGGGCGTATTTTTCAGCCTCAAGGACCTGCCCGCGTCGGCGCAGGTGCCGGGCGCCGCGCGCGACGCCTTGCTGTTGCGGGTGATCGGCAGTCCCGACCCCTATGACAAACAGATCGACGGCATGGGTGGCGCCACATCGAGCACCAGCAAAACCGTGATCCTGGCCAAAAGCACCCGCGCCGATCACGACGTGGACTACCTGTTTGGCCAGGTCTCCATCGACAAGCCGTTTGTGGATTGGAGCGGCAACTGCGGCAACCTGTCGGCGGCGGTCGGCTCCTTCGCCATCAGCGCTGGCCTGGTCGACCCGGCTCGCGTGCCGCACAACGGCGTGGCCGTGGTGCGGGTGTGGCAAGCCAATATCGGCAAGACCATCATCGCCCACGTGCCGATCACCGACGGGGCGGTGCAGGAAACCGGTGACTTCGAACTGGACGGCGTGACTTTCCCGGCCGCCGAAGTGCAGTTGGAGTTCATGGACCCGGCGGCGGAGGAAGAGGGCGGTGGCGGTTCGATGTTCCCGACCGGCAACCTGGTTGACGACCTGGAAGTGCCCGGCGTCGGCACCTTCAAGGCCACGCTGATCAACGCCGGTATCCCGACCATCTTTATCAACGCGCAAGACCTCGGCTACACCGGCACCGAGCTGCAAGGCGCGATCAACAGCGACCCCAAGGCCCTGGCGATGTTCGAAACCGTGCGGGCCTACGGTGCACTGCGCATGGGCCTGATCAAACACCTGGACGAAGCCGCCCAGCGGCAGCACACGCCGAAAGTGGCGTTTGTGGCCAAGCCTGCGGATTACGTGGCCTCCAGTGGCAAGGCGATCAAGGCCGGCGATGTGGACCTGCTGGTGCGTGCACTGTCGATGGGCAAGTTGCACCACGCGATGATGGGCACGGCGGCGGTGGCGATTGGTACGGCGGCGGCGATTTCCGGGACGTTGGTCAACCTGGCGGCCGGTGGTGTCGAGCGCAACGCGGTGCGGTTCGGGCATCCGTCCGGCACCTTGCGCGTGGGCGCCGAAGCCACTCAGGTCAACGGCGAATGGGTGGTGAAAAAAGCCATCATGAGCCGCAGCGCGCGCGTACTGATGGAAGGTTTCGTCCGCGTGCCCGGCGACGCTTTTTAACGATCAACACCGTTCCCTGTGGGAGCGGGCTTGCCCGCGATGACGGCGTGTCAGGCAACCCTTGTTTCAACTGACAAACCGCTGTCGCAGGCAAGCCAGCTCCCACAGGGGGAGGTGGTACCCGTACTACCAAGGCCGGCAATCAGACCTGCCACGACACATCAACCCTGACCCTGAGGATGGAACAACCCCTAACTTTTGGAGAACTGCCATGAGCGCCAACGTCGACCAGAACAACCGCCCCGACTACGACCGGGTCCTGCAGGACATTGCCGACTATGTCCTCACTTATCGGATCGATTCCCAGGCTGCACTGGACACCGCCCGCCACTGCCTGATGGACACGCTCGGTTGCGGCCTCCTGGCCCTGCGGTTCCCCGAGTGCACCAAGCACCTGGGACCGATCGTCGAGGGCACGGTGGTGCCGTTTGGCGCACGGGTGCCGGGCACGTCGTTCCGGTTGGACCCGGTCAAGGCCGCGTGGGATATCGGCTGTATCGTGCGTTGGCTCGACTACAACGACACCTGGCTCGCCGCCGAATGGGGTCACCCCTCGGATAACCTCGGCGGCATCCTTGCCGTGGCCGATCACCTGTCGCAACAGCGCGTAGCCAATGGCGACACGCCGCTGACCGTTCGCGCGGTGCTGGAAGCGATGATCATGGCCCACGAGATCCAGGGGGTGATTGCCCTGGAAAATTCCTTCAATCGCGTCGGCCTCGACCATGTGCTGTTGGTGAAAGTGGCCTCCACGGCGGTGACCGCCAAGCTGATGGGCGCCAACCGTGAGCAACTGCTGGCGGCGTTGTCCCATGCATTTGTCGATGGGCAGGCGTTGCGCACTTACCGGCATGCGCCGAATGCCGGCTCACGCAAGTCCTGGGCAGCGGGGGATGCGTCGAGCCGTGGCGTACGCCTGGCGGATATCGCCCTGCGTGGCGAGATGGGCATCCCTGGCGTATTGAGCGCGCCACAGTGGGGGTTCTATGACGTGCTGTTCAGCCACACCAACAAGGACCTGGCGCTCAAGCCCGAGGACAAGCGCGCATTCAGCCTGTCCCAATCCTACGGCACTTATGTGATGGAAAACGTGCTGTTCAAGATCAGCTTTCCCGCCGAGTTCCATGCGCAAACCGCCTGTGAAGCGGCGGTGACGTTGCACCCACGGGTGAAAAATCGCCTGCATGAAATCGAACGCATCGTGATCACCACCCACGAGTCGGCGATTCGCATCATCTCCAAGGTTGGCCAGTTGGCCAACGCTGCCGACCGCGACCATTGCCTGCAATACATGACGGCCGTGCCGTTGGCGTTCGGCAATCTGGTGGCGGAGCAGTACGAAGATGAATTCCACGCCGCCCATCCCATCATCGACGAACTGCGGGACAAGATGGTCATCGTCGAAGACCCACGCTACAGCCGTGAATACCTGGAGGCCGACAAGCGCTCCATCGCCAACGCGGTGCAGGTGTTTTTCAAGGACGGCAGCAGTACCGAACAGGTAGCGGTGGAGTACCCGATTGGTCATCGCCGGCGCCGGGTGGACGGTATTCCGTTGCTGGAAGACAAGTTCAAGGCCAACCTGGCCACACGGTTTACTGCGCAGCGCAGTGCCGAGATTCTTGCGTTGTGCAAGGACCAGGCGAAGCTTGAAGCCACGCCGGTCAATCGGTTCATGGACCTGTTCGTGATCTGAGCAACCACGCGCTCAATGTGGGAGCTGGCTTGCCTGCGATGCGGGCGCCTCAGTGTTCCAGGCAAACCGCGGTGATGCTATCGCAGGCAAGCCAGCTCCCACAGAGGCCGTGTTGGACTCGAGGGTTATTCAAATCGCAGGATCACCCGGCGATTGTGCTTGCTCTTCTTCTCGATTTTCTCGCAGAACACCCGGCCGATTTCTTCAGTGTTGATCACATGGGTGCCCCCGCACGGCTGGATATCAATGCCGGCGATTTCAATGACACGTACCGAGCCCTGGACCACCGGCGGCGCCACTGCCTGCGTACGGGTGATCTGCAGCAAGGTGGAATACTCGGTGGCCGGCATCGACAGGGTTTTTACCGGGTGGGCCTGTTCGATCAGTGCATTGAGGTCGCGGGTGATGCTGTCTTTGTCGAGGGTCATTTCCGGCAGGTCGAAATCCAGGCGGCCTTTATCTGCACTGATGCTGCAACCCGTCACGGGGGCGTCGATGATCGAGCACAGCAAATGCAGGCAGGTGTGCATCTTCATGTGCTGGTAGCGCCGATCCCAGTCGAGGCCGGCGTCCACCTGCACGCCAGCGGTCAACTGGGCGGGGCAGTGTTCCACCTGGTGCCAGATGATGGAGCGCACCACCGGGTCGCGTACCGTGCCGGTGACGTCGAGTCGCGTGCCGTCGGCCAGGGTGAGGTGGCCGGTGTCTCCCGGCTGTCCGCCACCCGTGGGGTAGAACAGCGTGTGTTCCAGGGCGACGCCGTGTTCGCTGACGGCAATCACCCGGGCGCTGAAGGCGTTCTGATAAGGCGCGCTGTCGAACAGCGCCAGGGTTTCCATGGTATGCACGGACATGTTCAACCTCCGACGATCAGTGGGCTGGCTTGCAACAAGGAACGCACCATCGCACTCAAGCCAGGGGGGGAAAGCAGGGTGATTTCAAATTCGGGGCCGCAGACTTTCAGGTTCAGTGGCAGGCGCGGCAGCGGGTTACCCGACTCGACACGGTGCAGGCGAAACTGCAGGTGGTGACGTTCTTTTACCGTTGGCTCCAGCATCAACCCGGGCAAGGGGTGGAAGTCGGCATCCAGCACCGTGACCTTGTGGCTGGTATTGACCTCGCCGACCACGTGCAGACGCTCATCCAGGGCGAAGGCGCCGAGGTAATTGCTGTGGTCCGACTCGTCATTTTTTTGCAGCTGGATCTGGTTCACCACCTTCACCTTGGTGCCGGCGGGTACATCCTGGGTGATCACGCAGGAGGGGCTGATAAACACGTTGTCGCCGATCAGCACATAGCCCAGCACGCGGGCACCGGAGCCGACCTCGACGTTGTTGCCCAGGCGCGGGTGGCGCTTGCCGTCGGGGTTGTTGGCGATACCGCGGGCGCCCAAGGTCACGCCGCAAAGGATGTAGCAGTCGTTACCGATCTCGCACGTTTCGCCGATCACCGTGCCGTAGCCGTGGTCCAGCACGAAGCGCCGGCCGATACGCGCCGCCGGGTGGATCTCCGCGCCGGAAAGCACCTTGCCCTGGTTGCTCAGCTTGAGGGCGATGCGGGAAAACATGCCGTTGGTCTGGTCGGGGAAATTCCATACCAAGTGCGCCAGCCGGTAGTACAGCACCGCTTTGAACGACGCGTAGGACTCCAGGATCAACTCGCCGCGCCCGCGTGATGCCGGGTCCCGGTAGGCGTAGGCGATCAGGTCTTCGGCGACCGCCTGGGCGGCGTTCTGGACCAGCGGAGCCAGGTGCGGTTCCAACTGCTTCATCTGCACGGGTGTGAGGGTCTTGATGAGGTGAGTAAGCAACTCATCGTGCAACTGTTGCATGTCGATAAAGCCCCCCATGAAGGCACCCCCGTAATGTGGTTGGTTGGAAAACCGCTTATTCGAAACTGGGCAGGTAGCTGTCGGCATTGTCGTAGACCATGGTCAATACCACCGTTTCGGGCGGCAGTTCCGGGGCAAGCTGTGCGATGGCCACCATGTTGGCAGCGGACGACAAGCCGAGGCTGATGGCGTCGGTGCGCATGATGCGTTTCATCATGTCGATGCAGGCCTGGCGCGAGACCTTGAGCATGCCGTCGATCACGTCCAGGTTGAGGATGCTCGGGATCAGGCCAATCGACAGGCCCTGGATATGATGGGGCGCGTGCTGGTTTTTCAGCAGGTCGCATTCTTCCGGTTCCACACCCATGACGCGCAAGGCTGGCCAGGCGGCTTTCAGGGTTTCGCCAATGCCGGTGATATGCCCGCCGGTGCCGATGCCGCTGACAAAGTAGTCCACCCGTTGCTCGCCGAAGGCGCGCAGGATTTCCGGTGCGGTGGTGTCGCGATGGGTTTGCGGGTTGGCGCCATTGCGCTGTTGGTTGAGCATCACGTAGCTGGGGTTTTCCAGCTGCAGTTCCATGCACTTTTCACCATGGGAGTTGTTGCCCAGGCGGCTGTCCGACAGCACTACCTTGGCACCGTACAGGCGCAGCAGTTTCTGTTTTTCGGGGCTGTAGTTGTCGGGGATCACCAGCACCACTTTGTAGCCCAGTACGTTGCCGGCCATGACCAGGCCGATGCCGGTATTGCCGCCGCTGGGCTCGATGATTGTTTGCCCGGAGTCACGGATCAGCACGCCCCGGCGCTCGGCATCGAGGATCATGCCCAGGGCGATGCGCGCCTTGTGGCTGCCGCCGGGGTTGAGGGATTCGAGCTTGGCATAGACCTCGATGCCGAGGTCTTCGGAGAACTGCGCCAGGCGCACGATAGGCGTTTGGCCGATCACGTCGAGAATGGAGTTGTGCAACATCATTCAGTCCTCGGCTCAATACAAAGGCATATCGGGTTCGACGTCGCGCACCCAATGCTTCATGCCGCCCTGCAGGACTTTGGTGTTGGCGAAACCGGCGGCCAGCAGGGTACTGGCGGCTTGTTCGGCGCGGCTACCGGCGTAGCAGATCAGGTAGTGGGTGTTGTCGCGGCTGAGGCTGTCGAGGTGGCCGTCCAGTTCGGCCAGGGGGATGTGCACCACGCCCGGCAGCTTGCATACCTCCAGTTCGCTGGCATCGCGCACGTCCAGCAGCACGTCGGCGCTGCTGTGGTGTTCGAGTACCTGCTTGAGCACGCGGGGCTTGATGTAGCGCTCTTCGGCCAGGGACGGTTGGCTGGGCACGGCATCCGCGCAGGCGGTGGGCGCCAGGGAGTCGCTGTGGCGAGCCTCGGAGCAGCAGGGGCAATCGGCACGGCGCTTGAAGCGGATCTCGCTGAACTTCATTGCCAGTGCATCGAAACGCATCAAGCGGCCGGACAAGGGTTCACCAATGCCAATCAGCAACTTGATGGCCTCGGTGGCCTGGATCATCCCGACCACACCGGGCAACACGCCAATCACGCCACCGGCGCTGCAGTTGGGGGCCAGTTCGGCGGGCGGCGCGCTGGGGAACAGGCAGCGGTAGCACGGCCCGCCTTTATAGTTGAGCACGCTGATCTGCCCGTCGAAGCGGTAGATGGCGCCGTATACCAACGGCTTGCCCAGTTGCACGCAGGCGTCGTTGACCAGGTAGCGGGTGTCGAAATTGTCGGTGCCGTCGATCACCAGGTCGTAGGCGCCTACCAGTTCCAGCGCGTTGTCGGCATTCAGCGCAGTGTCGTGGGCGTTGATCTGGATATGGCGATTGAGGTCTTGCAGGCGCTGCTTGGCGGACTCTACCTTGGGCATGCCCAGTGTGCTGTTGCCGTGGACGATCTGGCGTTGCAGGTTGCTGCTTTCCACCACGTCGAAGTCCACCAGCCCCAGGGTGCCGATACCGGCGGCGGCCAGGTACAGGCTGATCGGCGAGCCCAGGCCGCCGGTGCCGATGATCAGCACCTTGGCTTTCTTGAGGTTCAACTGGCCTTCGCGACCGACGCCGGGCAGGGTGATGTGGCGCACATAGCGTTGCACTTCTTCATTGCTCAGTGTGTCGACGTCGATGCCGCCGGAGGTAGCCAGCAGCACCTCGATGCGGGCTTTTTCGGGCAGTGGCTCGTCGGCGTCGATCAACGCTTCCTCGGCGGTAAACAGAAAGTGTTCCTTGAGCTGGTTGTTCTTCTCGTGGAACAGGTGCGGGCGTAACTGCGGGTGGCTGCTGCAGAGGTTTTCAATGACTTCGCGCAATGTCGATCCGGAACCCTCGAGGGTCGATTCCGGCAGCTTGGCCACGCGAACCAGAATGTCGGGGAAAGAGACAGCGTTCATGGACAACTCCGTGTGCAGGTCGTTGAAAGGTTGAAGGGCGAAATGCTTGCCATCCCAGGCAAACAGCTTGGAACCCAGGGCCTGGCCCTGGCGAACGTCTACCACCAGGTAGCTGACGGGGTAGATCGGCTCGCCCATGAACAGCGCCTTGTCCTGGTCTTCGTCGCTGAAGTAGGCACCGACATCCGGGTGGGAGTGGTAGATCATCACCACCGGGTTGTCGCTGCGAAACGCCTTGTTCAGCAGCAGGGTGTCGGCCACCGAGAACGTGTAGCCGTTGGCCGCGCTGCGCGGGTACATCTCGGGGTTCTTGCGGTGCAGTTCGTTCTGGATATTGCTGCCCAGGTACACGCTGCCGTCGGCGAAGACAAAGCCACAACACTCCTCGGGGTAGCTGCGGTTGGCGTGGGCGTAGATCTGTTCCAGGGCTTTTGGGCGGAGGACGTCCATGTTTCTCTCGCGTTGCTGTGAAAGGGTCAATTTTTCTTGGCCAGGAGTTTTTCAACCGGCAACTTGGTGATCGCAAAGCCGGCCAGCAGGACGGCCGAGTACAGCATCAGGTCGCGGGAAATCGACACGCCTTCGTACCAGGCGCCAATGATGACCGCGAACACTGGGAAGATGATGAACACGAATGACAGGATGATCGGGCTCAGGCGCTTGAGCAGCATGAAGTACACGATGAACCCGCCCACCGAGGCCACCAGCCCGAGGTAGAACAAGGCACCCCACGAACGCAGGGTGATGGCGTCGAAGGTCGGTGTTTCAAACCATAGCCCGGCGACGAACAGCATCAGCCCGGCGATGCCGATGGGCAGGGTGTTGTAGGTGATCACACTGATGGCGCTGCCTTTCTGCTTGGTAATGACGTAGCACAAGGCATGCATGATCGCGGCGGTCAGGATCGCCAGTACGCCAAGGAACTCGGCGTGGTCCAGGTGCAGGCCCTGGCTCTTGATGATCATGTAGAGGCTGCCGAAACCGATGCCGATGCCGACCACCTGGGAAAAATAGATGCGCTCGCGCAGGAACAGCGCGGAAAAAATCAGGATGAACACCGGCATGCAGCTGAACAGCAGCGCGGTCAGGCCGGACGATACGTGCATCTCGCCATAGTTGAGCAGGTAGTAGGGCACGCTGAAGTAGGACAGGGTCACGAACACGAAGAACCATCGGCTCTCGCGGGGAAACAGGATGGGCTCGCGGCGCACCATGGCAAAGCACAGGAACAGCGGGAAGGCGATGAGGAAGCGCAGGCCGGCGGACGTCAGTGGCGGCACGCTCTCCACGGCAATCTTGATCCCAAGCCACGTGGTGCCCCAACTCAGGCATACGATCAGGAACATCACGCTGGTGATCAGCCCGGCCAGCCACTGTTTTTGGGTTTTTGTCTTGGCGGTGTTTTCGAGAACGGCGGACATTGGCATCGTTTATTGCTTCCCTGAGCCGGAATTGAACTCTATATTGAGCTTGTAATGAGTTGTAAAATTCGGCGATTGAACCCGTAAAAGCACACTATTAGGGCGAAAGATGGCTGTCAAAACAAATATTGACATGGTGTCAATTATGCGTGAGGGGTTGTCCAACGGGCAGGGCGTGAAGTACAAGCGCCTGTCCGATGTCATGGAACGGGGCATCCTCGAAGGCTTGATTGAACCGGGAAGAAAACTGCCGCCCCATCGGGTGCTTTCCGACAACCTGGGTGTGACGATCGGCACCATCAGCCGTGCCTACGGCGAACTGGAACGCCTGGGGTTGGTTGTGGCACGGGTCGGTGACGGCACTTTCGTGCGCAAGCGTGGGATGGAGCGCCAGCGCGATGAGGGTTTTCGCAACTTCAGCGAGGAACCGCGCCAGTACTTCGACATGAGCCGAAACATGCACATCCCGGGGCAGGAGACCGTGTTCCTGGCCCAGAGCTTCCAAACCCTGTCGACCAATGCCAAGTTCCTCCAGGACATCAGTGCCTACACCCCGGACGCCGGCTTGCCACGCTACCGTGAAGCGGGCGCACAATGGCTGGTGCAGCGTGACTTTCATCCGATTCCCGAGCAGGTCATCTGCGTCAACGGCGGCCAGCACGGCTTGCTGTGCTCGATGATGGCGCTGTTGCGGGCGGGCGATACGGTGGTCACCGAACAACTGACTTACCCTGGCCTCATTACGGCCGCGCGCATGCTGGGGATTCGCTTGATCGGCCTGGAGATGGACGAGGAAGGCGTGCTGCCGAGCGCACTGGACGAAGTCTGTCGTAACCACCGGATTTCAGCCTTGTATTGCACGCCGACAATTCAGAACCCGACCACCGCCGTGCTTTCAGTGGCGCGTCGCGAAGCGTTGGTCAAAGTCTGTCGCGAACACAATCTGCTGATTCTTGAAGACGAAGCCCACGGTGTACTGGTGGAAGACCGGCCGCCGCCCCTCAGCCATTTCGCACCTGAACGTACGATTTTGATCAGCAGCCTGAGCAAGGCGGTGTCTGCCGGGTTGCGCGTGGGCTATGTGCATGCGCCGCCCGCGCTCGTCAGTCGCATTTCGGCAGCGCTGCGTTCGACCTGCTGGATGGCCACGCCTGTCACCCTTGAACTGGCCACCCAGTGGATCGAAAACGGTACGGCGGAATACCTGCTGCGCCAGCAGATCAACGAGATCAGCCGGCGCAAGGCCCTGGTGCGCGACCTGCTGGCGGGCCTGGAATACCGCACCCATCTCAACAGCCCGCATTTCTGGATTGAAGTGCCGGAGCCCTGGCGCGCATCGGAAATCGAGGCGGAGCTCAAGCAAAACAACTACCTGATTGCCACCGCCGAAGCCTTTGCCGTGGGGCAGACGGCGGTGCCGCAGTTCATTCGGGCGAGTATCTGCAATACGTCGGGGGATGATCAGTTGTTGCGGGCGGGCTTCGATGCGTTGGCGACGGCGTTGGGGCAGGGCGGGGGCAGGTTCCACTTGTAGGCAGGTTTACCGCGTTGGCGTTCTTCGCGAGCCAGCCCGCGCCCACACTTGATAGGCAAGCCCCTGTGGGAGCGCGCAGGCCCGCGAAGGGGCCAGTTCAAGCAACAGGCACTACTTGAACCTGCGCTCCACGCCTTTCTCCACCAGGATCTTCGCCGAAATCTCTTCCACCGAAAAATGCGTGGAATTGATGTGCGCAATATTTTCGCGACGGAACAGATTTTCCACTTCACGCACTTCGAACTCGCACTGGGCATAGCTCGAATAGCGGCTATTGGGCTTGCGCTCATTGCGGATCGCCGTCAGCCGGTCCGGGTCGATGGTCAGGCCGAACAGCTTGTGCGAGTGCGCGCGCAGGGCGGCCGGGAGCGTCAAGTGCTCCATGTCGTCCTCGGTCAGCGGGTAGTTGGCCGCGCGGATACCGAATTGCATGGCCATGTACAGGCAGGTGGGCGTTTTGCCGCAGCGTGACACGCCCACCAGGATCAGGTCGGCCTTGTCATAGTAGTGGGTGCGGGCGCCATCGTCGTTGTCGAGGGCGAAGTTCACCGCCTCGATACGCTCCATATAGTTGGAGTTATGGCCAATGGAATGGGACTTTCCGACCGAATAGGAGGAGTGTTCACTCAACTCCTGCTCCAGGGGTGCCAGGAACGTCGAGAAAATGTCGATCATGAAACCATTCGACGTCGCGAGAATCTCACGAATGTCTTGATTGACGATGGTGTCGAAAATGATCGGCCGACAACCGTCTTTTTCAGCCGCCAGATTGATTTGTTGTACCATGGCCCGCGCTTTATCCACGCTGTCGATATAAGGCCGCGTGAATTTGGCGAAGGTAATGTTTTCGAACTGCGCGAGCAGGCTTTGACCCAGTGTTTCGGCTGTGATGCCGGTGCCGTCGGAGATAAAGAAAGCAGATCGTTTCATTTGAGCCCTGGGCCTTAAGCTGATGGCGAATCTTGGATATGATAGGCGCGATTTTGCCGTCCCGCAGTGGGCCGCATTCTCACTTATTTTCCAGGTCCAGGCCACAAGCGCTGGTGAACGCTCCTACTGAGCAGCCGGCGTCCTGAGCTTTTCCAACACAGAAAGTGGAGAGATCACCTTGGTAGAGTACGTAGTTTCCCTCGATAAGCTCGGCGTCCATGATGTAGAGCACGTGGGGGGCAAGAACGCATCCCTCGGCGAGATGATCAGTAATCTTGCAGGCGCTGGTGTGTCGGTGCCCGGTGGTTTCGCCACCACGGCCCAGGCTTACCGCGATTTCCTCGAACTGAGCGGCCTCAACGCTCAGATCCACGCCGCGCTGGACGCCCTGGACGTCGATGACGTCAACGCCTTGGCCAAGACCGGTGCCCAGATCCGTCAATGGATCATGGAAGCCGAGTTCCCCGAGAAGCTCAACGAAGAAATCCGTACCGCCTTCGCCACCCTGTCGGCCGGCAATCCAGACATGGCCGTCGCCGTGCGCTCCTCGGCCACCGCCGAAGACTTGCCGGATGCCTCCTTTGCCGGCCAGCAAGAAACCTTCCTGAACATCCGCGGCGTGGAAAACGTGATCCGCGCGGCCAAGGAAGTCTTCGCCTCGCTGTTTAACGACCGTGCGATTTCCTACCGCGTGCACCAGGGCTTCGACCACAAGCTGGTGGCCTTGTCTGCCGGTGTGCAGCGTATGGTGCGTTCGGAAACCGGCACCGCCGGCGTGATGTTCACCCTCGATACCGAATCGGGCTTTCGTGACGTGGTGTTTATCACCGGCGCCTACGGCCTGGGCGAGACCGTCGTACAAGGCGCGGTCAACCCCGACGAATTCTATGTACACAAGGGCACCCTCGAAGCGGGTCGCCCGGCCATCCTGCGCCGTAACCTGGGCAGCAAGGCCATCAAGATGATCTACGGCGACGAGGCCAAGGCCGGTCGCTCGGTTAAAACCGTTGACGTCGACAAGGCCGAGCGCGCGCGTTTCTGCCTGACCGACGCCGAAGTCAGCGAGCTGGCCAAGCAAGCGATGATCATCGAAAAGCACTACAAGTGCCCGATGGACATCGAATGGGCCAAGGACGGTGACGACGGCAAGCTGTACATCGTGCAGGCCCGTCCGGAAACCGTGAAGAGCCGGACTTCGGCCAATGTCATGGAGCGCTACCTGCTCAAGGAAACCGGCACTGTGCTGGTTGAAGGCCGTGCCATCGGCCAGCGCATCGGCGCGGGCAAGGTGCGGATCATCAAGGACGTGTCCGAAATGGACAAAGTCCAGCCCGGCGACGTACTGGTCTCCGACATGACCGACCCGGATTGGGAACCGGTGATGAAGCGCGCCAGCGCCATCGTCACCAACCGTGGCGGGCGGACCTGCCACGCGGCGATCATCGCCCGTGAACTGGGGATTCCTGCGGTGGTGGGCTGCGGCAACGCTACCCAACTGCTCAAGGACGGCCAGGGCGTTACCGTGTCCTGTGCCGAAGGCGACACCGGCTTTATCTTCGAAGGTGAACTGGGCTTCGACATCAAGCAGAACTCCATCGATGCCATGCCGGACCTGCCGTTCAAGATCATGATGAACGTCGGCAACCCGGACCGCGCCTTCGACTTTGCCCAGTTGCCGAACGCCGGCGTGGGCTTGGCCCGCCTGGAGTTCATCATCAACCGCATGATCGGCGTGCACCCCAAGGCCCTGTTGAACTACGACGGCCTGCCGCTGGACATCAAGGAAAGCGTCGACAAGCGCATCGCCGGCTACAACGACCCGGTGGGCTTCTACGTCGAGAAGCTGGTAGAAGGCATCAGCACCCTGGCAGCGGCGTTCTACCCGAAAAAGGTCATCGTGCGCCTGTCGGACTTCAAGTCCAACGAATACGCCAACCTGATCGGCGGCAAGCTCTACGAACCTGAAGAAGAAAACCCGATGCTGGGCTTCCGTGGTGCCTCGCGTTACATCAGCGAAGCATTTCGTGACTGCTTCGAACTCGAATGCCGCGCCCTCAAGCGCGTGCGCAACGAGATGGGCCTGACCAACGTCGAGATCATGGTGCCGTTCGTGCGCACCCTGGGCGAGGCAAGCCAAGTGGTCGACCTGCTGGCTGAAAACGGCCTGTCCCGTGGCGAAAACGGCCTGCGCGTGATCATGATGTGTGAGTTGCCGTCCAACGCCATCCTGGCCGAGGAATTCCTGGAGTTCTTCGACGGCTTCTCCATCGGCTCCAACGACCTGACCCAGCTGACCCTGGGCCTGGACCGCGACTCCGGGATCATCGCCCACCTGTTCGATGAGCGAAATCCTGCGGTCAAGAAGCTGCTGGCCAATGCCATCCAGGCCTGTAACAAGGCCGGCAAGTACATCGGTATCTGTGGCCAAGGCCCTTCCGACCACCCTGACCTGGCCAAATGGCTGATGGAACAGGGCATCGAAAGCGTCTCGCTGAACCCCGACTCCGTGCTGGAAACCTGGTTCTTCCTGGCGGAAGGCCAAGCGCCCGCCTAAGGTCGTGACGTCAAAAGTGCCGGTCACCTGTCGAGGGTGACCGGCATTCTTATCTGTGCAGGGCGGGACTCCTTCCGGACGCCGCCCTTTTTTGTGCAAGAGCATTATGCAAAGCAGCAGCAACCTGTTTCCCGTCGCCCTGATCAGCGCTGAACGTCGTGGCGACCTGAGTGAAGATGTCTACCGCCTCAAACCCGGTAACAGCCCCGACGGCACCGTCGAGCTGGCGGTTACCCGTCTGGGCCTGGCCGATGTCCCGGAAAACCGGGGCATACCGGTTATTTTGTTGCATGGCAGTTTTTCCAACCGGCGCTTCTGGTATTCGCCCAAGGGGATTGGCCTGGGCGCCTACCTGGCGCGCCAGGGGTTTGATGTGTGGATCCCGGAAATGCGCGGGCATGGCTTGTCCAAGCGCAATCATGACTACGCCCGCAATCGGGTCGCTGACTATGCGCGCTATGACTTGCCGGCCATCGGCGCGTTTGTGCGTGAGCAAAGCCGGCAGATCCCCCATTGGATCGGCCATTCCCTGGGCGGCACGACTCTGGCGGCAGCCCTGGGTGGCCAGCACCTGGGCGCACCGGCAGTGGCTTCGGTGGCCTTG
Organism: Pseudomonas lurida; assembly: GCF_002563895.1. Taxonomy (NCBI): domain Bacteria; kingdom Pseudomonadati; phylum Pseudomonadota; class Gammaproteobacteria; order Pseudomonadales; family Pseudomonadaceae; genus Pseudomonas; species Pseudomonas lurida. The sequence continues at coordinate 4,705,666 of NZ_PDJB01000001.1, read as the reverse complement.
TTTGGGTGCCAGGTCAGCCGCACTCACTGGCCGTTGAAACTGCCACCGGTGGAGTGGACCGGCCGCCTGCTCTTGAAGCGTTTCGGTGAATTGTCCGGCCCGCGGCTCAAGCGGGGGCCGGAAGACGAGCCCGCGGGTGTGTTGATCGAGGCCATGCGTTGGAATGGCCTGCTAGGGCGCTTTGGCGAAGGTAAAAACGACTGGTGGAAAGGCCTGGCAGGCGTCGATGTGCCGTTGTTGGCGGTCAGTGCTGCCGGCGACCGCCAGGACCCCGACTGGGCGTGTCGCAAGCTGTTCGAGCAAGTCGGGTCAGAGCACCGTCAGTATGTGTGCCTGGGCCGCCAGCAAGGGTTTACCGAGGATTTCGGGCACGTGGAAATGCTTGTCAGCAAATCCGCGCAGGCCGAAGTGTGGCCACTGGTGGAACAATGGTTGAAAGATCCGCTCACCCCTGTGGTTGGCGCGCAGGCCGAGGTGCTGGCCACGGTTTGAGGCAGCGCTCTGCCAAGGGCGTTTCACTCGTGTGTGGTTGCGGCTAAGATATGACGCGTTAAACGCTTCTGGTCATATTCAGTCGCGCAGTGGCTATTGCGTTGCGGCGAAGCGGATGGGATGTTTCGCACCTGCTTGGGCTGGCGCTTCTTTCGAAAGACACTTCTTTGACAGAAAGGAATTTTTCAATGAACCATTACGTGACCCCCGACCTGTGCGACGCCTATCCGGACCTGGTGCAGGTGCTTGAGCCGATGTTCAGCAACTTCGGTGGCCGAGATTCCTTCGGTGGCGAGATTGTCACCATCAAATGCTTCGAAGATAACTCCCTGGTCAAGGAGCAAGCCGACCAGCCTGGCGCCGGCAAGGTGCTGGTGGTCGACGGTGGCGGCTCCCTGCGCCGCGCGCTGCTGGGCGACATGATCGCCGAGAAAGCCGCGAAAAACGGCTGGGAAGGCCTGGTGATCTACGGTTGCATCCGCGATGTGGACGTCATTGCCCAGACCGACCTCGGCGTGCAGGCGCTGGCCAGCCATCCGATGAAGACCGACAAGCGCGGCATCGGCGACCTGAACGTGGTGGTCACCTTTGCCGGTGTGACGTTCCGCCCGGGGGAGTACATCTACGCCGACAACAATGGCGTGATCGTGTCGCCCAGCCCGCTGAAAATGCCTGAATAAACCGCAATAATCGATGGGGTAAGGATGTTCGAGGAAGAAAACGCGCAATGGGGGCTGGTGCATGCCCTGGTGCTGGACGGTAAAGGCGGTGCGCGTTCGATTGCCCGGACAGAGCTCGACGACTTGCAGCTGCAGCCCCAGGAAAGCCTGTGGCTGCATTGGGATCGCAGTCACCCGCAAACCCAGACCTGGCTGCGCAAATCCAGCGGCTTGAGCGAATTCGCGTGTGACCTGCTGCTGGAGGAGAACACCCGGCCGCGCCTGTTGCCGCTGCCGGACTCGGAACTGTTGCTGTTCCTGCGTGGCGTCAACCTCAACCCTGGGGCTGAGCCCGAAGACATGGTTTCGGTGCGTATCTTCGCCGCGGCCAGCCGGGTGATTTCCCTGCGTTTGCGCCCGCTGCGCGCGACCGACGAGTTGCTCGTGCAACTGGCGGATGGCAAGGGGCCAAAGACCGCGTCTGAACTCATCCTTTATATGGCGCAGTACCTGACCAATAAAGTGCAGGATCTGGTCAGCGACCTGTCTGAAATCGTCGATATAGAGGAAGAAAAACTGGATACCGACGAACGGTATACTCCCGAACATGGCAGTGTCTTGCAGATCCGTCGACGAGCGGCAGGGCTGAAGCGTTTCCTAGCCCCGCAGCGGGATATTTTTGCCCAGCTCACGCGGATCAAATTGCCCTGGTTCTGTGACGACGATGCTGACTACTGGAACGAATTGAACAACAGCCTCACCCGCTATCTGGAAGAGCTCGAATTGACCCGAGAGCGCGTGGGGCTTGTGCTGGAGGCCGAAGACCGACGCCTGAGCGTACGCATGAACCGCACCATGTACCGCTTCGGGATCATCACCGGGATCTTCCTGCCCATGAGTTTTCTCACCGGGCTGCTGGGCATAAATGTGGGCGGGATTCCGTTCTCTTCCAGCCCCTACGGATTCCTGGTGGCGTGCTTGTTGATGGCCTCTGTTGCCCTTGGGCAGTGGTGGCTTTTTCGACGATTGCGCTGGGTTTGAGCTGAATATGACCTGAACGTAGGAAGGGTCCTATGTGACCCCAAGAATTTTACCCTCGTCTTTTAAAACACTTGCGAGAGGTCTTTATGCACGATCCGTTCGAACAGTCTTTGCGTGACATGCTCAATGCCTCGCCGTCCAACCGCGACGACGATGCCTGCCTGGGCCGCGTGTTGAAAACCGCCAACCGCCAGGTCGGGGCGGGTGACCTGTTCGGGCTGCTCGGTCGCTGGGTGCCGGCGTTGATGATGGCCCTGAACAACGGTTCGGCCCACGTATCGCCGGTTTCCCGTCGTAAACCTCTTGCTCGCACTGCTGATAAGGCTGATTGAATATGGAACTTGATCTCTGGACCCAGAGCCTGGTCACCGCGATGACCGCATTGTGGACCAAGGTGGCGAATTTCATTCCCAACCTGTTTGGTGCCCTGGTACTGGTGTTGCTGGGTTTTGTCGTGGCGAAACTGCTCGACACTCTGCTGTCCAAATTGCTCGCCAAACTGGGCCTTGACCGGCTGATGGCGGGCACCGGCCTGACCAAGCTGCTGGGGCGTGCCGGGCTGCAGGTACCGATCTCGACATTGATCGGCAAGATCGTTTATTGGTTTGTTTTGCTGATTTTTCTGGTTTCTGCGGCTCAATCCCTTGGACTCGAGCGAGTTTCAGCTACGCTCGACATGCTGGCGCTGTATTTGCCGAAGGTTTTTGGCGGCGCGCTGGTACTGCTGGTCGGTGTGTTGCTGGCGCAATTGGCCAACGGGCTGGTGCGCGGCGCCGCCGAAGGCGTGGGGCTGGACTATGCCGCCGGCCTGGGACGAATTGCCCAGGGACTGGTCATCATCATCAGTATTTCGGTCGCGATCAGCCAGTTGGAGGTCAAGACTGACCTGCTCAACCACGTTATTGTGATCGTTTTGATTACCGTTGGTCTGGCCGTTGCGCTGGCCATGGGGTTGGGAAGCCGGGAAATTGCCGGTCAGATTCTTGCGGGAATCTATGTGCGTGAGCTTTATCAAGTAGGGCAACAGGTGCGTGTAGGCGAGGTCGAAGGGCAAATCGAGGAGATCGGCACAGTCAAGACGACAGTGCTGACCGATGACGGCGACCTGGTGTCGCTGTCCAACCGGATTCTCCTGGAGCAGCAGGTCAGTAGCCGCTAAACCGGCAAACCCTGCTAATGTACGCCGCCGCTGGCCCAGCTGATCGGGCCGTGGCGGACATTGACCTGACTGTCGGCACGACTTGTTTTGAATAAAGCCCAAACGCTGTCCACGCGCTATGACCCCCGTGAGCTCTCTGATGAGGAGTTGGTCGCGCGCTCGCACACGGAGCTGTTTCACGTAACTCGCGCGTACGAAGAATTGATGCGCAGGTATCAACGCACTCTGTTCAACGTTTGTTCAAGGTATTTAGGGAACGATAGAGATGCGGATGATGTCTGTCAGGAAGTGATGCTCAAGGTCCTGTACGGCCTGAAGAACTTCGAGGGCAAATCGAAGTTCAAGACATGGCTGTACAGCATCACGTACAACGAGTGCATCACGCAGTATCGGAAGGAACGGCGAAAGCGTCGCTTGATGGACGCGTTGAGTCTTGACCCCCTTGAGGAGGCGTCTGAAGAAAAGGCGCCGGCACCCGAGGAGAAGGGCGGACTTGATCGCTGGTTGGTGTATGTGAACCCGATTGACCGGGAAATTCTGGTGCTACGATTTGTCGCAGAGCTGGAATTTCAGGAAATCGCTGACATCATGCACATGGGTTTGAGTGCTACAAAAATGCGTTACAAACGTGCTCTTGATAAATTACGTGAGAAATTTGCGGGCGAGACTGAAACTTAGTGCGTGGCAAATATCTCTTACGTGTAGGCAAGTTCTGTTAGACTTGTCGCCGAGTTGTCCCCCGGTTTGTGGGACTGCTTTACAATCACCAGATGGGGATTTAACGGATGAAACTGAAAAACACCTTGGGCTTGGCCATTGGTTCTCTTATTGCCGCTACTTCTTTCGGCGTTCTGGCACAAGGCCAAGGCGCAGTTGAAGGCGAGCTGTTCTACAAGAAGCAGTACAACGATAGCGTCAAGCACATCGAAGACGGCTTCAATCCTGGCGCTCGCATCGGTTACTTCCTGACCGACGATCTGTCCTTGAACCTGTCCTACGACAAGACCAACCACACCCGTTCGAACGACGGTACTGGTAACCAGAAGATCAAAGGCGATACCGGCAGCCTGGTTGCCCAGTATCACTTCGGTCAAGCTGGCGTAGACAGCCTGCGTCCATACGTAGAAGGCGGTTTCGGTCACCAGAGCCGTACCAACGTTCAGGCTGACGGCCACAGCGGTCGCGACCAGACCACTTTCGCTACCGTTGGTACTGGCGTGAAGTACTACTTCACCAACAACCTGTACGCTCGTGCCGGTGTTGAAGCTGACTACGGTCTGGACAACGGCAAGTGGGACTACTCCGCACTGGTCGGCCTGGGCGTGAACTTCGGCGGTAACGCTGGCGCAGCTGCTCCAGCTCCTACCCCAGCACCAGCTCCAGAGCCAACTCCAGAGCCAGAAGCTCCAGTTGCTCAGGTTGTTCGTGTTGAGCTGGACGTTAAGTTCGACTTCGACAAGTCGGTTGTTAAGCCTAACAGCTACGGCGACGTGAAAAACCTGGCCGACTTCATGGCTCAGTACCCAGCTACCAACGTAGAAGTTGCTGGTCACACTGACTCCGTAGGTCCAGACGCTTACAACCAGAAGCTGTCCCAGCGTCGTGCTGACGCTGTTAAGCAAGTCCTGGTTAAAGACGGCGTTGCTCCTAGCCGCATCACCGCAGTAGGTTACGGCGAATCCCGCCCAGTTGCTGACAACGCAACTGAAGCTGGTCGTGCTGTTAACCGTCGCGTAGAAGCGTCGGTAGAAGCTCAAGCTCAGTAATTACTGAGTGGTAGAAAAAAGCCCGGCTTAGGCCGGGCTTTTTTTCGCCTGCGATTTACCTCAGGCGCTGGCTGCCGCAGTGACATAAGCGGCTTGCTCAGCGGCGGCGACCTTGCCGATTACCAGAATGGCCGGGCTCTTCAGCGCAAATGCCTGCGCCGCTTCATGCATATGCGACAGTTGACTGCGGCACTCGCGTTGCTGGGGCAGCGATGCATTTTCGATCATCGCCACGGGCATATCCGCTGCCATCCCGCCTTCCAACAATTGCTGGCGGATCTCCTCAAGTTTTGCCACACCCATGTAAATAACCAGTGTCGTCCCCCCTTCGGCCAGCGCACGCCAGTTCAGGCTGCTGTCATCCTGGGTGTGTGCCGTCACCAGCGTCACGCCACGGCTGACGCCGCGCAATGTCAGCGGAATCGCACAGTTCGTCGCCCCCGCCAGCCCCGCTGTGATCCCATTGACCAGTTCCACTTCGACGCCGCGTTCGCGCAGCCACGTTGCCTCTTCACCACCCCGCCCGAAAATGCACGGGTCGCCGCCCTTGAGCCGCACCACGCATTTGCCCTGGCGTGAGTAGCGCAACATCAGGCGATGGATAAAGTCCTGCGGCGTCGACCGGCAACCGCCGCGTTTACCCACGGTAATCACTCGCGCGCCAACGCAGTGTTCCAGCACTGCCGGGTTGACCAGGTCATCGATCAGCACCACATCGGCTTCGCGCATGGCGCGCACGGCCTTGAGGGTCAACAGCTCCGGGTCGCCGGGACCTGCGCCTACCAGCCAGACTTTTGCATTCATAAAGGGTTCCTCGTCCAGGGATGACGTCAGCGGTGAAAGAGTGAGTACAACAGCACCAGGTTGATCAGCATCGATAGCAGTCCCAGGGTGCGCCAGACCTTCAAGGGTTCACGCTCCAGCAACGGCCTGGCGCGGATACTCAGTTCTTGGCGGTCCGCGTGTTCGAGCACGCGCAGCCATTCTTCGGCGGTTTCGTAACGGTCGGCTGGCTCAGCCGCCACGGCCCGCTCCAGGCTGAGGGGCAGCCAATCCGGCAGGTCGGGGCGGTAGCGGCTGGCGCTGACAGGCTGGGTAAACCGGGGCCGTTGAAAGGCTTCGATCTCACCGTAGGGATAGTGCCCGGTCAGCAGGTAATACAGGCTGACGCCAACGCTGTATAAATCCTGCTGGGGCGTGGGGCGGTCGCCGTTGAACGCCTCCGGTGCGATAAAGCTTGGCGTGCCCGGCAGTGCGTGGGCGTGGTCTTGCGACAGGCCCGGGCAGTACGCCAGGCCGAAGTCCAGAACGCGCAGTTCGCCGTCGTCACCCAGCAGCAGGTTTTCCGGCTTGATATCGCGGTGCAGGATCTGCCGCCGATGCAGCATGCCCACTGCACGCAGCAAACGTTCGGCTATCAACTGCCATTGCGCCAGGGGCAAGGGGCCTTGATGCTGAAACAGTTCGGCCAGGGTTTGGCCGGAATATTCCCGCATCACGTAGTACAAATGCTGGCGCCCGTTGCCGGAATGGACTTCAGGAAATGCCCGCCCGGCGACTCGCCGCAAGAACCACTCCTCCGACAGCAAGGCCTGGCCAGCATCGCGGTCATCGTCGCGGCTCAAGGGTAGGGTTTTTAGCAGCCAGCGCTGCTGCTGGGCATCTCGCACCCGGTACAGTAACGATTGCCGGCTTTGCGCCAATACGCTTTCCACCTGCCAGCCTTCAAAGTGTTGGCCGGCTTTCAGCAGGGGCGGCAGTGGCCATTGTTGCAACTGCACCAGGGCATCGCCCAGGGTTGCCGCGCCAAGGGTGTCAACGCGTACCAGCAGGGCGCTGGCATTGTCCTGGCTGCCAGCCAGGTGGGCGGCGTTCACCAGGGTGTTGACGGCCAGCTCCAGGTCCGTTTGTTCGCGCAGAATCGCCTGAATACTGTGATCGCCCAGGGTTGCCCAAACGCCATCACTGAGCAGCAGGAAACATTCGCCTTCGCGCAACTGGCCGTCGAGAAAGTCCAGCACCAAGTGTTGATCCAGGCCGAGCGCACGCTTGAGCACATGCTGCATGCCCGGCTGTTCCCATACGTGGTCCTCGCTGATGCGTTGCAGTTCGCCGTCCAGCCAGCGGTAAACCCGGCAATCGCCGACGTGCGCCAGGGTAAAGCGCTGGCCGCGAAACACCAGGGCGCTGAGGGTTGTCAGCAAGGGCTGGCCACCGCCGTTGGCTTGCAACCAGCGATTCTGGGCCAGCAACAGACGCTCCAGGGCCTGGGCCACGCCCCAGGTTTGCGGCGTGGCGTAGTAATCCAGGGCCAGCGCCTGCAAGGTCGAGCGCGCGGCCAAGCCACCGTCGGCGCACTGGCTCACGCCATCGGCGATGGCGCACAGGTGGCCTTTGCTCGCCGCCAGTTCGGCCACGGGCGTTACCACCCGCAGCGCGTCCTGGTTTTCCGCGCGTGGCCCGATGGCACTGGCGTGGGCGATGCTCAGTTGCAGGCTCATCAGACCCGCGCAGCCGTCACGGCAGCCGAGCCCCAGGTGGTTCTCCAGCGACGCTTCACGCCATGCAGGCCGAACCAGGCCAGCACGCCCAGGCTGGCGAACAGCCACAACGCCATCTGATAGCTGCCGGTGCTTTGTTTGATCGCGCCCATGCCCGCGGCCAGGGCAAAGCCGCCAATGCCGCCGGCCATGCCGATCAGGCCGGTCATCACGCCGATTTCTCGACGGAAGCGCTGCGGCACCAGTTGGAACACTGCGCCATTACCCGCACCCAGGCCGAGCATCGTGCAAACGAACAGGGCCAGCGCCGCGTATGAACTTGGTAGGTTGAAGCCCACTGCCGCAATGCAGATTGCCGCCACGCTGTACATGCCCAGCAGGGTGCGAATCCCACCGAAGCGGTCTGCCAGGGCGCCACCGAGTGGGCGCATCAGGCTGCCGCCGAACACGCAGGCGGCGGTGTAGTAGCCGGCAGTTACCGGGCTCAGGCCATACTGGTCGTTGAAGTAACCGGGCAGCGCGCTTGCCAGGCCGATGAAGCCGCCGAAGGTCACGCTGTAGAAAAACATGAACCACCAGCTGTCACGGTCGCCCAGCGCCTTGAAGTAGTCGGCCATGGACTTGGCCTTGGGCCGTTTAGGGGCATTGCGCGCCAGCCAGGCAAACACGATCAGGGTCAGCACCAGCGGGATCAATGCAAAGCCGAAGACGTTGCTCCAGCCGAATGCGGCCGCCAGCACAGGCGCCAGCAACGCGGCGAACACGGTGCCCGAGTTGCCCGCGCCAGCGATGCCCATGGCCTTGCCCTGGTGCTCGGCCGGGTACCATTGGGAAGCCAGCGGCAGTGCAACCGCGAAGGAAGCGCCGGCCATGCCGAGGAACACGCCCAACAGCAGGGCTTGTTCGTAACTGTGGATGCCCAGTTTCCAGGCGCCGAACAAGGCGCAGATCACAATCACCTGGCCGATCAGGCCGGCGGTCTTGGGCGACAGTTTGTCTGCCAGCATGCCCATCAGGAAGCGCAGCACCGCACCCGCGAGGATGGGTGTCGCCACCACCAGGCCGCGTTGTTGGGTGGTCAGGTGCAGGTCGGCGGCAATCTGCACCGCCAAGGGGCCCAGCAGGTACCAGACCATGAAGCTCAGGTCGAAATACAGGAACGCGGCAAACAGGGTCGGGGTGTGCCCGGATTTCCAGAAGCTTGATTTCATCACGCACCTCAACGGTTGGGAGTCTTGTAAGAAGGCCTGGTGATGGAACAGCCGGCTAAGGCCGCCCCACCGGCCCCGTCTCCGGGGCCAAAACGAAAAAACGCCGCCACCGGGTTCGCGAGGGCAAACCGGGTGTGCGACGTCTTTGTCGTGGAGGGGCAACCGCCGTTGGCTACCTGTGATGTTTACTTAGCAAGAGCTGCGCCAAGAGCAATCGCTGAGCCCGATCAGCCCAGCAACTCACTCATGGCGATAATCTGCTCCGCCACCTGGATCAGCTTCTGCTGACGGCTCATGGCCTGGCGGCGCATCAGGGTATAGGCCTCTTCCTCGTTGCAGTCTTTCATTTTCATCAACATGCCCTTGGCCAACTCGATGCGCTTGCGCTCGGCCAGTTGCTGGTCGCGCGCGTGGAGTTGGGCGCGCAAGGCCTGGTCGCTTTCAAAGCGGGCCATGGCCACGTCGAGGATCGGCTGCAGGCGCTGGGCCTGGATGCCTTCGACGATGTAGGCGCTGACGCCGGACTTGATCGCCTGGCGCATTACGTTCGGGTCGTGCTCGTCGGTAAACATCACAATGGGACGGGGTTGGTCGCGGCTGACCAAGACCACTTGCTCCATCACATCGCGGCCCGGTGACTCGGTATCGATCAGGATGACGTCCGGGCGCACCGTTTCGACGCGCGCGGGTAGGTCAATGGTCAGGCCGGACTCATCGATCACCTCAAAACCGGCCTCGATCAGCGCCGCCCTGAGGCGGCCGACCTTGCGCGGGGTGTCGTTGATCAACAGGATTCGCAGCATCGGGGGCCTCCTGTCAGCGCAAGGCGTGGCGGCTGGAAGGTTCTGCCATGGCATGCAGGCGGAAGCTGCGCGCATAGCCGGTGGGGTCGGCGCCGTCCCAGACCTTGCCGTCGATCAACTGACTGCTGCGCATGTCATGGCCGTTGTCGGCAATGCCCAGCGCCTTGGCCGCTTCACGGTAGAGCGCCAGTTGCTGCACCTGGCGGGCAATGCCCAGGTAGTCGGGATCCTCACGCAACAGGCCCCAGCGCCGGAACTGGGTCATGAACCACATGCCGTCGGAAAGGTAGGGCAGGTTCACCTCGCCACCGGCGAAAAAACGCAGGGCGTGGGGATCTTGCCACTGGTTGCCCAGGCCGTCGTCATAGGCGCCCAGCAGTCGTGGTTCGATGCAGTCGAGTGGAGCGTCAAGGTACTCGCGCCCACTGAGCAGTTGGGCGGTGGAGCGGCGGTTTTCGCTGCTCTCTTCGATAAACCGGCTGGCCTCCAGGATAGCCATCACCAGCACGCGCGCGGTGTTGGGGTACTGTTCGACAAACGCCTGGGTGCAGCCGAGCACCTTTTCCGGATGGTCCGGCCAGATCGCCTGGCTCGTCGCCAAGGTAAACCCTTGGTTCTGCTTCACCGCGCTGGCGCACCAGGGTTCGCCGACGCAAAAGCCATCGATACGCCCAGCTTGCAGGTGCGCAACCATTTGCGGCGGCGGGACCACCACGCTGTCCACATCGTGCAAGGGATGAATGCCTTGGCTCGCCAGCCAGTAATACAACCACATGGCGTGGGTGCCTGTGGGAAAGGTCTGGGCGAAGGTCAGTTTTGTTCGGCTTTGGTGCACGTGGCGATCCAGCGCCTCAGGAGTGATCACGCCTTGCTGTTGCAAACCGTGGGACAGGTTGATGCTCTGGCCGTTCTGGTTAAGCCCCATCAGTACGGCCATGTCGGTGGGCGCGACGCCGCCGATGCCCAGGTGCACCGCATAGATCAACCCGTACAGGCTGTGGGCGGCGTCCAGTTCGCCGCTGACCAGTTTGTCGCGCAGGTTGGCCCAGGATGATTGGCGCTTGAGATTGAGCGTCAGGCCGTAGGGTTGGGCGAAGCCCTGGGTGGCCGCCACCACCATCGAGGCGCAGTCGCTCAAGGCCATGAAACCCAGGTCGAGGCTGCTTTTTTCCGGGGCATCACTGCCATTGACCCAGGCCAGCGGGTCGTTCATCGGGCTGTCGCCTGCCGAATCGTTCATCAACACCTACCTTTTCATTCAAAAAAAAGCGTCGTTCCCGCAGATGGCGATGCAAGCCAGTGTGGGTAACGACGCCTTTGTCCGTAAGCTCGCTCCGCCGTTGGCGCGGGCTCTGATACAGACTTCATAGCAAGGCACATGCCACGGGGGTGAAGGTTGAGTCGGTCGTCAACTTTCCATCAAGATTCAAACCAGGCGGCCTTTCAGTATGGCGGCACTCTCTAGCCAGACCGCCCAGGAAACGCCACGGTGTATGCCGACTTCCCTGCAACGATGCCCCGCCTCCGGTTTTGCCGATGGTTATTGTTTGTTGCGCTCATTTGCGCGCTGCTGTCGCAGAGCGTGCTGGCCAGGGGCACGCTCTACCAGGCACACAACGACAGCCTGCATACCGTATTGACTGCCCTCTCGGAGTCGCTCGGGTTGCCTATCGTCGTCAGCCAGGCAGTGGCACGCAAACGCGTCAGCGCAGCGCTGGATTTCGATGCGCCGCAGCAGGCCCTGGAGATGCTTGCGCTGCAACAGGGGCTGATCTGGTATGGCGATGCGCAAGCGCTGTATGTCTATGACGCTGACGAGGCCACGCGCTCGGCCGTAACCTTGCGGCATATATCCGTCGACCGGCTGCGTAGCCTCATGCGCCGCGCGGGCCTCGATGAGTCACGTCATCCCTTGCGTGAAAATGGAGGGCGAACATTTTATGTGTCGGGCCCACCGAAATATGTCGACCAGGTGCTGCGCCTGGCCCAACTGATGGACCGGCAAAGAGCTGACCTGACGGTGGGCAAGCAGGCCTTTGCCGTCATCCAGGTGCTCAACACCGATGTCGCAGACCGGCACTACGGCACGCGCGACAATCCGGTCACCGTACCGGGCATGGCGTCGATGGTCGAAACCCTGCTGGCCAGCGAACACGAGGGGTTGCTCGCCGACAAGAGTCTTGGCGTGATCGCCTACGCGGACAGCAACAGCCTGCTGATCAAGGGCAAGCCGGCGCAGGTGAGTTTCATCCAGAACCTGGTTGCGGAGCTCGACATACCCAAGCGGCCCATCGAGGTCTCGCTGTGGGTGGTGGATGTGGAGCGCGCTGAACTCAAGAAGCTCGGCCTGGACTGGGACGAGGGCGCGAACGCTTCGCCGACGCGAGTCCTGGCGCCGCAGGACGATCGTGACCTGATGGCCAAGATCGGCACATTGGAGCGTCGTCGGCGAGCGAGGGTGGCGACATTGCCGGTGATTCTCACCCAAGAGAATGTGCCTGCGGTGTTCCAGGACAACCGCACGTTCTACCTGCCTTCTGCCGGAGACGATCGGGTTGATTGGAAGCCTGTGCGTTATGGCACCCAGGTCAGCGTACTGCCGCGTTTTGCCGAGGCCAACCAGATCGAGATGCGCCTGGAGGTTGGAGAGGAGCGCCAGATGAGCGAGGCGGGGCGGCGTGAAGAAAACACGGCAGTGGGGCGAGTGAGCATCAACAGTGTGGTGCGTGTACCTCAGGGCAGGCGTCTATGGCTCGGCGCATTCGAGCGGGAGCCAGAACGGCGAGGGCCTGGTCGTCCAGCGCAAGTACGGCTGTTCGTGATCCAGGCCAGGGCCCTGGAGGACGAGCCGAAAGGGGGCGCCGCAGGGCCACCGCCCTTGACGGCTACGCAATACGAGCGCGTCCAGCGTGCGTTTGTGCGTCGGGGGCGTGATGTCTCACCGTGACTGACTGGGCGTTGAATGGCGCGAGGTGTATCAGGCGGCGGCCTGGAAACGGTGAATGGTGAAACGTCTTACGGCGCGGTCTCCAAAACCGCTGGATATATCGGCTTTTTCCTAGCGTGAGTCGTGTGTCAGGTTCGTATAGTCGTGGCAGGGGCACATGAGCCAGTAATGAATGTGAGGACTTCAATGTCAGCAGTCGGATATCGAGGTAGCAATGGCTGTCGTGGGTGAGGGAGGGGCGACGACTCCCCTGATCTTTGCGTGCTGGGTCCTGCATGGCGATGGTCGCCTGGCAGGCGCGGGGGCGGACGTTCAGTTACCACCCAAGGAGTGGCAAGTGTTGCGGCTATTACTGGTATCTGGTGGCGTGTTGATGACCAAGGACCGGTTGTTGGAGCTGGCCTGGCCTCAAGGTGAGGTTGCCGAGGAATCTCTGACGCGCTGCATTTACTCACTGCGCAAGTACCTGGGTGCCGACAAGGGCTTTATCAAGACGATCTACGGTCGGGGCTACCGCTTTACATGCCCGGTGGTGACCGGGGGCCATGCACCCGACCGCGTGGAGCATGTGTGCACGTCCTGCGGCCAAGTCAGCCATGGGTGGGTCAAGCGTGGCTAGGTTCTTGAGCAAGGGCGTGGCGCTGAGCGTGATGATGGCCAGCAATCAGGCACTGGCGTTTTGCTGGGAGGAGGCTGCCAGCCAGCACAATATCGAGCCGGAGTTGCTGCAAGCGATCGCCGCCGTGGAGTCGGGTTTTCGTGCGCAAGCGATGAATCATGCCAACCGCAATGGCACCCGAGACATCGGCCTGATGCAGATCAACAGCATCCACCTGCCGAGCCTGCTCAAGCAGGGGATTACCGAGGAACGCCTGCTCACTGAGCCATGCCTGTCGGTAGAAGTGGGGGCTTCGATTCTCGCCGAGTTCATCCAGCGCTTTGGCTACAACTGGAAGGCAGTAGGTTCCTACAACGCGGGGACGGGGTCGGGGCCTGAGCGTGAAGCGTTGCGCATGCAGTATGCGGAGAAAATCTGGGCGTATTATGAGCAGTTGGTCGCGCATCGCTACTGATGATTGAGGTTCACGCCTCGCGCGGCACCTGTCACCCCGGCTATAATCGCCGCCACCTTTCGCCGCCATCCGAGTCTAGCCCGCCCATGTATACCCTGGCCCGCCAGCTGTTGTTCAAACTCTCCCCGGAAACCTCCCACGATCTGTCCCTGGACCTGATCGGTGCCGGTGGTCGCCTGGGGCTCAATGGCCTGGTATGCAAGGCACCGGCAAAAATGCCGGTATCGGTGATGGGGCTCGATTTCCCCAATCCGGTCGGGCTGGCGGCTGGCCTGGATAAAAACGGTGCGGCCATCGATGGTTTTGCACAGCTGGGCTTCGGTTTTGTCGAAATCGGCACCGTGACCCCGCGACCACAACCGGGTAACCCCAAGCCACGGATTTTCCGCCTGCCGGAAGCCGAGGCGATCATCAACCGCATGGGCTTCAACAACCTGGGGGTTGATCATCTGTTGTCGCGTGTTCAAGCGGCGAAGTACAAGGGCATCCTGGGCATCAATATCGGCAAGAACTTCGACACGCCGGTTGAGCGCGCGGTGGATGACTACCTGATCTGCCTGGACAAGGTCTACGCCCACGCCAGCTACGTCACGGTCAACGTCAGTTCGCCCAATACCCCGGGCCTGCGCAGCCTGCAGTTCGGCGACTCCCTCAAGCAGTTGCTCGAAGCCTTGCGCCAGCGCCAGGAAGACCTGGCGTTGCGCCATGGCAAGCGTGTGCCGTTGGCGATCAAGATTGCCCCGGACATGAGCGACGAAGAAACCGTGCTGGTTGCCCAGGCCCTGGTGGATTCGGGAATGGACGCGGTGATCGCGACCAACACCACCCTCAGCCGCGTCGGCGTCGAAGGCTTGTCCCATGGAGATGAGGCTGGCGGCCTGTCGGGTGCCCCGGTGCGTGACAAGAGCACGCATATCGTCAAGGTGCTGGCTGCCGAACTGGGCGGGCGCTTGCCGATCATCGCGGTCGGTGGCATTACCGAAGGCAAGCATGCGGCTGAGAAGATCGCTGCCGGCGCGAGCCTGGTGCAGTTGTACTCCGGCTTCATCTACAAGGGGCCGGCGTTGATTCGCCAGTCGGTGGATGCCATTGCGGCCAGCGGGCTTGCCCCGCGTTGGGCTGCGAAGCAGGCCCAATAAGGCCCAGGCAATTTTTCAGGTGAAAATGCGGCGCCTGGTGTCGGGGCTGCGTCGCCCCCTGATGCCGGCAAGTCCCCTCGCCACCATAAAAAAGGGCTCCTTGAAGGAGCCCCCTGGGCCGAAGCCCGCCGCCCGGATGGGGCGTGCATGGTAAGTCGTTACAAATTCAAAGGTGGTGTCGGAATTAATTGCCCTTGATTAGCCGACGGCGTGAAGTTCGTTGAGTCTGTGGATGCCCGCAGTGCCAGTCATACCGTCCCAGTTGTCGCCGCGTCCTTCTCGCCAGCCATTGATCCAGGCTTGGCGTACCGACGGTAGAGTAAATGGGCAAAGCTCACGGGATTTGCCATGAACGCCATATTGATATCCGCGTAAAAATGCTCTTTCCAACGGATCACGCTTAAGTCTTCTCATAGGGTGTTTCCCTCACTTGTTGACTGTCTTGATATCCTTCGGCCTCGTCAGAGGCCGGGCAGAGTTTTTCTGCCGTTGGTGGGCTCGCTGCCGGCGTGGCGAGCCTATGTGTCGGCGTCGTTACGGCGCCAACCTGTGTTGAGTTCTAACCAATAGGTCACATGGATTCAATGATCGTTTTGTCATAAGCACGTAACGATAACGATGCTATAGCCATAAGCTGGGATGGCTTTTCGCCCCATTTATTCGGCAAAGCCAGCTATGATGCACCCTGCAAAGAGGATGGGTTTAATCCTTTAGTGAGAATGCCCGCCCGCTGCAGTCGGTTATTATTCGACGAAGGGTCGGAATATTTCTTTTTGTTACGTCAAATTATTCATCTGCCCCGTCATTAAAAGGCTCAAAGGCCCAGCAGGCGGGGTGGGACGGCACATTCGTGCCACGCGAGCACTCTTCAAGAAAAGTGCTTGATTGAAAACCGAGCCGGCGATGCGTCGCCCGTTCATTTATTGCTGAAAAGCTTGGATTGCCCCATGTCGGACCGTTTTGAACTCTTCCTCACTTGCCCCAAGGGCCTCGAAGGCCTGCTGATCGAGGAAGCCGTCGGGCTTGGCCTTGAGGAAGCCCGCGAGCACACCTCGGCCGTGCGCGGCATGGCCGACATGGAAACCGCCTACCGCCTGTGCCTCTGGTCGCGCCTGGCCAACCGCGTGCTGCTGGTGCTCAAGCGCTTCCCTATGAAGGACGCCGAAGACCTCTACCACGGCGTACTGGATATCGAGTGGGCCGACCACATGGTCCCGGATGGCACCCTGGCGGTGGAATTCAGTGGCCACGGCTCGGGCATCGACAACACCCACTTTGGCGCGCTGAAGGTCAAGGATGCGATCGTCGACAAGCTGCGCACCCCGACCGGCGAACGCCCGTCCATCGACAAGATCAACCCGGACCTGCGCATTCACCTGCGCCTGGACCGCGGCGAAGCCATCCTGTCCCTCGACCTGTCCGGCCACAGCCTGCACCAGCGCGGTTACCGCCTGCAGCAGGGTGCAGCGCCGTTGAAGGAAAACCTGGCGGCCGCGATCCTGATCCGCTCCGGCTGGCCGCGTATTGCCGCTGAAGGCGGCGCGCTGAGCGACCCGATGTGCGGTGTGGGGACCTTCCTGGTGGAAGGCGCGATGATCGCGGCCGACATGGCGCCGAACTTGAACCGCGAACTGTGGGGGTTCACCACCTGGCTTGGTCACGTCCCGGCGCTGTGGAAAAAACTGCATGCCGAGGCCACTGAACGTGCCGCTATTGGCATGAACAAGCCGCCGCTGTGGATCCGTGGCTACGAAGCTGATCCACGCCTCATCCAGCCTGCGCGCAACAACATCGAGCGCGCCGGCCTGAGTCACTGGATCAAGGTGTACCAGGGCGAAGTTGGCACCTTCGAGCCGCGTCCGGACCAGAACCAGAAAGGCCTGGTCATTTGCAACCCGCCGTACGGCGAGCGCCTGGGTGACGAAGCCAGCCTGTTGTACCTCTACCAGAACCTCGGCGAGCGCCTGCGCCAGGCGTGCATGGGCTGGGAGGCGGCGGTGTTCACCGGCGCACCGGACCTGGGCAAGCGCATGGGCATCCGCAGCCACAAGCAGTATTCGTTCTGGAACGGCGCCTTGCCGTGCAAGTTGCTGCTGATCAAGGTCAACCCTGACCAGTTCGTCACCGGCGAGCGTCGCACCCCGGAGCAGCGCCAGGCCGAGCGTGAGCAAGCTGCGTACGATCAAGCCCCGGCTGAACCGCAAGAGCGCCAGTACAACAAGAACGGCAACCCGATCAAACCCGCCCCGGCCCCCGTGGTCGAGCAGGCGCGCCTGAGCGAAGGCGGGCAGATGTTTGCCAACCGCCTGCAAAAAAACCTGAAGCTGCTAGGCAAGTGGGCCAAGCGCGAAGGCGTGGATTGCTACCGCGTGTACGATGCCGACATGCCGGAATACTCCATGGCGATCGACCTGTATCACGATTGGGTCCACGTGCAGGAATACGCGGCGCCCAAGTCCATCGACCCGGAAAAAGCCTCCGCACGCATGTTCGATGCGCTGGCGGCCATTCCCCAGGCGCTTAACATCGACAAGAGCCGCGTGGTGGTCAAGCGTCGCGAGCGCCAGAGCGGCACCAAGCAATACGAGCGCCAGAGTGCGCAGGGCAAGTTCACCGAAGTCAGCGAAGGCGGCGTGAAGCTGCTGGTCAATCTCACCGACTACCTGGACACCGGCCTGTTCCTCGACCATCGCCCGATGCGTCTGCGCATCCAGAAAGAAGCCGCCGGCAAGCGCTTCCTGAACCTGTATTGCTACACCGCTACCGCCAGTGTGCACGCGGCCAAGGGCGGCGCGCGCAGCACCACCAGTGTCGACCTGTCCAAGACCTACCTGGACTGGGCGCGCCGCAACTTCTCCCTCAACGGTTTCTCTGACAAGAACCGCCTGGAGCAGGGTGACGTGATGGCATGGCTGGAGGCCAGCCGTGATGAGTTCGACCTGATCTTCATCGACCCGCCGACCTTCTCCAACTCCAAGCGCATGGAAGGCATCTTCGACGTGCAGCGTGACCATGTGCAGTTGCTCGACCTGGCCATGGCGCGCCTGGCGCCGGGCGGCGTGTTGTACTTCTCGAACAACTTCCGCAAGTTCGCGCTGGAGGACAACCTCAGCGAACGCTATGCGGTCGAGGAAATCAGCGACAAGACCATCGACCCGGACTTTGCACGCAATGCGAAGATCCACCGGGCGTGGAAAATCACCGCACGCTGATCGCTGCCCCTAAAAGAGCCGCAAGCCTGATTTATTCCGGGCTTGCGGCTTTTTTACGCTGGTCAAATTCAGGACCGATGGCTATAACTAAGGCCTAGCCAAAGTGACACCCCCCGCACACTGGCGTTGTGAGTGTTGCCTATGCCGTTGCAAGCTGTCCGCCCGAAAATCCTAGGCTTTATCAGTGAGCAGGCGTCGGCTTGGCTGGTGGCATTGGTGGTGTTACTGGCAGGGTTTGCCTTGACGGCGATTGTCGCCTGGGCGGCGTCCGACCTTTATCAGCAACAGGTGCGCCAGCGCTTTCAGTTGCTGGTCAATGAGCGCTATACCCGCCTGCAGGAACGCTTCGACGACCAGGAGCAACGTCTGAACAGCCTGCGGCGTTTCTTCGTCAATTCCGACGACGTATCCCGTGAAGAGTTCGACGGTTTTGCCCAGCCCTTGTTGTTGCGCGCCCGCGCTTATTCCTGGGCGCCCAGGGTATATCGCGAGCAGCGCGGCCAGTTTGAACAAGCCGTGTCCCACCAGCGCGGCATGCCCTTTGTTATCCGAGAGTTGAATTCGGCCGGTGAGTTGGTGCCTGCGCCCGAGCGCGACGAGTACGTGCCGGTGTTGTACAGCCAGACCCAAAGCCTGCTGGGCGCACCGCTTGGCTTTGACCTGTTGGCCCAACCGCTGCGACGATCGGCCCTCGAACGTGCGCAAAACACCGGCAGGCTGGCGGTCTCCCAACCCATGCAATTGGTGGGGGTAGAACCGGCTTATGCGACCGGGGTTTTACTGGTCGCGCCGGTGAGCCACCTGTCCACTTCCGAACAATCCCAGAACGAACCCTACGGCTATGTGATGGCGGTGATCAGCATGCGCCAGCTGGTGGCCGACGGCTTGCCCAAGCCGAATCGGGACAACCTGGTGATGCAGATCGTCGATACCTCCGACCTGCAGCAGCGCGTGCTCTTCGAGTCCAACAATGCCGTTGGCGAGAGTCCCCTTGTCGGCGCGCGCCGCCTCACATTGGGCGACCATGTGTACGCCCTGAAACTGCGCCCAAGCCAAGTGTTCGACCAGGCCAACCACTCTTCGCTGTCTACGGTGCTGACCATGGGTGGCTTGCTCAGCCTGTTACTCAGCGCCTTGCTCTATGTACTGGTGAGCCAGCGCCAGCGTGCGTTGAAACTGGTGGAGCAGCGCACTGCCCAATTGCGTTTGCGTGAGCAGGAATTGCGCGGTGCCCATGGCCAATTGCGCAGCGTGCTGAATGCCGCCACCCAGGTGGCGATCATTGCCACCGACCTGCGCGGTGTCATCAACACGTTCAACGCCGGTGCCGAGCAGATGCTGGGCTTCAAGGCCGAAGACGTGGTGGGCACGCACACCCTGGAAAGCCTGCATCTGGCGACTGAACTGGAAGCGCGCTCCGCCAGCCTGACGGTGGCCCTGGGCAAGCGCATACCCGCGAGCCAGGCGATGCTGGTGGAAAGCCCGGACAACCTGCACGAAGCCCGTGAATGGACCTTGGTCCGCCAAGACGGCAGCCCATTGACCGTGAACATGCTGGCCACGGTCTTGCTGGATGACCATGGTTTGTGGATCGGGCACCTGGCGATTTACCTGGACATTACCGAACAAAAGCGTGCCTACGAAGCCTTGGCGGCTCGGGACCGCCTGCTCAAGAAACTCAGCGCCCACGTCCCCGGCGGAATCTTCCAGTTCACCCTCGAACCCCACGACAACTGGAAGTTTATCTACGCCAGTGATGGCATGCGCGACATCTATGAAATCGAGCCCGGCGTGTTGCAGCAGGATGCGAAGAAGGTCTTCGAGCGCATCCATCCCCTGGATGCGGAACGGGTGCGCGCCTCGATCCGCTTGTCGGCGTTGCAGTTGAGCCATTGGCGCGAGGAGTACCGGGTGCTGTTGCCACAGCGTGGTCTGCGCTGGATTCGTGGCGAGGCCACGCCAGAAGAGTTACCCGCAGGCGGTACGCTATGGCATGGCTACGTGTCGGATATTTCCGATCTCAAGCGGGTGGAAGAAGAGCTGCGTGCGCTGTCGATTACCGACTCCCTGACCGGCATCCACAACCGTCGCTATTTCCAGGATCGCCTCAAGGCCGAGATGGTCAGGCTCAACCGCACCTCGGGGGCGTTGTCGTTGATCATGCTCGATATCGATCACTTCAAGCGTATCAACGACCAGCATGGGCATGCCGTCGGCGATGGGGTGTTGCAGGAGCTGTGCAAACGCATCGGCCAGCGCCTGCGTCGCACCGATGTGTTCTGCCGCCTGGGTGGCGAGGAATTCATGGTGCTGTGCCCCCACACCGATGGCGATCAGGCCTATAGCCTGGCGATAGAGTTGTGGGAGTCGCTGCGCTGTGCGCCCATGGAGCCGGTAGGGACCGTCACCGCCAGCTTTGGCGTGGCCAGCTGGCGAGTGGATGAGGGCATCGACGGGCTGCTGCTGCGCGCCGACTCAGCCGTGTACGTGGCCAAGCAAGCGGGCAGGGACAGGGTGGAGGCCGAGCGCTTGCGCGCTTGAGACCGCCGCAGGCCCGCTCCCACATGGGCCTGCGTGATGTCTTAAAGGACGGGAGCGGCCGCCATCACCTTCGGCTGGCGATACAAATCCAGCAGCACCTGGTCCAGCACCGACGAAGCGCCCCATGGTTTTGGATCGTTGAGGATCGCCACCACGGCCCAGGTATTGCCGTTGTTGTCGCGGCTGAAACCGGCGATGGCGCGCACAGTGTTCAAGGTGCCGGTCTTGACGTGCGCTTCGCCGCGCATGGCGGTGGTCTTCAGGCGTTTGCGCATGGTGCCGTCAGTGCCGGCAATCGGCATCGAGCTGATGTACTCCGCGGCGTAAGGGCTTTTCCAGGCGGCTTGCAGCATGGCGGCCATCTCGCGGGCGCTGACCCGTTCGGCACGGGACAGGCCGGAGCCGTTCTCCATCACCAGGTGCGGCGCGGTGATGCCTTTCTTCGCCAGCCACTGGCGCACCACCCGTTGCGCGGCCTTGGCATCGTCGCCGTCGGCATCGTTGCGGAACTGCGCGCCCAGGCTCAGGAACAGCTGCTGGGCCATGGTGTTGTTACTGTATTTGTTGATGTCGCGGATGATTTCTGCGAGGTCCGGCGAGAAGGCCCGGGCCAGCACCTTGGCGTCCTTGGGCACCGGCGCCTGGATGTCGCGGCCCTGGATGGTACCGCCCAGTTCCTTCCAGATCGCCCGTACGGCACCGGCGGTGTAGGTGGCGTGGTCCAGCAATGACAGATAGGTCTGCGAACTGCAGCCATCGGCCAACTGGCCGCTGACAGTGACTGTAACGCTGCCATCGGCGGCGGTGACCGGGTTGTAGCGCACATCGCCAGTGCACTGCTTGGCGTTGGAAACCTTGACCTGGTTGTCGATGCGGATGCTCGCAATCGGCGGCTCGACCGACACCAGCACCCGGCCGGAATCATTGCGCGTCACAAAACGCAGGGCCTTGAGGTTGACCAGCAGCGCGTCCGGCTTGACCAGGAACGGTTTGTTCTCGTCGTTGCCATCGTCATTGAATTCCGGCAACAGCGGCTGGTTGAAGAAGCTGCGGTCCAGCACCAGGTCCCCGGTGACTTGCTGCACACCGTTGGCCCGCAGGTCGCGCATCAGCAGCCAGAGTTTTTCCATGTTCAGCTTGGGGTCGCCGCCGCCCTTGAGGTACAGGTTGCCGTGCAACACGCCACCGCTGAGGGTGCCGTCGGTGTAGAACTCGGTTTTCCACTGGTGGTTAGGGCCGAGCATTTCAAGGGCCGCATAGGTGGTGACCAGCTTCATGGTAGAAGCCGGGTTCACCGACACGTCGGCATTGAATACGGTAGGCGTGCCGGGGCCGTTCAGGGGGATCATCACCAGGGACAGCGCAGTGTTTTGTAGCTTGGCTTTGGCGAGTGCCTGCTGAACATTGGGCGGCAGGGTGTTGTTGACGGGGGCAGCGGAGGTGGAAAAGGCCAGTGGAAGAAGAAAACCGGCGAGCAACACGGAACGCAAAGATTTGATCATAAGAAGTAGAACCCTACTGCTGAGGAGGGTGAAAAAGGCGAGGGGTATAGAAGAAAATCCCTCAATAGTCATGAAAGTGTCGGCATTATGCCCCAAGGTGGATCCCGTTGTAGCTGAACGATAGCTGGTAATCAGCGTTTTTTTTACCTGCAAAGTGCCGCCTGTCCCAGAGAGTCGGGCAATCGCCGCCTTAAACTGCTAAAGTGCCGCCCGTTATTACTTATGAGGATTGTTCCAATGGCGACTAACCGTTCCCAGCGTCTGCGCAAAAAACTGTGCGTTGATGAATTTCAAGAGCTGGGTTTCGAACTGAACCTGGATTTCGTAGAAGGTTTGGACGACAAGGCTATTGACGCTTTCCTCGACGCCTTCCTGAAAGAAGCGATGGAGGCCAACGGTCTCGGCTATGTTGGCGGCGATGACTACGGTCTGGTTTGCCTGCAGAAGCGTGGTTCGGTCAGCGAAGAGCAGCGTGCTGCCGTTGAAGGCTGGCTCAAAGGCCGCAGCGAGCTGAAAAGCGCTGAAGTCAGCCCGTTGCTGGACGTGTGGTATCCGGATAAGCCGATCAACGCGGCCAAGTGATACTGAAGAAAACGGCGACCTGAGGGTCGCCGTTTTTTTATGCCTTGCGCCAGTTCAGAATCAGCAGCGTCAACACCCCCGCCACAATCCCCCAGAACGCCGACCCGATGGAAAACAACGTCAAGCCAGACGCGGTGACCATGAAGGTGATCAGCGCCGCTTCGCGTTCCTTCGGCTCATTCATGGCGATGCTCAGGCCATTGATGATCGAGCCAAACAACGCCAGCGCTGCAATCGACAGCACCAACTCCTTGGGCAAGGCCGCAAACAAGGCCGCCAAGGTCGCGCCAAACACGCCGGCAATCCCGTAGAACACCCCGCACCATACCGCGGCGGTATAACGCTTGTTACGGTCCTCGTGGGCATGGGGCCCGGTGCAGATCGCCGCGCTGATGGCGGCCAGGTTGATGCCGTGGGAGCCGAATGGCGACAGCACCAGCGAAGCCAGGCCGGTGGCGGTGATCAGGGGCGAGGCGGGCACGTTGTAGCCGTCCGCCCTGAGTACCGCGACGCCGGGCATGTTCTGCGAGGTCATCGCGACCACGAACAGTGGGATGCCGATGCTGATGGTCGCCGCCAACGAGAAGTGCGGCGTGGTCCACACGGGCGTCGCCACTTCCAGGTGGAAACCGCTGAAGTCCAGCAACCCCATGAGCCCTGACAGCAGGGTGCCGATGACGAGTGCGGCGAGTACCGCATAACGCGGCGACAGGCGCTTGATCACCAGGTAGGTGAAGAACATCCCCAATACCAGCCCGGTGCGATGCTGTGCGGCGACGAAGATCTCGCTGCCGATCTTGAACAGAATCCCCGCCAGCAACGCGGCTGCCAGGGATGCCGGGATGCGCTTGACCAGTTTTTCAAAGCTGCCGGTCAACCCGCAAATCGTCACCAGCACGGCGCAGGTGATGTAGGCGCCGATGGCCTCGCCATAACTCACCCCCCCCAGGCTAGTGATCAGCAGCGCGGCGCCCGGCGTCGACCAGGCAATGGTGATGGGCGTGCGGTAGCGCAGGGACAAGCCGATGCTGCACACCGCCATGCCGATGGAAATCGCCCAGATCCATGAAGAAATCTGCGCCGTGGTCAAGCCGGCGGCCTGTCCGGCCTGAAACATCAGGACCAGGGAGCTGGTGTAGCCGGTCATCATGGCAATGAAGCCGGCGACGACGGCCGACGCAGACGTGTCGGCCAGCGGGCGCAAAGGCGCTTGGGTGGCGTCGTTCATGCAGAGGTGTTCCTTTTACCTGGGGTGTAGCCGGTGACGGCGCAGATTCAAGCCTAAACTCAAACGTAACGACTCATTGCAATACAGCCGCGGCCGCAAATAGCCGTACAGTGTGTTGGCGCATTGGGTTGTGTACAATGTGCCCTGTTTTTAGGTGATACTTGCCAGCGACACGCTGTTGCCGTATTACCGTTAATTCGCCGCCGTTCTCCAAACCCGAGTGCCCATGAACGAACAGTTGCAACCTCTCAAGAAACAACCGCGTGCCGGCAAGGCTGGTCGCATCGGAACCCAGGACGATATCGTCTACGCGCATATCTTCGAGGCGATCCTCGAACAACGCCTGGCACCCGGTACCAAGTTGAGTGAAGAGGCACTGGGCGAGATCTTTGGCGTCAGCCGCACCATTATTCGCCGCGCCTTGTCGCGCCTGGCCCATGAAGGCGTGGTGCTGCTGCGGCCCAATCGCGGTGCAGTGGTCGCCAGCCCGAGTGTCGAGGAAGCACGCCAGGTGTTCCTCGCACGGCGTCTGGTGGAGCGGGCGATCACCGAATTGGCGGTGCAACACGCCACGGCCGAGCAACTCGCCGAGCTGCGCCAGATGGTCAACGATGAACGCGACAGCTTTTCCCGTGGCGATCGCGGAGCCGGTATCCGCCTCTCCGGCGAATTCCACCTCAAGCTGGCCGAAGCGGCCAAGAATGCACCGCTGATCAGCTTCCAGCGCAGCCTGGTGTCCCAGACCTCATTGATCATCGCCCAGTACGAAAGCGGCAATCGCTCGCACTGTTCCTACGATGAGCACACCCAATTGATCGATGCGATCGAGGCACGGGATGCGGCGCTGGCGGTAAACCTGATGATGCATCACATGGACCATATCGACAGCAAGCTCAACCTCGATGAAGAGAGCGCGTCGGATGATTTGCATGCGGTGTTCTCACACCTGTTGCAGACCAAGAAGCCGGGGCGCTCGTCCATCAAGCTGTAAGCTCCCGGCTTCACATGGGACAAAAAAATGTGGGAGCGGGCTTGCCCGCGAATACGATGAATCAGTCAATACATCTGGCGACTGACACTCCGTATTCGCGAGCAAGCCCGCTCCCACAGTAGTTTTGTGGTGTATCTGAAGTTAGCGTTGGTGCACCCGCTGCCCGGCCGCATAGGTCTGCAACACCGTCCGGTCATCCCCCAGCGTCATCAATACAAACAACGTCTCGGCAATGTTCTTCGCCTGCTTCAAGCGGTAGCTGAGTAGCGGCGTTGCGTTGTAGTCCAGTACCAGGAAGTCCGCATCCGTCCCCGGTTGCAACGTGCCAATCTTGTCTTCCAGCCGAAGCGCCCGTGCACCGCCCAGGGTGGCCAGGTACAGCGACTTGAACGGGCTCAACCGCGCGCCCTGCAACTGCATGACCTTGTAGGCTTCGTTCAGGGTTTGCAGCAGCGAGAAACTGGTGCCGCCGCCCACGTCGGTGCCCAGGCCCACATTCAGCTTGTGCTTCTCCGCCATCGGCAAATTGAACAGGCCACTGCCGAGGAAGAAGTTCGAGGTCGGGCAAAACGCGACCGCCGAACCCGTCTGCGCCAACCGCGCGCACTCGTCATCACACAGGTGCACCCCATGGGCAAACACCGAGCGCTCGCCCAGCAGTTTGTAATGGTCGTACACATCCAGGTAGCCCTTGCGCTCCGGAAACAACTCCTTCACCCACTCCACTTCCTGCTTGTTCTCACTGATGTGGGTCTGCATGTACAGGTCTGGGTATTCGGCCAGCAACTGCCCGGCCAGCGCCAGTTGTTCCGGCGTGCTGGTCGGCGCAAAACGCGGCGTGACGGCGTAGTGCAAGCGGCCCTTGCCGTGCCAGCGCTCGATCAGCGCCTTGCTCTCCTGGTAGCCGGATTCGGCGGTGTCGGTCAGGTAGTCGGGCGCGTTGCGATCCATCATCACCTTGCCGGCGATCATGCGCAGGTCGAGCTTCTCGGCGGCTTCGAAGAATGCATTCACCGACTGCGGATGCACGCTGCCAAACACCAGCGCGGTGGTGGTGCCGTTGCGCAGCAGTTCCTTGATGAAAATGTCCGCGACTTCTTCGGCGTGAGCCTTGTCGGCGAACTGGCTTTCGCACGGGAAGGTGTAGGTGTTGAGCCAATCCAGCAACTGCTCGCCATACGCGCCGACCATGCCGGTTTGCGGCAAGTGGATGTGGGTGTCGATCAGGCCGGGGGTGATCAGCGCGTCCTGGAAGTGGGTGATGTCGATATCGGCAGGCAGCGTCGGCAGCAAGTCGCCGGCATGACCGACGGCACTGATCTGGCCGTTTTCGATAACCAGCAGGCCGTCTTCGAAATACTCATAGGAGGCGTCGATACCCACTTCAGCGGGGTCGGCGAGGCTGTGCAGGATGGCGGCACGGTAGGCTTTGCGAGTCAAAGGCATGGTGTTCTCAATTCTTGGCAAAAGAAGTCAAAGCTTGGCTGCGGCGCGAAGCCACAAGCAGTTTGGCAATGGGTTCGGCGCTGGCGGTGTGCTGGCCGAAATTGGCGTTATAGGTGGCGATGATTTCGCCGGCGATGGAGATGGCGATCTCCACCGGCAACTTGCCCTTCACCTCGGAGAGGCCCATGGGGCAGCGCATGCGTTGCAGCTGTGTGGTGTCGAAGCCGCGATCGCGCAGGCGATGCTCGAACTTGACCCGTTTGGTCTTCGAACCGATCAGGCCGAAGTAGGCGAAGTCGTTGCGTTTGAGCAGGGCGGCAGTCAGTTCCAGGTCCAGCGCGTGATTGTGGGTCATGACAATGCAGTAACTGCCCGCTGGCAAGTCGGCAATTTCGTCGACCGGCTCTTCGCTGACGATTTTACGCACGCCTTCAGGGAGCGTGTCCGGAAACTCCTGGTCACGGGAATCGATCCAGCGCACCCGGCACGGCAGGCTCGCCAGCAGCGGCACCAGCGCACGCCCCACGTGGCCGGCGCCAAACACGGCGATCTGTGCCTGCACCTGGCCCATGGGCTCGAACAGCAACACGGTCACGCCGCCGCAGCACTGGCCCAGGCTCGCGCCCAGGCTGAAGCGCTCCAGGCGAGTGTTCTGGTGGCCACTGGCGAGCATTTCGCGGGCGATCTGCATCGCCTTGTATTCCAGGTGCCCGCCACCGATGGTGTCGAAGGTCTGCGCGGCGCTGATCACCATCTTCGAACCGGCATTGCGCGGCGTGGAGCCGAGCTCTTCGATGATCGTGACCAGCACGCAGGGTTCACCCTTGTTCTGCAGGTCGGCGAGGGCGCTGATCCAGTTGTTCATGTCTACCTCAACATCTCTGTTGTCAGTCAGGCCACTATCGCGGGCAAGCCCGCTCCCACAGGGAAATGCATTCCAGATGTGGAAGCGGGCTTGCCCGCGAAGGCAGCGCCTCGGTCTAGAGCGAAGCCATCTCGGTTTCAGCCTCAACAGCCTTC
Organism: Pseudomonas lurida; assembly: GCF_002563895.1. Lineage (NCBI taxonomy): Bacteria > Pseudomonadati > Pseudomonadota > Gammaproteobacteria > Pseudomonadales > Pseudomonadaceae > Pseudomonas > Pseudomonas lurida. Next base: position 4,678,353 of record NZ_PDJB01000001.1, on the reverse strand, counting down.
GCCGCCTGCAACTGCCGCATCTGTTCGCAGCCCCACAACACACGCTCCGGTGTCGCCGGCGCATCGATCTTCGGCTGATGACGATAGTCACCCAGGCTCGCCACCGCGTCCTTGATCGCGCACCACGAAGCGATGCCGAGCATGAACGGCGGCTCGCCCACGGCTTTGGAATGGAACACCGTGTCTTCGGGGTTCTTGCGGTTTTCCACCAGCTTCACCCGCAGGTCCAGCGGCATGTCAGCCACCGCCGGGATCTTGTAGCTGGCCGGGCCGTTGGTCATCAGCTTGCCCTTGTTGTTCCACACCAGCTCCTCCATGGTCAGCCAGCCCATGCCTTGGATAAAGCCGCCTTCCACCTGGCCGATGTCGATGGCCGGGTTCAGCGAGGCGCCCACGTCGTGGAGGATGTCGGTGCGCAGCATCTTGTATTCGCCAGTCAGCGTGTCGACGATCACCTCGCAGCACGCCGCGCCGAACGCAAAGTAGTAGAACGGCCGGCCCCGCGCCTGGCTGCGGTCGTAGAAGATTTTCGGGGTCTTGTAGAAACCGGTGCTGGACAGCGAGACCTGGGCGAAATACGCCTGCTGGATCAACGCCTCGAAGGTCAGTATCTGGTCACGCACGCGCACGTGACCGTTGTGGAATTCCACATCCGCTTCGCTCACGTCGTATTTGCGTGCGGCGAATTCCACCAGGCGCTGCTTGATGGTTTCGGCGGCGTTCTGCGCGGCCTTGCCGTTCAGGTCGGCACCGCTGGAAGCCGCCGTTGGCGAGGTGTTGGGCACCTTGTCGGTGTTGGTGGCGGTGATTTGCACACGGTCGATTTCAACCTGGAATACCTCGGCCACCACCTGCGCGACCTTGGTATTCAGGCCCTGGCCCATCTCGGTGCCGCCGTGGTTCAGGTGGATGCTGCCGTCGGTGTAGATATGGATCAATGCACCGGCCTGGTTGAGGAAGCTGGCGGTAAACGAAATGCCGAATTTAACCGGCGTCAATGCCAGGCCTTTTTTCAGGATCGGGCTGTGGGCGTTGTACAGCCGGATCGCTTCGCGGCGCTCGGCGTATTGGCTGCTGGCTTCCAGCTCGGCAGTCATCTCTTCGAGCATGTTGTGCTCGACTGTCTGGAAGTAGTGGGTGACGTTGCGCTCGGTCTTGCCGTAATAGTTGGCCTTGCGAACGGCCAGCGGGTCGAGGGCCAGATGGCGGGCGATGGCGTCCATCACTTCCTCGATGGCGACCATGCCTTGGGGCCCGCCGAAACCGCGATAGGCGGTATTAGACGCGGTGTTGGTCTTGCAGCGATGGCCGTTGACGGTGGCATCGCCCAGGTAATACGAGTTGTCGGCGTGGAACATCGCACGGTCGACAATCGAGTTCGACAGGTCTGGCGAGCAGCCGCAGTTACCCGCCAGTTCCAGGTTGATCCCGTGCAGGCGGCCGCTGTCGTCGAAGCCCACGTCGTATTCGATATAGAACGGGTGGCGCTTACCGGTCATCAACATGTCTTCGACCCGCGGCAGGCGCATCTTGGTGGGCTGGCCGGTCAGGCGCGCCACGACTGCGCACAGGCACGCGGGGCTGGCCGCCTGGGTTTCCTTGCCACCGAAACCACCGCCCATGCGGCGCATGTCGACCACGATCTTGTTCATCGACACGTCCAGTACTTCGGCCACCAGTTTCTGCACTTCGGTGGGGTTCTGTGTGGAGCAGTAGACGATCATGCCGCCGTCTTCGGTGGGCATCACTGAAGAGATCTGGGTTTCCAGGTAGAAGTGCTCCTGGCCACCGATGTGCAGGGTGCCCTGGATACGGTTTTTCGCAGTCGCCAGTGCGCTGGCCGAATCACCTCGTTGATGGGTGTGGCTGTCGAGCACGAAATGTTTGTTGCGAAAGGCCTCGACCACATCCAGCACCGGTTCCAGGTCTTCGTATTCGATCACCGCCGCCATGGCGGCCTTGCGCGCGGTTTCCAGGTCGCGGGCGGCGACGGCCAGCACGACCTGCCCAACGAACTGCACCGTATCAATCGCCAGCAAGGGATCGCCAGGCATCAACGGGCCGATATCCTTGAGGCCTGGCACGTCTTCATGGGTGATGACGATGCGCACGCCGTCGAAGGCGTAGCAGGGCGCGGTGTCGATGCTGAGGATTCGAGCATGGGCGCGGTCGGACATGCGTGCATACAGGTGCAACTGATTGGGAAATTCCAGGCGGTCATCGATGTACTGCGCTTCGCCGGAAACATGTTTGGCGGCGCTGTCATGCTTGACGCTGCGGCCGACCCCGGAGGTGAGGTCGCGGGCAAACAGCTCGGCGAGTTCGGCCTGGGTTTTAACGACGGCGTGATGGTTAGACATAAGCGGTCACCCGAGTCTCGATGTGCGGCGTTTGCAGTTCAATGAAGTATTTGCGCAGCAGGTTCTGGGCGCTGAGCAGGCGGTATTCCTTGCTGGCGCGGAAGTCTGACAAGGGGGTGAAGTCCTGGGCCAGGGCGGCGCAGGCTTTTTCCACGGTGGCGCTGTTCCAGGTGGCGCCGACCAACGCGGCTTCGCAGCTCTTGGCGCGCTTGGGCGTGGCGGCCATGCCGCCGAACGCGACGCGGGCTTCGCGAATCACACCGTTGTCGATCTTCAGATTGAACGCGGCGCAGACGGCGGAAATATCATCGTCCAGGCGCTTGGAAACCTTGTAGGCGCGGAACAACGCGTGACCCTTCGGCACGATGATCTTCTCGATGAACTCGCTGTCCTGGCGGGCGGTGACACGGTAATCGATGAAATAGTCTTCGAGCGCCAACGTGCGGCGTGTCTCGCCCTTGCACAGCACAATCTGTGCGCCGAGGGCGATCAGCAGCGGCGGCGAATCGCCAATTGGCGACGCGTTGCCGATATTGCCGCCGAGGGTACCCTGGTTGCGGATTTGCAGGGAGGCGAAGCGGTGCAGCAGGTCGCCGAAGTCCGGGTATGCGTGGTGCAGCGCGGCGTAGCAGTCGGAAAGGGCGGTGGCAGCGCCGATTTCCAGGCGGTCGTCGAAGTCTTCGATGCGCTTCATTTCTTCAATGTTGCCAACGTAGATCATCACCGGCAGCGTGCGGTGGAACTGGGTGACTTCCAGCGCCAGGTCGGTGCCGCCGGCCAGCAGGCGGGCTTGCGGATAGGCGTCATAAAGGTCGGCCAGGTCGGCGACGGTCAGCGGCACCAGGCAGCGTTTGTCGCCGCTGTTGAGTTCACCGGTTTGCGTCGGGGTGATGGCTTTGAGGCGGGCGATGGTCTCGGTTTCACGGCTGTCGAACTGGTCCTGAGGTTTGTTGCAGCAGGCCTGTTCGGCAGCCGCGAGGATCGGACGATAGCCGGTGCAGCGGCACAGGTTGCCGGCCAGGGCTTCATGGGCCTTCTGGCTGTCCGGCGCTTCGCTGTTCTTTTGCAGGGCGAACAGCGACATCACGAAACCAGGGGTACAAAAGCCGCACTGCGAACCATGGCACTCCACCATGGCCTGCTGCACGCTGTGGAGTTGGCCCTGGTGCTTGAGGTCCTCGACGCTGATCAGTTGTTTACCGTGCAGCGACGACACAAAGGTCAGGCACGAGTTGAGGCTGCGATAACGAATATGTTCGGCCCCCTGGTCGTCCGTGTGCAACTCGCCGACCACCACGGTGCACGCACCGCAGTCGCCGCTGGCGCAGCCCTCTTTGGTACCGGATTTGCCCAGGTGCTCACGCAAATAGTTGAGCACAGTCAGGTTGGGGTCCAGGGCGTGCTCGCTACGGAGTTCCTGGTTGAGTAAAAACTGGATCACGGAAGGCCTCGCAGACTCATTATTGTTGTTAACCGCTTTGCGCCGAATCTAGTCATGTCTGACTTTTCGGTCAACGATTTTCTGACCAGAAGGTCAAGAAATTGCGATCGCAACACTTTCAATTATGGTCCAGTCTTCTGGAACCGTTGTTTTTGGCGGCTTATGGGGTTTGCGTGTTGCTTATTTCATGCCAAATTCGCCACGGTGGGCGTAGCGCCATCAGCGGGCCAATGCGCTACACTGCCGCGCTTGTACCGATAGAAGATTTTGAAGGGAAAACATGACGTTCAAGGCGCCGGACAGTCTCGCCGAGCAAATCGCTCACCACCTCGCCGAACGCATCATTCGCGGCGATCTCAAGCCTGGGGAGCGGATCCAGGAGCAAAAGGTCACGCTGGCACTCAACGTCAGCCGTGGTTCCGTGCGCGAAGCCTTGCTGATCCTCGAACGCCGTCACTTGATCGCGATCTTGCCGCGTCGTGGCGCCCATGTCACCGAACTCACCGCCCACAAGGTGCAGAGCCTGTGCACCTTGATGGGGGAGTTGTACATCCTGCTCGGCAACGCGGTTGCCGAAGGTTGGCGTGTGCAGGCCGACATGGCGCCGTTCCTGCAGATCCAGCAACGGCTGGTGGGCAGCTTCGAGCGCCAGGACATCCGCGCCTTCGTCGAAGAAAGCTTCAATGTGATGCGCGCCGCGTACCCCTTCGCCAATAACCCCTACTTGCAGGAAACCGTCGAGAACCTGCAGCCGGCGATGAACCGCGCCTATTACCTCGCGCTGGATCAACGCAAGGCTTCCATGAGCGAGTACCTGGCGCTGTTCGAGCAGTTGCTTGCCGCCGTGCTGGCGCGCGACCTGGTGCAGATCCGCCAGGTGCTGTCGGCCTACGGCCAGCGCAGTTGCTCGCTGGTCATCGCTGCGTTGGCGGACGCCTAGACGTGCGGCTCAAGTGCATCAAACTGGCGGGGTTCAAGTCCTTCGTCGACCCGACCACGGTGAACTTCCCCAGTAACATGGCGGCGGTGGTCGGGCCCAATGGTTGCGGCAAGTCGAACATCATCGACGCCGTCCGCTGGGTGATGGGCGAGAGCTCGGCAAAAAACCTGCGTGGCGAGTCGATGACCGACGTCATCTTCAACGGCTCCACCAGCCGCAAGCCCGTCAGCCAGGCCAGCATCGAGCTGGTGTTCGATAACTCCGATGGCACGTTGATCGGCGAGTACGCGGCCTACGCGGAAATTTCCATTCGCCGCAAAGTGACCCGCGACAGCCAGAACAGCTATTTCCTCAACGGCACCAAGTGTCGCCGTCGTGACATCACCGATATTTTCCTCGGCACGGGCCTGGGCCCGCGCAGCTACTCGATCATCGAGCAGGGCATGATCTCCAAGTTGATCGAAGCCAAGCCCGAGGACCTGCGTAACTTCATCGAGGAAGCGGCCGGCATCTCCAAGTACAAGGAGCGCCGCCGCGAGACCGAAAACCGCATCCGCCGCACCCACGAGAACCTCGCTCGCCTGACCGACCTGCGCGAAGAGCTGGAGCGCCAGTTGGAGCGCCTGCACCGCCAGGCCCAGGCTGCCGAGAAGTATCAGGAATACAAGGGCGAGGAGCGCCAGCTCAAGGCGCAATTGTCGGCCTTGCGTTGGCAGGCGCTGAATGACCAGGTGGGGCAGCGCGAAGCGATCATCGGCACCCAGGAAATCAGCTTCGAAGCCCTGGTGGCCGAGCAGCGCAACGCCGACGCCAGCATCGAACGCCTGCGTGACGGTCACCATGACCTGTCCGAGCGCTTCAATCTGGTGCAAGGCCGCTTCTATTCGGTGGGGGGCGACATTGCTCGCGTGGAGCAGAGCATCCAGCACGGCCAGCAGCGGCTGCGCCAGTTGCAGGATGATTTGAAAGAAGCCGAGCGCGCGCGCCTGGAAACCGAATCGCACCTGGGCCACGACCGCACTTTGCTGCTGACCCTCGGCGAAGAACTCGACATGCTCATCCCCGAGCAGGAAATCACCAGCGCCGCCGCCGAAGAAGCCGCCGCCGCGCTGGAAGAGTCCGAAACCACCATGCACGGCTGGCAGGAGCAGTGGGACACGTTCAACCTCAAGTCCGCCGAGCCGCGCCGCCAGGCCGAGGTGCAGCAGTCACGCATCCAGCAGCTGGAAACCAGCATGGAGCGCCTGGCCGAGCGCCAGCGTCGTCTGCAGGAAGAGCGCGTGCTGCTCGCCGCCGACCCGGAAGACGCGGCCATCATGGAGCTGAGCGAGCAACTGGCCGAAAGCGAGATGACGCTGGAGGAACTGGAAGCCAGCGAAGAACAACAAGTGGAGCGCCTGGAGCAATTGCGTCAGCAGCTGCAACAGGCGACCCAGGCGCAGCAACAGGCTCAGGGCGATCTGCAGCGGCTCAACGGTCGTTTGGCCTCCCTTGAAGCCTTGCAGCAAGCCGCATTGGACCCAGGCACTGGCACTGCCGAATGGCTGCGCGATCAGCATTTGGCCGAACGCCCGCGCCTGGCCGAGGGGTTGAAAGTCGAGGCGGGTTGGGAGTTGGCGGTAGAAACCGTTTTAGGCGCCGACCTGCAAGCCGTATTGGTCGATGACTTTGGCGGCTTCGACCTGGCCGGTTTTGCCCAGGGTGATTTGCGTTTGCTCAGCCCGGCTGCCGATGGCACACGGGTGCCGGGCAGCTTGCTGGATAAAGTTGAAGCGGCGATTGATCTGTCGCCGTGGCTGGGCCAGGTCAGGCCGGTCGACTCACTTGAGCAGGCCCTGGCCCAGCGCGGCCAACTGGCGGCCGGCGAAAGCCTGATCAGCCGCGACGGCTATTGGGTGGGGCGCCATTTCCTGCGCGTGCGCCGCGCCAGTGAAGCGGAAAGCGGCGTGTTGGCCCGTGGCCAGGAAATCGTCAACCTGACCGCCGAGCGCGAAGAGCGTGAAGCCACCCTCGAAAGCCTGGAAACCGAATTGCAAACCCTGCGCGCCACCCAGCGCCAGCAAGAGACCGGCCGCGAACACCTGCGCCGCCTCCTGCAGGACGAAGCGCGCCAGCAAGGCGAGCTCAAGGCCCAGCTTTCTGCGAGCAAAGCCAAGGTCGAGCAACTGACCCTGCGCCGCACCCGGCTTGACGAAGAAGTCGCCGAGATGGGCGAGCAACGCGCGCTCGAACACGAACAGATTGGTGAGGCCCGCCTGCACTTGCAGGAAGCCCTCGACAGCATGGCGCTGGACACCGAGCAGCGCGAACTGCTGCTGGCCCAGCGCGACAGCTTGCGCGAGCGCCTCGACCGCGTGCGCCAGGAGGCGCGCCAGCACAAGGACCACGCCCACCAGTTGGCCGTGCGCTTGGGTTCGCTCAAGGCCCAGCACGCGTCGACGGCCCAGGCCCTTGAGCGCCTGGAGATGCAATCCGAGCGCCTCACCGAAAAGCGCGAGCAACTGAGCCTCAACCTCGAAGAGGGCGAAGCGCCGCTCGAAGAACTCCGCCTCAAGCTCGAAGAGTTGCTCGACAAGCGCATGACCGTCGACGAAGAGCTCAAGACCGCGCAGATCGCCCTGGAAGACGCCGACCGCGAACTGCGCGACGCCGAAAAACGCCGCACCCAGGCCGAGCAGCAATCCCAGTTGATCCGCGGCCAACTCGAACAACAGCGCATGGAGTGGCAAGCCCTGACCGTGCGCCGCAAGACCCTGCAAGACCAATTGCTGGAAGACGGCTACGACCTGCACGGCGTGCTCAATACGCTGACCGCCCAGGCCAACGAAAAAGAAGCCGAAGAAGAACTCGAGCGCATTGCCGCGCGTATCCAGCGCCTGGGCGCGATTAACCTCGCAGCCATCGACGAATACCAGCAGCAATCGGAACGTAAGCGCTATCTGGATGCCCAGGACGCCGATCTGGTGGAAGCGCTGGACACCCTGGAAAACGTGATCCGCAAGATCGACAAGGAAACCCGTAACCGCTTCAAAGATACCTTTGATCAGATTAATGGCGGTTTACAGGCCTTATTCCCGAAAGTTTTCGGCGGTGGCAGCGCTTACTTGGAACTGACGGGCGAAGATCTACTCGATACAGGGGTAACGATCATGGCGCGGCCTCCGGGCAAGAAGAACAGCACCATCCATTTGTTGTCCGGCGGCGAGAAAGCCCTGACCGCACTGGCCCTGGTATTTGCCATCTTCAAGTTGAACCCGGCGCCGTTCTGCATGCTCGACGAAGTTGACGCCCCGCTGGATGACGCTAACGTTGGACGGTACGCGCGGTTGGTCAAGGAGATGTCCCAGACCGTGCAGTTCATCTATATCACCCACAATAAGATCGCCATGGAAATGGCTGATCAGTTGATGGGTGTCACGATGCACGAACCGGGTTGTTCGCGCCTGGTGGCGGTGGATGTGGAAGAAGCGATGGCGATGGTTGAATCCTGAGCCGCGCCAACAGAGAAAATTCCTAGCACGCTGTAGGACGATTTACCGGCCTGGCGAAAGTGGCAAATGGACATATTTGTTCAAGGCATTTTGACAGACGGTGTAAAGTTATCTTTGGTCGTGCTAGTTTAATGTCAAATTTTCGTATGCGTGGGCAAAACGTCAGTCAGAACATAGAGTTGGCGCCACGTTTTAAAGCGGTTTGCACGTTGCTAAACCCCTTATTTTTCAGCATTTTTTATTAGAGGCACGGGATTACATGGAAATCGGTCTGCGCGAGTGGCTGATCGTCATCGGCATTATTGTCATTGCCGGTATTCTTTTTGATGGCTGGCGCCGGATGCGCGGTGGCAAGGGCAAGCTCAAATTCCGTCTGGACCGTAACCTGTCCAACTTGCCCGACGACGACGGCAGCGCCGAGCTGCTGGGGCCGCCCCGTGTGCTGGATACCCATAAAGAGCCACAACTGGACGAGCACGACTTGCCCTCGATGAGCGCACCCGTGCGTGAAGCCCGCGAGCCGTCCTCCAAGCGTGGCAAGCGCGCCAATGCCGCCGTGGCCGAGCCGCATCAGGGTGACCTGAACCTTGACGTCGACGAAGGCCCGAGCTTCAGCAGCCGCGATGATGATTTCCCGGATGAAAACTTGGGTAAAACGGCGTCGCGCCAATCGGTGAACGACCAGCCGGCTGCCGAAGAAGTGCTGGTGATCAGCGTGATCTGCCGCGACGCCGCTGGCTTCAAAGGCCCGGCCTTGCTGCAGAACATCCTCGAAAGCGGCCTGCGTTTTGGCGAGATGGATATTTTCCACCGTCACGAGAGCATGGCCGGTAACGGTGAAGTGCTGTTCTCCATGGCCAACGCCGTCAAGCCGGGCACGTTTGATCTGGACGATATCGACCTGTTCAGCACCCCGGCCGTGAGCTTCTTCCTTGGTTTGCCAGGCCCGCGTCACCCGAAACAAGCGTTCGACGTGATGGTGGCCGCGGCCCGCAAGCTGTCCCAGGAACTCAATGGCGAGCTCAAGGACGACCAGCGTAGCGTCCTCACCGCGCAAACCATCGAACATTACCGTCAGCGCATCGTCGAGTTCGAGCGTCGCGCCCTGACACAGAAACGCTGAGGATTGGTCTTCAGCGTTGTCAGTAGAATAAGCGCACTAACATATTGAGCAGCTTCGGCTGCTCTTTTGCTTTCTGAGAGAACACCCATGACCGCCGCCCACACCCGCATTCTCGAACTGCGCGCTGAACTGGATCAGCACAACTACCGTTACCACGTCCTCGACGAGCCGAGCATTCCGGACGCCGAGTACGACCGGCTGTTCCACGAGCTCAAGGCCCTGGAAGCCGAGCATCCGGACCTGGTAACGCGCGATTCGCCGACGCAGCGGGTCGGCAGTGCGGCGTTGTCGGCGTTCACCCAGGTACGGCACGAAATTCCGATGCTCAGCCTCGGTAACGTCTTTGATGAAACCACCCTGCTCGAATTCGATCGCCGGGTGACCGAAGGCCTCGACCTGCCGGTGGGGGACTTGTTCGGTGGCGGTGCAGCGGTGGAATACAGCTGCGAACCGAAGCTGGACGGCCTGGCGGTGAGCCTGCTGTATCAGGACGGCGAACTGGTACGCGGCGCCACCCGGGGTGACGGCACCACCGGTGAGGACATCAGCGTCAACGTGCGCACCGTGCGCAATATTCCGTTGAAACTGCACGGCAGCGGCTGGCCGGCAACCCTGGAAGTGCGTGGCGAAGTGTTCATGTCCAAGGCCGGTTTCGAACGGCTCAATGCCTCGCAACTGGAAGTCGGCGGCAAGACTTTCGCCAACCCGCGCAATGCCGCGGCCGGCAGCCTGCGCCAACTGGATTCGAAGATCACCGCCAGTCGCCCGTTGGAGTTCTGCTGCTATGGCATTGGCCAGGTAACCGCCGACATCAGCGATACCCATATCGGCAACCTGAAGCAGTTGCAGAAATGGGGCATGCCCATCAGCCACGAACTGAAGCTGGCCAAGGGCATCCAGGCATGTCTGGAGTACTACCGCGATATTGGCGAGCGGCGCAGCAGCCTCGGCTATGAGATCGATGGCGTGGTATTCAAGGTCAACAGCATTGCCTCCCAGCGTGAACTGGGCTTTCGCGCCCGCGAGCCGCGCTGGGCCATCGCGCATAAATTCCCGGCCATGGAAGAGCTGACTGAACTGCTCGACGTGGAATTCCAGGTCGGCCGCACCGGCGCCGTCACCCCCGTGGCGCGGCTCAAGCCGGTCAAGGTCGCGGGTGTGACCGTGTCCAACGCCACCTTGCACAACATGGACGAAGTCGCGCGCCTGGGCCTGATGATCGGCGACACCGTGATCATCCGCCGCGCCGGTGATGTGATCCCTCAGGTGGTGTCCGTGGTGCCCGAGCGCCGTCCGGAAAATGCCCGTGCCGTGCAGATCCCCGAAACCTGCCCGGTGTGCGGCTCCCATGTGGAGCGCACGCAACTGGTCAAACGCAGCAAGGGCAAGGAAACCGTCACCGAAGGCGCGGTGTACCGCTGCGTCGGCCGCCTGGCCTGTGCCGCACAGCTCAAGCAAGCGATCATCCATTTTGTCTCGCGCCGCGCCATGGACATCGACGGCCTGGGTGACAAGACCATCGAGCAACTGGTGGATGAAAAGCTCATCGGCTCACCCGCTGATCTCTATAAGCTCAAGTACGAGCAGATCATCGACCTGGAAGGCTTTGCCGACATCTCCAGCAAGAAGCTGATCACCGCCATCGAGAACAGCAAGACCCCGACCCTGGCGCGGTTTATCTATGCCCTGGGCATCCCCGACGTGGGCGAGGAGACCGCCAAGGTGCTGGCGCGCTCCCTGGCTTCGCTGGCGCGCGTGCAGAAGGCCTTGCCGGAAGTGCTCACGTACTTGCCGGACGTTGGCCTGGAAGTCGCGCACGAGATCCACAGCTTCTTCGAGGACGGCCACAACCAGGACGTGATCGGCGCACTGTTGTCGCCGCAGGAATGCGCGCTGCAATTGCAGGAGGAGGGCGAGCTGAGCGCCGAATTCGCCGCCAGCACTACCCTGGGTGGTTTGCTCGACAAGCTGCACGTGCCGAGCGTCGGCCCTGGCGCTGCGCAGAAACTCGCGGACAAGTTCGTCACCCTCGAAGGTGTGATCAAGGCCGACTGGCTGGATATGCGCCAGGCCCTGCCCGAGAAGCAGGCCAAGGCCGTACGCGACTTTTTTGATAACCAAGACAACGTCAACCGCGCCCTGGCCATTGAGCAGCAGCTCAAGGACTTCGGCATGCACTGGCTGAGCGAGAAGAAAGTCGTCGAAGGGTTGCCCGAAGCTGGGCACACCTGGGTGCTCACCGGCTCCCTGGAGCTGATGAGCCGTGACGTGGCCAAGGACAAGCTCGAAAGCCTCGGCGCCAAGGTGGCCGGTTCCGTCTCGGCGAAGACCCACTGCGTGGTGGCCGGGCCGGGCGCGGGTTCCAAACTGGCCAAGGCCAATGAACTAGGCGTGAAGGTGTTGGACGAAGACGCCTTCGTCGCCTTCCTCGCCAAGCACGCTATCAAGGTCGATTGACACCCCTCCACGGTAGGCGCCCGGCTTGCTGGCGATACGTGCGCGAAATCGTCATCGCCGCAAAGCCGGGCTCCTGCAAGGTATCGTTATATTTTCGGAACGATCTTCGAAGGGAATTGATCTAGTCTCAGTCACCCAGGGAGAGATCGCCATGTTCCGCTACTTCGAGCAACTCAGTTCGCGCATTGCTGCACCCTTCGTAGCCGGTACGTCTCGTGACAGCAAGGTATGGGAGTGCCGCTGCGGCCAATCCCTGTTCTTTCGCAACAGCCAATGCCTGGCCTGCCAGGCATTGCTGGGCTATCAACCGCAACAAAGCCGGCTTGCTTCCCTGCAGCCCGGCCCGGTCGAAGGCACCTGGCTGCAAGATGGCAACCTCGACGCTGGTGCCTTCCGTCGCTGCGCCAACCTCGACACACCGGCCGCTTGCAACTGGCTGATCCCAGCGCACAGCACCGCGCCGCTGTGCGTGGCGTGCAGCCTCAACCGCACCATCCCCGACCTGTCGATCGCGGAAAACCCTGAGCGCTGGCGCAAAGTCGAAACCGCCAAGCGCCGGCTGGTCGCGCAATTGATCAGCCTCGGCCTTAAAGTGGTGCCCAAGACCGCTGATGAAGACAGCGGCCTGGCCTTTGACTTCGTCGGTATCGACCTGGAAGGCAATGCGCCGATGACGGGCCATGCGAACGGCTTGATCACCCTCGACATCAAGGAAGCCGACGACGCCCACCGTGAGAAGGTTCGCGTACAGATGCGCGAACCCTACCGCACGCTGCTCGGTCACTTTCGCCATGAGGTCGGCCATTACTACTGGGATCGCCTGATCGCCAATACCCACTGGCTTGAACCGTTTCGCAGCCTGTTCGGCGACGAACGCGCCAGTTACGCCGATGCACTCGACTACCACTACCAGAACGGCCCACGCCCTGACTGGCAGCAAACCTGCGTCAGCGCCTACGCCACCATGCACCCCTGGGAAGACTGGGCCGAAACCTGGGCCCACTACCTGCACATGATGGATGCTGTCGACACCGCCCTCGGCTTTGGCATGAGCGCCCGCGAGATGGACCTGGATTACCAGCCATTCCCCCTCAGCACGCTCTACGATCCTGAGCATCCCGGCGGCGCGGCGTTCCTGTCGTTCGTCAACGCCTGGATCGAGCTGGCCGGCATGCTCAACGAACTGTCACGCAGCATGGGCCAGCCGGATTTCTATCCCTTCGTGCTGCCACCGGCGGTGATCGCCAAGCTGCACTTCATTCACCTGGTGATCCAGGAAGAGGGTGGCCGGGCGGATGAGGTGGTCTTGGCACAATGATGAGCCACTGTGGCAGGGGGCTTGCCCCGGATGGCGGTGCGCCCGTTAACTGATTTATGGGCCGGTAGACCGTCATCGGGGGCAAGCCCCTTCCCACAGGGGACAAGCGTGATGCTGAGGGCTGTGGCAAGTACTTGAGCCCCTTCATATTTTTTATCCGGCCCGAACGGTTGTAACTTCCGATGAGATCGGTACAATGGCGCGGCTTGCCGAGAGGCCAGCGTCGTTATGGTGACCCCATCGGTCCCCCCGCAACGATTACCCGTGAACCTGGTCAGAGCCGGAAGGCAGCAGCCACAGCGGGAACATTGTGTGCCGGGGTGTGGCTGGTGGGGTTGCCTCCATAACGCTCTTTCTTGCAGTACCTCTTCACTATCAATTCAAAAATGCTTTCACGCCATCTGCCATCAGGCAGCCCATGGCGGCATACTCCAGTGCCTGGCATCCGGAGACAGCACACGTGGAAAAAGTCGACGACCTCACTCGCGAAAAACTGCGGGAATGGCAGATGCGGCGCCTGGAAATCAAGGATCGCATCCAATCGCACCCTGAACAGACCCTGGAGTTATCAAGGGTGTTGGACCTCATGGATGACGAGCACGCGGAGATCCTCAGCGAGGCGCAAATGATCCGTGCGACCGACGTGGCCGATGAGCCCGCATCGCTCGCCGAGCCCGCGCCGCCGCCGCTTGCTGGTGGTTATACGCTGCAATTGAATGTGGCCGCACACCGTGCCGAGGACCTGCGCAGGCTGCTCGATATGGCGGTCTTCGAACTCCAGCAGCAGGTCACGGCGATGGTCTCTACGCCCGACGCGCGTCCCCATGGCGGCGGTATGTCAGGCTCTCTTGGAGAATATCGGTTTGAGCTGGGTGGTCAGGGCAATCCCTGATTTCCTGGCTGTGAGGAACTATGCAACCGGAACACTTTGATTTATCCAGCCCTGTCTTCCTGCCTGTCACGGATGAAACCTGCACGGCCCTGCTCGGGGTGGACGGCGCCAAGGCCCTGGCCGGCCTCACGGACCCGGAGCTGGCCGCCGTGCTGGTCATCCAGAACCTCACCCAGGCCGCGGAAAAAGACCTGACGTGCGCCGGCGCCGAGCGCATCCTGACCAAGCTGATCGACTGGGCGGTAGACGCGCAGCCTGGGGGCGCCGCGACGTTGCTGTCCGAAGCCCAGCGGCTGTTCGATCCGCGCAAGCTGTACTTCGGTTTCAATGCACTCAAGACCGTCAACTTGCGGCTGCTGTCGGCTGAAGAAGTCGCGGCGCGGGAATACCTGCTGCCTTCGGGCAAATGGGATATCGGCTACAAAGTTCGGCATCTACGCAGCAATGACCCGTTCAGCCAGCAGATGATCACGCCCCGTCACCGCGAACGCTGGCTCAGCCCGGCCCAGGACAAACTGGTGCGGACGTTTCGCGCCAACCTGAACGAAGACCTGCATGTGCAAGGCTACGCGGGCATTGGCAAAAGCCACCTGCTCGGCGCCTTGATGGAGTGCCTGCGCCCCGCGCAGACCCTGGTGCTGGCGCGTACCGGGGCAAAACTGGCGACGCTGCGCGAGCGTATGGGGCTGGCGAAAGACAGCAAGGCCGGTTCGACCTTTGCCGCCTTCGCCAAGGCCCTGTTGCAGGGGCCACGACCCGGCGCTCAGAACACGCCGGCCAGGTTGCCCGGTAAACACGAAGTGTCCCAGGCCCTTAATATCCATGGCTGGCGGGGGCACGATGGCGCGGCAACACTCGATATCTGCCTGAAGGTGCTCGAAAGCTACTGCCATTCCAGCCATCACAGTCTGTCGGCCAGGCATTTGCCGCATTTCAAACAGCCGTTGTCCAGCGTGGATGCCCAGGCGCTGTTGGAGTATTCCAGCCGTTTGTGGACGTACCTGGAGGCCAACCCGCAATGGGCCGGCCAGACCGCCTTCGCGGCGCTGTGGCTGATCAAGCGCGCCTGCCTTGAAGGCTGTGTGGTGCCGCCCCGGTACACCCACGTGTTGATCGATGAAAGCCAGGACATCCCGCCGTCGCTGCTGCAGATTATCGAGCGCGGCCGCCAGGTGCTGATTACCCTCGGCGATGAATACCAATTGGCCCGCGGTGTGATGGTCCGCAGAAAGCGTGAGGTCCGGCACACGGACATCAGTTATTCCGTGCGCTCGGGCCGCAACGTCGAGCGCTTGGTCAACCCGTTGATCAGTGTGCATTCGCAGAAGTGCAAGACGCCCTTCGAAGGCGCGCGGGATGCCGACGTCGGCATCGAACACTACCCCCAGGGCTTCGTGCCACCGGAAGGCTGCGTGGTGTTGACCGCGTCCTATTGGGACACCATGAAGTGGGCGATCCAGTTGCAGCAAGCCAATTGCCCGTTCGGTTTCCCCGACAGCGCGGCGCAGCAGGATCTGCAACGCTTTATGATCAGCGTCATCGCCTTGTTCAAGCCGGAGTTCTACAGCAACGAGCACAATGACAATGGCCCCCACGCGTATTTCAGCGACCTGGACGACTGGCAGCAGGTGCGTGATGCCAGCCAGTTCGATGAGGCGTTCCTGTGGGTGGAGAGTGAGCTGGAAAAAGGCTTCAACGTGGCCGATATCACACGCTTGAACCGCCTGGGTGGCGTCCCTGGCAAGCGCTGCCTGCTGATGCGGGCGGAAGAGGCAGGCGGTATGGAGTTCGATCGGGTGCTGTTGACACCCGAGTTGCTCACCAACGTGAAGTTCAAGGATGCCTACGCGTTCGACCAACGACTCTGCGAGGTCTACATCGCCATCTCCCGGGCGCGGGTGCAGCTTTACCTGCCTTACGATGTGGTCGAGTGGATTGATTTCCACAAATATCAGAAAACCCGGGAATTCCACGGTTACTGAGTTAATTAATTCGGCTGTTTCACAACTTTCACCGGTCGCTCTGGACAACCCAAAACTACCTTGTTAGTTTCCGCCAGCCACTTGTTTCAGAGTATGACAAGGGGAGGGAGTTGATATTGAAGTGCCACCACATCTTTAACTAACAAGGATGTCTGTGATGAAAAGCCTGCAAGGGTTGCCCCGTCTTATCAGTGCTTCGGTAGGCGCGCCCGGTAAAGCCCGCAACTTGCCCGCCGATGTGCAGTGCATCCAGTATTTATTCAATCTGATCATTCCCAAGCTGGGTTTTCCGCTGGCCGAAAACGGCAAGTGCGACGGCCAGTTGGTGCAGTGCATCAGCCAGTACCAGTTTCGCCATCTCAAATACGCCCACCCCGATGGCGTGATCGACCCTACCGGTAAAACCTTCAACAGCTTGATCGAGGAGGCGGTGAAGGTGCCGGTCAAAGCCTTCCCGAGCATGCGCATACCGACCTTCCTGAATGCGTTCGGCAACAATCAGGGGGATGCGGTGCAGGCCACGGTCAATGTCTACCTGGACCGCATGCGGGCGATGATCGAGGCCGAGAAGCGCAACCGCCAATTGATGCTCCAGGCCACGTGCGATGGGGGCATGACCCTGAGCGAGACCGACTTCCAGAATGCCGCCACACAGTTGGGTAATGGCATTTCGGTGAATATCATCAAGGCGTTTGCCACCGTGGAATCCGGAGGGCGTTCCGGCTTCGGGCCGGCCAAGTTGCCGGTGATCGCGTTCGAGGGGCACCTGTTTCGCAAGTACACCAAACACATTTACGACCAGGCGCACCCGCTGCTGTCGTACCCCTACAAGAAAAAGGCCGGGCCGCAGTGGCAGACCAATAACAAGGACCAGGCCAAGGCCTGGGAAACCATGGCCACTGCCTTTGCCCTGGATCAGGAAGCCGCGTTGATGTCGGCGTCGTGGGGCATGTTTCAGATCATGGGGTTCAACTACGCCTCCTGCGGTTACAAGACAGTGTTTGAATTCTCTGCGGCATTAAAAGTGAATGCCGGTCATCAACTAAAGGCATTCCTCGGATTTTGCAGCAAGAGCCCGGCGTTGATGAAAGCCATGAAAAGCAAGGATTTTACCGGCATGGCCCGTAACTATAACGGCGAGGACTACGGCAACTATGACGTCCTTATGCAAAAAGCCTACGAGAAACTTGAAGGGAAAAAATAAGATGATCCGTTTTCTAGCACTGGGTGTGTTGTCGTTGTGCGCCGTTGCGCCTGCCTTTGCCGGTTCACCCGCATTGCATTCGGGCAAATACGAAGAGCTGATGCTGGCGGTGACGCCTGAGCACCAGGTCGAAGGCTACTATTCGCAAACAATGGGCGAGGGCGTGACCCGCGGTTGCGCGTTCTACCTGCAAGGCCCGCCCGCCGCGCTGACCACGTGGCTCGACGACGCTTACCCCGGCAGCGTGGCACCGTCGTCCGATGGCGTGACCCTGACCGTGGCAGAAGGCCGTCAGCATCCGGGTTGCCTCAATGTGCTGATGCCGGAGATTGCCACCGGCCTGGACCTGACCCAGACCGCCAGCAAAAAATGGATCGGCCTGGTCAAGGTCTCAGCCGACAAGGCATACCTGCTGAAAAATCCAAGTGCCAAGGCCGCCAAGCGTCCGTACATCGTCAAGAATGACGTGGTCGGTGTGCTGGCATTCAAGGATGGCTGGGCCCAGGTCGAGTTCATCAATGCCGATGATCGCTCGTTTACCGGATGGATCAGCCAGGATCAGTACGCGCGGCTGGCAGCTCCCAAGCGCTGAACGATAAAAATCTAAATGTGCGAGCGGGTCTTCATCCACCGAATGTTTCGCGCAGTAATCCGGCAAACGCATCCCGCGCCAGGTGCCGTTGCGTGTCCTTGTGCCAGAACAGCAGGTTGTCCACCGCCTGCAGTTCCTCAAAGCGGTACGACGCCAGCTGATTGGCCTGTTCATAGCGGGCCAGGATGCCTTCCGGCGCCAGCGCCACGCCGATCCCCGCACTGACACAACCGATGATCGTGCCCCAGCTGGCATAGCTGGCAATGGTCGGCTTGAAGGCGTGGGGCTTGACCCAATTCTCCAGCGCCGCCCGGTAGGGGCAGCCGGGTGGCCATACCAGCAGGGTGCGGCCGGCCAGGTCTTCGGCGCTATGGATAGGTTCGCTCGAGGCGCTGGCGATCAGCACCAGGCGTTCGCTGTAGACCACGCTGTGTTCGAGCTTCGCGCGTTTGTTGCCGGCAGCCACCAGCGCCACGTCCAGGCGGTGGTGTTGCAGATCGTCGAGCAGTTCGCCCCAGGCGCCGGTCACCAGTTCCAGGCTGACATCCGGGTAGCGCCGGTGATATTCCGCCAGCAGCGGCGGCAGGCGCCCGCTGGCGCTGGACTCCACTGCGCCGATACGCAGGGTGCCACGGGGAATGGCGTTGGCGTCCACGGCGCGCTTGGACTCGTCCACCAACGCCAGAATGCGTTCGCAGTATTCCAGGAAGATCTCACCGGCAGCACTGATCGCCAGCCCACGCCCGGCGCGGATAAACAGCGGTGTGCCCAACTCGTTTTCCAGCAGCTTGATACGCGTGGTGATGTTGGACGGCACGCAATGCAATTGCACGGCGGCCTGGGCCACGCTGCCGGTTTGTGCCACGGCTCGCACCATTTTCAGTTGGGCCAGTTCCATTGCTCAGTTCCAGTGATTTCAGAAGTCAGAAACGGTTAATTGTCCTGGGCCTTGCCCCAGCCAAGACTGACGGCATTCCTTCTCAGTGCGTGGATGCCGTCGATGAATACCCCGTCACCCCTGAAGCTTACGCTAGTCATCGCCAGCGTCATCCTCTGTTGGGCCTATTCGCCGATTGGCGTGCACATGGGGCTGCACAGCTACGGCCCCGGCCAGCTTGCGTTGCTGCGGTTTCTGATCGCCTCGGTGTTCATGGCCGGCGTGGCACTGGTGCTGGGCATCGGCCGGCCACGTCTGCGGGATTTGCCGTGGCTGCTGGTGCTGAGTTTTTTCGGCGTGTTCCTGCACCACACCAGCCTTAATTACGGCCAGCAATTCGTGACGGCGGCGGCGTCCAGCGTGCTGGCGCAATCGGCGCCGCTGTTCAGCGGGCTGATCGCGTTTTTCTGCTTGAAGGAGCGGGTCAGCCTGTGGCGCTGGAGCTGCGTGTTGCTGGGGTTGCTCGGCGTACTGGTGGTGATCTGGGGCGATCACGCCGTGGGTGACATCGACCCGCGCGGCTTACTGATCCTGCTGGCGGCGGTGTCCTGGAGCCTGTATTTCGCCATCCAGAAACACTATGCCCATCGCTACAGCCCGCTGACGATGGCGTGCTACATGGTGTGGGCGGGCACCTTGATGCTGTGCGTGAACCTGCCGGGCCTGCCCGCCGCCGTGATGCAGGCGCCTTTGTCGGAGAACCTCGCGGTGCTGGTGCTCGGGATTTTCCCCAGCGCCCTGGCCTACTTGGCCTGGGGGTATGTGTTGAAACACGTCGAGGTCAGCCGCGCGTCGGTGGCGATGTACCTGATCCCGCCGGTGGCGATGACGATGGCGGCGACACTGCTGGGCGAGCACATCGCCCTGCAAGTGGCACTGGGCGGCGTAATCGTGTTGGCCAGCGTCGCCGCCATCAGCCTGGAAGGGCGCTGGCGGTCAGTCACTCAGGCAGAATGCGCGCAACCGGTGGCCATCGAGGTCTTGGGCGACAAAGGTGTAGCCGAAGTCCAGGGTGGTCGGTGACTGGATGATTGTCGCGCCGCGCTCGACCCATTGGTCGTGCAAGGCATCCACGGCGGCCTGGTTGGCCAGGGACACCCCCACTTCACCGCCACCGCCCGTGAACCGGGCCGCTGGCTGCACGGTATGGCGCGACCACAGCCCCAGCTTTACCCCATTATCGAGAATGAACAGGGCGAAGGTCGGGTTGAGCTCCACCGGCGGCTTGTCCAGCAGGCGGCTATAGAAGTTGGCACTGGTGGCCGGGCTGTCCACATACAGCAGGAAGTAATGGGCGACGGTGTTCATGCGGGCTCCTTGGGAACGCTCGTTTGATTGAGGGCGCCGAGTCTATAAGGCGGTGCTGTCAGTTCCTGTCAGGAGTCTCACCGGTGTAGAGCTGGATGATCTGGTCGATTTCGCCCGACATCTTCATCCGCAGCAAGGTGCGCAGGATTTGCTGCACCGGCACGTCCGGGTCATTGCGCACGGTGCAGCCGAGGTTCTGCTCATCGATCACCGCGACCTTGTGCAGCCGTTTGCCCACTGGCATCCGCTGGTTGAAGCGGTCGAGGATCCATTCATTGGTCACGGCAAACTTGAAGCGCCCAGCCACCAGTTTGTGCAGCACCTGCTCTTCGCTGCGGGCATCGTCGCGGCTGAGTTGGCCGCTGGCAAACAGCGGTTCGAGGGTGGCATAGCGGTAATTGAGCACCGTGCCGATGGCTTGTGGTGCCAGTTTGCCGACCTGCACCGGCTGCGGGGGAATGTGGGTGCTGACCAACAGGTTGCGCTGCACCATCAAGGGAAGGCTCCAGGTGTAATCACCGGACAGGTTGTCGACCCAGGCCTGGGTGACATAACAGCGCACATCGATGTCGCCGTGCTGCATGGCGCCCGCGATACGCGCCCGCGCCAGTACATGGAATTGCGCGGGTCGACCGACCTGGGTGGCCAGGCTCAACATCAGGTCATACAAAATACCCTGGGTAGGCCGGCCGTCTTCCAGTTGCACCATGGGCATGGCCCAGCTGTCGGAAACCGAGAAGCGCAACGGTGCAGGCGCTGCGAGGCAAGCCGCGGTGATCATCCATAAAGCGCCCAGGACTACGCGCATACACACTCCGGGTTCAGGCCTTTTTGGGGCCAACCACGCAAGCTTAGTCAGATTAGGCGAGCGTGCCGGATGCAATTTCCCCCTTGCTCCGCTAGCATTACCGGCTCCCGCTTCCCAGTTGCGACGGTTTTCGATGAGTTATCAGGTTCTTGCACGTAAATGGCGTCCGCGCTCGTTCCGCGAAATGGTCGGCCAGACCCATGTGCTCAAGGCTCTGATCAATGCCTTGGACAGCCAACGGCTGCACCATGCCTACCTGTTCACCGGTACCCGGGGCGTGGGCAAGACCACCATTGCGCGCATCATCGCCAAATGCCTGAACTGTGAAACCGGTATCACGTCGACGCCGTGCGGCACCTGCTCGGTGTGCAAGGAAATCGACGAAGGGCGCTTTGTCGACCTGATCGAAATCGACGCCGCGAGCCGTACCAAGGTCGAAGACACTCGCGAGCTGCTCGACAACGTGCAATACGCGCCCAGCCGTGGCCGCTTCAAGGTCTACCTGATCGACGAAGTGCACATGTTGTCGAGCCATTCCTTCAACGCCTTGTTGAAAACCCTGGAAGAGCCGCCGCCCTACGTCAAATTCATCCTGGCCACCACTGACCCGCAGAAACTTCCTGCAACGATTCTGTCGCGGTGCCTGCAGTTTTCCCTGAAAAACATGACCCCCGAGCGGGTTGTCGAGCATTTGACCCACGTGCTGGGTGTCGAGAACGTACCGTTCGAAGACGACGCACTGTGGTTGCTCGGCCGCGCCGCCGATGGCTCGATGCGTGATGCCATGAGCCTCACCGACCAGGCCATCGCCTTTGGTGAAGGCAAGGTCATGGCCGCCGACGTGCGCGCCATGCTCGGGACCCTGGACCACGGCCAGGTGTTCGACGTGTTGCACGCGCTGATCGAAGGCGACGCCAAGGCGTTGCTTGAAGCCGTGCGTCACCTGTCGGAGCAAGGCCCGGACTGGAATGGCGTGCTCTCGGAAATCCTCAATGTGCTGCACCGCGTTGCTATCGCCCAGGCCCTGCCTGAAGGGGTCGACAACGGCCATGGCGACCGCGACCGCGTGCTGGCCCTGGCGCAGGCGTTGCCGGCCGAAGATGTGCAGTTCTACTACCAGATGGGCCTGATTGGTCGCCGCGACCTGCCCCTGGCGCCCGACCCGCGCGGGGGCTTCGAAATGGTGCTGCTGCGAATGCTGGCCTTCCGGCCCGCCGACGCGCCCGATGCGCCGAGACAGCCGCTAAAGCCAGTGGGGATCAGCCAGGCCACAGTTGATTCCGCCAAACCAGTGGCTGGCGCGGCAGTGGCTGCGCCAGTGGCGGCTGCGCCGACGCCTGTCGCTGCGCTGGCTGAGCCTGAGCCTGTCGCTGCTGCGCCAGTGGTCGAGCCTGAGCCAGCGAGTGAGCCTGAGCCGGTCGTCGACCTGCCCTGGAATGATCCGGTAGAGGCGGACGTCGACGTCGAGTTGGCGCCGGCCGTGGAGCCTGTGCTGGAAACCAGCGGTGAGCAGCCCGAACTGACGCCGATGCCCACGCCGACCCCGGACAGCGTAGTGCCGGATGCTCCCGAGTGGGTGTCTGCACCGGTTCCCGAGCCCACCGTGGCTCAGGTGGAAGCCGCCACGCCGGGTATCGACCTCGACGACGAACCGCCGCTGGACGAAGACTACATCGAGCCGGACATGGATTCCGCCTACAGCTACCTGGACGACCTGGCCAGCGAACACACCGCCGAACCGGCCCCCGAGCCCGAGGCGGAACCCGCTGCAGCCCCGGCCACCGGCCTGGCCCTGCAATGGCTGGAGCTGTTCCCCAAATTGCCGATTTCCGGCATGACCGGCAGCATCGCCGCCAACTGCACACTGATCTCCATCGAGGGCGACCACTGGCTGTTGCACCTGGACCCGGCCCACAGCGCCCTGTTCAACGCCACCCAGCAGCGCCGCCTCAACGATGCGCTTAACCAGTACCATGAGCGCCCGCTGACCATCACCATCGAGCTGATCAAGCCCGAGCAGGAAACCCCGGCCCAGGCCGCGACCCGTCGACGTATCAACCGTCAGCGTGAGGCCGAGGATTCGATCCAGGGTGATCCGCTCATCCAGCAAATGATGCAACAGTTCGGTGCGGTCGTCCGTCACGATACTATTGAACCTGTCGAAGCCCCGGTGCCCCAGGCGTCATGAAACCGGGCTATTAATTGATCCACGTACTTTTGAGGTGATTCCCATGATGAAAGGTGGCATGGCCGGCCTGATGAAGCAGGCACAGCAGATGCAGGAAAAGATGGCCAAGATGCAGGAAGAACTGGCCAACGCCGAAGTCACCGGTAAAGCCGGTGGCGATATGGTCAGCGTCGTGATGACCGGTCGTCACGACATCAAGCGCGTGAGCATCGACCCAAGCGTCTTGCCAGGCGTTGGCGAAGATGACCTGGAAATGCTCGAGGCGCTGTTCGCCGCGGCCGTCAACGACGCCGTGCGCAAGATCGAAGCCAACAGCCAGGAAAAAATGGGCGGCGTGACCGCTGGCATGCAACTGCCACCGGGCATGAAACTGCCGTTCTGATGGGTGAGCGTTAGCTAGACTCCAATGCCAGGCCTCGTGCCTGGCATTTTTGTTTGTGCCAATTGGATCGAACCCTGGCACGTCACGCATGGTCTGCACCCTATACCGACGCATTCGATAAAGGAGCCCCTTCATGCCTCAAGAACCGACCCTGAACCAGCGCATTGTCCTGGTTTCACGCCCCCAAGGCGCACCGACCCCGGAGAATTTCCGCCTGGAGCGCGTCAATCTGCCGGAGCTCGCAGACGGCCAGGTCCTGCTGAAAACCCTGTACCTTTCCCTCGACCCCTACATGCGTGGACGTATGAGCGATGCACCGTCCTACGCAGCCCCGGTGGAGATCGACGAGGTGATGACCGGCGGGGCTGTCAGCCGTATCGAGCAATCACGTAATCCAAAATTCGAAGTGGGCGACCTGGTGGTCGGCTCTACCGGCTGGCAAAGCCACAGCATTTCCGATGGTCGCAACCTGATGCCCGTGCCCAATGGGCTGGCCAGCCCGTCAATGGCCTTGGGCGTGCTGGGCATGCCGGGGATGACCGCCTACATGGGCCTGATGGACATCGGCCAGCCCAAGGATGGGGAAACCTTGGTGGTGGCAGCCGCGTCCGGTGCAGTGGGCTCAGTGGTGGGGCAGGTGGCCAAGCTCAAGGGCCTGCGCGTCGTCGGGATCGCGGGGGGCGCCGAGAAATGCCGCTATGTGGTGGACGAACTGGGCTTCGATGCCTGCGTCGACCACAAGAGCGCGACCTTTGCCGATGATCTGGCCCTGGCGTGCTTCAAGGGCGTCGATATCTATTATGAAAACGTCGGCGGCAAGGTGTTCGATGCGGTGGTGCCGCTGCTCAACCCCAAGGCGCGCATTCCACTGTGCGGCCTGATCGCCGGGTACAACGCCCATGAAGCGCCCAGCGGGCCTGACCGCTTGCCGGCGCTGCAGCGCACGCTGTTGACCAAGCGAGTGCGCATCCAGGGCTTTATCGTCTTCGATGACTACGGTGACCGCCAGCCCGAGTTCCTCAGCGCCATGGCGCCGTGGGTGCGGGACGGCAAGATCAAGTTCCGCGAAGACGTGGTGGACGGCCTCGAGCAGGCGCCCGAAGCCTTTATCGGTTTGCTGGAAGGGCGCAACTTCGGCAAGTTGGTGGTGCGCGTCGCGCAGGATTGAGGATTTGACGCTAATCCGGGGCGCGGGTATAAACCGCGTCTCGTTGTTTTGTCGGACCATTGCCCATGAGCTTCAGCCCCCTGATTCGCCAACTGATCGACGCCCTGCGCACATTGCCGGGCGTGGGTCAGAAAACCGCCCAGCGTATGGCGCTGCAATTGCTCGAGCGTGACCGCAGTGGCGGCACTCGGTTGGCCCAGGCCCTCAGCCAGGCCATGACCGGGGTAGGGCACTGCCGCCAGTGCCGCACCCTTACTGAGGAAGAACTCTGCCCGCAATGCGCCGACCCGCGCCGTGACGACACGCTGCTGTGCGTAGTGGAAGGGCCGATGGATGTCTACGCGGTCGAGCAGACCGGCTATCGCGGGCGCTACTTCGTGCTCAAGGGTCACCTGTCGCCGTTGGACGGCCTGGGCCCTGAAGCCATCGGCATTCCGCAGCTGGTGGCTCGCATCGAAGAACAGGGCTCGTTTACCGAGGTGATCCTGGCCACCAACCCGACGGTGGAAGGTGAGGCGACCGCGCATTACATCGCCCAATTGCTGACCAACAAAGGCTTGATCACCTCGCGCATTGCCCACGGCGTACCGCTAGGTGGCGAGTTGGAAATGGTGGACGGTGGGACGCTGGCGCATTCCTTTGCCGGACGTAAACCGATCGCGCTCTAAAGAACACGGCAACACACAGGTGGGCGGCGGGTTTTGTAGGGGGGTTGATAACCAAGCAAGCGCTTGGTAAGTTCGCTCCATCTCGCCATGGAGCTTGCCGATGTCTGCCTATCAGGACTACTTCGACCCCAGCCACCAATTGGTCCGCGACAGCGTGCGTCGCTTTGTCGAGCGCGAGATGTTGCCGGGCATCGAGCAGTGGGAGGAGGCGCACAGTTTCCCGCGGGAGCTGTACCTCAAGGCCGGCGCGGCGGGGATCCTTGGTATTGGTTATCCCGAAGCCCTGGGAGGAAGCCATGGAGGTGACTTGTTCGCCAAGGTGGCCGCCAGCGAGGAGTTGATGCGCTGTGGCTCGGGCGGTGTCGTGGCGGGGCTGGGCTCCTTGGATATCGGCCTGCCGCCGATCGTCAAATGGGCCCGGCCCGAGGTGCGCGAGCGCGTGGCGCCCCAGGTGTTGTCGGGCGAGAAGATCATCGCCCTGGCGGTCACTGAACCGGGCGGTGGTTCCGATGTGGCCAGCCTGCAGACCCGCGCCATTCGCGACGGTGACCATTACCGCGTCAGCGGCAGCAAGACGTTCATCACCAGCGGTATCCGCGCCGATTTCTACACCGTGGCCGTACGTACTGGCGGGCCGGGCTTTGCCGGTATCAGCTTGCTGCTGATCGAAAAAGACACCCCCGGTTTCAACGTGGGCCAGCCGTTGAAGAAAATGGGCTGGTGGGCGTCGGACACGGCTGAATTATTCTTCGACGATTGCCGGGTGCCCGTAGGCAATTTGATCGGCGCTGAGAACATGGGCTTTGCCTGCATCATGGGCAACTTCCAGAGCGAACGCCTGGCCCTGGCCCTGATGGCCAACATGACCGCGCAGTTGGCCCTGGAGGAAAGTCTCAAATGGGCCACCCAGCGCGAAGCTTTCGGTAAGCCCATCGGCAAATTCCAGGTGATCAAGCATCGCCTGGCAGAGATGGCGACCGCCGTGGAAGTCTCCCGCGAATTCACCTACCGGCAGGCGGCAAAAATGGCCGCCGGCATCAGCGTGATCAAGGAGATCTCCATGGCCAAGAACCTCGCCACCGACACCGCTGATCGCGTCACCTACGACGCCGTGCAGATCCTCGGTGGGCAGGGTTATATGCGCGGTAACCTGGTGGAGCGGTTGTATCGGGATAACCGCATCCTGTCGATTGGCGGGGGGACGCGGGAGGTGATGAACGAGATCATCAGTAAGCAGATGGGGTTGTAATCCTTGCTGGTCTTTCGGGCCTCATCGCAGGCAAGCCAGCTCCCACAGTTTGATTGATGAACACCGTTAACTGTGGGAGCGGGCTTGCCTGCGATGAGGCCAGCCCTGGCGACCCTTACCGTTCAGTCAATGCAAACTGCGTCAAACAAAACGTCGGAATCCCCATGTCTTCCAGGCGTTGCGAACCCCCCAGCTCCGGCAGGTCGATGATCGCCGCCGCTTCGAAGATCTTTGCCCCCATGCGCCGCACCAGGTTCGCCGCCGCGATCAGGGTGCCGCCCGTGGCAATCAAATCATCGAACATCAATACCGAGTCGCCCTCGCACAGGCTGTCAGCATGCACTTCCAGGAAGGCCTCGCCGTACTCGGTCTGGTAACCCTCGGCCAGTACGTCCGCTGGCAGCTTGCCCTGCTTGCGGAACAGGATCAGCGGCTTGTTCAGTTGATAGGCGATGATCGAGCCGATCAGGAAACCGCGCGCATCCATCGCGCCGATATGGGTGAAATCGGCTTCGACATAACGCTGGGCAAAGCTGTCCGCCACCAGGCGCAGGGCGCGGGGCGATTGGAACAGGGGCGTGATGTCACGGAAGATCACCCCAGGCTTGGGGAAGTCGATGACAGGGCGGATCAGGGATTTGATGTCGAACGAATCGAAGGTCATCGTCGAAGAGTCCTGGGGCTGGAAACGGACTCGAAGTATACCTGCGGCCTCGCCGATTGGCGCGCCGCAGGTGCCGGGCCCCGCCGCTCTCTTAACCTTCGAGCGAACCACCCGCCAGCGCGCACAGCTGGATCGGGTCGAGGATATGCACTTCCTTGCCTTCGGCGGCCAGCAGTGCGTTTTGCTGGAAGCGGGTAAACACGCGGGACACGGTTTCTACCGCGAGGCCCAGGTAGTTGCCGATTTCATTGCGCGACATGCTCAAGCGGAACTGATTGGCCGAGAACCCACGGGCACGGAACCGCGCCGACAAGTTGACCAGGAAGGTCGCGATGCGTTCATCGGCGGTTTTTTTCGACAACAGCAGCATCATTTGCTGGTCATCGCGAATCTCGCGGCTCATGACGCGCATCAACTGGCGGCGCAGTTGCGGCAATTGAAGCGCCAGTTCGTCCAGGCGCTCAAAGGGTATTTCGCACACCGAGGTGGTCTCCAGCGCCTGGGCCGACACCGGGTGAATCTCGGTGTCCATGCCCGACAACCCCACCAGTTCGCTGGGCAGATGGAACCCGGTGATCTGCTCCTCGCCGCCGTCGCTCAGGCTGAATGTCTTCAGCGCACCCGAACGTACTGCATAAACGGAATCGAACTTGTCGCCCTGGCGAAACAGAAACTCGCCTTTTTTCAGCGGGCGACCGCGTTTAACGATCTCGTCCAGCGCATCCATGTCTTCCAAATTCAACGAAAGTGGCAAGCAGAGGGGGGCCAGGCTGCAATCCTTGCAATGAGCCTGGCTGTGAGCGCGCAGTTTAACTGGCTCGGACATTTCTTAGATCCTTGTGGGAAAACACACATAAGACGTAAGGGTAACGCACCGGGGGGCGCTGAGGCCAGCGTGTACAAAAAACCGGCAGCGGTATAAAGCTTTTTGTATCAGGGTCGATACAGACGTGTACCTCAATAATCCAGGGCTCGGATCATGCTTTCCATCGGTGGTGTTAACCCCTCAAGTGTTCATATTCCTACAGTGCCGGACCCGAAAAAGGACGCGGTGGAAGAAGACGCTGGCAATCCATTGGCCCCACAGGCCGACGCCAAGCCGGTCGAGGGTGTCGCGGTGACGATTTCCAGTGCCGGCTTCCAGGCTGCCAAGAATGATTCCAATAAAGACATCGACGACAGCAACCTCAAGGACAACGTCAAGCAGTTGCTGAAAATGATCCGTGAGTTGAAAAAACAGATCGCGGATAAAATGGCCGAGATCGCTGCGGCCCAGGCCGACACCTCCATGAGTCCGGAGCAGCGCATGACTCGGGTGGGTAACCTGCAGTCGGCGTTGGCGATGCTGCAGAGCAGCCTGACGATGGCCCAGTTGCAACTGGGCAAGGCCATGAAAGACGAGCCCGCCGAGTCGCAGATGGAGGCCATGAGCCTGGCGTCGCGGTAACGCCGGCTCAAATCACCCGTGAAAATCGCTGCCTGTTCTGGTGCTCCAGGTAGGCATCGAACACCATGCACACCGAACGCACCAGCAACCGCCCAGCCGGCAGCACACGAATGCCCTGGGCGTCGAGTTCGATCAGGCCATCCTGGGCCATGACCTCGAGTTGCGGCCAGATGTCGTCAAAGTAGCCGCGAAAATCAATGGTGAAGGCCTGCTCGATCGCCTCGAATGCCAGGCTGAAATTACAGATCAACTGCTGAATCACCGCCCGTCGCAACCGATCGTCCGTGGTGCAGACCAGGCCACGACTGGTGGCCAGCTGTGCGCCGGCCAGGGTGTTCTGGTAGCCGTTGAGGTCGCTGCTGTTCTGGCAGTACAGGTTGCCGATCTGGCTGATCGCCGACACCCCGAGCCCGATCAGATCGCAATGCCCGTGCGTGGTATAGCCCTGGAAGTTGCGTTGCAGGGTGCCTTCTTCCTGGGCCACCGCCAGCTCGTCGTCCGGCAGAGCGAAGTGGTCCATGCCGATGTAGCGGTAGCCGGCCTGGGTCAGTTGCTCGATGGTGGTTTGCAGCATCAGGAGTTTTGACGCCGGGGACGGCAGTTCGTCGGTGTTGATGCGCCGCTGGGGCATGAAGCGCTCCGGCAGGTGGGCGTAGTTGAACACTGACAAGCGGTCCGGTTGCAGCCTGATCACCTCTTCCACGGTGCGCGCGAAGTTGATCGGCGTTTGCTTGGGCAGGCCGTAGATCAGGTCGATATTGATCGAGCGAAATTGCAGGGTGCGCGCCGCATCGATCACCGCGCGGGTTTCCTCCAGGCTTTGCAGGCGATTGACGGCCCGTTGCACCTCGGGGTCGAGATCCTGGAGGCCGATGCTCACGCGGTTGAAACCCAGCTCACGCAGCAGGCCCATGGTGGCCCAGTCCGCCTCGCGAGGGTCGATCTCGATGCCGTAGTCGCCGGAGTCGTCGTCCAGCAGGTTGAAATGCTGGCGCAGGCAGTTCATGACCTGGCGCAGTTCGTCGTGGCTGAGAAAGGTCGGGGTGCCGCCGCCAAAGTGCAGCTGTTCCACCCGCTGTTTAGGGTCGAGGTGGCAGGCCACCAGCTGGATTTCCTGCTCCAGGCGTTGCAGGTAGGCCTGGGCGCGGCCACGGTCCTTGGTGACGACCTTGTTGCAGGCGCAGTAGTAGCAGATGTTCGCGCAGAACGGCACATGCACGTACAGCGACAGGGGCCTTACGGCCTTGCGGCTGT
Source organism: Pseudomonas lurida (assembly GCF_002563895.1). NCBI lineage: Bacteria > Pseudomonadati > Pseudomonadota > Gammaproteobacteria > Pseudomonadales > Pseudomonadaceae > Pseudomonas > Pseudomonas lurida. The sequence continues at coordinate 4,648,480 of NZ_PDJB01000001.1, read as the reverse complement.
CGCGCAGGGCGTGGAGCAGGTCGAACGTGCCGACCTGGCTGTCGAATTGTACGGCGGTGGGGTAGGACGTGTAGCGCGGTCCCGCGAGGTCGTAGCGGTGAATCAGATTGGCGTCCCAACGAATGGCGTCGAGCATGCGGGCGTTCCCCCGGATAGGCTAGTGGGCCGAGTCTAGGGGCGCGCCGCAGGTGGCATGTTGATTTGCATCAACGGGGAGCGGCGCTATGCCACAGGGTGATTCAGTGGCCCATCAACCAGTGCTGGTGCGGCCCGGGTAACGTCCAGATACCGAAGAGTATGACCAGCAAGCCGCCAGCCACGCGTACGCTGCGTTTGCGGAGCAGCGCCGTCACCCGCTCGGCGGCCAAGCCCGTCGCCAGCAATACCGGCCAGGTACCCAAGCCGAATGCCAGCATCAGCAACCCGCTGTCCAGTGCATTGCCCTGGCTCGCCGCCCACAGCAACGTGCTGTAGACCAACCCGCACGGCAACCAACCCCATAGCGCGCCCAGCAGCAATGCGCGCGGCAGGCTGGACACCGGCAGCAAACGGGTGGCGACGGGCTGTATATAGCGCCACAGGCCGCGCCCGAGGCTTTCGATACGGGTGAGGCCGCTCCACCAGCCGGCGAGGTACAGGCCCATGCTGATCAGCAGCAGCCCGGCCAGTACGCGCATGAACATCGCCGCCGGGCTGTTCGCCACCGCCCAGCCGGCCAAACCGATCAACACGCCGGCCGCGGCATAACTGAGGATGCGCCCCAGGTTGTAGGCCAGCAGCAGTTGAAACCTGCGGCCGCGCTGTTCCTTGGGGATCGCCAGGGTCAGTGCACCCATCAACCCGCCGCACATGCCCAGGCAATGCCCGCCGCCCAGCAGGCCAAGGATCAGTGCGGAGACCAGCAGCGGCGCCAGTTCAAGCATGGGGTGGGTCTTTGGGCTTGGGCGGGTGTTCGGCGTCGTTGGCTTCGTCGATGGCGGCCAGATGGTTAGGGTCCTGGTCGTCGAACAGCACGCTGTGGGCCGGGCCGTCGAGGTCGTCGTACTGGCCGCTGTCCACTGCCCAGAAGAAGATGTAGATGGCCACGCCCACTAACAGCAGCGCCGCCGGAATCATCACGTATAAAGCTGGCATCTGCACTCCATGCCCGCGCGGTTCAAGCCGGCAGCGGGCGGGTTACTGAAGGGGCTCGGGCCACCGGCGCGCTCGGCAGGCGAGTCAGGCGCAGGGCGTTGAGTACCACGGTCAACGAACTGAGGGACATGCCGATCGCGGCCCAGATGGGGGTGATCCAGCCCAGGGCGGCAAACGGCAGCATAAGGCCATTGTACAGCCCGGCCCACAGCAGGTTTTCAATGATTACCCGGCGGGTGCGTCGCGCCAGGGTGAAAGCCTGTACCAAGGCATCCAGGCGGTTGGACAGCAACACCGCGTCGGCGCTGGTCTTGGCCAGGTCGGTGGCCGTGCCCATGGCCACGCTGATATCGGCTGCGGCCAGTACCGGCACATCGTTGACCCCGTCGCCGAGCATCAGCACCTTGCGGCCTTCCTTGTGCAGTCGTTGCAGCACCTGCAGCTTGTCATCGGGGCGCAAGCCGCCGTGGGCTTCATCGATCCCCAGCTCAGCGGCGACACTGGCGACCATCGGCGAACTGTCCCCGGACAGCAGCAGCGTGCGCCATCCGCGCGCCTTGCACGCGGCCAGCAATGCGGGCGCGTCGCAGCGCAGGCGGTCGTCGAGCACAAACCAGGCCAGGGCGCCTTCGCGGTCGCCGAGCAGCAGCCATTGGCCAGAGACCTCCGGCGCTGCGGGAATCGGGCAGCCACTGAGTGCGCAGACGAAACCCGGTTGACCAATGCGCAGGAGACGCTCACCCACGCGGCCTTCCAGGCCAAGCCCAGGCGAACTGAGCACCTCATCGGCGACCAGCGGTGCGCGGCCAAAGGCGCGGGCAATCGGGTGTTCGGAACGATGTTCCAGGGCGGCGGCGAGGCTCAGGCACAGGTCAGTGCTCAACGCGCCCAAGGGGCGGATGGCGCGCAACGCCAGGCGTCCTTCCGTGAGGGTGCCGGTCTTGTCGAAAATCACCGTGTCGATCTGGTTCAGCCCTTCCAGCACATGACCACGGGTCAGGAGCAGCCCGAGTTTGTGCAAGGTGCCGGTGGCGGCGGTGAGGGCGGTGGGGGTGGCCAGGGACAATGCACACGGGCAGGTCGCCACCAGCATTGCCAGCACAATCCAGAACGCCCGTGACGCGTCCAGCTCCCACCACAGCAAGCCGATCAGGGCGGCGGCAATCAGCGAGCACAACAGGAACCACTGCGCGGCGCGGTCAGCGATCTGCGCCAGGCGTGGTTTCTCGGCCTGGGCCCGTTCCAGCAGGCGCACGATGGCGGACAATCGCGTTTCATGGCCCAAGGCACGCACTTCGACGGTCAGGGCCCCCTCGACATTCAGCGTGCCCGCCGTGACTGCGTCACCGGTCTGGCGCGGTTGTGGCAGGTACTCACCGGTGAGCAGGGATTCGTCGATGCTCGATTGGCCGTCGAGGATCACCCCGTCCGCCGGCAGCACGGCGCCCGGATGCACCAGGACGCGGTCACCCAGCACCAGTTCCGGGAGCAGGATGCGTTCACTTTGGCCATCGGTCTTGAGCCGCAGGCACGAGGCGGGCAGCAGGTTCACCAACTGCGCGGTGGCGGCGGCCGTGCGCTCTCTGGCCCGGCGCTCAAGGTAACGACCGGCCAGCAGGAACAGCGCAAACATGCCCACTGCATCGAAGTACAACTCACCCACGCCGGTGATCGCGGTCCAGATGCCCGCCAGGTAGGCGCCGCCAATGGCCAATGACACCGAGACATCCATGGTCAGGTGGCGCGTGCGCAGGTCGCGCAGGGCGCCCTTGAAGAACGGTGCGCAGCTGTAGAACACGATGGGTGTGGTAAGAAACATCGCCACCCAGCGCAGGATCACATGCAGCTCCGGGCTCAGGTCGATATTGAATTCCGGCCAGGTGGCCATGGTCGCCATCATGGCCTGGAACCACAGCAGGCCGGCCACGCCCAATTGACGCAGGGCCAGGCGGTTTTCACTGGCCAGTTGTTCGGCAGCGCGGTCCGCCTGATAGGGATGCGCGGCGTAACCGATATGGCGCAACTCGCTGAGCAACTGGCTCAGCGGCAGCTGCCCGTCCGCCCAGCGCACCTGCAAGCGATGGTTGGACAGGTTCAGCCGGGCCTCGGCCACGGCGGGCAGGCGGCGCAAGTGTTTTTCGATCAGCCAGCCGCAGGCGGCGCAGCTGATGCCTTCCATCAGCAAGGTGGCTTCAGCCAGTTCGCCGTCGTGGCGCACAAAGGGTTTTTGCACATCGGCGCGGTCATACAGCGCCAGCTCGTCCACCAGTTGCACCGGCAGCGTCTCGGGGTTGGCCGAGGCTTCGCTGCGGTGCTGGTAATAGCTTTCCAGGCCGCCGGCCACGATCGCTTCGGCCACGGCCTGGCAGCCGGGGCAGCACAGCTCGCGGTGTTCGCCGAGGATCACTGCGGTGAAACGGCTGCCTGGCGGGACGGGCAGGGCGCAGTGGTAGCAGGGGATTGGGCTGGTCATGGCTATGGATCTTAGTCGGCTGTTAGGGCCTCACCGCGGGCAAGCCCGGCTCCCACAGGGACCGTGATCCAGTGTGGCAGCGGGCCTGCCCGCGATGCGCGAAGCGCAGGCTTTTTACTTCTTCAGGTCTTCGGCGCCTTGCAACGGCTCATCACCCAGCAGCAAGTCCTTGTCGTGGCTGACCAGTTCTTCCTCGAACATGCGCCAGGTACGATCACCTTCCACACCGAGCAATTCGACGAAGCGCCGACCTTCGACCTTGTCGGTGACCTGGCCAATGTAGCGGCCGGGTTCGCTGTCACTGCGGGCCAGGTTGATCTTGCGATCCTTCTGCGGCTGGGTCGGGGAAATCAGGTTCAATTCCAACGTGGTCGGGTTGCTGTTGCCGGTGAGGTTCACCTCGACTTCACCGGTCAGCTCATCCAGGTGCACCTTGGCGCGCAATTGCAGGGTCTGGGCCAGCAGCTCGCGGTCCAGGGAGCGGTTGATGCCTTTGCCGGCCTCGTAGTAGTTGTCGTTGACCAGGTTGTCCGGGTTATTCACCGCAATGGTGACCATGGACAGGGTCAGCGTCACCGAGCAGGCCAGGATCCCGATGATGATCCAGGGCCAGAGGTGCTTGTACCAAGGGCTTGCGGCAGTTGCTACGGACATTGTTCGGTTCTCTTGATTAACGAACTTGCGGGCCGATGAATCGGCTCTTGGCTTCAATGTGGACGCTGGCGTCATCGGCATCGGTGAGGATGAATTTCACCTCGTTGGTGCTCGACGGCAATTGCTCCGGCGCACTCGACAGCTCCACCGGCATGCTGACGATATCTCCGGCAGCCACCTTGATCTCGCGGCGGCCTTGTAACTTGAGGTCGGGCAGGCCGGCGGCGTCGAGCACGTAGGTGTGGTCACGCTGGTCCTTGTTCATGATCTTCAGGCTGTACACGTTTTCGATCCGGCCTTCGGCGTTTTCGCGGTACAGCACACGGTCCTTGCTCACATCGAAACCCACCAGCGAGCGCATGAAGAAGGCCGCCACCAACAGGCTGATCATCGTCAGCAATACCAGGGCGTAGCCGATCAAGCGAGGACGCAGCTTGTGGGTTTTCTGCCCCGACAGGTTGTGTTCGGTGGTGTAGCTGATCAGGCCGCGTGGGTACTCCATCTTGTCCATGATGTTGTCACAGGCGTCGATACAGGCCGCGCAGCCGATGCACTCGATCTGCAGGCCGTCGCGGATATCGATACCGGTCGGGCACACCTGCACGCACATCGTGCAATCGATGCAATCGCCCAGGCCCTCGGCCTTGTAGTCAGTGCCTTTTTTGCGCGGGCCACGGACCTCACCACGGCGCGGGTCGTAGGAGACGATCAGGGTGTCTTTGTCGAACATCACGCTTTGGAAACGCGCATACGGGCACATGTAGATACACACCTGTTCGCGCAGCCAGCCGGCGTTGCCATAGGTGGCGAGGGTGAAGAAACCTACCCAGAAATACGACCAGCCATCGGCCTGGCCGGTGAAGAAGTCGAACACCAGTTCGCGGATCGGCGAAAAGTAGCCGACAAAGGTCATGCCGGTAGCAAAACCGATTAGCAGCCATAGGGTGTGCTTGCTGAATTTGCGCAGGAATTTGTTGGCACCCATCGGCGCTTTATCGAGCTTGATGCGTTGGTTGCGGTCGCCTTCAGTGACCTTTTCACACCACATGAAGATCCACGTCCACACGCTTTGCGGGCAGGTGTAACCGCACCACACGCGACCGGCGTACACGGTGATGAAGAACAGGCCAAACGCCGCAACAATAAGGATGCCCGAAAGCAGGATGAAGTCCTGGGGCCAGAACGTCGCGCCAAAAATAAAGAACTTACGCTCCGGCAAGTTCCACCACACGGCTTGGTGGCCGCCCCAGTTCAGCCACACCGTGCCGAAGTAGAGCAGGAACAGGCCGGCACCACCCAGCATGCGCAGATTGCGAAACAGGCCGGTGAAGGCGCGGGTGTAGATTTTCTCTCGTGACGCGTAGAGGTCGACGGATTGGCTCGCGTTTTTGGTAGGCGGGGTAACGTCGTGTACCGGTATTTGGTTGCTCATCATTGCATCCCACGGCGGTGGAGATTTGCCTCGGCCAGTACGTGCCAACCGGGGTCAAATTAGGGGTGTTGCAGTGGCCTAATGATACGCCCCCGGTGCTGCGCAAAGGGTGCGACCTTTGGTCGCGTTGGGGGAAATTAATTGATGGTGTATGTGATCTGGATCAATTGACTTGGGAAGTATGGACGGTTTTGGCGGTTGTGGTGGGCGGCAGAGCCTCGGTTACTTAAAACAAAGCCAGGCAAATGTGGGTCTGTGGTGTCTTCAAAAAAAGACCCTGCCAGCTACCGCTGGCAAGGCCAGTTTTCATTGCCGTTTGTCTTACTGCTCTTCGGCCTTCTTATCCCCATGGGACAAGCTGTAAACATACGCGGCCAGCAAGTGCACCTTGTCGTTCCCTTGCAGTTGCTCCTGCGCAGGCATCTGGCCCTGGCGGCCCCAACGGATGGTCTGCTGCAGTTGGGCGAAGCTGGAACCGTAGATGAAGGCGCCCGGGTGGGTCAGGTCGGGGGCGCCCATGGCGGGGGTGCCTTTGCCGGCCGGGCCGTGGCAGGCCACGCAGTTGGCGGCGAAGAGTTTCTCGCCGTTGGCAACGTCCGCCTTGACGCCTTCCGGCAGCTTGCGGCCGTCGAGGTTGGTGACGACGAACGCGGCCACATCGCTGACGCCTTGTTCCTTGAGGATATCCAGCCAGGCTGGCATCACCGCGTGGCGGCCCTTCATGATGGTTTCCTTGATGGTGGCCGGCTCGCCACCCCAACGCCAGTCGGCATCGGTCAGGTTAGGGAAGCCATAGGCGCCCTTGGCGTCGGAACCGTGGCACACCGAGCAGTTGGAGGCGAACAGGCGGCCACCCATCTTCAGGGCTTGCGGGTCCTTGGCCACTTCTTCAATCGGCATCGAGGCGAATTTGGCAAAGATCGGGCCGAACTTGGCGTCCGACCTGGCCATTTCCTTTTCCCATTCGTGCACGCCCGTCCAGCCGGTCTGGCCATTGGCGAAGGGGGTTTGCTTGTCGTTGTCGAGGTAGCCGTAGCCCGGCAGCAGGCCTTTCCAGTTGCCCAGGCCAGGGTACAGCGCCAGGTAGCCGAGGGCGAAGATGATGGTGCCGACGAACAGCATGAACCACCACTTGGGCAGCGGGTTGTCGTACTCCTCGATGCCGTCGAAGGAGTGGCCGACGGTTTCGTCGGTTTGCTCGGCGCGCTGGCCCTTGCGGGTGGACAGCAGCAGCCAGGTCAGGGCGAAGATGGTACCCAGACTGAGGACTGTGACGTACAGACTCCAGAACGTAGTCATTCTTTGTTACTCCTAGAAGCTTGCTCGACGTGCTTGATGGCTTCGGGATCATCCGCAAAGGGCAGCATGGTCGCGTCGTCAAACTCCGACTTGCGCTTGGGGCTGAACACCCACAACGCCAGGCCGATAAAGGCCACCATCACCACAACGGTGCCCAGGCCTCGAATCATCCCGATATCCATGTAGGTCACCGTTTGCTTTTGATGAGGGTGCCCAGGCCTTGCAGGTAGGCCACCAATGCGTCCATTTCGGTCTTGCCCTTCACGGCGGCGGCTGCACCGGCGATGTCTTCGTCGGTGTAGGGCACGCCCAGGGTGCGCAAGACTTCCATCTTCTTCGCGGTGTCCTTGCCGTCGAGCTTGTTTTCCACGAGGAACGGGTACGCCGGCATCTTCGACTCGGGCACGACGTTGCGCGGGTTGTACAAGTGCGCACGTTGCCAGTCATCGGAGTAACGCCCGCCGACACGGGCCAGGTCCGGGCCGGTCCGCTTGGAGCCCCACAGGAACGGGTGGTCCCACACGCTTTCACCGGCGACCGAGTAATGGCCGTAGCGTTCGGTTTCTGCACGGAACGGACGGATCATCTGCGAGTGGCAGCCGACACAACCGTTGGCGATGTAGACGTCGCGGCCTTCCAGTTCAAGGGCGGTGCGCGGCTTCATGCCCTCCACCGGCTTGTTGGTCACGTCCTGGAAAAACAGCGGAACGATCTGGGTCAGGCCGCCGATACTCACGGCGATGACCATGAAGAAGGCCAGCAGGCCGATATTCTTCTCGACTACTTCATGCTTCATCAGTGGGCTCCCACAACGGCGATCTTGGCGGCGGCTTCGGCTTCTGCAGGGTCGGAAGCACGCACGGTGCGCCAGACGTTGTAGGCCATGAACAGCATGCCGGCGGCAAAGAACGCACCGCCCAGGGCGCGGACGATGTAGCCCGGGTGGCTGGCTTGCAGCGCTTCGACGAAGGAGTAGGTGAGGGTGCCGTCATCGTTGATCGCACGCCACATCAGGCCCTGGGTGATGCCGTTGACCCACATCGAGGCGATATAGAGCACGGTACCGATGGTTGCCAGCCAGAAGTGGGTGTTGATCAGCCCGACGCTGTGCATCTGCGCTCGGCCGAACAGTTTGGGGATCATGTGGTACAGCGCGCCGATGGATATCATCGCCACCCAACCGAGGGCGCCGGCGTGTACGTGGCCGATGGTCCAGTCGGTGTAGTGGGACAGCGAGTTGACAGTCTTGATGGCCATCATCGGCCCTTCGAAGGTCGACATGCCGTAGAACGCCAGGGACACCACCAGGAAGCGCAGGATCGGGTCGGTGCGCAGCTTATGCCAGGCGCCCGACAGGGTCATCATGCCGTTGATCATGCCGCCCCAGCTCGGGGCCAGCAGGATGATCGACATGGCCATGCCCAGGGACTGCGCCCAGTCCGGCAGCGCGGTGTAGTGCAAGTGGTGCGGGCCGGCCCAGATGTATAGGGTGATCAGCGCCCAGAAGTGCACGATGGACAGGCGATACGAGTAGATAGGACGTTCGGCCTGTTTCGGCACGAAGTAGTACATCATCCCCAGGAAACCGGTGGTCAGGAAAAACCCGACGGCGTTGTGGCCGTACCACCACTGGATCATCGCGTCCGTGGCCCCGGCGTAGGCCGAGTAGGACTTGAACAGGTTCACCGGCAACGAAGCGTGGTTGACGATGTGCAGCATCGCCGTCACCAGGATGAAGGCGCCGTAGAACCAGTTGCCCACGTAGATGTGCTTGGTCTTGCGCTTGACGATGGTGCCGAAGAACACCACGGCATAGGTCACCCACACGATGGCGAGCAAAATGGCGATCGGCCATTCCAGCTCGGCGTATTCCTTGGTGGTGGTGTACCCCAGTGGCAGGGTGACGATGGCGCTCACGATGACCGCTTGCCAGCCCCAGAAGGTGAAGGCCGCGAGGCTGTCGGAGATCAGTCGCGTCTGGCAGGTTCGCTGCACGACATAGTAGGAGGTGGCAAACAGGGCACATCCACCGAAGGCAAAGATCACCAGGTTGGTGTGCAGCGGGCGCAGGCGACCGAAGGTCGTCCATGGCAAGCCGAAATTCAATTCCGGCCAAACCAATTGCGAGGCGATGAACACCCCGAGCCCCATGCCAAGGATCCCCCAGACCACCGTCATGATGGCGAACTGGCGGACTACCTTATAGTTATAAGCAGTCGGACTGATTGCTGTGCTCATTCTAAGGTTCCACGGTTTAGGTTTTTTTATAGGTAAAATCGGCCGCAAGTATGTAGAAAGCGAGGGGCCATTGCAACGCAATGGCTGACCTGTATCAATGCGTTCCACGCCAGATTCTGCGCCCTTTCCATGTTTTGCGTAGGGACAAAATCAGAAATCGAAAGCTGATCGAGTGGACAGGAAAATTTTGGGGTCGCAACGAATGTCGTTGCGTACGCCAGGATTGGTCCGCTGTGGGAACAAGCGTAGACCCGAAAGTGAGGGGGGGAAAGGTGTGCTTTGGAAGGGTGTGACAAAGGGCCGCAGAGCGGCGGTGGGATGTTTCAAGCTGCAAGCTGCACGTAAAAGCAACTGCAAGATCAGAGCGGGGGGCTCGTCACTTGCAGCTTGACGCTTAAATCTTGCCGCTCACCTGCTGCTATTGATGGGTCAGGCTATACACGTAAGCCGCCAGCAGGTGCACCTTGTCATTGCCCTGCAGCGCTTCCTGCGCTGGCATCTGGCCCTGGCGGCCGTGACGGATGGTCTGCTGCAACTGCGCGAGGCTGGTGCCGTAGATGTAGCCGGCCGGCTTGGTCAGGTCGGGCGCCCCCATGGCTTCCATGCCGTGGCCTTCCGGACCGTGGCAGGCAACACAGGTGGTGTTGAATGCAGTCTGGCCAGCCGCCAGGTCGGCAGTGCTATCAGCCGGCAGGGGCAGCTTGGCCAGATCGTGGCGTACATAGGCGGCGACGTTCTTCACGCCTTCGTCGCCGAGCATGTCACCCCAGGCCGGCATCGCCGCATGACGGCCGTTCAGGATGGTGGTCTTGATCGCCTCGGCCGACCCCCCCCAGCGCCAGATGTTGTCCGCCAGGTTCGGGAAACCAAACGCGCCCTTGGCGTCCGAGCCGTGGCACACCGCGCAGTTGGAGGCAAACAGGCGACCGCCCATTTTCAGCGCTTGCGGGTCTTTGGCGACTTCTTCCACGGGCATGGCCGAGAATTTGGCGAAGATCGGCCCGAACCTGGCGTCGGCCTTGGCCATTTCCTTGTCCCATTCCTTGGTCTGGGTCCAACCGTCTTCATAGCCTGGCAACACGCCTTTCCAGTTGCCCAGGCCCGGGTAGAGGATCAGGTAGCCGACCGCAAACACCAGGGTGCCGGCGAACAGCATGAACCACCACTGGGGCAGCGGGTTGTCATATTCCTCGATACCGTCGAAGGCATGGCCCATGGTCTGGTCGACGCTGCCTTTGGTCTCGCCCTTGCGGGTGCCGATCAAAAGCCAGGTCAAGCCGATCAGGCTGCCGAGGGTCAGTACGCAGATCCATGTACTCCAGAATAGGGTCATGGCCGAGTGCTCCTTATTGCAGGCTCTTCTTGAGCGTCGGATGGAGAGGGTTCATCGGCGAAGGGCAGCAGGCGTGCCTGCTCGAATTCCGCATTGCGCCGGCTGTTGAACACCCACAGCGACAAGCCGATAAAGGCGATGGCGACCACCAGCGTGCCGAGGCCGCGGAGGGTGCCCGCATCGAAGTCAAATCCCATGGTTCACCTCTTGCTCTTGATGGCGGTGCCGAGCACTTGCAGGTACGACACCAGCGCGTCCATCTCGGTCTTGCCCTTGAGGCTGGCCACGGCGCCGCTGATGTCGTCGTCGGTGTACGGCACGCCGAGGGTGCGCATCACTTTCAACTTGGTCTCGGTGTGGCTGCTGTCGACCTGGGCGGTGACCAACCACGGGTAGGCTGGCATTTTCGACTCCGGCACCACGTTGCGCGGGTTGTACAAGTGCGCGCGGTGCCAGTCGTCCGAGTAGCGTGCGCCGACGCGCGCCAGGTCCGGACCGGTGCGCTTGGAGCCCCACAGGAACGGGTGGTCCCACACGCTCTCGCCGGCGACCGAGTAGTGGCCGTAGCGCTCGGTCTCGGCGCGGAACGGGCGGATCATCTGCGAGTGGCACTGTACGCAGCCTTCGCGGATGTAGATGTCACGGCCTTCCAGTTGCAGCGCGGTGTAGGGTTTCATGCCTTCCACCGGCTTATTGGTCACGTCCTGGAAGAACAGCGGGACAATCTGGGTCAGGCCGCCGATGCTCACGGCGAGCACCATCAGCAACATCAGCAGGCCGACGTTCTTTTCAATCGTTTCGTGTTTCATCTCAGACTCCTCAGGCCAGCTGCGCAGTGGTGGCGGCTTCGACTGGCTGCGCCGAACGCACGGTGCGCCACGTGTTGTAAGCCATCAGGAACATTCCGCTGAGGAACACCGCACCGCCCACCAGCCGCACGATGAAGCCTGGGTGGCTGGCCACCAGGGTTTCGACGAAGGAGTAGGTCAAGGTGCCGTCTTCGTTGACCGCACGCCACATCAGGCCCTGGGCGATGCCGTTGACCCACATCGAGGCGATGTAGAGCACGGTGCCGATGGTGGCCAGCCAGAAGTGCGCGTTGATCAGGCCGAGGCTGTACATCTGCTCGCGACCGAAGACTTTCGGGATCATGTGGTACAGCGCGCCGATGGAGATCATCGCCACCCAGCCGAGGGCGCCAGCGTGGACGTGGCCGATGGTCCAGTCGGTGTAGTGGGAGAGGGCGTTGACGGTCTTGATCGCCATCATCGGGCCTTCGAACGTCGACATGCCATAGAAGGCCAGCGAGACGACGAGAAAGCGCAGGATCGGGTCGCTGCGCAACTTATGCCAGGCACCCGAGAGCGTCATCATGCCGTTGATCATGCCGCCCCAGCTCGGGGCCAGCAGCACCAGCGACATCACCATGCCCAGCGACTGCGCCCAGTCCGGCAGCGCGGTGTAGTGCAAGTGGTGGGGGCCGGCCCAGATGTACAGGGTGATCAGCGCCCAGAAGTGCACGATGGACAAACGATAGGAATACACCGGACGCTCGGCCTGCTTGGGCACGAAGTAATACATCATCCCCAGGAAGCCGGCGGTGAGGAAAAAGCCTACCGCGTTGTGCCCATACCACCACTGCACCATGGCATCCGTCGCACCGCCATAGAGGGAGTAGGACTTGGTCAGGCTGACCGGGATTTCCAGGTTGTTGACGATATGCAGGATGGCCACGGTGATGATGAACGCACCGAAGAACCAGTTCCCGACGTAGATGTGCTTGGTGTTGCGCTTCATGATCGTGCCAAAGAACACGATGGCGTAGGCGACCCAGACGATGGTGATCAGGATGTCGATCGGCCACTCCAGCTCGGCGTACTCCTTGGAACTGGTGTAGCCCAGTGGCAACGAGATGGCGGCCAAGAGAATGACAAGCTGCCAGCCCCAGAAGCAGAACGCGGCGATTTTCGGCGCGAACAGCTGCGCCTGGCAGGTGCGTTGTACCGAGTAGAAGGAGCTGGCGAACAGCGCGCAGCCACCGAAGGCGAAGATCACCGCGTTGGTGTGCAACGGGCGCAGGCGGCCGAAGCTGGTCCAGGGCAAATCGAAGTTGAGTGCAGGCCAGACCAATTGGGCGGCGAGAAAAACCCCGAGCCCCATGCCGACGATGCCCCACACCACCGTCATAATGGCGAATTGGCGGACCACCTTGTAGTTATAGGCGGTACTTAAAGTAGTGTTCATGGTTCCCCATCCACGGTTCAACCCAAGCAAATGCGGCACTTGGGCTGGAGTTATAGGCAGACTAAAAAGCGAGGCAAGCATGGGCAAAGAGCACAAGGCCAGTATTGACGGGGATCAATGGGCGCAGTGTGTGCGGGAACGGGGCTGGTTGTGGGATGCCGCATCGACTGCTGCGAAGGGCGCGCCGGTGACGTTGATCCTGGCCCACGGCGCCGGCGCACCGATGGACTCAGGCTTCATGGACGACATGGCTGCACGCCTTGCCGGGCATGGCGTGAACGTGTTGCGCTTCGAGTTTCCCTACATGGCCCAACGCCGGGCGGACGGCGGCAAACGCCCGCCGAATCCGGCGCCTAAACTGCTGGAAGCCTGGCGCGAGGTGGTTGCCGAGGTGCGACGTCATGTCGCTGGGAAACTGGCGATTGGCGGCAAGTCCATGGGCGGGCGCATGGCCAGTTTGTTGGCTGATGAAGTGGGCGCCGATGCGCTGGTGTGCCTGGGGTATCCGTTCTACGCCGTGGGCAAGCCGGAGAAGCCACGGGTCGAGCATCTGGCGGGGTTGAAGACGCCGACCTTGATTGTGCAGGGCGAGCGCGATGCCCTGGGCAATCGGGCGACGGTGGAGGGGTATGTGTTATCGCCGAGCATCGAGGTGATGTGGTTGGTGGCGGGGGATCATGACTTGAAGCCGTTGAAGGCGTCGGGGTTTACGCATGAGCAGCATTTGGCGGCTGCGGCGGTGAAGGTCGCTGAGTTTCTCGGCGCCTGTTAGGGACCCTTCGCGAGCAAGCCCGCTCCCACATTTTGATGTGTGAATGCATTCAAATGTGGGAGCGGGCTTGCTCGCGAAAGCGGTCTACCGGTTGAACCGCTCCACCAGCGAATACTGGGTATTCGCCGTATGGGTCAGCTCTTCACTCAACTGCGCCGAGTTCATCGCCTGTTCCGACGTCTGGTCCGCCAGCAACGCAATGGTGCTGATGTTACGGCTGATCTCTTCGGCCACTGAGCTTTGCTCTTCAGTCGCGGCGGCGATCTGGGTGGTCATGTCGGTGATGTGCGCCACCGCTTCGCTGATTCCCACCAGCGCCTGATCCGCCTCCATCACCCGCGCCACGCCTTCTTCGGCCTGGCGATGCCCGGCGTCCATGGTTTGCACGGCGGCAGCGGCCGTCTGTTGCAGCTTGGCGATCAGGGCATGGATCTGCCCGGTCGATTCAGCGGTGCGCTGCGCCAATTGACGGACTTCGTCAGCAACGACCGCAAACCCACGGCCCATCTCGCCGGCACGCGCGGCTTCAATGGCGGCGTTGAGCGCCAGCAGGTTGGTCTGGTCGGCAATGCCTTTGATCACATCGACCACGCCACCAATTTCATCGCTGTCCTTGGCCAGTTGGGTGACGGTCACGCCCGTCTCGCCCACGGCCACCGACAGACGCTGGATCGCTTCGCGGGTTTCCCCGGCGATATCGCGGCCGCGACCGGTCAGGCGATTGGCTTCCTGGGTGGCATCGGCGGTGCGCTGCACATGGCTGGCGACTTCCTGGGTGGTGGCCGCCATCTGGTTGACGGCGGTGGCCACCTGTTCGGTCTCCACGCGCTGGCGTTCCAGGCCGCTGGAGCTGTTATGCGCCAGGGTGTTGGACTGCGCGGCCTGGTCGTTGAGGTGTTCGGCCGTATCCTGCAAGCGTGTGAGGCAGGTTTTCAGGCGTGCTTCCTGGCTGAGGATCGACATTTCCAAACGCGCCTGGGCGCCCCGGCTGTCGGTGTACATCTGCGCGATCAACGGGTCGGAAGTGGTCTGCTCGGCCAGGCGCAGCAGGCGCTTGAGGCCGCGCTGTTGCCAACTCAGGCCCAGCAGGCCCAATGGCACTGACAACCCCGCCGCCAGGGCAAAGCCCCAGTGGGAGTTGAGCGACGCACCGATCATGAAGCTCAATTGGCTGACCAGGATAAACGGCAGCCAGTCCTGCAACACCGGCAGCCACTTGTCGCGCTGGGGGATCGCCGACTTGCCCTGGTTGATGCGGCGGTAGAGCGCTTCGGCGCGGCGGATCTGCTCGGCAGTGGGCTTGATGCGCACCGATTCGTAGCCGACGACCTGATTGCCTTCGAAGACCGGCGTCACGTAGGCGTTGACCCAGTAGTGATCACCGCTCTTGCAGCGATTCTTGACAATGCCCATCCATGGCAAGCCTTGTTTGAGCGTTGACCACATGTGCGCGAACACCGCCGGCGGAACATCCGGGTGACGCACCAGGTTGTGCGGGGCACGCACCAGTTCGTCGCGGGAGAACCCACTGATCTCGACAAAGGCGTCGTTGCAGTAGGTGATCACGCCTTTGGCATCAGTGGTGGAGATCAACCGTTGCTGAGCGGGGAAGGTACGTTCGCGCTGGGTAACGGGTTGGTTATTACGCATGATTGTTCAATCCGCAAGGCTTTCAAGGGGTATCGGCAAGAACGGCGGTTTATTTAACTTAAATTTGCAACAATCGCGCTGTCCATGCAGGAACGGGGTCACCCGGCCAGCATCGGGTACGTAAACAAACCGAAGTGAAGCAGATTCAAACCAAAGTGCGTCGCCACCGCCGCGCCCAGGCCGCCAAAGCGATAGGCCAGGCCATAACCCACCCCGGCGATGCTCGCCAGTAGCACCCAGTGCCAGCCCGCGCCGAGGTGCACCAGGCCGAACAGCAGTGAGGCCAGCAGCAGCGCCAGGTTCTCGCCGTAAGGCAGGTGTTTGAAGCGCTGGCTCAGGCCGCCCTGGACATACCCACGGAACAGGGCTTCTTCGACCAGCGTCACCAGCAGCAGGTTATTGAGCACCCACAGCCAGGCCTGTACGGGCCACTTCGGCGCCCAGGTGATCATTCCCAGCAAGGCTGCACCGCCCAGGGCGGCGATGGCGGTGAGGGTCAGGGCCAGGGCCGCCACGCAGATGGACAGGCGTAGCGAGCGCCGCGCCACAATCCACGGGCAGGCCAGCAACAGCCAGAAGCCAATCAGCGGTTTGTCCTGGTTCAGGTACATCGAGAAGGGCACGGCATCGTCGGTGAAGCGTTGCGGGGCAATGCCGCGGCCATTGTAGAAACCCGGCAGCCAGTGCATCGCCAGGCTCAGGGCCAGTACGATGAACAAACCGTGGCCGACGTAGCGCGCCCAAGGCGTGCGCTGCTGGCGGACGGCGTACCCGGCGAGCAACAGCAGGGCGATAGACACCCATGCCAGCGCCCCCAGTTGCCCGTAGGCCAGGGCCAGTCCATAGCCGATGGAAAGAAGCACCAGGTACAGCCAGGGCAATGCGATCATGAGAAATCCTTGGAAAAAACTGGGCGGCATTATAGCGACGCGCCCTGCAGGACCCACATGAAAACTCCTCCACCCAGGATGATTGCAAAACCTATCCACGGCTGGTTATAGTCCCAGCCTCTTCATCCCTTCACACAAGATCAGCCCATGCCAGCTCTCCAGCGCATAGCGGTAGTCGATTCAGCGGTCAGCGCCGTGGTCGTGCCGTGCGGGGAAAAGCAGCCTGCGCAGATCAGTCACTACCCCCCACCTGTCAGTAGCACGCCGGTGTACGCAGTCGTATCACCGCCGGGTGTTGGCATTTCGGGCTGATCAGCGAATCGCTGTTCCCGTCTGCCCGCCTGAAAAAAACCTACTGAGTTTCAGCGTCTGCTGAATTGGCTTTCTTGCCTGATGACAGGTGGTAACCATGTCTGTTCTTTCGAAACAATCCGTGGCCGCGGCGGCCTCGACGAGCCTGTTCGTCCTGCTGTGGAGCAGCGGGGCGATCTTCTCCAAATGGGGCCTGGCCCACGCGTCTCCCTTTGCGTTCCTGTTAATCCGCTTTGCCATTGCCCTTGCAGGTCTGGTGGTGCTGGTACCGATCCTCAAGCTGAAACTGCCGCGCCCCGGCAAGCCCCTGCTGTATGCGGCGGCGACCGGGTGGGTGTTGTTGGGGGCTTATCAGATTTTTTATCTGCTGGCCCTGGACCTCAACGTCACTCCCGGCGTGATGGCAACCCTCATGGGCGTGCAGCCGATCCTCACCGTGGTGCTGATAGAACGCCAGCGCTCGCTGCGCCGCGTGTTCGGCCTGGGCCTTGGGTTGGCGGGGCTGATCATGGTGGTCTACCAGGGCATCGGTTTATCCGGCATGTCCCTGGCGGGCATGCTGTTCGGCCTGCTGGCCCTGGCCAGCATGACGTTGGGTTCGATCATGCAGAAGCGCATCACCGACAACCCCCTGGGCACGCTGCCGGTGCAATACCTGGCAGGGCTGGTGATGTGCTCGGTGTTCGTGCCGTTCCAGCCGTTCCACTTTGAGCACGCCAGCGGTTTTTACCTGCCCGTGTTGTGGATGGGGTTGGTGGTGTCGTTGCTGGCCACGCTATTGCTGTACCGCCTGATCGCCCGAGGCAACCTGGTGAATGTCACCAGTCTGTTTTACCTGGTGCCGGCGGTGACGGCGGTGATGGACTACCTGATCTTCGGTAACAAGCTCGCGATGCTGAGCCTGCTGGGGATGGGGTTGATCATCATCGGGTTGGTATTTGTCTTCCGCAAGGGCTGATACACCTCCCTGTAGGCACCCGGCTTGCCGGCGATAGCGTCCGCAAGAACGCCATCACCGGCAAGCCAACCGCCTACAGGGGTTTTTTCGGCCGCAACACCAGCCACAGCGCCCCTGCAATCAACACCCCGCCATACAGATGCGCCATCGACAACGGCTCATCCAGCAGCAATGCGCCCCACAGCACGCCAAATGGCGGAATCATGAAGGTCACGGTCATCGACTTGACCGGCCCGATGGACGACAGCAATCGGAAGTAAAGAATGTAGGCAAACGCCGTGCATACCAGCCCCAACCCCAGCAGCGATAACCACACCTGCCACCCACCCCAACTGGCGGGCGGCTGGCTGATGGCGCTGTAGGCAAAGAACGGCAGCAGGAACAATGTAGCCCCGAGCATGCTGCCCAGGGCTGACAGGCGACTGTCCAAACCACCACGCTGATCCAGCCAGCGCCGTGCGAGGAACCCGGCAAAGCCGTAGCACGTGGTCGCTAGCAAACAGGCCAGCGCGCCCATCAACAATTCCAGGTCAAACGCTACCGGCCCCGCGCGGGTCAGCACACCCACGCCCAACAGCCCCAGGCATACCCCGGCGACTTTCGACGGGGTCAGGCGTTCGCTGAAGAACAACCCGCCAATCAGTACACCCATCAACGGCGTGGTCGCATTGAAGATCGCCGAGTAACCCGCTGGCAGCACTTGGGCGGCCACCGAATACATGGTCGCCGGAATCCCGGAGTTGATCACCCCCAAGAGCAGTACCGTCTTGAACTTGCCCTGGAAATCCCAGCTCACCCGCATCATCGCCAGGATCACCAGCAACCCGGCGGCGGCAATCGACACGCGGAAAAACGCAGTCGGTACCGTGCCAATCTCCGGCGCGATGATGCGCATGAACAGGAAGCTCGCGCCCCAGATGGCGGCGAGCCCCAGCAAGTACAAGGTGTCGACAGGTCTCACGGAGCACTCCTCTATCAATAAGGCGGCGAGTGTTGCACGCCGCTTTCACTGATTACAGGACAAACCGCGTCACCAGCCCATTCAGGTCCACCGCCAGGCGTGACAGCTCCTGGCTGGCGGCCGAGGTCTGGGTGGCGCCGGCGGCGGTCTGGGTGGACAGGTCGCGGATGTTCACCAGGCTGCGATCCACATCGCGTGCCACCAGCGCCTGCTGCTCGGCGGCGCTGGCGATCACCAGGTTGCGCTGGCTGATCTGCGAGATGGCGGCGGTGATTTTTTCCAGGGCATTGCCGGCGCCGTTGGCCCGTTGCAAGGTCTGGCCGGCGTGTTCGGCGCTGCTGTTCAGGGCGTCGACGGTGTCTTGGGTACCGCGCTGGATACCGGTGATCATCTGCTCGATTTCTTCGGTGGAATCCTGGGTGCGTTGCGCCAGGGAGCGCACTTCATCGGCCACCACCGCAAAACCACGCCCGGCCTCACCTGCGCGGGCTGCCTCGATGGCGGCGTTGAGCGCCAGCAGGTTGGTCTGCCCGGCGATGCCACGAATCACTTCCAGCACCTTGCTGATGTCCTGGGCCTGGACTGCCAGGCCTTCGGCCTTGTTGGAGGCGCCGAGCACTTCGTCGACCAGGTTCTGGATCGAGCTGATGGTTTCGCTGATCTGGTAGTGGCCGTGCTTGCTGTCCTCGTCGGACGCCTGGGACGCCTCGGCGCTGGACACTGCATTGCCCGCGACTTCGTCCACCGCCGCGCTCATTTCGGTCACGGCGGTGGCGGCCTGTTCGATCTCATCGTTCTGCGCCTGCAGGCCACGGGTGCTTTGTTCCATCACCGAGCTCATTTCTTCGGCCGCCGACGCCAGTTGCTGCGCCGACTCGCTGATGCCACGGATGGTGCCCTGCAATTGCGTCTGCATGGTGGCCAGGGCCGTGAGCAATTGGGCGGGTTCGTCCTTGCCGTCGACAGTGATCGGCTGGCTCAGGTCGCCGCCGGCAATGGTGCGTGCCACGATCAGGGCCTGGCCCAGCGGGGCAGTGATGCTGCGGGTCAGCAGCCAGGCGAGCAGCAAGGTGGCGATCAGTGCGAAGACGATGATCAGGCCGACGATCCACTGGGCGCTGGAATACATCTGCGCCGCCGAATCCGCCGCCGCTTCGACGCCGTTCTGGTTGAACACGATCAGGTCTTCCAGGCTCTGGTTGAGGACCGTGCCTTGGGGGGCGAGGCGGCTGGTGAGCAGGTCGATGGCGTCTTGTTGCTGATCCTTGTCCACCAGGGCGATCATCTGGTTCACGATGGCGAGGTAGGTGGTCACATTGGCTTTCAACGTGTTCAGCAAGTCGCGCTCGGCCTCACCGCTCAGCAAGGTTTCGTGGCGCTCCAGTAGCCCTTGCAGTTCAGTACGCTGGCGGGTAAGCAGGGCTTTGCTGGTGTCGCGCACCCGCGACTCGTCAGTCGTCGCCAGGCGCAAGGCCTCCAGGCGGATGCTGGCCACGTAGGCCGCGCTGTCGTGGATGTTCTCGATGCTCGGCATCCACGATTCTTCGATGACCAGCGCGCTTTGCCGCAGCTTGGCCATCTGGCCCAGGCCAAACATCCCCACAATCACCAGCAAGCTGGCCAAAACCGCAAAACTCAGACTGGCACGCAGGCCGATCCTCATGTTCCTCAATGACATCTCAATGCTCCTTAGGCGATTAGAACCTGCTCCCGGATCGGTCTTCTGACCTTGTTAGGGTGGGAGAGGGCGCGCTATATATCAAAGTGCCATCAAGGAGGTAATCAGGGTTTCCCTTAGTTGGATCCAAAGTCTTGGGTGGACCATCAAGGCCGACAGGGCGGCCAGTTCGCTTGCCCAACCGGCCAGGGCCCGCCGTTAAGGGCGTGCAGGAGCACCCCGGTAATACTCAATGGTACATTTATTGACCGGGTGGTCGAATTACAGGCATTGAAAATAAATCTACGAAATGAACGAACTTGTACAAGGTCGTACAAAAAATGATCCTTCTCCTACCCCGGCACACTGGCTAAGCTCAGGGCTTCCAGATGCCCGCAGAGGTTTCCCGCATGTCGCAGTCCGCCCTCGCTGTCGCCCAGATGATCCTCGATGGCTTCGACGATTACCGTGAGCACTTCCGCCAGATCACCGACGGCGCCCGCGAGCGTTTTGAAAAGGCCCAGTGGCAACAGGGCCAGGCAGCGTCTGCGGCACGGATCAACCTCTACGAAGAAAAAGTCAGCGAAGTCACCGCGCGCCTGCGTGAGCACTTCGACGGCGCCGCGTTACTCGACATTGAGGTGTGGCCGCTGGTGAAAAGCGCCTACATTGGCCTGATTGACCTGCGCTTCGACGATGAGTTGTCGGAGACCTGGTACAACTCGATCTTCTGCGGCCTGTTCAGTCACGACCTGATCAGCGACGGCTGCATGTTTGTCCACACCACCCGGCCCAGCCTGCGCCGCGCACGGGCAGCACAGACGCGCACCTACATGCCTACCGGGAAAATCCCGGAAATGCTCGTGCAGATCTTTGCCGACTACCGTTTCAGCGAACCCTACGGGGACCTGGCCGCCGACCTTAATCGCCTCGAAAGCCAGCTGCGCGAAAGCCTGCCGGACTGGGTGTGCAAGGACCCGGACCTCAAGGTCGAGCTGTTTTCCTCGGTGCTCTACCGTAATAAAGGCGCGTACCTCGTAGGACGCATCTACACCCGCGACGAACAATGGCCGCTGGTGATTCCGCTGTTGCACCGTGAAGGGCAGGGTATCCAGATCGATGCGCTGATCACCGACGAAGCCGATGTGTCGATCATCTTCTCGTTCACCCGTTCTTACTTCATGGTCGACGTACCGGTGCCGGCGGAGTTCATCGGCTTCCTCAAGCGCATCCTGCCGGGCAAGCACATTGCCGAGTTGTATACCTCCATTGGTTTCTACAAGCACGGCAAGTCGGAGTTCTACCGCGCGCTGATCAACCACCTGGCTACCACCGACGATCAGTTCATCATGGCCCCTGGCGTACGGGGCATGGTCATGAGCGTGTTTACCCTGCCGGGCTTCAACACGGTGTTCAAGATCATCAAGGACCGTTTTTCGCCGTCGAAAAACGTTAACCGCTCCACGGTGATCGAGAAATACCGCCTGGTTAAAAGCGTCGATCGCGTCGGGCGCATGGCCGACACCCAGGAGTTCGCCGACTTCCGTTTCCCCCTGAGCAAGTTTGAACCGCAGTGCCTGGCCGAGTTATTGGAAGTGGCTGCCGGTACCGTCGAAGTGGAAGGCGATACCGTCCTTATCCGTCACTGCTGGACCGAACGGCGCATGACCCCGCTCAACCTCTACCTCGACAATGCCAACGCCGCCCAGGTGCGCGATGCCCTGGAAGACTACGGCCTGGCGATCAAGCAATTGGCGGCGGCGAATATCTTCCCCGGCGATATGCTGCTGAAGAACTTCGGCGTCACTCGACACGGCCGCGTGGTGTTCTACGACTACGACGAAATCTGCTTTCTCACCGAGGCCAACTTCCGCCATATACCGGCACCGCGCACCCCCGAGGATGAAATGGCCTCCGAGCCCTGGTACTCCATCGGCCCGCTGGACGTGTTCCCCGAGGAATTCCCGCCGTTCCTGTTCGCCGACGCCGGCCAGCGCAAGCTGTTCGATGAGTTGCATGGCGAGCTGTACAACGCCGATTACTGGAAGGGCCTGCAGGAGGCGATTAGGGCGGGGAAGGTGATTGATGTGTTTCCGTATCGGCGCAAAGAGCCCGCCCGCCCTTGAGGGGCGAGCGGGCCTTGTGCGCGAAAAACATCAACGTCGCACTTGCGGTTGACGCTAGGCACCGCCCTTGCGGTTTTCTGTGCGTATGTCTTTGAACCAGGCGTCCGTTCGACCCATGGCAGTCAACTGGTCCGTGACGTTGCTTGCACGATTTCGGTCGGTTGGGTTGGTGCCATTGAGCTGAACGTCACGCGCTTGTTTGTACAGCGTCCCCATGTGTTGATTAATCGCTTTATCGAGTTTTTTGTCTTCCCTGGAATGCTTCAGCATGGTCAGCGGATTTTTGCTTTCAGGGCGGGACTCGAGATTGTCGATCCGTTTTTTCATCAAGTTGATGGTCGGCTCATAAACCGTTTTAGGCAGGGCCGAACTCGGGAAGTGGGTGGGTAGGTTTTCCAGGGTATCTTTGTTTAACCTCGTCTGATGGAGCTGTTTTTGTTTGTCAGCGCTCAACGCGGAAAAGGGTTGTTTGTTGACGAGTGATGCCGATGCGCCAGAGCTGCTGGAGGTCTGCATCCAAGAACCTCGAGATGAACTGGATTCAGGCGCAATGCTCTGGTATTTGTCCGCGTAACGGTTAGACGCGTTGCTGTAGCGGAGGGAGTCAATTGGCATTCGAGATCCTCATAGTTAGAAGCAGTCGTCTCGGCAAAGGCTGCCGAGTCAAAGGCCGCTCATAAAATTCATTCCTCGTACTGCCTGGCTTGTAGAGTGGAAGTTGGAGATTCTATTTGCCCTCAGGTTGGTTGCCGGCTCCGAAGAGACTTGGCTGCGGGCGGGCGCAGAAGACGGCTTTTCGGAATAGGCCGGAGCGAACTCATAGCGCGGCGGTGGCAACGTGCCTGTCGAGCGCGGTTGGGCCCGCATGGCGTCCTGGTAGTTCGGCAGGCGCGAGGTGACAGAATCGATTGGCATAATAAGCTCCGCTTTCAAAGGGGGGATGTTCTGATTGGCCAGACGTATCTGGAGACTTATTGAAGCCTGACTCCCTCACCCATCAAATCGGACTTTCGCTTTTCAGCAGTACGAATGGGGCCCTAAGCGTTGTAGTAAAAGTCGCTATGGCGGTAGGCGCAGCAACCATCGCATCGTGATGGAGCGTCTCCGAACGTGTGGAAATCTGCGACAATCCCCCGATCCAATCGATTAATGCTGTGCAGGCCTCACCTGCCTTACCCAAAAGACTTTTGCCGACCTGATGACCGACCAAGCGCCCACTATCGACCAACTGCTCAAAAACCTCGATCACGCCATGCTCGCCGACCGCCACCGCTTGCGTCGGCAGCTGCTTGAGCTGCGCAAGAAGCCCGACGAGGAAAAGCTGGCGCAGTGGGTCGCGCGCATGCAGGCGTCCTGTGCCCAGGTCACGGCGCGGCGTGCCAGCCTGCCGGTGATTCGCTACGACGACAGCCTGCCGATTGCGGCCAAGCGCGATGAGATCAAAGAGGCACTGAACAAGCACCAGGTGCTGATCATTGCCGGTGAGACCGGTTCGGGTAAAACCACCCAGTTGCCGAAGATCTGCCTGGAAATCGGTCGTGGCCAGTTCGGCCTGATCGGTCACACCCAGCCACGCCGTATCGCCGCACGCAGCGTGGCCAGCCGGGTTGCCGAGGAGCTGGCGACACCGCTTGGCGCGCTGGTCGGCTATCAGGTGCGCTTCGAAGACCAAAGCGATTCCAACACGCTGATCAAGCTGATGACCGACGGTATCCTGCTGGCGGAAACCCAGAACGACCGCTACCTGGAACGCTACGACACGATCATCGTCGACGAAGCCCACGAACGCAGCCTGAACATCGACTTCCTGCTGGGTTACCTGAAAACCCTGCTGCCGCGTCGCCCGGACCTGAAGGTCATCATCACCTCGGCGACCATCGACCTGGAGCGCTTCTCCAAGCATTTCGACGATGCGCCCATTGTGGAAGTGTCGGGCCGTACCTTCCCGGTGGACACCTGGTACCGACCGCTGACCCTGGAGCAGGACGAAGAGGGCAACCGCGTCGATGATGACTTGACGGTTGACCAGGCGATCCTTGCCACCCTCGACGAAATCGCGGCTTATGAGCGCAGCGAGCGACGCAGCCCCGGCGATGTGCTGGTGTTTTTGCCGGGTGAGCGCGAGATCCGCGACGCCGCCGACATGCTGCGCAAGGCCCAGCTCAAGCACACCGAGATCCTGCCGCTGTACGCACGCCTGTCGCCGGCCGAACAGCAGCGCATTTTCCAGTCGCATCCGGGCCGGCGCGTGGTGCTGGCGACCAACGTCGCGGAGACCTCGCTGACCGTGCCGGGCATTCGTTATGTGATCGACAGCGGTACCGCGCGCATCAGCCGCTACAGCTACCGCGCCAAGGTGCAGCGCCTGCCGATCGAGGCGATTTCCCAGGCCAGCGCCAATCAGCGTAAAGGCCGCTGTGGTCGGGTCGAGCCGGGGATTTGCATCCGCTTGTACAGCGAGGAAGATTTTATCGGCCGTCCGGAGTTCACCGACCCGGAAATTCTGCGCACCAACCTCGCTGCCGTGATCCTGCAGATGCTGCACCTGCGCCTTGGCGAAATCACCGACTTCCCGTTTATCGAGCCGCCTGACGGCAAGGCCATCAGCGACGGTTTCAACCTGCTGCAAGAGCTGTCGGCGGTTGACCGCAACAGCCAGCTCACCCCGCTGGGCCGTCAGTTGGCGCGCCTGCCGGTAGACCCGCGCATGGGCCGCATGTTGCTCGAAGCGGCCAAGCTCGGCAGCCTGCAGGAAGTGCTGATCGTCGCCAGCGCCATGTCGATCCAGGACCCACGCGAGCGCCCGCCGGAGCGTCAACAGGCCGCCGACCAGGCTCATGCTCAATGGAAAGACCCGGATTCGGATTTCGCCGGCTTGGTCAACCTATGGCGCGGTTTCGAAGAGCAGCGCCAGGAACTGACGGCCAGCCCGCTGCGTAACTGGTGTCGCAAGAACTTCCTCAATTATCTGCGCCTGCGCGAGTGGCGTGATTCTCATCGTCAGTTGAGCCTGATCTGCCGCGACATGCAGTTGACGGTCAACAAAGAGCCGGCGGACTTCCCGAAACTGCACAAGGCGGTGTTGTCCGGCCTGCTCAGCCAGATCGGCCAGAAGACTGAAGACGGCGATTACCTCGGCGCGCGTCAACGGCGTTTCTGGATTCACCCCTCGTCGGGCATCGGCAAGAAGCGTCCGCAATGGTTGATGACCGCCGAGTTGGTGGAGACCACCAAGCTGTATGCGCGCATGGTGGCCAAGATCGACGCCGACTGGATCGAGCCGCTGGCCGGGCACCTGATCAAGAAAAACCACTTTGAGCCCCACTGGGAGAAGAAACGCGGCCAGGTCGTGGCCTTTGAGCAGATCACCCTGTTCGGGCTGATCGTGGTCGGCCGTCGCCCGGTGCATTACGGGCCGATTGACCCGGTGGTGTCCCGCGAGTTGTTTATCCGCGAAGGCCTGGTGCGTGGCGAGATCCAATCGCGGGCTAAATGCCTCACCGCCAACCAGCAGTTGCTGGAGCAACTCGACGAACTGGAAGCCAAGGCGCGCCGTCGCGATATCCTGGCGGATGAAGAAACGCTGTTCGCCTTCTACGATGCGCGTTTGCCGGCGGAGATTCACCAGACCGCGACCTTCGACAGCTGGTACAAGGTCAACAGCCAGAAAGACCCGCAATTGCTGATCATGCGCGAGGAAGACGTGCTGGCCCGCGAGGCCAGTGAAGTCACCGCCGCGCATTACCCGGACACCCTGCACCTGGGCGACCTGGAACTGGCGTTGAGTTACCACTTCGAACCCAACCACCCGCGTGACGGCGTGACCCTGCGCGTGCCGGCACCGTTGCTGCCGGCGCTGCCGCCCGAGCGCCTGGAGTGGCTGGTGCCCGGGGTGATCGAAGCCAAGTGCATCGCCCTGGTGCGCAACCTGCCCAAGGCGCTGCGCAAGAATTTCGTGCCGGTGCCGGACTTCGTCAAGGCCGCCCTGCAACGCATCGAATTCGGCCAGGGCTCGTTGCCCCAGGCGCTGGGCCGCGAGTTGCTGCGCATGACCGGGGCACGGGTCAGCGATGAGGCCTGGGCCGAAGCCGCGCAGCAGGTCGAAAGCCACCTGAAGATGAACCTGGAAGTGGTCGACGGCCAGGGTAAGTTCCTCGGCGAAGGCCGCGACCTGGCTGAGCTGACGGCGCGGTTTGCCGAGGCCAGCCAGGCCGCGCTGGCCGTGCCGCAGACTGCGAAAAGCCAACAGCCGGTGGAAGCCAAGGTATTTGCGGCGGTGGCCGAAAAGACGCAGCAGAAGATCGCCGGGCTGTCGATGACGGTGTACCCGGCGCTGGTGGAAGACAATGGCACGGTCAAGGAAGGGCGCTTCTCCACCGCCGCCGAGGCTGAGTTCCAGCATCGCCGTGCGTTGCAGCGCCTGCTGATGCAGCAACTGGCGGAACCGGCGAAATTCCTGCGCGGCAAATTGCCGGGCCTGACCGAACTGGGGCTGATGTACCGCGAACTGGGGCGTATCGATGCGCTGGTAGAAGACATTCTGCTGGCCAGCCTCGACACGTGCGTGTTGGAAGGCGAAGCCAGCCTGCCGCGTGACGGCGCCGGTTTGGCGGCCTTGGCCGAGCGCAAGCGCGGCAGTTGGACAGAACACGCCGAACGGCTGGCGCGCCTGACCCTGGAGGTGCTGAAACTCTGGCATGGCTTGCAAAAACGCTTCAAAGGCAAGATCGACCTGGCCCAGGCCGTGGCCTTGAACGACATCAAGCAGCAGTTGAGCAACCTGGTCTACCCAGGGTTTGTGCGGGAAACGCCGGCGCCGTGGTTCAAGGAGTTGCCGCGTTACCTCAAGGCCATCGAGTTGCGCCTGGAGAAATTGCCCAGCCAGGTGCAAAAAGACCGGGTTTGGAGCGGCGAACTGGGCGGTCTGTGGACGCAGTATGAAAACCGTTTGAAAAAACATGCCCAGGAAGGCAAGCGCGATCCCCAGCTGGAGCTGTATCGCTGGTGGTTGGAGGAATATCGGGTGTCATTGTTTGCCCAGCAGTTGGGGACCAAGGTGCCGATTTCCGACAAGCGCCTGAGCAAGCAATGGAGTTTGGTAGACGCCTGAACCTTTCCCGGTTTCCCAGGCGAGGCAGGTCCAGTGTAGGCGCGGGCTTGCTCGTGATGCGGCCATTCAGTTGACACCTGCGTGACTGAAGCGCCGCTTTCGCGAGCAAGCCCGCTCCCACATTAAAATGGGCTCATCTGCGAGATGGCGCCAAATGCCGGGGTTTGTGGCAAACTTCGCGGTTATAAATGCCGGGATCGTCGTGAAGGGCTGCGACGCGATGGAATAAAGCGATGCCAGTTTGGTGTCCGCGGTGCGGAATCGGACTACTTACAGTTTGGTACGACGGTACCAATATCTTCTGCCTGACAGATTTAGAGGAACGACCGTGCATAACGTCGTCATCAGCGGCACTGGCCTGTACACCCCGGCCAACAGCATCTCAAACGAAGAGCTGGTGCAGTCTTTCAATGCCTACGTGCATCAGTTCAACAGCGACAATGCCGACGCCATCGAGCGCGGTGAAGTGCAGGCGCTGACTGAATCCAGTGCAGCCTTCATCGAAAAAGCCTCGGGTATCAAGAGTCGCTTCGTGATGGACAAAGACGGCATTCTCGACCCTCAGCGCATGACCCCACGCCTGCCCGAGCGCAGCAACGATGAGTGGTCGGTACTCTGCCAGATGGCCGTCGGCGCCGCTGAACAAGCCCTGCAGCGCGCCGGCAAGACCGCCGCTGA
Source organism: Pseudomonas lurida (assembly GCF_002563895.1). Taxonomy (NCBI): domain Bacteria; kingdom Pseudomonadati; phylum Pseudomonadota; class Gammaproteobacteria; order Pseudomonadales; family Pseudomonadaceae; genus Pseudomonas; species Pseudomonas lurida. The sequence goes on along the minus strand of NZ_PDJB01000001.1, from coordinate 4,620,559 downwards.
CATCGACGGTGTGATCGTCGCCTGTTCCAACCTGCAGCGCGCCTACCCGGCCATCGCCATTGAAGTCCAGGAAGCCCTGGGCATCGAGGGTTTTGGATTTGACATGAACGTGGCGTGTTCCTCGGCCACCTTCGGCATCCAGAATGCCGCCAACAGCATCCAGCTGGGGCAGGCGCGGGCGATCCTGATGGTCAACCCGGAAGTCTGCACCGGTCACCTGAACTTCCGCGACCGCGACAGTCACTTCATCTTTGGTGACGCGGCCACTGCCGTGGTCCTGGAGCGTGCCGACCTGGCGACCTCCAAGCATCAGTTCGACGTGGTAAGCACCAAGCTGCTGACCAAGTTCTCCAATAACATCCGTAACAACTTCGGTTTCCTCAACCGCACTGCGCCAGAGGGTGTCGGCGCGCCAGACAAGCTGTTCGTACAGGAAGGCCGCAAGGTGTTCCGTGATGTGTGCCCGATGGTGGCTGAGCTGATTGGCGTGCACCTGGAAGAAAACCAGCTGAACGTGGCCGATGTGAAACGCTTCTGGCTGCACCAGGCCAACCTGAGCATGAACCACCTGATCGTGAAGAAACTGCTGGGCCGTGAAGCGTCGGTGGAAGAAGCACCGGTGATCCTCGATACCTACGCCAACACCAGCTCGGCGGGGTCGGTGATTGCGTTCCACACCTACCAGGATGACCTGCCCGAGGGCTCCATTGCGGTGCTCAGTTCGTTCGGCGCGGGTTACTCGATCGGCAGCGTGATCCTGCGCAAACGCTGATCGAGCGGGTTAACACCGTCAAGTGTGGGAGCCGGGCTTGCCGGCGATGCAGGCACCTCGGTCTGTCAGTCAGGTCAAGGTGATGCCATCGCAGGCAAGCCAGCTCCCACATCGATTGCATTCCCACAGTGGGACTGAGGTAGACATGGCAGCAGCGGACGACGCGCACCTGCTTGAACGGCTGCTCCAGGGTGAGCAACGGGCCTTCAAGGAGCTGGTCACCACCTACCAGAGCGCCATGCGGGCGGTGGCGTATGCCATCGTCGGCCAGCGCCACGCCGATGAAGTCGTGCAGGATGCGTGGCTGTCGGTGGTGCGCAACCTGTCCAAGTTCGAAGGGCGTTCCAGCCTAAAGACCTGGCTGCTGACCATTACCGCCAACGCCGCCAAGGGGCGCTACAAGCAGAATCGACGCGAGGTATTGCTCGACGACCTGCCTTCGCCCCATGGCACGATCGGCGATGATCGCTTCACCCCCGACGATGGGCACTGGGCGGTAGCGCCCTACGCCTGGCACCAGGACACCCCGGAAGCCCTGCTGACCGAGGATGAGCTGCGTAAATGCCTGGAGCATACGTTGCTGAGTCTGTCGGCGTTGCAAAGCAGCGTGCTCGTGCTGCGTGAACGCCAGGGCCTGGAGTTGGAAGAAATCTGTAATCTTCTGACGCTGTCGCTCTCCAATGTCCGTGTGCTGTTGCATCGAGCACGGCTTAAAGTCTTCGCGACGGTGGAGCATTTTGAGGAAACGGGCGAATGTTGACCTGTAAAGAACAAGTGGCACGTTCCAGTGACTATCTCGATGGGCAACTGACCTTTCGCGAGCGTCTGCTGGTGCGTCATCACTTGATGTTTTGCCCGAACTGCCGGCGCTTTATCCGTCAGATGCGCCTCATGCAGGCAACCCTGAAGATCATGCCGGACGAGCCGGTAGAGGGTGTGGATGCCCTGGCGCAGCGGCTGGCTGCCGAGCGGCTCAAGGATCACAAAGACGGGGAATAACCAGGCTCGCGTGGGGGGAGCGGACGGATGATGGGGACCGGCCCACCCACGCAAGGCTGTTAAGGAAGCAGCTTCAAGCGGTTAGCTCAAAGCTGCGAGTGGCCTGCTCTTCCTTGAAGCGTGTAGCTTGAAGCGTTCAGCGATCTTTCTTAGAACTTCGCTTCTGCGTCCAACTGCAGGGTATTGGCGTTGGCATCGCGATAGCCAGTGGCGCTGGCGTAGTCCGCTTTGGTCAGGAAGTATGTGGCGCCGATGGCAAAGTTCTTGTCGATGTCGTAACCGACTTTGAACTTGTGACCGCGTGCACCGGTAAAGCCGCCGGCGAAGTCCGAGTCGGTGAAGGCACCCACCACCGCATACCGTTGTACATCGCGGTAGTTGTAGTCCAGGTTGAAGCCGAACACTTTGGACTTGGCACCGAGCAGCCAGGCGGTGTCCTTGTCTTTATCCGTGGCCTTGGTGTTTTGCACGTACTGGCCATAGAACGACAACGGAACAGCCAGGCCGCCGATATCCACTTGGCTGAAGCCTTCGTACAGGCGGTACTCGCTGGCATTGCCGGCCGTGGTATTCGCCACGGTTTCGCTTGGGGTCAAGCAGCCAGGCGTGGTGCCGGTGGTGGTCGGGCAACGGCTGTCTTCATCGTTCTGGAAGGCATAGACGCTGCCGCCCAGGGTCAGTTTCAGATTGTCGGTCAGCGAGAAACGAGAGCCCAACTGGCCGGCGGTCATGCGCAGGTCATTGCGAAACTGCACGCCGTCGCCGTTGACGTTGTCCTTGAGGCTGTAGTTACCCAGGCTGCCGAACAGCTCGGCGCTGCTGCCCACTGGGTATTTGTAGGTCAGGGCCAGGCCTTCCGGGTTGATATCGCTGTCCCAGATCACGTCACCCATGCTGACCCAAGGTTGCAGCATTTTGCCGCCGATCACGTGCAGGTTCTTGATTTGGGTCGGGTGGTAGTCGATGTAGCCCAGGTCCAGCCAGATCGACTTCTTGTTGAAGTAGCCATCCAGATCCTGGTTGGTGGAGCGAGCGTCGTCACTGCTGCCGGTGGCGACACGAATGCCGGTGTCGACTTGCGAGTTGATCTCGGTGAACGCGCCCAGGCGGGCACGGATACGCTCGCGGTCCTTGTCCTTGCCGCCATTGTTGGGGGTGCCGTCGATCTTGATGGTCTCGTGGCGGAAGCGCACGTCGCCCTTGAGCTGGGTTTTGGCAGCCCAGGCCAGCTTCTGGTCGAAACTGCTCAGCTCATTGGTTTTCTTCGCGGTGGCCGCGATCTGTTCGTTGGTCTCTTGTTGAGCTTGCCGTGCGATCTGCTGTTCTTTCTGGTCTTTGGCCAATTCGCTTTGCAGTTCGGTGTACTGCGCAGCGGTGATCTGGCCGTTGGCCTTGAGCATGTCGAGCAATTTAGCGTCGACTGCAGCGCTGGCTGGAACGCTCAGGGCCAGTAGCAGGCCACCGCACAGGACCGCCGCAGTTTTAGTGGAAGCAAGACGCATATCAATCTCCGAAAGTGAGGAGGGATGGCAGACCATCCAGGACACAACCGACCGATGACGGACGGAAAAATAACCACCTGCTAGAACCAGGCGCTCTAAAAACAGGCGTCAGTATCACGATCGTTTATGACGACGCAGTGGCGAAGTGATGTCATCTACATGACAAATTTTTCATGTTCGGAACTATTGTTTTAGAGCCTTGTCGCGCGAAACGGGGGTGTGCGATGTCCGGCGATCAGCGATACTCGCCAAGCTTTCACGCCCTGAAGTAGTGAGGATGCCGATGCCGTTGCAACGCCTGGACAGCTTGTCCGAAATCGCCCCGCAGGCCTGGGATGCCTTGGTGCCACAGGCCCAGCCGTTCGTGCGCCATGCCTTCCTGAGCGCCTTGGAAGACAGCGCCAGCCTGGGCCCGCAATCGGGCTGGCAGCCGGAGCACCTGTTGCATTGGGAGGGCGATCGGCTGGTGGCAGCGTTACCCAGTTATCGCAAGTGGCACTCTTACGGCGAGTACGTGTTCGATCACGCCTGGGCCGATGCCTGTGAGCGTGCCGGTATCGACTATTATCCCAAGCTGCTGACGGCGGTGCCCTTCAGCCCTGTGAGCGGTCCGCGTCTGTTGGCCGCCAGTGCTGATGAGGGTTTCGAGCTGCTCAAGAGCCTTCCGGGCTACCTGGAGATCGAAGGGCTTTCCAGTGCCCATATCAACTTCACAGATGACCTGGCCGACGCTGCACTGGCCCAGCAACCGGGTTGGTTGCAGCGCCTTGGTTGTCAGTTTCACTGGCAGAACCGTGGCTACCGCGACTTCCAGGACTTCCTCGACGCCCTGAGCTCTCGCAAGCGCAAGCAGATGCGCAAAGAGCGCGAACAGGTGGCGGGGCAGGGCATCGATTTCGAGTGGCTGCAAGGCCATGAGCTGAGCGAAGCGCAATGGGACTTTGTCTACGCCTGCTACGCCAACACCTACGCTGTGCGCCGCCAATCGCCCTACCTGACCCGCGCGTTTTTCAGCCTGCTGGCCGAGCGCATGCCCGAGGCGATCCGCGTGGTGCTGGCCAAACAAGGCACACGCCCGGTGGCCATGGCCTTCAGCCTGATCGGTGGCGACAGTTTCTACGGCCGCTACTGGGGCTGCCTGGCCGAGTTCGACCGCCTGCACTTCGAAACCTGCTTCTACCAGGGCATGGACTACGCCATCGCCCACGGCCTGCAACGTTTCGACGCGGGCGCACAGGGCGAACACAAGTTGATTCGCGGGTTTGAACCGGTGATTACGCGGTCGTGGCACTACCTGCGCCATCCGGGGCTGAAGAATGCCGTTGAGGATTTCCTGGAGCGCGAGCGGATTGGGATCGCGGCATATGCCGAGGAGGCGAGGGCAGCCCTGCCTTATCGGCAGGGCTGAGTCCACCGGTCGGGTAGCGCTTTCCTGAACGGCTGAGATCGCTACCCTGTATGTACAAAAGTACATACAGGATGTGCCATGTTATTTGAGTGGGATGAGTCCAAAAATAAAGCCAATATTGTTAAGCACGGCATCGATTTCAATGACGTCCCAGATATCTTTAGGCACCCAATGCTGGCCTTACGCGATGATCGAGCGGATTATGGCGAGGAGCGTTGGATTAGTATTGGCTGGATCAAATTGTTAATGGGTGTGGTCGTATACACCGAGCGATGTGGTGACGTGATCCGTATCATCTCCGCCCGAAAAGCAACCAAGAAGGAGGCCAAATATTATGACGCAAACATCGAAAACTGATTGGGAGCGCTTGGCCAAGATGAATGATAAAGAGATCGATACCAGCGATATTCCTGAGCTGGATGCCGATTTTTTCCGGCATGCAGAGTTACGTGTTCCAGTGAAGCAGGCGGTCACTATCCGGCTGGATGCTGATGTGCTGGAGTGGTTCAAAGGTCAAGGGTCTGGTTACCAGACGCGTATCAACCAGCTATTGCGCCAGTACATGCAGGCCCATCAAGGGTGAGAGTCCGCCCTATGAGGGCAGCCCTGCCTTATCGGCAGGGCTGAACCCGTTTTGCCTCAGCCTGGCGCCTCCTCGCCCAGCCAACGGTAGGTGAGCCCACCGGTTACCGCGCCGAGCATCGGCGCGAGCCAGAACATCCACAATTGCTGGATCGCCCACCCGCCGACGATCAGTGCCGGGCCCGTACTGCGGGCCGGGTTGACTGATGTGTTGGTGACGGGGATGGAGATCAGGTGGATGAGTGTCAGCGCCAGCCCGATCGCGATGGGCGCGAGGCCCGGTGGGGCGCGACGGTCGGTGGCGCCGAGGATGATCAACACGAACATGGCAGTCATCACCCACTCAGTGACAAACCCCGCCGCCAACGAATAACCGCCCGGCGAATGTTCGCCATAGCCGTTGGACGCCAGGCCTGATGCCAGTTCGAACCCCGGTTTGCCGCTGGCGATGAAATACAACAGCGCAGCGGCGATGGTGCCACCGACGACCTGCGCCACGATGTACGCCGGTAACTCCCTGGCCGGAAACCTTCCGCCCACGACCAGCCCCACCGATACCGCCGGGTTGAGGTGACATCCGCTGATATGCCCAATGGCGAACGCCATGGTCAGCACTGTGAGCCCGAACGCCAGGGCTACGCCCAACAACCCGATCCCGACTGCGGGAAATGCTGCGGCCAACACCGCACTCCCGCACCCACCCAACACCAGCCAAAACGTACCCAGCCCCTCTGTGATTGAACGCTTGAACAAAGACATGCAGCCCGTCCTTGATAGATCGCTCTACCCAATCAGTAAATCAGTGATGCTCCCTGCAGATTTACTTCAGCGCCCGTCTGGGCACTGCACTGATTACAGCAGGGTTGGGGCACAAATCCAGGGCATGAAAAACGCCAGGGCTCTTTGGATCAGGGCGACTGGCGCAAATCAAGTGGTGGGAGCTGGCTTGCCTGCGATAGCGATGGGGCAGTATCGGGGGGGCTGGCTAGTAGACTGACATCGCAGGCAAGCCAGCTCCCACACGGGGTCGGGGTGATGTTTCAGTCAATACCCACAAACCCACCGGTCTGGTGCTGCCACAACCGCGCATACAAGCCGCCGTGGGCCAGCAACTCGGCGTGGCTGCCACTCTCGGCAATCTGGCCTTTCTCCAGCACCACCAGGCGGTCCATCCGCGCAATGGTCGACAACCGGTGCGCGATCGCGATCACCGTCTTGCCCTGCATCAGGGTTTCGAGGCTTTCCTGGATCGCCGCTTCCACTTCCGAATCCAGCGCAGAGGTGGCTTCGTCCATGATCAGGATCGGCGCATCCTTGAGCAGTACGCGGGCGATGGCGATACGTTGGCGCTGCCCACCGGAGAGCTTCACCCCGCGCTCACCCACGTGTGCGTCCAGCCCGGTGCGGCCCTCGGAGTCCGACAGCAGCGGGATGAACTCATCGGCACGCGCCTTGTGCACTGCGGCCCAGAGTTCTTCGTCGGTGGCGTCGGGTTTGCCGTAGAGCAGGTTATCGCGGATCGAACGGTGCAGCAGCGAGGTGTCCTGGGTGATCATGCCGATCTGCTCGCGCAGGGTTTCCTGGGCCACTTCGGCGATGTCCTGGCCGTCGATCAGGATGCGCCCGCCTTGCAGGTCGTAGAGACGCAGCAGCAGGTTGACCAGGGTCGACTTGCCCGCGCCGGACGGGCCGATCAGGCCGATCTTCTCACCGGCCTTGATCTCAAGGTTGAGGCCACCAATGATGCCGCTCTTCTTGCCGTAGTGGAAATCCACCTGCTCAAAGCGCACTTCGCCATGGGGCACGCTCAGGCGCGGGGCGTTGTCGCGGTCGATCACGGCCAGTGGCTGTGCGATGGTTTTCAGGCCGTCCTGCACCTGGCCGATGTTTTCGAAAATGCCATTGACCACCCACATGATCCATCCGGACATGTTGACGATACGAATCACCAGGCCGGTGGCCAGGGCAATCGCGCCCACCGAGATCAGCGACTGCGTCCACAGCCATAGCGCAAGGCCGGTGGTGGTGACGATCAGCAGGCCGTTCATGGTGGTGATCACGATGTCCATGCTGGTGACCACGCGGCTGGCCAGCTGGGTTTTCTCGGTCTGCTCGATGATCGCTTCCTTGGCGTATTCCTGCTCGTACTGGGTATGGGCGAACAGCTTCAAGGTGGTGATGTTGGTGTAGCCGTCGACGATACGGCCCATCAGTTTCGAGCGTGCCTCGGAGGAAATCACCGAGCGCTCCTTCACCCGCGGTACGAAATAGCGCAGCGCCAGGCTGTAGCTGACGATCCAGGTCACCAGCGGGATCATCAGGCGCCAGTCGGCCTCGGCGAACAGCACCAGGGAACTGACGGCATAGATTGCCACGTGCCAGATCGCATCCACCGCGGCCACGGCGGAGTCGCGCAGCGAATTGCCGGTTTGCATGATGCGCTGGGCAATCCGCCCGGCGAAGTCATTCTGGAAGAAGTTGATGCTCTGCTTGAGCACGTAGCTGTGGTTCTGCCAACGAATCAGGCTGGTCATGCCGGGGCTGATGGTCTGGTGCACCAGCAGGTCATGCAGGGCGCCGAAGATCGGGCGCAGCAACAGGGCGACCACGGCCATCCAGATCAGCTCGGTGCTGTGCTGTTGGAAGAAGTTGGCCGGCGGCGTGCCCTGGGCCAGGTCGATGATGCGACTCAGGTAGCTGAACAGCGCCACTTCGATCAGCGCACCGATCAGGCCCACCACCAGCAAGGCAGCGAAATGCGGCCATACCTGGCGCAGGTAGTAGAGGTAGAAGGGCAGGACTTTATCGGGCGGGGCGGCGCTGGGGGCGTCGCGGAAAATATCGATCAGTTGTTCAAAACGACGATAGAGCATTAAGTATGACGCCCGCAGGGCGGGCTCTCCTTTCAAATGCGCGCGCGGCCTTGTGGGCTGCGCGCGGAACTACCTGCTACCTCAGTCGATGCGCTTGGCCGACTTGATGTACACAGGATCGATTGGCACGTTCTGCATGCCCTGCTTGGTAGTGGTCTGCGAATTGACGATCACATCGACCACGTCCATGCCCTTGACCACCTTGGCGAACACGGCGTAACCGGCGTCGCGGCCCGGATCGAGGAAGGCATTGTCGGCGACGTTGATGAAGAATTGGCTGGTGGCCGAATTCGGATCGTTGGTACGTGCCATGGACAAGGTGCCACGTACGTTATGCAGGCCGTTGCTGGCCTCGTTCTTGATCGGGTCCTTGGTTGGCTTCTGGGTCATTGCCTGGGTGAAGCCGCCGCCCTGGACCATGAAGCCCGGGATGACACGGTGGAAAATCGTGTTGGTGTAGAAGCCGCTGTCGACATAGGCGAGGAAGTTCTTGGTGCTGATCGGCGCCTTGACCGGGTCGAGTTCGATCTCGATGTCGCCATTGGTGGTGGTGATCAGGACGTGAGGCGCCTTGGCGGGTTCGGCCGCCATCAGGTTGGCAGCGAACAAAACAGAACCGGCAAAGAAGGCGATTTTTTTCAGCATGGGTCAGTGATCCTGGGTAGTGGTTTCGACGGTCTTTAGAAAATCGAGCAGGGTTGCGTTAAAGACTTCGGGTTGATCCAAGGGCGTGGCATGGCGAGAATCTTCGATCACCACCAGTCGCGCATCGGGCAGCAGTTTTACATAGTTTTCTTTTTGCGCCACGGGGGTGTAGTCGTGGTCGGCGCTGATGACCAGGGTTGGACAGGTGACCCTGGAAAGTCGTTCCTGGACGCCCCAGCCCACAATCGCATCGAAGCTGGCGAGATAAGCACGTTTGTCGTTCTTTGCCCAGCGTTCGGCCATCTTGCGGCGCAGGTCGGCCTGGTGTGGCTTGGGAAACAAGCGGTCGCCCAAGGCCTTGCCGATGGTATCCAGGCTGAGCACGCGCGCCAGGCTCCAGCGTTTGGCCCATTGCCAATAATCGTCGACACTGCGCACCTTCACCTGCGGCGCGCTGTTGACGATGCACAGGCTTTTGACGCGTGCAGGTTCGTCCACGGCCAACTGGAAGGCGATCATGCCGCCCATGGACAACCCCACCACATGGGCGGGCGGCAGGTCCAGGTGTTCGATCAGCGCCAGCAGATCAAAGGTGAAGCCCTGGATGCTGTAGCGTTCGCGGGGTTTGTCCGAGCGCCCATGGCCACGCACGTCCACCACGACCAGGCGGTAATGCCGGGCGAGCACCGGCACCTGCAGTTCCCAATCCTGGCTGCTGGAGCCCAGGCCGTGGATCAGGATCAGCGGCGTGCCGTGGCCGTATTCCTCGTAGTGCAGGCTGCATCCTTCATGGTCGAACCAGGCCATGCATGAACTCCGTTTCAGGCTTGCTGGGGGGCGGCGAAAGGCGCGTCCAGTGGGGCGGTATCAAAGGTGCGCAGCAGTTCCACGAGGATCTGCGTCGCCGGGCCCAGGGGTTTGTCTTTGTTCGAATACAGGTAGAACGTTGGATTGCGGCTGCCGCCTTTTTCCAAGGGTAGCTGCTTGAGCAGGCCTTCCTTGAGTTCGCGCTCGATCAGGTGGCGAGGCAACCAGGCAAAGCCCAGGCCGCTGCTGACGAACGTGGCGGCGGTGGCCAGGCTGCCGACCGTCCAGCGCTGTTCGGCGCCGAGCCAACCCACATCCCGCGGTTGCTGGCGGCCGGAGTCGCGAATGACCACCTGCATCTGGCTTTCCAGGTCCTGGAAGCTCAGTTCGCGGTTCAGGCGATGGAGCGAGTGGTCGGGGTGGGCCACGGCGATGAATTCCACATCGCTCATTTCCGTGCCCAGGTAGCCGGGGATGATGAACCCGCTGATGGCCAGGTCGGCCATGCCATCGAGCAGCAGTTCCTCGACGCCCGACAACACCTCTTCACGCAGGCGCACGCGGCAACCGCGACTTTGCGGCATGAACGCGGTGAGCGCCCGGACCAGGCGCGCATTCGGATAGGCCGCGTCTACCACCAGCCGCACCTCGGCTTCCCAGCCCTGTTCCATATGGTGGGCGAGGTCTTCCAGCTGGCTGGCGTTTTTTACCAGTTGCCGCGAGCGACGCAACAGCACTTCACCGGCGTCGGTGAGCACTGCCTTGCGCCCATCGATGCGCAGCAGCGGCACACCGAGCTGGTCTTGCATGCGGGCCACGGTGTAGCTCACCGAGGACTGCGAACGGTGCAGCGCTTCAGCCGCCTGGGCGAAGCCACCATGGTCGACCACGGCCTGCAGCGTGCGCCATTGATCGAGGGTAACGCGGGGCGCTTTCAAGATGGGTTCCTCTTGTCCTAAGCTAGCAGTCCTTATTGGAGACTGCCGAATGAGAAAATTCTGTTGTGTGTTGCTGGCGTTGCTGCCGATGAGCGCGTTCGCGTACCCCATCGACGTCACTAAAAAGATCGACGGCGTGAGCATCGATTACACCGCCTCCGACGTGGATGGCGATATCAGCTCGATCCAACTGAATAACTACGGCACCCAGGACGCCGTTTGCTCGGTAACCTTCACCAACGGCCCGGAATCGCCGCGCCGCAGGACTGTCACGGTGCCAGCGGGCAAAAGCACCAACACCACGGCCAAGTTCAACCGCGCCATTATCAAGATGCGTATCGCCCTGGCCTGCTCACCGAAGTAGTACGGCAGCGGAGCATGCTGACAGCAATGCTCCGCTTATAAACAAATTTATAGATGGGTTATAGCAGTTTTTTGCGCTTTTTTATCGAATTGGCTCTGTTTAATCTTCACTCCATCGACTTACAGCAATTACAGATGGAGCCTACAAAGCCATGTCCAATGTTCTGATCATCGAAAGCAGCGCCCGCCAGCAGGATTCGGTTTCCCGCCAACTGACCCAGCAGTTCATCAGCCAGTGGCAGGCCGCGCACCCGGCGGATCAGATCACCGTGCGTGACGTGGCCCTCAACCCGGTCCCGCACCTGGACGCCAACTTGCTGGGTGGCTGGATGAAACCTGCGGATCAGCGCAACGAAAGTGAGCAAGTCTCTCTGGATCGCTCCGACGAATTGACCAACGAACTGCTGGCCGCCGACGTCCTGGTGATGGCCGCACCGATGTACAACTTCGCCATCCCCAGCACCCTCAAAGCTTGGCTGGACCACGTGTTGCGGGCCGGCGTGACGTTCAAGTACACCGCCACCGGACCCCAGGGTTTGCTGACCGGCAAGCGCGCCTTCGTGCTCACCGCTCGCGGCGGCATCCACACCGGCGCCAGCTCCGATCACCAGGAACCGTACCTGCGTCAGGTCATGGCTTTTATCGGGATTCATGACGTCACCTTCATTCATGCTGAAGGGGTGAACCTCAGTGCAGACTTCCAGGAGAAGGGCATCAACCACGCCAAGGCGTTGTTGGCACAGGTCGCCTGATCCTTTAATCGCCAGATAATCCCGCGATGTTTATCTAGTCCCACGCAAACCCTTCAAGTACGCGTAACGAACCTCCCTTTGCACTTTTGCTCCTGAGTGCTCCTGCCCGACTGACGCTTTAGCGAGGTCGGGTTTTTTTTGCCCCGAGTTTCTTCAACCGCCGAAAACCTTTAATGTCCCGCCCATTCGAAATGAGGCGCGCATGGGCTACTTACTGGTTGTTACCCTGATTCAGGCATTTTCCTTCAGCTTGATCGGCGAATACCTCGCCGGTCACGTCGACAGCTACTTCGCCGTGCTGGTGCGCGTGCTGCTCGCCGGGTTGGTTTTCATCCCGCTGACCCGCTGGCGCTCGGTGGAGCCGGCGTTCATGCGCGGCATGCTGGTGATCGGCGCGCTGCAGTTTGGCGTGACCTACGTGTGCCTGTACCTGAGCTTTCGCGTGCTCACGGTGCCAGAGGTGCTGCTATTCACTATCCTCACGCCGCTGCACGTGACCCTGATCGAAGATGCCCTCAACCGTCGCTTCAACCCCTGGGCGCTGATCGCCGCGCTGGTGGCGGTGGCGGGCGCGGCGGTGATCCGCTTCGACCAGATCACGCCGCACTTCCTTGGGGGCTTCTTGCTACTGCAACTGGCCAACTTCACCTATGCCGCCGGGCAGGTCATGTACAAGCACCTAGTGGCGCGTTATCCGAGCGATTTGCCGCACTATCGGCGTTTTGGTTACTTCTATGTGGGCGCGTTGCTGGTGGTGTTGCCGGCGTTCCTGCTGTTCGGCAAGGCTGACTTCCTGCCGGACGCGCCACTGCAATGGGGCGTGCTGGTGTTCCTTGGCCTGGTCAGCACTGCGCTGGGGATGTACTGGTGGAACAAGGGGGCGTGCCTGGTACAGGGTGGCACGCTGGCGGTGATGAACAACTTGCATGTGCCGGTGGGCTTGCTGCTCAACCTGCTGATCTGGAACCAGCACGAACCGCTGGGCCGTTTGGCCCTGGGTGGGTTGGTGATTGTGGGGGCGGTGTGGCTCAGTCGGTTGGGCGTGAAGTCGCCCAACCGCTCCGTGGCTTAGATCGAGCGACTTTCCGGGGCCGGCAGCTGGCTGGCCCCCATCACCGCCGGCAAGATGCCCGCCCGCAGGTCGTTGCCGCTTGGTTGTTGATACAGGCTCAAGCCAAACTCGGGCAACACCGCCAGCAAGTAATCGAAGATATCCCCCTGTATGCGCTCGTAATCGGCCCACGCCGTGGTACGGGTAAAGCAGTAGATCTCCAGCGGCACGCCCTGGGCGGTGGTCTGCATCTGGCGCACCATGCAGGTCATGTTCGGTTGGATGTCCGGGTGGCTTTTCAGATAAGCCAGGGCATAGGCACGGAAGGTGCCGAGGTTGGTCATGCGGCGGCGGTTGGCCGACAGTTGCGCACTGTGGCCCTGTGCTTCGTTCCAGGCCTTGAGCTCAGCCTGCTTGCGCCCGATGTAGTCGGTGAGCAGGTGTACCTGGGTCATGCGCAGTTCTTCATCGTCACGCAGGAAGCGCACACCGCTGGCATCGATGAACACGCTGCGCTTGATACGGCGTCCGCCGGACGCCTGCATGCCGCGCCAGTTCTTGAACGACTCGGACATCAGGCGCCAGGTGGGGATGGAGACGATGGTCTTGTCGAAGTTCTGCACCTTAACCGTGTGCAGGGTGATGTCCACCACGTCACCGTCGGCGCCGACCTGGGGCATTTCGATCCAGTCGCCGACCCGCAGCATGTCGTTGCTGGTCAACTGCACGCTGGCGACGAACGACAGCAGGGTGTCCTTGTACACCAACAGGATCACCGCCGACATCGCACCGAGACCTGACAGCAGCAACAGGGGCGAGCGGTCGATCAGGGTGGCGACGATGATGATCGCGCCAAACACGAACAGCACCATCTTCGCCAACTGCACATAGCCCTTGATCGAGCGGGTGCGCGCGTGCTCGGTGCGGGCGTAGATGTCGAGCAAGGCGCTGAGCAGGGCGCTCATGGCCAGCACCAGGAACAGAATGGTCAGCGCCAGGGCGACGTTGCCGATGAACAGGATGGCGGTCTTGCTCAGGTCCGGCACCAGGTAAAGGCCGAACTGGATCACCAGGGACGGCGTCATCTGCGCCAGGCGATGGAAGACTTTGTTGTGCCGCAGATCGTTGAGCCAGTGCAGGGCCGGCTGCCGGCCGAGCAGTTTGACGGCGTGGAGGATGAGGTAACGCGCCACGCGCCCGAGCAACAGGGCCACCACCAGCAGTACCAGCAAACCGAGGCTGGCGTGCAGCAGTGGGTGTTCATCGAGGGCGCCCCAGAGGTCCTGGGCGTTGAGCCAGAGCTGTTTGATATCCATGGGTGAAAACGATTCTTCTGTTGGGACAAGACGGGGCGATTAGAGCATTTAAGTGCATCAAAGTTGACGTCGCGGACAAATACCCTGACAAAAAAGCAGCTCAATAGCACCGTTCGCGTAAAGAAACTCGGTTTGGACGCCCGAAACCGGTAACCTATGCAGCTGATTTTTTGTATTTCTTCGAGGTAGCACCCGTGTTTTCCCAATTCGCCCTGCACGAACGCCTGCTCAAAGCCGTGGCCGAGCTTAAATTTGTCGAGCCTACGCCTGTGCAAGCAGCGGCCATCCCGCTCGCGCTCGAAGGGCGTGACCTGCGGGTGACGGCTCAAACCGGTAGCGGCAAGACCGCCGCTTTCGTCCTGCCGATCCTGCATCGCTTGATCGGCCCGGCCAAAGTCCGCGTGAGCATCAAGACCCTGATCCTGCTGCCAACCCGCGAGCTCGCCCAGCAGACCCTGAAGGAAGTGGAGCGTTTCTCGCAGTTCACCTTCATCAAGTCCGGCCTGATCACCGGTGGCGAAGACTTCAAGGTCCAGGCTGCCATGCTGCGCAAGGTGCCGGACATTCTGATCGGCACCCCGGGCCGCATGATCGAGCAGCTCAACGCCGGCAACCTCGACCTCAAGGAAGTCGAAGTGCTGGTGCTCGACGAAGCCGACCGCATGCTCGACATGGGCTTTGCCGACGACGTACAGCGCCTGGTGGGCGAATGCGTCAACCGCCAGCAGACCATGCTGTTCTCCGCCACCACCGGCGGTTCGACCTTGCGTGAGATGGTCGCCAAGGTGCTGAACAACCCTGAGCACCTGCAGGTCAACAACGTCAGCGACCTCAACGCGACGACGCGCCAGCAGATCGTCACCGCTGACCACAATGTGCACAAAGAGCAGATCCTCAATTGGCTGCTGGCCAACGAGACCTATCAGAAAGCCATCGTGTTCACCAACACCCGCGCTGCCGCCGACCGCATCTACGGTCGCCTGGTCGCCCAGGAATACAAGGCGTTCGTGCTGCACGGCGAGAAAGACCAGAAGGATCGCAAACTGGCCATCGACCGCCTCAAGGCTGGCGGCGTGAAGATCCTCGTGGCTACCGACGTTGCCGCGCGCGGCCTGGACGTGGATGGCCTGGACCTGGTGATCAACTTCGACATGCCGCGCAGTGGCGACGAATACGTACACCGTATCGGCCGTACCGGGCGTGCCGGCAATGATGGCCTGGCCATCTCGCTGATTTGCCACGGTGACTGGAACCTGATGTCGAGCATCGAGCGCTACCTCAAGCAGTCGTTCGAGCGGCGCACCATCAAGGAAGTCAAAGGCACCTACACCGGGCCGAAGAAGGTCAAGGCGTCGGGCAAGGCTGTCGGCGTGAAGAAGAAAAAGACTGACGCCAAGGGCGACAAAAAGAAGACCGGGGCCAAGTCACCGACCAAGCGCAAGATCGCCAACCGTCCGAAGACCGACAACCTGTCGCTCGTCAGCAAGGACGGCATGGCGCCACTCAAGCGCCGCAAGCCGGAAGCGCCAGCGGCTGAATAAGCGTCTTGTGACATAAAAAAACCGGACGTTTGTCCGGTTTTTTTTCGCCATCAGTTTTTGGCTTTAGCCGCGGCTTCTTTGAGTTCCTTGAGCCGGGCGTCGATCAACTGGCATTTGTCGGGGAACTCCGCGCTTTGCGTATCCAGGTCCATCTTCTGCAGCTCGTCGTTCATCTCCTTGGCCTTGGTCGGGTTCTGTTCGGTCAGTTTGGCCACTTCCTGGGCCAGTTGCTCACGCTTGGCCGTGGCCTCATCGGGCGTACAGGCCCAGGCGGGCAGGGCGGCGGCTAGCGTGGCGACGATGGCCAGGTTCATCAGGGTTTTCATGGGCAGACCTCCTTGGCGGTTATGTGCTGTTGAGGCCGCGAACGTCTGGAAAGTTCAGAGAAATGACGTCCGTCTATTCGGCTGAACGGCCAGTGACGCGACCTGTCACAACCTTGACGGGCTACTTTCCACCAGCCTGCAGGAGGAATCAGGATGACGACTTACAACTGGGATCTGATCGAACGTCTGCTGCATGAAGTGCAGAACGGCGAGGGCAGCTTCGCCCCGCGCAAATACGCCGAGCAGGAGGCGGCCGAAAAGGCCACGGCGGGCGAGTCCACCGGCAACCTCGACGCGCTCAAGAAGACCGCCGCGGATTATGAAGCGCTGCTGTTCAAGCGTGGCTTTATCGAATCACGCCCCGAGGAAGAGGGCGGTAATGGCGAGAATTTCATCCTGACGGCGCTCGGTGCTCAGTTGTTGGCGCTGATCGACAGCTCGATTCCCGGCAATGACCATCCGCGTCAGGTGCTGGATGAGCAGGTGGATGCGCTGGATCCCGCAACCTTTACCGAGGTGGCGTCCAAGGCTCAGATTGCCTGAGTGACCACCATGCGGGCGAGTGTGGGGGCGGGTGTGCTCACGAAAGCGGGTGTCAGGCATTGCAATTGGCACTGACGCATCGCTTTCGCGAGCAAGCCCGCTCCCCGCTGTTTAGCTCGCAGTGGCCTTGAGGCATTTAAGCGCCTTGAAGTCGCTGCGTACGCCGTCGATTTTCTGCGTCAGCTTCAGTCGCTGTTGGACGGTGCTTTGCGCCATCAGATCCACGATCAGGCTGCGTGCTGCGGCTTCGGTCTGCGCATAGGCGACGCGGTATTCTGGCGTCCATAGGCTTTCCCGATCTACCAGCAATTGCTGCATCTTCTGCGCGAAATCAGCGTCCGTGCGGTGCTTCACGGCGTCGATAAATTGCGCCTGCCAGTGCGCGCGGTTGCCGATCCATTGCTGGTTTTGTTCTCCAAGGCCAATGGACCAGGCCGTGACCCGGTTTTTCTGGCTGTCACTCAGGGGACCCATCCATGCATCCAGGCGCTTATTCATCCGCTCGGCGCGTTGCTGGATCTGCTTGGCCAGCGGCGGCTTGAGGTATTCGTCCTGGCGCTTGCGCAGGTCCTTGGCCAGGGCGTCGTTCATTTCCGCGACCTGCTGGTCGTCCAGCCCTTGCAACAACTCAATGGCCGACGGCGTAATTTCGCGGGCGACTTCAGCAATGGCTTTTTTGGCTTCGGTGGTGCGGGTCTGCAACGCGGCGTCGGTGACCTTGTTGTCGTCGACCATCTGCTGCAGGCGATCCAGCCAGTCCAGGTAGCCCGGAAGCTGTGTGGTGCAGTGCCAGGCCAGGTGCTCCTTGAGTGTGTCGTTGAACCAACTTTTCTGCCCGGCGTTCATGTCCAGGTAGTCGTTGAGTGTCCAAGGGATGATCACGTCCAGGTTGCGATAGGCCAGGCCCACGCGATTACAGCCAGCGAGCACGAGGCTCAGTGTCAGTAATACCACCAGTAATTTGAGCCGACGCAGCATGGGCGGGTCCTTCGCAATGTGGGTTATTGCATGTGAACCTGCGCCGGGTGCGACAGTTCAGCCCATTAATAAAACGACCGCGCAGCCTTCAGCGTCAACAGGCCATCGCATTGCGAATTGTGTCCGGAATAGGCCGAGCAATCTCCGCCGCTCAGGCTGGAATCGCTGTAGATAAGGTTCAGGTCAACGCCCATCCACTCGCGGGAGAACTGCACTGACCAGTCGCTGAAGGTGCGAATGGAGCCGCCGTCCACCGACACCGGTGTACCCAGCTGGTGGGTGGTGTATTTCATGCTGACCCCGATGCCGAAGGGCTGCGTCCCGCCGAGGTCGGCGAACAGGGTGCTGTCCTGACGGTCCGGGTCGTTGCTGAAGGATGCGCCAAAGCGATTGCCCAATAGGTTCAGGCCGCCGTAGAACTCCTGGCTGTCGAGGGGGCTGAGCGTGGGGTAGCTGTAGTGGATCAAGCCCACTTCGTAGCCCAAGGTCTGGTCGAAGGGGTGTTTGAACCCCATGTAGGAGTCGACTTCGAGGTTGCTGGATGAGGACAGGCCCATGTTCGGTGAGAACTGACCGAAGTACAGGCCGCTGTCGTGGCTCAGGTCCAGCCCGCCGTGGAACGAGTCGCTGCCGGGGGACGTCGGCTTGACCAGGCCCTGGGCCATGCTGCGACTGGGCGTAGTGCCTAATTTCAGGTCGAAGTCGCCCAATTCGCGCTGAAAGATCTGCGCTTCGGCGAGAGGGCTGGCAACCAGGGCACCGACCAGGACTATGCAGGATTTGAACATGCTTCACTCCATGAAAAGCGAGGAGCAGTGACGGAGAAAATCGGGCAGATGCCCGTGCTAGACGTGTGCAAGCATACCGGCGAATGCCCGCAGATGAGGCCCGTTCGTCGATTAGCGTGGTTGTGAAAGGGTGGGGATCGTGTTTCGGGGTCTAGTCCTAGCGCCTTGAAGGCAAGACGCGTAGGGACCAGGAGTGTTGCGCGGTATTACTTTTTACCCAGGCTGATCTGCTTGGATGGGCCGAATGTCTGGCCACTGACGCCCTTGGCAATTTGCTGGATTTCGCCGCCGGACTTGAGGAACGCAGCAATCTGGCTGTTGATCGACTCGCTGGTTTCAACGGCGGGAGCTGGCTTTGCTTTGCTGTTGGATGCTTTTACGCGCATGGCGGCCACTAACCTGTAGAAAATTAACTTGGCCAGGCATCGTACAGGAAATACTTGACAATTGCTTGGTAAATATCCTCCGGGAATAAGTGCCGGGGCCGGAAACAGTCATAGTTAATCTTTGAAATAAGCCTCTAACTTGCTGTTTTAACTGGAAACCATTGGCGCTGGGGACGGTTGGCAGTGCTTGAAAATTCAGCCGATCGATCAGACGAGCGGGGGCGTGCCACTGGAAGGCCACGCCAGGCCGCGTTTTTTCAGGTGCGCGCGCGTCGCGGGCGCAACTCGGGTAGAATGTCGCCCACGCAATGAGGGTATTGGAAATGGCTTTAGTCGGGCGCTACAACAGTTTGCAAGTGGTTAAACACACTAACTTTGGTTTGTACCTGGACGGTGCGCAAGACGGTGAAATCCTCTTGCCGAATCGGTATATCCCCAAGGATATTCCCAGTGAAGATGAAGACTGGCTTAACGTTTTCATTTACTTGGACAGCGATGACAAACTTATCGCCACCACTGAAAAACCCAAAGTTCAAGTTGGCGAATTCGCCAGTTTGAAAGTGGTGGAAGTCAACAGTATTGGCGTGTTCCTCGACTGGGGTTTACCCAAGGATCTGTTGCTGCCGTATTCGGAAGAAAAACGTCAGTTGAGCGCCGGTGAATATTGCGTCGTGCACGTCTATCTCGACAAGCACACCAAGCGCATCACCGCCACTGCACGCCTGGATCGCTACCTGGACAAGACCCCTGCCAACTACCAAGTGGGCCAGGAAGTCGACCTGCTGGTGGCCGAAGCCACCGACATGGGTTTCAAGGCGATCATCAACAACAAGCACTGGGGCTTGATCCACAAGAACGAAGTGTTCAAGTTCCTGCGCCCGGGCAAGGAAGAAAAAGGTTTTATCAAAGAGATCCGCGCCGACGGCAATATCAGCCTGAGCCTGCAGCCGGTTGGCCAGGAAGCGGCCTCCAGCCTGAACTCGAAGATCCTGGCCAAGTTGCGTGAAAACAACGGCACCTTGCCGGTCAGCGACAAGAGCGACCCGGCGGTGATCAGTAACGTGTTCGGCGTGAGCAAGGGCAACTTCAAGAAAGCCATCGGTGCGCTGTATAAGCAGGGCCAGATCGTGATTCACGCGGATCGCATTGAACTAAGCTGAGTGCGTTTTGCTCTTCTGTAGGCGCCGGCTTGTCGGCGATGATGCCAATGGTTTCGGGATGTTCTCTCGGAAGCCATTGCTGGAAGCCCGCTCCTACAGAAGGTGTATCGATGTCCAAGAAATCGTTGTTCGCCTACCTCGGCACGTTGATCGCCTTCCTGATCCTGGATGGGCTCTGGCTCGGCGTTGTCATGGGGCCCACCTATAGATCCCTGCTGGGTTCGCTGATGCTGGATCAACCCCGCCTATTGCCTGCTGGGCTGTTCTATCTGTTGTACGTCTTTGGCTGTGTGGTCTTTGTGGTGCTGCCCAGCGCAAGCTGGCAACGTGCCGCACGTTTGGGTGCGTTGCTGGGCCTGGTCGCCTATGGCACCTATGACCTGAGCAACTGGGCCACGCTGCAAGGCTGGTCTGCCCAGCTTGCGGTCATGGACATGGCCTGGGGTACATTCCTGACCGCCGCATGCTGCACGGTGGGTTACCTGTGTGCACAACGAGTGCACCGCTGATTGTGTACAGGATGTATGTGCACCGTTGCTGAGCGTATCCCTATTCTATAGCCCTGTATCAACCCCTTTGGAGCGCCGTCCCAGAGGGATTGGCTTCAATTGGCACGCATTCTGCTGACTGTCTCGTATACAAACCATGCCGCCTCCCGTATGCACCCCCGCAACGGAAGCGCAGGCCGGTATTTCGAGGAGCCCAGCGATGACCGAACAATTGCCCAAAGGCTACAGCCCGCGCCTGTATAACCAGGACTTGGGGCCACTGCCGCAGAAGTGGACCTGGTACAACATTTTCGCTTTCTGGATGAGCGACGTGCACAGCGTCGGCGGTTATGTGTTTGCCGCCAGCCTTTTCGCCCTGGGCCTGGCCAGTTGGCAGGTCTTGATCGCCTTGCTTGCGGGTATCTGTATCGTGCAGTTGATCGCCAATCTGGTGGCCAAGCCGAGCCAGCAGGCCGCCGTGCCTTATCCGGTGATCTGCCGGCTGGCGTTTGGTGTGTTTGGCGCGAATATTCCGGCGGTGATTCGCGGCTTAATTGCCGTGGCCTGGTATGGGATCCAGACGTATCTGGCTTCGAGTGCCTTGATCATCGTGGTGCTGCGTTTCTTCCCACAGATGGCGGTTTACGCAGAGCCGCATTTTGCAGGCCTGTCCTACCTCGGCTGGTTTGGTTTCCTTAGCCTATGGTTTTTGCAAGCGGCGGTATTTTGGGCCGGCATGGAGTCCATCCGCCGTTTTATCGATTGGGCGGGGCCGGTGGTGTACGCGGTAATGTTTGCCCTGGCTGGCTGGATCGTGTGGAAGGCCGGTTGGTCGAACATCAGCTTTACGCTGGCGGAGAAGTCATTGTCGGGCTGGCAGGCGTTTGGCCAGGTGATCGTGGCGACGGCGCTGGTGGTGTCGTATTTCTCCGGGCCGACCCTGAATTTCGGCGACTTCAGCCGGTACTGCCGCAGCATGCAGGACGTGCGGCGCGGCAACTTCTGGGGGCTGCCGGTAAATTTCCTGGCATTTTCCCTGGTGACCGTCGTGATCGTCTCGGGCACCTTGCCGGTGTTTGGTGAAATGCTTCATGACCCGATCGCCACGGTTTCACGCATCGATAACAACATGGCGGTGCTGCTGGGCGCCTTTGCTTTTGTCACCGCGACCATTGGCATCAATATCGTCGCCAACTTCGTCTCCCCGGCGTTTGACTTCGCCAACGTCGCACCGAGCAAAATCAGTTGGCGCGCGGGCGGGATGATCGCTGCCGTGGCATCGATCTTCATCACCCCGTGGAACCTGTTCAATAACCCGCTGATGATTCACTACACACTGGATATCCTCGCAGCCTTCATCGGGCCGCTGTTCGGGATTCTGCTGGTGGATTTCTACTTGATCAAAAAGCAGAAGATTGACGTGGATGCGCTGTTTGACGACAGCCCAAGCGGGCGCTACTACTTCGACGGCGGCGTGAACTGGACGGCAGTCAAGGCGCTGGTGCCGGCGACGCTGGTGGGCGTCGCGATCACCTTCACCCCGGCGTTGCAGGGCATGGCCAACTTTGCCTGGTTTACCGGGTGCTTCCTGGGTGGGCTGTTTTTCCTGGTGCTGGCGCGGCGTGAGCAGGTGCGTGTGCCTGCGCCAATGGTTGCCGGCTGACCAGCACCGAGCCCGCCACCAGCAAGCCTGTGCCGGCGATTACCAGTGCCGGTTGCAGGCCACCGCTCAGGTGGCTGCTGACCGACGCCAGCAGCGGACCGCTCAATTGGCCGATGGCAAAGCTCGCGGTCAGCAGCCCGGTGCTGCGCTGATAGCCGTGAGGGGCGACGTCCCGCAAGCGTGCCATCACCAACTGCATGCACGCCAGGAACGGCCCGCCACATAGCAACACCCCAAGTGCCAGGCCCCACCCATTGCCCAGCAGGCAGGCAAATACGCCGGCCGCCTGCAGCCACAGCGTGGTCATCAGCCAGCGGCGGGTGGTGTCTGGATCCTTGCGACGCAGGGTCGCCACCCCTACGCCGATCGCGGCCGCCAGGCCAAAGCACGGCCAGAACAGGTCAGCCTGCCAGGCGCCCCTGAATTGCGCGCTGGCCATCTGCGACAAGAATGTCGCCGGGATGATGTAGCCCAGGCCGTACAACACGTAGATCCAGCACAAATGCGCGATGCTGCCATTACTGCCCGCCGCTGAGTGGCCGGCGTCGGGGATGGCGGCGGCAGACGGCTTGGGCAGGAACGGCAAAATCGCCAGCAACATCACCAACGCTACCGCGCCGTACACCAGCCACAAGGTTGCCGAGCGTTGCCCCAACAGGTTGGAGCCCAGCGCCAGCAACCCGGTCAGCAGAATGCCCAGTCCAGGCCCGGCGAATACCAACGCACCCAGGCGCGGACGCCCGGCAGCAATTGCCAGCGGCTGGCTCAGGCTGGTGATCATCACCAGTGCCCAGGCACTCGCGACACCGGTACCAAAGCGCAGCAATAGATGTGGCCAGAACCCATGGGCCCAGTACGACGCCAGCGTCAGCAGCACACACAACCATAGCCCGCCATACAAGCGCCCGCGCACGTGGTGATGGCTGCGCGCAAAGATCGAATCGACTGCCCCCACGAAATAGCCCAAGTAATTGGCGGCAGCAATCAGGCCTGCGCCGGTCAAGTCGATCTGCCCCTCACTGAGCAGATGCGGCATTTGTGGCGTGAGGGCGAAGCGGCCAATGCCCATCGCCATCATCAGGGCGACAAAGCTGGCAAGTAAGCGAATCAAAGGGGACATGGTCAAGTTTCCTGCGGGTAAACGAATACCTTCAGGCTAAAGCGGATTGACTTTCTGTAAAATTGAATAATAGTGAGTAACTTGTTCAGTTTTGGAGAAAGGTATGGAGTTCAGTCAATTGCGCATTTTCCAGGCCGTGGCGGAAGAGGGCTCCATTACCCGTGCGGCCGAGCGCCTGCACCGCGTGCCGTCAAACCTGTCGACCCGGCTCAAACAGATGGAGGAACAACTTGGGGTCGAGTTGTTCGTGCGCGAGCGCCAACGCTTGCAGCTTTCTCCAGCGGGCAAAGTGTTGCTGGACTACAGCACCCGTCTGCTGGCCCTGCACGACGAAGCCCACGGCGCCGTACAAGGTGGGCAACCGGCTGGTGACTTTGTGCTGGGTAGCATGTACAGCACGGCGGCGGTTCATTTGCCGAAGTTGCTGGCGGGTTATCACAAGGCTTATCCGATGGTGAACCTTCAGGTGCAGTCGGCACCCAGCGGCGAGCTGCTCGAAGGCCTGATTACCGGTCGCCTGGATGCTGCCTTTGTGGACGGCCCCATCACCGTCGCCTCCCTGGACGGCGTAGCCCTGTGCGAGGAACGCCTGGTGCTGATCTGCGAAGCCGATCACCCGCCGGTACGCGGGCCGCAGGACGTGGCGGGCCGCTCGGTGTTCACCTTCCGTCGCAGTTGCGCCTACCGCACGCGCCTGGAAACCTGGTTTTCCCACGAGCGGGTGGCCATGGGCCGGGCGATTGAGATCGAGTCGTATCAAGGCATGCTCGCCTGCGTGATCGCTGGATCCGGGGTGGCGTTGATGTCTGAATCCATGCTCGCCAGCCTGCCAGGCAAGGACAGTGTGTCCGTTCATCCGCTGACAGGGCCTTTTGCTACTGCGACAACCTGGCTGATGTGGCGAAAGGGTATGCTCGGCGCTAACCTCAACGCATGGATCGACCTGCAGCAAGAGGGCAAGGCCAAGGTCCTGCAAGACGCACGAGCGATTGCTTGAACGATCCGTCAGGATTTGGATCAATTCAGTAATAGTTCGTTGTGGTTTCGTTCAAGCAATACGTAGGACTTAGGGCTACTATCAGTGTAGGAAAAGGCGACAGAACTTGCGCCTACCAGCATTACCCTCAAAGGGGGCAACCATGAAAGAGAAAATTCAAAACTGGCTCCATGATCTGGGTGTTGCACTGGGCTTGATCGAGCCTCCGCTGCAGCCGGTGCCTATTCGCACAGATGACGAGCAGCGTCGCCCACGTCGCAGGTAAGTCGTGAAGCGCTCACGCGATCCCGTCGCGCGGGCGCTGCACCGTGGGGCATTCAACAGGGCGTGTTCCAGTCCCTGTTATTCGAGTGCAGCCGTTGTTCATTTCGTACTGCCCGCAATTATCTGACGTTGCGCGTCTCGTCGTCAGAGACTTCTTCTTATTCCGTCATCCGTGCCCTTTTCCCGCTCGTCCTTCTATATTTTCGCCTTCACATGGATGAATGGGCATTGGAATGTCGCGCATTGATAACGAAGGAATGTTGATGTCCGACAGGGTCAAACCCCGTCGGTTTCAAACGATCGAACACGGTGATTTGCGCGGCGTGAGCGCGCTGGTGGTCCATCAAACGGACGCCCCAACCGCCCAGCACACCTTCAACGGTTACCTGGCCAAGGGAAGCGGGGCGCATTTTCTCATTGAGAAAAATGGTGTGATCTACCAGACGGCCAGCCTCAAAAAACGCTGTTACCACGTGGGTCGCTACCTGCGTTCCAAATGCCTGGCCACTGATCAGGCCAAGTGCGACACCGCGCAAATTCAGACAATCCAAGCGCTCACTTGGACGTTGCAGATTCGCGCGCTGGACCGCTATGAGCGCACCAAGGACTACCCTGAGCGATACCCGATGAACGCGGATTCCTTGGGGATTGAATTGGTTGGCAAGCATCTGGATGCTGCCCGTTACGAAGAGGTGACTGCCCTGCAGAATCAAGCGCTGCAGTGGTTGGTGGCAGAGTTGTATGGTCATTTCGGCCTGACCCCCGAAGACGTCTACACGCATCCGCAAATCGCCTACAAACACCCAGGCGAAGCCAGCAGCGCGGTGTGGCAATGAGCCTACGGCCATGGTTGTTTGGCGTGTGGGTAATACTCGCCGGGTGCGCAGCTTCCCCTCCAGATATTGACGAAATTTCCATATCGAATTTTCGCTCTGGCGAGCCCGAACGCTGTCGACCCCGTGACGTTGCGCTGGATGAGGGCGAGATCGCATCCTTCTTCAAGCGCGCTGAGCCTATTGATGGGCGCACGCTGCATGACGAGTACGACTGGGCGCCTTGTTACCTGGAAGGCACGCTGAAATATCGCGGCAAGGCCTGTATTTGGCGAGTGAGGGCGGGCGCGACAGGGGAGATCGAGTGCCCGGCAACCGAGCTGTATTTTTTCGGCTGCAAGGCGTGCGGTGATTTGTTTGGAAGGTCAACGCGGTAAGGGTGCGGAACAACCCCAAGGAATCTATCCGTCAGGCTTTGGCGTCTTATGGTCGGAATTGGACTACCTGACAGTCAGAATTGGCTGGCTTATCCCATTCGAGAGATACGCATAGGTTAAAACGCCAGCGCATTTTTACAGCGCCCCAACGTGATTGAACGCCCCTTTTGGGCATCAGTCAGAACGGTTGGAGACACATCTATGTTGCTCTCTTCAGTTCCGCCCGTCGCCGCGTCACTTATCGCCACAACCGGCAATATTCTGCATATCGCACCGGCCTCGAGGGGTTGGAAGGCACGGGCGCCCGATAACGTCGTGTTTCTTCCCCCGACGATCGGCAAACAGGCACTGCTTATCCAGATCGGGCTCTTGCGTCCATCGATGATGATTGTCGGCGGCCAAGCCATCGATGCCGATGTCATTGAGCAATGGCGTATATCCCACCCTTTTGGGGACCTCCATTTAATCCGCAGAGGCAACAGCCTGGATAACGTACGGCTGAATTTGTGCGAGTCCAAGGGTATCCGAGTCGGCAACACGCCAGGGGTTGAAGCGTCGCATATCGCTGTCTATATCGCGCACTGGTTGAAGCGGGCCGATGGCTCCCTACCTCCTGATATCTGTGTGCTGGGATACGGCAATGTGGGTAAAGAGCTTGTCAAACGCTTACTTGATCGTGATCCGGAGGTCCGGGTCAAAGTAGTGGATAGACACGGCCGTTCAGCGGGCAATATTAACAGTCGAGTGTCATTCGTGGAGGACTGGTCCGAGGCGCTGGAGGGGGCCTGTGCTGTCCCCCTTTGCTTATCCCTGAAGGGTGACGCCGCTTATCGCATTGAGAGAGCCCTGATTCAGCGTATGGACAAAGTCGCTCGCCTGGTCTGTGTCTCCAAACCGGATATCTTCAGTGATGACGCGTTGCAAACCCTGGCAATTGCCGAACACACCCAGCTTGTACTGGACTGTGCCCCCGGGGCATTGGATGCATTTCGGATGCGCACGCAAGCGCTCGGTTGCAGTGTCTCCACCTGGCGTAAGCCCGCGACGCTGACTACACACGCGGCCACCACCGAAGCTTGCCAGTGCGACCTAGATTGCGCCGTTTCAGTGCAGTTGAGCTTGAAGGCCTTGCACGGCATAGTCAGGCGCAAGCGCGCGCAGTCATTGATGATCCCCGCCCAGCACGCCTCTGCCGATGCGCCCTGCGTCTCCATCATCGGTCGAGGTATCAACGGCCTGCTGCAAGCCTTGATGTTCCGCCTGGCAAATTATCGGGTCACAGTATACGAGGGAAGTCAGGCCAACGATGGAGTCGGTCGAGGGTCTGTGATGACGACTGCCAATGCGCAGCATGACGATTACCTACTGCTCGCGAATCGGTATTTGACTGACGAGTTCAACGGCGTAGGCATCGAGCTGTTTGAAAAGCTCCTGGCGGACAATCCTTCGATTGATGCATCAGCAGACGGTCTGGAATCCAGCTGTTTCCTGGCTGGGATTACGTCGCTGTTGCTCCGGTCTGGGGTTGAATTCCTTCCCCAGCATCTGGGCCTGGTGCAAATTGCAGAGCTGAGCAGGGAGCAGTTCGTGATCACTGCGCAGGGGGGAGGGGCGCTGGATGGAATTTCGATAGTCCATTGCGTCGCATCCAACCTGATTGTGGACGGGGCAACATATTCCGAGTGCATAACACTTGGGTTGATCTGGGCCTGCCTGGTCCAGGAAATCATCCAGGTAAAAGCTGCTGCGAGTTCGGCACTGTATCAATGAAAAAAAACGGGCACGACCTCCGACGTCGTGCCCGCTGAAGAAACCGCTTTAAACCCCGCGCGCTCTCAAGCCGCGCGAGCCGCCACGCCCTCTGGTCGGCGCGACAGCAAGCTCACCAGCACAAAACTCACCAAGCCAATCGCCAGGCTGTAGTAGATCGGCGTGTTTGCATCCAAGCCATCCTTGAACATAAACACCAGCGCCGTCACAAAGCCCAGGGTCATGGAGGTGATCGCACCCGATGTCGTCGCGCGTTTCCAGAAGATCGCGCCGATCAGCGGGATCAACATACCGCCCACCAGCAGGTTGTACGCCAGGGTGAGTGCGCTGATCACGTCGCTCACCACCAATGCGATCCCCAGCACGGCAATACCGGTCAGCATCGTGAACAGGCGGTTGACGGCCAGGCTCGACTGTTTGCCGCCACGCAGGCGCGGCAGCAGGTCTTCGGTCAGCACGGTGGAGGCGGCGAGGAGGCCGGCGCTGGCGGTGGACATCATCGCCGCGAGAGCAGCGGCGATCACCAGGCCACGGATGCCGTCGGGCAGCGACATTTTCACAATGGCTGCGAATGCGTTGTTGACGTTATCCAGGTCCGGGATCAGCACGTGCGCGGCCATGCCGATCAGTGCACACGCCAGGCCGTAGAGGATGCAGTAGAAGCCGGCGAACGTGCCTGCATACTTGGCGACCTTTTCGTCACGCGCGGTGAATACCCGCTGCCAGATGTCCTGGCCGATCAGGATGCCGAAGAAGTAGATCATGAAGTAGGTGATGATCGTGTCCCAGCCGATCGCGGTGAAGCTGAAGCTCGACGCGGGCAGCTTGGCCACCAGCTCGTCCCAGCCGCCAACGCGGTACAGGCAGATCGGCAGCAGGATGAACATCAGGCCGACGGTCTTGATCACGAACTGCACGATATCGGTCAGGGTCAGCGACCACATGCCGCCAATGGTCGAGTACACCACCACGACACCACCGCCGAGCAATACCGAGATCCAGAACGGCAGGCCGAACAGCACTTGCAGCACGGTCCCGATGGCCAGGATCGAGGTCACGCCGATCATCAGCGCGTAGGCCAGCATGATCACGGCGCTGGCCTGTCGGGCCATGGGGTTGTAGCGTTTTTCGAGGACCTGGGTCACGGTGAAGATCTTCAGCTTCAACAGCGGCTTGGCCAGGAACAGGTTTAGCGCAATGATGCCCATGCCCAGCGCGGCACACAGCCAGAAGCCGGAGATGCCATGCACGTAGCCCAGGCGCACGGTGCCGACGGTGGACGCGCCGCCCAAGACCGTGGCGGCCATAGTGCCCATGTACAGCGACGGGCCGAGGTTTCGCCCGGCTACCAGGTAGTCCTCGTGGGTCTTGGCGCGGCGCATGCCGTAATAGCCGAGCACGAGCATGCCGGCGGCGTAGATGAGTACGACGAATAAATCCAAAGCCATGACGGCGAGTCTCCGATTATCGTTTTTATGGGGATCAGGCGGCCTGTTGCAGCGCCGGTTTAACGTGCGCATCCATGCGCTTGCTGCGGGGGTCGGTCGGCCCGTATACGGCCGCCGGTTCCGGGAACACGCGAAGCAAGGTCAGGTACACCACCGAGGCCAGTCCCAGGGTTACCGGCAGGCTGATATCGATGCCGTCGGCCAGGTTGCCCAGTGGCCCGACGAACTGCCCCGGCAGGTTGACGAAGCACAGGCCCACCAGCGCACTCGGAATCCACGCGCCCAGGCCACGCCAGTTCCAGCCATGGCTGAACCAGTAGCGGCCACCGGTTTCACCGCGGGTGAACACCTGCAGGTCATCCGGGCAGTAGAAGCCGCGGCGCACGATCAGGCCGATGATCATCATCACCATCCACGGCGTGGTGCAGGTGATGATCAGCACGGCGAAGGTCGACACGCTCTGCACCAGGTTGGCGGCGAAACGTCCGATAAAGATGAAGGCAATCGACATCACCCCGATCAGCAAGGTGGCCTTGACCCGCGACAGCAGCCGCGGGAACACGCTGGACATGTCCAGGCCCGTGCCATACAGCGAGGTGGTGCCGGTGGACATGCCGCCGATCACCGCGATCAGGCACACCGGCAGGAAGAACCAGGTCGGCGCCACTGCGAGCAAACCGCCAACATAGTTATTGGCCGCGATGTAGTCCGGCGCCTTGATCGCCACGATGGTCGCGGTGGCCAGGCCGAACAGGAAGGGGATCAAGGTAGCGATTTGCGCCAGGACCACTGCCAGCATGATGCGCATTTTTGGCGTTTCACGCGGGATGTAGCGCGACCAGTCGCCCAGGAACGCACCGAAGGAAATCGGGTTGCTCATGGCCACCAGCGCGGCGCCGATGAAGGCGGCCCAGAAACCGGTCTGGCCCAGGCCCACCGTGCCGGCGAAGTGGCTGTCGAAAGCCGGCGCGAAGGCGAAGATGCCCAGCAAGAACAGCAGGCTCGCCGCCCACACCGCAATGCGGTTGACCCACAGCATGAAGCGAAAGCCGTAGATGCACACGGTCAGTACCAGAATTGCGAACACACCGTAGGCCAGGCCCAGGGTCAAGTCGGTTTCCGGCAGGCCAACCAGGCGCTTCGCACCGCCGACCAGTGCGTCGCCCGAACTCCACACCGACAGTGAGAAGAACGCAATGGCGGTCAGCAGCGAGAGGAACGAGCCGACGATCCGCCCGTGCACGCCAAAATGCGCACCGGAAGACACGGCGTTGTTGGTGCCATTGATCGGCCCGAACAGGCCCATGGGCGCCAGGATCAGCGCACCCACCAGCACGCCTAGCACAATCGCCCAGGCGCCGGCCTGGAATGAGAGGCCGAACAGCACGGGGAAGGAGCCCAGTACGGCGGTGGCAAAGGTGTTGGCACCGCCGAAGATCAGGCGGAACAGATCCTTGGGGCCGGCGGTACGTTCATCGTCCGGGATCTGTTCGACCCCGTTGGTTTCTATCTTGCGAATACGTTTATCGTTGTTTTTATTATTCATGATCAGCTCCGATCACATTGGCTAATGGGGCGGCAGCCCTTCCGGCATAGCGGACAAATGTTCGTGACAGGCCAGCCACAGGCCTTCTTGTTGTTCTGCGCCAAGTCCTTGCCGTTTGAAGACAATGGTCTCGCGTTCCTGGCTATTGAATTGCTCCCCGTTCATGCGCAGCTCGGTGGCCACGTCATGAATAAATATCGCCACGTCACCCTGCAGGCTGACAACGGCGTTGCTCGACGTGCATGACAGCACCTCGAACCCCTCGTCCCGGCGCCAGCTGTCCCACAACGCCTGGTAGGCATCGCGACTGAGCAGCGGCTGGGGGAGGGTGTAGAACACAAAGCTGGCGTCGACTGTGAACGCGCCGAAGTAGGCGGCGCGGTCATTGCGGGCGAAGGCCGCCACCAGGTCGGCGGCGGCTTGCAGCACTTGGTGCGTGCTCATCAGCGGTGCGCCACGCCAGGCAGTACGCAGAGCATTTCGTACAGCAGGTTGGCGCCCAGCAGCGAGGTGTTGCCGGTGGTGTCATAGGGCGGCGAAACTTCTACCAGATCGCAACCAATCAGGTCGAGGCCCTGGCAGCCACGGATGATCTCGATTGCCTGGATGGTGGTCAGCCCGCCGATTTCCGGGGTGCCGGTCCCGGGGGCCCAGGCCGGGTCGATGCCATCGATGTCAAAGCTCAGGTACACCGGGCCGCCGCCGACTTTTTCCCGCACTTCGGCCATCAGCGGCGCGAGCGAGTGGTGCCAGCATTCTTCAGCCTGGACCACACGGAAACCCTGCTTGCGGCTCCAGTTGAAGTCTTCGGCGGTGTAGCCCTGGGCGCGCAGGCCGATCTGTACCACGCGGTCACAATCGAGCAGGCCTTCTTCCACGGCGCGGCGGAAGGTGGTGCCGTGGGCGATTTTCTCGCCGAACATATGGTCGTTCACATCGGCGTGGGCATCGATGTGCACCAGCCCGACCTTGCCATGCTTCTTGTGGATCGCCCGCAGGATCGGCAGGGTGATGGTGTGGTCGCCGCCCAGGGTCAGCGGGATCACGTCGTGCTCGAGGATGTCATCGTAGGCTTCCTCGATGATGCGCACGGCGTCCAGCAGGTTGAAGGTGTTGATCGCCACGTCACCGATGTCCGCAACCGACAGTGAATCGAACGGTGCGGCGCCGGTGGCCATGTTGTAGGGGCGGATCATCACGGATTCGGCGCGGATTTCACGCGGCCCGAAACGGGTGCCGGCGCGCAGCGAAGTGCCGATGTCCAGAGGCACGCCGACAAAGGCGGCATCCAGGCCCTTGGCCGTTTGCAGGTGGGGAAGACGCATCATGGTGGCGATGCCGGCAAAGCGCGGCATTTCGTTGCCGCCCAGTGGTTGGTGAAAAATCTTGTCCACGGGAGTGCCTCATCGTTGTTTTGTTTATTAGGGGCCGATTCTGCGAAATACGTGGAAACGAAAGAATCGGCAGGGGCAAATACTTAGTTCAGATTTTTCTAAACTAATGCGTGAGGTAAACTCGGTTCAAAGGTGGGAGCGGGCTTGCTCGCGAATACGGCGTGTCAGCCACAGATAGCTCCACTGATCCACCGCATTCGCGAGCAAGCCCGCTCACGCCGGTTTTTGTGTGTTTCTGGAGAACCCATGGCCAACGCCTTGCCCGACCTGAAACTCCTGCGCATCTTCGTCAGCGTTGTGCGCCACCAGGGGTTTGCCAATGCCCAGCACGAACTCAACCTGTCCACCTCGGCCATCAGCACTTATATGAGCCAGCTGGAGTCAGCGTTGGGCCTGGTGCTGTGCCATCGCGGCCGGGGCGGCTTCAGCCTGACGAGCAAGGGCGAGCTGTTCCATCAGGAAACCCTGCGGTTACTGGGGGAGCTGGAAGGCTTCGAGCAATACGCTGCGGCGTTGAAAGGCGAGTTGCGCGGCACGCTCAAGCTCGGTGTGCTCGACTCGACGGTCAGCGACAAAGCCCTGCCGTTCGCCGAAGTCATCGGTGCCTACACCCTTGAGCACCCGGCGGTGCACTTGCATTTGTCGGTGATGAGTCCCTATGAGCTGCAACTCGGTGTGCAGGACAATCGCCTGGACTTGGCCATCGGCGCCTTTTCCAATCGCATGAGCGGGTTGATCTACATGCCGCTCTACCGCGAACAGCACTGGCTGTATTGCAGTACCCGGCACCCGCTGTTCAACGAGCGGCGAATCCCCGAACAGGTGATCACCCAGCAACGCATGGTCGGTCGCGGCTACTGGAGCCAGGCCGAGTTGGCGCGCCACGGTTTCAAGCACAGCGCCGCGACGGTGGAAAGTATGGAGGCACAGCTGATCCTGGTGCTGTCCGGCGCCTATATCGGCTACCTGCCCGAACATTACGCCCAGGCCTGGGCCGACAAGGGGGATTTGCGCGTATTACTGCCGGCGACCTTTGGCTACCAGGCGCCGTTCTCGATGATCATGCGGCGTGGCCGTAGCCGTGAACCACTGATCCAGACCTTCCGCGACTTGCTCAAGACCCAGCTCAACCAGGCCTGAAAACACCATGTCCAGACCCCGATGCCCCCGCTGCCTGCGGCCCACTGCCCATTGCTTGTGCGCGCTGATCCCCAGCCTCGACAGCCGCACGCGGGTGTTGCTGTTGCAGCACCCGAGCGAGGTCAACCACGCCCTGAATACCGCGCGGCTGGCGGCGCTGGGCTTGAAGAATGCGCAGTGCGTGGTGGGTGAGGTATTCGATGATCTGCCAACCTTGTTGAACCCGCCCGGTTATCAGGCGCGCCTGCTGTTTCCGGCGGACGATGCGCAGCCGCTGCAGGCCTACGTACCGGGGGATCAACCCTTGTTACTGGTAGTGCCTGATGGTACTTGGCGCAAGGCGCGCAAACTGTTGCACCTCAATCCATTGCTGGCGGCGTTGCCCCGAGTGACAGTGGCAGAGGGCGCCGTGTCCCGCTATCGGCTGCGCAAGGCGCCTGGTCCGGGTGCGCTGTCGACCGTGGAGGCGATTGTGCAGGCATTGCAGGTGTTGGAAGCGCCGACTTCATTCGAGCCGTTGCTCAGACCTTTTGATGCATTGATCGAGGGGCAGATCGCAGCGATGGGGCACGAGATATTTCGCAAGAATCATGGCGACGGACAGATGCAGTAGCAGGCAAGCCAGCGCCTGCATGGAGGGGGCCGCTTCGCAGATTCCAGGTTGATCCCACGATCTCTGTGGGAGCTGGCTCGCCTGCGATAGCGTCCTCCCAGTCGACACAGTCCCTGCTTATTCCTTTAAGCCATAAGCACCGCACTTTGCGTGATATGGCGCGCCAGGCTTTCCCGGTATGATGTTCGCCCCCGCAGTCTGGATTGCGAATACGCCATGACCTTGCAGTACCCTACAATCGCCGATTGCGTCGGCAATACACCCCTGGTCCGCTTGCAACGCATGGCGGGTGAAACCAGCAATACCCTGTTGCTCAAGCTCGAAGGGAACAACCCGGCCGGTTCGGTAAAAGACCGCCCGGCGCTGTCGATGATTACCCGCGCCGAGTTGCGTGGGCAGATCAAGCCCGGCGACACCCTGATCGAAGCCACGTCGGGTAACACCGGGATCGCGCTGGCCATGGCCGCGGCGATCAAGGGCTACAAGATGGTGCTGATCATGCCCGACAACGGCAGCGCCGAGCGCAAGGCAGCGATGACCGCCTATGGCGCAGAGCTGGTGCTGGTGACCCAGGAAGAAGGCATGGAGGGCGCACGCGACCTCGCCGAGCGCATGGCCGCCGAAGGCCGTGGCCAGGTGCTGGACCAGTTCGCCAACGGTGACAACCCCGAGGCGCACTACACCACCACTGGTCCGGAAATCTGGCGCCAGACCCAGGGCACCATCACCCATTTCGTCAGTTCCATGGGCACCACCGGTACCATCATGGGCAACTCGCGCTACCTCAAGGAGCAGAACCCGGCGATCCAGATCGTTGGCCTGCAACCGATGGAAGGCGCGGCCATCCCGGGCATCCGCCGCTGGCCCGAAGAGTATCTGCCGAAGATCTACAACGCCACGCGCGTGGATCGCATCATCGACATGGCCCAGCGTGAAGCCGAAGACACCACTCGCCGCCTGGCCCGTGAAGAAGGCATCTTCTGCGGCGTGTCCTCCGGTGGCGCCGTGGCCGGTATGTTGCGCTTGTCCAAAGAGGTGGAAAACGCGGTGATTGTCGCGATCATCTGTGACCGAGGCGACCGTTACCTGTCGACCGGCATCTTCGACGCGCCCAACTGATGGCCAAGCACGAGAGAGGCTTGCGCTTCCAACCGACCGGCGGCAGCCGAGCCCCGCAGATTCCCGTGGGCAAGAAACAACGCCTGGTCATCGAGCGCCTGGCCAATGACGGGCGCGGCATTGTGTTCTTTGAGGGCCGCACCTGGTTTGTGAATGGCGCGCTGGCCGGCGAAGACGTGGAAGCGCGGGTGCTGGGCACCCACGGCAAAATCGTCGAGGCCCGCACCGAGCGCGTGTTCACGGCCAGCGAACTGCGTCGCCCGGCACCCTGCGCGCACTTTGGCCGTTGCGGTGGTTGCAGCGTGCAGCACTTGCCCCATGCCGAACAACTTGCCCTCAAACAGCGCATGCTCGCCGAGCAACTGTCCCGTGTGGCGGGTGTCGAACCGCAAGAGTGGGCCGCGCCGTTGAGTGGGCCGGAGTTCGGCTACCGTCGCCGCGCCCGTGTGGCGGTGCGTTGGGATGCCAAGGCCAAGCACCTGCAAGTCGGTTTCCGCGCCGTGGCCAGCCAGGACATCGTCGCGATCGACGATTGCCCGGTGCTGGTACAGCCCTTGCAACCGATCATGCAGCGCCTGCCCAACATGCTGCGTCGCTTGAGCAAGCCCCAGGTGCTCGGGCATGTGGAGTTGTTCAGTGGTACGTCCACCGCCGTGTTGCTGCGGCACATGGCGGCGCTGTCGGAAGCGGACGTGCACATCTTGAAAGAATTTTGCACCTTCCATGACGCGCAACTGTGGCTGCATTGCGAGGGACAGCCGGAACCTGTCGAGCCAAGCCAGGCCCTCGGCTTCCGCCTGGATGCATGGGATCTGGAACTGGCCTACCGGCCGGGAGATTTCGTGCAAGTCAACGCCGGGGTCAACGCGGCGATGGTCGCCCAGGCGCTGGAGTGGCTCGCGCCACAACCCGATGAACGGGTGCTGGACCTGTTTTGCGGCTTGGGCAATTTTGCCTTGCCGCTGGCTCGCCAGGTGCGCGAAGTGGTGGCGGTGGAAGGTGTACAGGCCATGGTGGACAGGGCGGCCGGCAACGCCGCCAGCAACAATTTGCATAATGCGCAGTTTTTTCAGGCCGATTTGTCCCAGCCTTTGACTGACGCGGAGTGGGCCAAACAGGGCTTTTCTGCGGTACTCTTGGACCCACCCCGCGATGGTGCCCTGGAGGTTGTGCGCAAGCTCGCGACCCTTGGGGCCAAGCGTCTGGTGTATGTGTCCTGCAACCCGGCCACGCTGGCGCGGGACACGGTTGAGTTGGTCAAGCAAGGCTACCGGCTAAAACGTGCCGGAATCCTCGACATGTTTCCGCAAACCGCGCATGTCGAGGCGATGGCGTTATTTGAAGCGGGCTAGGATGCCCGTTTAATCCGACTGGCCTGCATTCTCCAAGGCCGTGACCTGCCAGGGAGTGTGTGTAAGCTTTGCTACGGTAAAGCAGGTCAGCGATGATTTTTGACGCATCCAAGGTGCGTCGTAGGGAAGGTAAGCAAGATGGTACAGGTGAGAGCACACCAGCCGATCAACACCGACGGCAGTATCAATCTCGAGGCATGGCTGGATCATGCCATCAGTGTCGACCCGGCACTGGACCGTGAAGCCTTGAAAGCAGCCTGCGAGTTCGCTCGTGAGTCTGAGCAGCAAGACAATGCGGCCAAGAACCTGTGGGCCGAAGGCACTTCAAGCTTTCGCACCGGGTTGGAGATCGCCGAGATCCTCGCGGACCTCAAGCTGGACCAGGATTCGCTGATCGCCGCCGTGCTCTATCGCGGCGTGCGTGAAGGGCATATTCCGTTGCCCACCGTCAGCCAGCGTTTTGGCGCAGTGGTGGCGAAGCTGATCGATGGCGTGCTGCGCATGGCCGCGATCAGCGCCAGCCTGAGCCCGCGCCAGTCCATGGTGCTGGGGACCCAGGGCCAGGTCGAGAACCTGCGCAAGATGCTGGTGGCGATGGTCGACGACGTACGCGTCGCCCTGATCAAGCTGGCCGAGCGTACCTGCGCGATCCGTGCGGTGAAAACCGCCGACGACGAGAAACGCAACCGCGTCGCCCGCGAAGTCTTTGATATCTACGCCCCGCTGGCGCACCGCTTGGGTATCGGCCATATCAAGTGGGAACTGGAGGACTTGTCCTTCCGTTACCTCGAGCCCGATCAATACAAACAGATCGCCACACTGCTGCACGAGCGGCGACTCGACCGCGAGCGCTTTATCGCCGACGTGATGAATCAGCTGCGCTCGGAGTTGCAGGCCACCGGCGTCGAAGCCGACATCAGCGGCCGTGCCAAGCACATTTATTCCATCTGGCGCAAAATGCAGCGCAAGGGCCTGGCCTTCAGCCAGATCTACGATGTGCGTGCCGTACGCGTGCTGGTGCCGGAAATGCGCGACTGCTACACCGCACTCGGTATCGTCCACACCCTGTGGCGGCATATCCCCAAGGAATTTGACGACTACATCGCCAACCCCAAGGAAAACGGCTATCGCTCGCTGCACACGGCGGTGATCGGGCCCGAGGGCAAGGTCTTGGAAGTGCAGATCCGCACCCACGCCATGCACGAAGAGGCCGAGCTGGGTGTGTGCGCGCACTGGCGCTACAAGGGCACTGACGTCAAGGCCGGCTCCAACCAGTACGAAGAGAAAATCTCCTGGCTGCGCCAAGTGCTGGAATGGCACGAAGAACTCGGCGATATCGGCGGCCTGGCCGAACAGTTGCGCGTGGATATCGAGCCGGACCGGGTCTATATCTTCACCCCGGACGGTCATGCCATCGACTTGCCGAAAGGTGCCACGCCGCTGGATTTTGCCTACCGCGTACACACCGAGATCGGTCACAACTGCCGGGGCGCCAAGATCAACGGGCGCATCGTGCCGCTCAACTACAGCCTGCAGACCGGTGAACAGGTCGAGATCATCACCAGCAAGCACGGTACGCCGAGCCGCGACTGGCTGAACCCGAACCTGGGCTATATCACTACATCGCGGGCGCGGGCGAAGATCGTCCACTGGTTCAAACTGCAGGCACGCGACCAGAACGTTGCCGCCGGTAAAACCTTGCTCGAGCGCGAACTGGCGCGCCTGGGCCTGCCCCAGGTGGACTTCGACAAGTTGGCCGAAAAAGCCAACATGAAGATCGCCGAAGACATGTTCGCCGCGCTCGGTGCCGGCGACCTGCGCCTGGCGCAACTGGTCAACCTGGCCCAACAACTGGTCGAGCCGGAACGCGGCAGCGAACAGCTGGAGCTGATCCCTCGCAAGGCCACCGGCTACAAGCCGGGCAAGCGCGGCGATATCCAGATCCAGGGCGTAGGCAACCTGATGACGCAAATGGCTGGCTGCTGCCAGCCGTTGCCGGGCGACGCCATCGTCGGCTACATCACCCAGGGCCGCGGCGTGAGTATTCACCGCCAGGATTGCGCCTCGGTCCTACAACTGGGCGGTCGCGAGCCGGAGCGCATCATCCAGGTCAGTTGGGGCCCGGTGCCGGTGCTCACCTACCCGGTGGACATCGTGATCCGTGCCTACGACCGTTCCGGTTTGTTGCGAGACGTGTCGCAAGTGCTGCTCAATGAGCGGATCAACGTGCTGGCAGTCAACACCCGCTCGAATAAAGAGGACAACACCGCGTTGATGTCCCTGACCATCGAGATTCCGGGGTTGGACGCCTTGGGACGCTTGCTGGGGCGGATTTCCCAGTTGCCGAACATCATCGAGACGCGGCGCAATCGCACCCCATGATGCGGTTCAGAAGGTGGGAGCTGGCTTGCCTGCGATAGCATCGACTCGGTCTGCCCGACCTACCGAGGCGCCCGCGTCGCAGGCAAGCCAGTTTCCACATTTGACCTTCAGCATGCTCGAAATAAGGGTAGAGATTGACTGATGTATTCACTTGAAGACCTGCTGCACCTGATGAACCGCCTGCGGGACCCACAATACGGGTGTCCGTGGGACCTCAAGCAAACCTATGCCACCATCGTCCCGCACACCCTGGAAGAAGCCTATGAAGTCGCCGACGCCATCGAGCGCGGCGACTTCGATCACCTGCAAGGCGAGTTGGGCGACCTGCTATTCCAGGTGGTGTATTACAGCCAGTTGGCGCGAGAAGAAGGGCGCTTCGAATTTGTCGGGGTGGTCGACAGCATTACCCGCAAGCTGATCCGTCGCCATCCCCATGTATTCCCTACCGGCGACCTGTATGCACCATTGGATGTCCCGCAACTGAGCGAAGAGCAGGTCAAGGAGCGCTGGGAGCAGATCAAGGCCGAGGAGCGCGCGGAGAAGTCCGACGCCCCCGAGCAGCTTTCCCTGCTGGATGATGTGCCCACCGCCTTGCCGTCCCTGTCCCGTGCCGCCAAATTGCAGAAGCGCGCCGGCCAGGTCGGCTTCGATTGGCCCTGCGCCTTACCGGTGGTGGACAACGTGCGCGAAGAGCTGGATGAAGTGCTCGAAGCCATGGCTGACAACGACCCGGTGGCGATTGCCGATGAGGTTGGCGACCTGCTGTTCGCAGCGGTCAACCTGGCGCGTCACCTCAAGGTCGACCCGGAATCCGCGCTGCGTGGCGCCAATGCCAAGTTCGAACGACGTTTTCGATTTATCGAACAAGCATTGCGCGACACGCACCAATCCATAGAAGATTGCACCCTCGAAACGATGGACGCCCTGTGGGGCGAAGCCAAACGTCAGGAAAAGAATGTGTCCAGCTGCGGTTGAGCAGTTGCCTAAGTGAGTAAGCACCATGAGCCTTTCCCTTCGCGACCAGTTGCTCAAAGCAGGTCTGGTCAACCAAAAGCAGGCCAAGCAGGTCGGCAAAGAGAAACAGAAGCAGCAGCGCCTGGTCCACAAAGGCCAGATCGAGGCCGATGACACCCAGGCCCGCCTGGCTGCCGAGGCGCAGGCCGAGAAGGTCAAGCGCGACCAGGAACTGAACCGTCAGCAGCAGGAAAAAGCCGAGGCCAAGGCCCGCGCTGCCCAGGTCAAGCAACTGATCGAAACCTCGCGCCTGCCCAAGCTGACCACCGAGGACTACTACAACTTCGTGGATGACAAGAAGGTCAAGCGCCTGTCGGTCAACACGTTGATGCGCAACAAGCTGAGCAACGGCTCCCTGGCGATCGTGCACCATGGGGGCGGCTATGAGGTGATCCCGCGCGAAGCGGCACTGAAGATCCAGGAGCGCGCACCGGAGCGTATCGTGCAGCTTAATATCCTCACTGAAAGCCAAGTGCCGGATGAGGATGATCCATACGCCGCCTACCAGATCCCCGATGATCTGATGTGGTAAGGCTGTAGCAACGAAAAACCCCGCTCAAAAGGCGGGGTTTTTGTTTGCAGGCGGTCCAGCTGCTGTGTGGGGCTGGACGCCTGCGCGATTTCAGAGTCTCAGGAGCCTTGCGCCTGGCGTCTCATCTCAAGGGCTTCGAGCTCGTTTTTATAATTATGAGCGTCGCTCTCGTTGTGAAACATGCCGACCAACAGGTCTTGTTGGTGTACATCCCAGATATGAATCCCATGGCCCAGTGCTTCGTGGGACATATGTTCGTCGTCGCGTTCAGTTACTTTTACAGTCATCTGCTTGCTCCAATCTCTGGTGGATCTGCGGCAAGTCGTCGCAGGCCTTTGTTATATGTTTTGTTAGCTTGCTAAGTAAACCGATTTTGCACGCAACAATTCATTGCACAAAACGCAACAGTGCCGCAGGCCGCGTAAACCGTGACATTGCGTCGCAGGGTGCTGAGTTTTATGACAAAAGTTTCATGTTGGTGTAAGGCTTCAGCCTTGTATTGACTGGGCCGCCGCTATCGCAGGCAAGCCAGCTCCCACCTTTGGAATGCATTTCAAAATGTGGGAGCTGGCTTGCCTGCGATAGCGGTCGACGCTTCAACACAAAACCTCCAGGCGAAAAAAAGCCCCGCATCTGCGAGGCTCTTTGTCCCATCTACCGATCAGCTACCTTTGACAGCCTTGCCGTCAACAGTACCGTCCTGCAGCATGATGTTGTATTCCTTGCCGTCGGTTTCGACCTGGCGCAGGGCAACCAGGATGCCGCCCTGGTCCTTGGCAAACCACATCTGGGTGATGCGCTTGCTTTGTGTCGGGTCACGCACGCGCTCAACCTTGATCGCATCGATGGAGCCGACCTTGGTCTGGACCTTTTCCGGGCCGATCACGCGGAAGTCGTAGGTGTCGACGTCGGTGCCTTCAACCACGTTGTAGCTCATGCTTTTCTTGCCGGCAGCCACATCGCGCTGCAGGGCCAACTGGTAGGTCGACTTGTCGAGCATGCCGCTTTGCAGGGCCACGTTGACCGGATCTTTGTTTTCGAAGCCGGTGACTTTCTTGGTGGCTTGGTCGAAGTCCAGGTTGATCTTCTTCGCCTTGCCCAGGCCGCCGCGTTCGAAGGTGTAGCTCTTCGGTTGCAGGGCGTCTTTGTCAAACTGGATCACGCTGGTTTCGGTCAGGCTGGCGATCATCATGGAAGCCTTGAAGTTCAAGGTCCAGGTGCCGTCGCCGTTCTTGGCCAGGCTGCGCTCAGCCGAACCGCTCATGGGCAACTGTTTCCAGTCGGCGGTGTAGCTTACGGAGAAAGGGTGAAGGTCTGCTGCCTGCACGGCAGGCAAGGCGAACAGCGCAAAAGCGAAGAGCAGGGCGCGACGCATAAAATCTCCTAGGTTCGAATCAAGTGGCCGCTGGCCGCGAGTAACTGACCGTCCAATAATGCACCCTGGTCACCAAGAATCAACCGCCCCTCGGCAAACCAGCGAACAGCCAGCGGGTAAATCCTGTGTTCCTGGGCATGAACCCGTTGCGCAAGGCTCTGCGCTGAGTCGTCAGACTCTACCGGAACCACTGCCTGTACGACCAGAGGCCCGCCATCGAGTTCCTCGGTGACAAAGTGCACGCTGCAGCCGTGCTCGCTGTCGCCGGCATCAAGCGCACGCTGGTGCGTGTGCATGCCTTTGTACTTGGGCAGCAGGGAAGGGTGGATATTCAGTAGGCGCCCTTCGTAATGCCGCACGAAATCAGCGCTGAGGATGCGCATGAAACCGGCGAGTACCACGAGTTGGGGCTTGAAGGCGTCGATCAGTTCAATCAAGGCGCTGTCGAAGGCTTCACGGCCGTCGAACGCTTTGTGATCCAGGGAGCGGGTGTCGATACCTGCGTCCCTGGCGCGTTGCAGGCCGTAGGCGTCGCTGCGGTTGGAGATCACCGCAGCGATGCGCACCGGGCTGTCGCCGGTGCGCGTGCTGTCGATCAAGGCCTGCAAGTTACTGCCGGTGCCGGAAAGCAGCACCACGACATTACAGGTCTGCGACATCAGTGAGCCTTGAGATTCTTTAGCTCAACCTGAGCTGCGCCTTCCGGGGCAGCGGCGATCTGGCCGATGACCCAAGGCTGCTCGCCGGCTTCACGCAGTACGTTCAGCGCGCTTTCAACATGCTCTTGAGCCACGCAGATGACCATGCCCACGCCGCAGTTCAGCACGCGGTGCATTTCGGTTTCATCGACGTTGCCTTTCTCTTGCAGCCAGTCGAATACCGCAGGACGCTGCCAGCTGGCCACGTCGACGATTGCCTGGGCGCCTTTTGGCA
The DNA here is from genome assembly GCF_002563895.1 of Pseudomonas lurida. NCBI lineage: Bacteria > Pseudomonadati > Pseudomonadota > Gammaproteobacteria > Pseudomonadales > Pseudomonadaceae > Pseudomonas > Pseudomonas lurida. Next base: position 4,578,469 of record NZ_PDJB01000001.1, on the reverse strand, counting down.
GAACGCGCGGGATGTTGTCCAGCAGGCCGCCGCCAGTGATGTGGGCCATGGCCTTGACCGCGCCAGTGTCCTTGATCAGCTTGAGCAGTGGCTTGACGTAGATGCGGGTCGGGGCCATCAGCAGGTCGGTCAGCGGCTTGCCGTCGAGCTGGGTGTTTTCGATCTCGGCGCCGGACACTTCGATGATCTTGCGGATCAGCGAGTAACCGTTGGAGTGCGGGCCGGACGACGGCAGGGCCAGCAGGGCGTCACCGGCGGCAACCTTGGAGCCGTCGATGATCTCGGCTTTTTCCACGACGCCGACGCAGAAGCCGGCCAGGTCGTAGTCTTCGCCTTCGTACATGCCTGGCATTTCAGCGGTTTCGCCGCCGACCAGGGAGCAACCCGACAGTTCGCAGCCAGCGCCGATGCCGGTGACCACTTGTGCAGCGGTGTCCACGTTCAGCTTGCCAGTGGCGTAGTAGTCGAGGAAGAACAGCGGCTCGGCGCCGCACACCACCAGGTCGTTGACGCACATGGCAACCAGGTCGATGCCGATGGTGTCGTGCTTGTTCAGGTTCAGTGCCAGGCGCAGCTTGGTGCCCACGCCGTCGGTGCCGGACACCAGCACAGGCTGCTTGTAGCCGGCCGGGATTTCGCAGAGGGCGCCAAAACCGCCCAGGCCGCCCATGACTTCGGGGCGCGCAGTGCGCTTGGCGACGCTCTTGATGCGTTCGACCAATGCTTCACCGGCGTCGATGTCTACACCGGCGTCCTTGTAGCTCAGGGAGGGTTGCTTGCTCATGATCCAGGCCTTTAGGGGGGATTCAGGGGTAACGACCGAGCGGGCAGGCGCTTTGGGTAAAAGGCCCAGCCGTTGACGGTCTGCGAAGGCGCGCGATTTTATCAGGCTTGAGGGGCAGCGGCCATCCTCGGGCCGACGGGCAGGGCCATATAGGCAAAAAAAGCCGGTTAAAAAAATGCTAATCGGCTCTGCTTTGGCGCGTATTAAGGTATAGCCTTTAACCCGCTATCGTTATGACAGTACAAAAACTGCCAAGACCCTGTGAATGTTTTATCGGTGGTTGTGGTCACAGCCTTGCCAAACCGAGTTCACGCGGTCTGTTCCAGCCGCTAAATTTGTCGTTCGGGAATCTTCCATGCGTCTGTGTAAATTCTTCTTTGTAGGCTGCTTGTCGTTGGTCAGCCTGGCGAGTCATGCCGAAACACTCAATGGCCTTTATCAAGTACTCGAACCCGTCAGCAGCCAATCGCCGCAAGAGCGAGACCAGGCCACACAGCGTGCCGTGCAGACCCTGGTGATCCGCCTGACCGGCGACGCCAAGGCTGCCGATGGCCCAGGCCTGGCGGCCGTTCGCAAAGACCCGCAACAAATCATCAGCCAATATGGCTACGACGCCGGTCCGCCGGAAAGCCTGCAAGTGGATTTCGACCCAGTAAGCACTGATCGCGCCCTGCGTGATGCCGGCCTGTCGATCTGGGGCAGCAACCGGCCATCGATTCTCGGCTGGTGGCTGAACGACTCTACCGAAGGCAGCAGCCTGGTGGGCGATGGCCAGACCGTGGCCCAGGCGCTGCGCCGTGCGGCGCAGCACCGTGGCTTGCCGTTGCGTCTACCGTTGGGCGATCTGGATGAGCAGGTGGTCGCCACCGCGCCTAACCTGGAAAGTGCCGACGCCACGCCGCTGCGCGCGGCTTCCGAGCGTTACGGCGCCGACGCGTTGCTGGCCGTGCATGCGCGGCAGGAAGGCAGTCAATGGCAAGCCAAGTGGCGTCTGTGGTTGGGCGACAAGAGCGAGCAGGGCGCGGCCCAGGGAGCCGACACCGGCGCCGTGGCCGATGCGGTGATGCTGGCGGTCAGCCAAAAACTGGCACCGCGCTTTGCGGTCAAGCCTGGGGTAAGCACCGAACAATTGCTGGAAGTGCAGGGAATGACCCTGGAGCGCTATGCCGCGCTGGGTCATCTGCTCGAGCCTTTTGGCGCTCAGCCCCAGCTCGTGGATGGCAGTCGCATCGTGTATCGCGTCAACGGCAGTGCTGACCAGGTGCGCACGCAGTTGAGCCTGGCCAAGCTGCAGGAAATTCCTGCGGGTGAGGCGCCGGTACAGCAACCGGTGACAGAGGGTGCCCAGCCGGCGGCTGCACCAGAACCTCAGGCGCAACTGCGTTTTCGTTGGTAGAAGTTTTCTTCTTTATATAGATGGAGTGGTTTATGGCGGATACGCGTCGTTGGGTGTGGCTTGGCGGGATTGTCCTGCTGTGCGTTTTTGTATTCTTGCTGCATTCGATCCTGACGCCGTTCCTGGTCGCGCTGCTGCTGGCCTACCTGTTCGATCCGGTGGTGGATCGCCTGGAGAAAGCCGGGCTGTCGCGTACCTGGGGGGTGGTGGCGGTGTTCGCACTGTTTACCCTGATCATCACGGCGTTGGTGCTGGTGCTGGTGCCGATGCTGGCCAAGCAGCTGTTCCGGCTCTATGAGCTGGCGCCGCAGATGCTCGACTGGTTGCAGCACACGGCGATGCCATGGGCCCAGGCCAAGCTGGGGTTGGCGGATGGTTTCTGGAAGTTCGACAAGGTCAAGGCAGCGATCAGCGAGCACATGGGGCAGACCACCGATATCGTCGGCGTTGTGCTAAGCCAGGCCACTGCGTCCAGCCTGGCGCTGATCGGTTGGCTGACCAATCTGGTGCTGATCCCGGTAGTCGCGTTCTACCTGCTGCGCGACTGGGACCTCATGATGGCCAAGATCCGCAGCCTGCTGCCGCGTGACCGTGAGGAGCGCATTGTCTCGCTGGCCGAAGAATGCCATGAAGTGCTCGGTGCCTTCGTGCGTGGCCAATTGCTGGTGATGTTGGCCCTGGGGATCATCTATGCGGCTGGCCTGATGGCTATCGGCCTGGAACTGGGCCTGTTGATCGGCCTGATCGCCGGCCTCGCTGCGATCGTGCCGTACATGGGCTTTGTGATTGGTATCGGCGCGGCGTTGGTGGCGGGGCTGTTCCAGTTTGGCGGCGACCTGTATCCGATGCTCGGCATCGTTGCGGTCTTCATGGTCGGCCAGGCCCTGGAAGGCATGGTGCTGACGCCGCTGCTGGTCGGCGATCGGATTGGCCTGCACCCGGTGGCGGTGATCTTTGCGATCCTGGCGGGCGGTGAGCTGTTCGGCTTTACCGGTATCCTGCTGGCGCTGCCGGTGGCGGCGGTGATCATGGTGCTGGTGCGCCATGTGCACGACCTGTACAAGGATTCGGATGTGTATACGGGGGTTGAAGACCCCGACTTGTAATGGCTTCGTCATAAACCCGGCTCAGGCCGGGTTTGTTGTTTCAGGGGCGGCGGTGTCAAACAATTTGCGTAAATCCAACAAGTTAACGCAAACCTTTGATTTTGCTTGGGGTCTGTTGCATTGTGCGCCCGGCGTCACGGGTATAAACTTTGCAAACTTTACATAGAGGCCACTAACGGTTCGTTTGGAGCCGTTCAGTCAGCATGAAACCGATTCAGCTGCCCTTGGGTGTGCGTCTGCGTGATGACGCCACCTTTATCAACTACTACCCAGGCGCCAATGCCGCTGCACTCGGCTATGTCGAGCGGCTCTGCGAAGCCGACGCCGGGTGGACCGAAAGCCTGATCTATCTGTGGGGCAAGCACGGCGTAGGGCGTACCCACCTGTTGCAGGCCGCGTGCCTGCGTTTCGAGCAAATGGGCGAACCGGCGGTTTACCTGCCCCTGGCGGAGTTGATGGACCGCGGCATCGGTATCTTCGACCATCTTGAGCAATACGAGCTGGTGTGCCTGGACGATCTTCAAGCGATCGCCGGCAAGGCGGATTGGGAGGAGGCGCTGTTTCATCTGTTCAACCGCCTGCGTGACAGCGGTCGGCGGCTGTTGATTGCCGCGTCGACCTCGCCACGCGAGCTGCCGATCAAGTTGGCCGACCTCAAGTCGCGGCTGACCCTGGCGCTGATCTTCCAGATGCGCCCGCTCTCCGACGAAGACAAATTGCGTGCCTTGCAATTGCGCGCCTCGCGGCGCGGCCTGCACCTGACCGACGAGGTGGGGCACTTTATTCTCACCCGTGGCACGCGCAGCATGAGCGCGTTGTTCGACTTGCTCGAACAGCTCGATCAGGCGTCTTTGCAGGCCCAGCGCAAGCTGACCATCCCTTTCCTGAAAGAAACCCTCGGCTGGTAGCCGGGCCTTTATTTTCGCGGGTTCCGGCAAATTCCAGGCGCCAGAAAACCTGCGTTTTGACCGGTTTGGCCACGCAAAAGGCAGGTAAAGGGTGTTAAGGGCTTAGATGTCATCGTCCAAACAAGAAGTCACATAGATCACGATTGAATTTGCAAATCGATGTGATAGTGGGCATAGTCTCGACTTCTTTACATATCAGCCACGGTCGTGCCCATGCTAAATCGCTTCGCACCCCTCGTGCCTCTCGCACTCGTTACCCTGTTGTTTGGTTGCGCCTCCCACCCTCAACAGGTGGCAGAACAGCAAAAACCACAGGTTCAAAACCAGGCAAAATTCGTTGCTGCACAGTCTGCTTCTGTTTACGAAGAAGAAGTGGCAACCGAAAAGGAACTGGCCAATTTCTCCGGCAACAAGCCTTATCAGCTTCCAGTTCTGGCCGACAGCATCCTCGAACGCGGCATGTCCCTGATCGGTACCCGTTACCGTTTCGGCGGTACCTCTGAAGCCGGTTTCGACTGCAGTGGCTTCATCGGCTACCTGTTTCGTGAAGAAGCTGGCATGAACCTGCCACGCTCCACTCGCGAAATGATCAACGTGAATGCACCGTTGGTCGCGCGCAACAACCTCAAGCCTGGTGATCTGCTTTTCTTCAGTACAGCTGGCCGTGGTCGAGTGAGCCATGCCGGTATCTACCTGGGCGACAACCAGTTTATCCACTCCAGCAGCCGTCGCAGTGGCGGTGTTCGAGTCGACAACCTGGGTGACAGTTACTGGAGCAAAACCTTCATCGAAGCCAAGCGCGCACTCGCCATGGCCCCGACTACGGTTACCGCTAGCAAGTAAACTTAAAGTGATACTTGAAGTTTGACGTGTAAGCGCTAGAATCCCTGGACATTGTTGTAATCCGTTCGCGCGAGCTTTGCTTGCGCGTTCTGGTTTTCAGCGTTCGGCAGCGAAAGCCGCATCCAGACCAGGATTGTTCTGCACATGTCGACCTCGGCCCGCCTGATTCTCATTGTTTGCGCCGCGCTGCTCAGCGCCTGCGCAAACCGTCCACCGCCGCCCGCTCCCGTAGCGGTCAAACCCAAGCCGGTGTTCAACTATTCCACGCAAAACTTCTCGCCTGCGGCCGAAGATGTGCTCTTTCGCGCACTGGGCCTGGTCGGCACGCCTTACCGTTGGGGCGGCAACACCCCGGATTCCGGGTTTGATTGCAGCGGCTTGATCGGTTTTGTCTTCCGCGATGCGGCCGGGATCTCCCTGCCGCGTACCACCCGCGAGCTGATCGTGATGCGCGCACAAGATGTCAGCGAGCAGAACCTGCAGACTGGCGACCTGCTGTTCTTCGCCACCGGTGGCGGTTCCCAGGTGAGCCACGCCGGGATCTATGTAGGCGAAGGCCGCTTTGTGCATGCGCCGCAAACCGGCGGTACGGTGAAGCTGGATACCCTGTCCAAGGCGTATTGGCAGAATGCTTACCTGAGCGCCAAGCGCGTGTTGCCAGCAAACCTGGCGCGCAATCCCTGAGTTGACGTCGCTCTACAGGGGAGAGCGGGCTTGCCCGCTCCCCCCTTGTTGTGTGGCGTTCTTGAGATGAGTTATTTAGCTGCCCAAACGCGCCACACCTTATTCCCCACATCATCCGCCACCAGCAAATCCCCCTGCTGATCAATCACCACGCCCACCGGCCGGCCCATGGCTTTCTCATCCTTGTCGAGGAACCCGGTCAGCACATCCACCGGCTGCCCTTTGGGTTGCCCGCCCTCGAACGGCACGAAGATCACCTTGTAGCCACTGTGTGGCTTGCGATTCCACGAACCATGCTGGCCGATGAACGCGCCGTTGCTGAACTGCGCCGGGAGTTTGCTGCCCTCGGCGAACGTCAGCCCCAGAGACGCCGTGTGCGGGCCCACGGCGTAGTCCGGCGCAATCGCCTTGGCCACCAGGTCCAGATTCTGCGGTGTCACGCGCACATCGATGTGCTGCCCGTAATAGCTGAACGGCCAGCCGTAGAAGGCGCCATCCTTGACTGAAGTGATGTAGTCCGGCACCAGGTCGCTGCCGATCTCGTCACGCTCATTGACGGCAGTCCACAGCTGGCCGCTCTGGGGCTCCCAGGCCATGCCGTTCGGGTTGCGCAGGCCGGAGGCAAAGATGCGATGCTCGCCGCTGGCGCGATCCACTTCCCAGATCGCTGCCCGACCCTGTTCGGCTTCAAGCCCGTTTTCCCCGACATTGCTGTTGGAGCCGACGCTCACATACAGCTTGCTACCGTCCTTGCTGGCCACCACGTTCTTGGTCCAGTGGTGGTTGATGCTGCCGCCTGGTAGGTCGACAACTTTGGTGCCTGCTTGCTTGATCGTGGTTTCGCCCGGTTGATAGGGGAAGCGCAGCAGCTTGTCCGAGTCGGCCACGTACAGGTCGTTGCCGACCAGTGTCATGCCAAACGGCGAATTGAGGTTCTCCAGGAAAACCGTGCGGGTTTCCGCGACGCCGTCGTGATCGGCGTCACGCAGCAGTGTGATGCGATTCGGGCTCGGCACCCCTGCACCGGCGCGGCCCATGACTTTTTCCATGACCCAGCCACGAATGCCCTTGGCGTCATCCGGCTTGGGTGGTGCGTTGGTTTCCGCCACCAGCACGTCGCCATTGGGCAGTACGTACAGCCAACGCGGGTGGTCCAGGCCCTCAGCGAACGCCGCCACCTGGGTGCCAGCGGCAGCCGTTGGTTTCGCGCCCTCGGGCCAGCCGATGGCCGGTGCGATGTTGACGGTGGGGATCAGGGTTTTGTTCGGTTCCGGCAACTTGGGCGAAGGCCCGGTGCCGTCGGAGACCTGAAGCGTGGAGCTTTCACCGCAGGCGGCGAGGGTGCCGGCGACCATGATGAGTAGGGCGAGTCTGGTTTTATGCATGGTGTTCTCCTTGATACCTGTAACGGTAGAGGAGGGCGGCGGTGCGATGGTTCAAGTGTAAGGTCAGCTTTAATTGACGCTCCACCCCCAACCCACTAACCTTCGCCGCTTGTTACAGGTGCTCTGTGACCCATGGGTCGACGGAGTGAAACAGGGAAGCCGGTGAGTGAGCGCACTTGTACACAGTGTTGCCGCGATTCCGGCGCTGCCCCCGCAACGGTAAATGAGACAAGACGCTGCTTTTTGCCACTGTATCGCCCGCGATATGGGAAGGCGCCGCGTCGGCCAGCACCTGCTCTCTCTACACAGCAGGCGCACCACTCATGAGCCCGGAGACCGGCCTGAAACATCCAACAGCATCACGGTGGGCGATGCTTGGCTGTCTGTTTTTCTTTTTTCCTGCCCGCCGTTTTTGTCCAGCCCCAACGGAGAGCTGCCATGACCGATTCCCCCGACCGCGACGAACGCCACCTGGCACGCATGCTGCGCAAAAAAGCCGTGATCGACGAGCGCATCGCCAATTCCCCCAACGAATGCGGTTTGTTGCTGGTATTGACCGGCAACGGCAAGGGCAAAAGCAGTTCCGCGTTCGGCATGCTGGCCCGGGCCATGGGCCACGGCATGCAGTGCGGTGTGGTGCAGTTCATCAAGGGGCGTAACAGCACCGGTGAAGAATTGTTCTTCCGCCGCTTCCCTGAGCAAGTGCGCTTCCACGTGATGGGCGAAGGCTTCACCTGGGAAACCCAGGACCGCCAGCGCGATATCGCTGCCGCCGAGGCCGCCTGGGCGGTGTCCCGCGAGTTGCTGCAAGACCCGGCCGTCGGCCTGGTGGTGCTGGACGAACTGAACATCGCGCTCAAGCACGGTTACCTCGACCTCGACCAAGTCCTCAGCGACCTGCAAGCCCGCCCTCCGATGCAGCACGTGGTGGTCACCGGCCGTGGCGCCAAGCCAGAGTTGATCGAAATGGGTGACACGGTCACCGAAATGGGCATGCTCAAGCACGCGTTCCAGGCCGGTATCAAGGCACAGAAGGGCGTCGAACTTTGAATCAGCCCCGTCATTGCCCTGCTGTCCTGATCGCCGCACCGGCATCCGGCCAGGGCAAAACCACTGTCACCGCGGCGCTGGCCCGCTTGCACCGCAACCTGGGGCGCAAGGTGCGCGTGTTCAAATGCGGTCCGGACTTCCTTGACCCGATGATCCACGAGCGCGCCAGCGGTGCGCCGGTGTATCAATTGGACATGTGGATGGTGGGTGAGCAGGAAAGTCGCCGCTTGCTGTGGGAAGCGGCGCAGGACGCCGACCTGATCCTGATCGAAGGCGTCATGGGCCTGTTCGATGGCACGCCGTCCAGCGCCGACCTGGCGCGACACTTTGGCGTGCCGGTGCTGGGCGTGATCGACGGCACGGCCATGGCGCAGACATTTGGCGCGTTGGCCTTGGGCCTGGCGCGTTATCAGCCGGATCTGCCGTTCGCCGGTGTACTGGCTAACCGTGTCGGCACCCTGCGCCATGCGCAATTGCTCGAAGGTAGCCTCACCGAAGGCCTGCGCTGGTACGGTGCGTTGTCCCGCGAGACCGGTATCGAGTTGCCCAGCCGCCACCTCGGCCTGGTGCAGGCGAGCGAACTCAATGACCTCGACGTGCGCCTGGACGCTGCTGCCCAGGCGTTGGGCAGCAGTTGCGAAGTGGCCTTGCCGCCGCCCGTGACCTTTGCCGCACCGCAAGTGATCGAGGCTGAGCCCTTGCTCAAAGGCGTGCGCATCGCCGTGGCGCGTGACGAAGCCTTCGCCTTTACCTACGGCGCCAGCCTCGACCTGCTGCGTGCGATGGGGGCCGAGTTGAGTTTCTTCTCGCCGATCCATGATCGCCAATTGCCTGACGCCGACAGCCTCTACCTGCCCGGCGGTTACCCGGAATTGCACCATCAGGCGCTGTCGGAAAACACTTCGATGCTCGACGCCATTCGTGCTCACCACGCGGCCGGCAAACCCTTGCTCGCCGAGTGCGGCGGCATGCTCTACCTGCTCGACTCGCTGACCGACGTCGACGGCACCCGCGCCGAACTGGTCGGCCTGCTGCAGGGCGATGCCGTGATGCAAAAGAAACTCGCGGCGCTGGCCCTGCAAAGTGTCGACCTGCCTGAAGGCACGCTGCGTGGCCACACCTATCATCATTCCCTGACCAGCACCGAGTGGCAGCCGATTGCCCGTGGCCTGAGCCCCAATGGCGGGCGCGGTGCCGAGGCGGTGTATCGGCAGGGGCGGATGACCGCGTCCTACGTGCATTTTTATTTCCCGTCGAATCCGGCTGCGGTAGCGGCCTTGTTTGCGCCGAGCCTTGAGACCGTTATCGCCGACAAGCCGGCGCCCACATCGACAGTGTTCACCAATCAACCTGTGGGAGCGGGCTCGCCCGCGAAGAGGCCATGACCGATAACGCCTTTCCCGAGGCCGATCGCCAGGCCGTCTACCGCGCTATCGCCGAACGCCGCGACATGCGCCACTTCAGCGGCGGCACTGTCGCTCCCGAATTGCTGCAACGGCTGCTCCAGGCTGCGCACCAGGCGCCGAGTGTCGGCCTGATGCAGCCGTGGCGTTTTATTCGTATCAGCGACCGCACCTTGCGTAGCCAGATTCAACAGGTGGTGGAAGAAGAGCGCGTACGCACCGCCGAGGCCCTCGGCGAGCGCTCCGACGAATTCATGAAGCTCAAGGTCGAAGGCATTCATGACTGTGCCGAAGTGCTGGTCGCGGCGTTGATGGATGATCGCGAGCGGCACATCTTCGGTCGGCGTACCTTGCCGGAAATGGACATGGCGTCGTTATCCTGCGCGATCCAGAACCTGTGGCTGGCAGCTCGCGTCGAAGGCCTGGGCATGGGCTGGGTCTCGCTGTTCGAGCCCCAGGCGCTGGCCGATCTGCTGGGTTTGCCGCCGGGCGCGAAACCCCTGGCCGTCCTGTGCCTTGGGCCGGTGACCGAGTTTTACCCGGCACCGATGTTGCAACTCGAAGGCTGGACCGAGCCTCGGCCATTGAGTGACATGGTGTATGAGAATGCGTGGGGAGTGAGTCAATGAGTGTGGCCTTGTTGTGTGTCGCTGCCGTGGCGCTGGATGCGCTGCTGGGCGAACCGAGGCGCTGGCATCCGCTGGTGGCGTTCGGCAATTTCGCCGGGCGCATCGAGCGACGTTTCAACTCCGGGGGGCGCGGCTGGCGCAGCCATGGCGTGACGGCGTGGTTTATCGCCGTGGTGCCGCTGACCCTGCTGGCCACGGCGTTGTCGTGGGCGCCGTATATCGGTTGGGTCCTGGAGATCCTGGCGTTGTATTGCGCCCTCGGCATGCGCAGCCTCGGCGAGCATGTGATGCCGGTGGCCCAGGCCCTGCGCAGCGACGACCTGGAGCAAGCGCGCAAGCGCGTGAGCTACCTGGTCAGCCGCCAGACCAGTGAGCTGGACCGCACCGAAGTCGCCCGCGCCGCCACCGAATCGGTGCTGGAGAACGGCAGCGATGCAGTGTTCGCCGCAATTTTCTGGTTTGTGGTCGCCGGCGTACCGGGCGTGGTGCTTTACCGCCTGAGCAACACCCTCGACGCCATGTGGGGCTACCGCAACGAACGCTTCGAACGTTTCGGCTGGGCAGCGGCAAAAATCGACGATGTGCTGAACTACATTCCTGCGCGCCTGGTGGCCTTGACCTACGCGGTGCTGGGCAAGACGCGCCTGGCGCTCAAATGCTGGCGCACCCAGGGCCCGACCTGGGACAGCCCCAACGCCGGTCCGGTGATGGCCGCCGGTGCAGGTGCCCTGGGCGTGGCGTTGGGCGGTGCGGCGATCTACCACGGTGAGGTGCACCAGCGCCCGCAACTGGGCGAAGGTCCGGCGGCAGATGCCGATGCCATCGACCGGGGCTGGCAACTGGTGCAGCGCGGCGTATGGTTGTGGCTGCTGATCCTATGTGCAGGGGCGCAATTCTATGCTTGAACACGGTGGCCGGCTGCGCAAGGCAGCGATTCAGTACGGGATAGCCGAGGCCGACTGGCTTGATCTCTCCAGCGGCCTTGCGCCCTGGCCCTGGCCGATCCCCGAGATACCCCTGCGCGCCTGGGCACGCCTGCCCGAAACCGACGACGGCCTGGAGCAGGCCGCCAGCGAGTATTACGGCGCTGCGCATCTATTGCCGGTGCCGGGCTCCCAGGCGGCGATCCAGTTGCTGCCACGCCTGCGCCGCTCCGGCAAGGTCGGCGTGCTGTCGCCTTGCTATGCCGAACACGCTGAAGCCTGGCGCCGCGCCGGTTACGTGGTGCGCGAAGTGCAGGAGCAGGAAGTCGATTTCTTCCTTGATGGCCTCGACGTGTTGGTGGTGGTCAACCCCAATAACCCCACCGGCTTGACCCTCACCCCGCAACGCTTGTTGGACTGGCACTCGCGGCTGGCCCAGCGCGGCGGCTGGCTGGTGGTGGATGAAGCGTTCATGGACGTGACCCCGCAACTGAGCCTGGCGGGCCAGGCGCATCAGGTCGGCCTGATTGTGTTGCGCTCGTTCGGTAAATTCTTCGGCCTAGCCGGCGTGCGACTGGGCTTCGTGTTGGCCGAGCGCAAGCTGCTCAAGTTACTGGCCGAGCAGGTCGGCCCTTGGGCCGTCAGCGGGCCGACGCGGGTGTTGGGCCAAGTGTGTTTGCGCGACACGGCCGGGCAGGTGCAGCAACGCGTGCGATGCATCGAGGCCGGCCAGCGCTTGTTCGCCTTGCTGGAGCGCCACGGCTTTCAACCCCAGGGCGGCTGTGCCTTGTTCCAATGGCTGATCACGCCCCACGCCGAACGCATGCACGAATTCATGGCCCAGCGCGGCATCCTGCTGCGCCTGTTTGTCCACGACAGCAGCCTGCGCTTTGGCCTGCCCGATACCGAGGCCGACTGGCTGCGCCTCGACGAGGCCCTGATCGCCTACAAGGAAGCGACATGAGTACGCTGATGGTGCAAGGCACCACCTCTGACGCCGGCAAAAGTACGCTGGTGACGGCGCTGTGCCGCTGGCTGGTACGCCAGGGCGTCGCAGTGGCGCCATTCAAGCCACAGAACATGGCGCTCAATAGCGCGGTGACGGCCGAAGGCGGCGAGATCGGCCGCGCCCAGGCGGTGCAGGCCCAGGCCGCCAACCTGGCGCCGCACACCGACATGAACCCGGTATTGCTCAAGCCCAACAGCGACACGGGTTCGCAAGTGATCATCCATGGCCGCGCCGTGACCAGCATGAACGCGGTGGCCTACCACGACTACAAAGCCATTGCGATGCAGGCGGTGCTGGCTTCTCACGCTCGATTGAGCCACGCCTACCCGGTGGTGATGGTCGAAGGCGCGGGCTCGCCGGCGGAGATCAACCTGCGCGCCAATGACATCGCCAACATGGGCTTTGCCGAGGCGGTCGACTGCCCGGTGCTGCTGATCGCCGATATCAATCGCGGCGGCGTGTTTGCCCACCTGGTCGGCACCCTGGAATTGCTGTCGCCCACGGAACAGGTGCGGGTCAAAGGGTTCATCATCAACCGCTTTCGCGGTGACATCGCGTTGTTGCAACCGGGCCTGGACTGGCTGGAAGCGCGCACCGGTAAACCGGTGGTGGGCGTTCTGCCCTACGTGATGGACCTGCACCTGGAAGCCGAAGATGGCATCGACCAGCGCCAGATCGACAAGGCGGCGCAGGTGCTCAAGGTGGTGGTGCCGGTGTTGCCGCGCATCAGCAACCACACGGATTTCGATCCACTGCGCCTGCATCCTCAAGTGGACCTGCAGTTTGTCGGCCCGGGCCAGCCCATTCCGGCCTCCGACCTGATCATCCTCCCAGGCTCGAAAAGCGTGCGCAGCGACCTGGCCTACCTGCGCGCCAACGGCTGGGAAACCGCTGTGGCGCGGCACTTGCGCTATGGCGGCAAGGTGCTGGGTATTTGTGGCGGCTTGCAGATGCTCGGCGAGCAGGTGCACGACCCGCTAGGCCTGGAGGGGCCTGCCGGCACCAGCGATGGCCTTGGGCTGCTGTCGTTCAGCACCACGCTGGAACAAGAGAAACAACTGCGCAATGTGCGCGGGCGGTTGTTGCTGGAGGATGCGCAAGTCAGCGGTTATGAGATCCATGCGGGCGTGACGACCGGCGAGGCCTTGTCGAATGCGGCGGTGTTGCTCGATGACGGTCGCAGCGATGGCGCCCAGAGTGACGACGGGCAGATCCTCGGCACTTACCTGCACGGGCTGTTCGAAAGCCCGGCTGCCTGCAGCGCCTTGCTGCGCTGGGCTGGGTTGCAGGACGTGCAGGAGGTTGACTACCACGCCTTGCGCGAGCGCGATATCGAGCGCCTGGCTGACCTGGTGGAGAATCATTTGGATACTGAGTTGTTGCGCAATCTATGTGGGATTTAAGGGTGCGCACGCGTCCCTCCTGTGAGGACTGGCTTGCCTGCGATTTAACTGACGCACCACGCTCAAAATGTGGGAGCGGGCTTGCCCGCGAAGGCGGCCTGACGGTCAACCCATTTCAGCCCACCCGAGGTGCCATCCCATGCTTCAACTGATCCTCGGCGGCGCCCGCTCCGGCAAAAGCCGCCTGGCCGAAAAGCTCGCCAGCGACAGTGCCTTGCCTGTCACTTACATCGCCACCAGCCAGCCATTGGATGGCGAGATGAACGAGCGCGTCGCCCTGCACCGCCAGCGTCGTCCGGACCATTGGGGCCTGATCGAGGAGCCGATTGAACTGGCGCGTGTGTTGCGGGAAAACGCAGCCGCCGGGCAGTGCCTGCTGGTGGACTGCCTGACCTTGTGGCTGACTAATCTGCTGATGCTCGAAGACGCCGGGCGCCTGGCATTCGAGCGCGATCAACTGCTGGAAACCCTGGCCTCGCTGCCGGGTGAACTCATTTTTGTCAGCAACGAGACCGGTCTGGGTGTCGTGCCGCTGGGCGAATTGACTCGCCGCTATGTGGATGAAGCCGGTTGGCTGCATCAAGCCTTGGCCGAGCGGTGTCAGCGTGTTGTCCTGACCGTCGCCGGCCTGCCCCTGACTTTGAAAGGTACTGCGTTATGACTGACACCTGGTGGCTCAACCCTTGTAAGGCGATCGACGCGCAGGCATACGAACACGCTCTGGCACGCCAGCAGCAACTGACCAAGCCGGCCGGCTCTCTGGGCCAACTGGAAGCGCTGGCAGTGCAATTGGCTGGCTTGCAGGGCCAGGTCAAGCCATCGGTGGATCGGCTGTGGATCGCCATCTTCGCTGGCGATCATGGCGTGGTTGCAGAAGGAGTGTCGGCATATCCCCAGGCAGTCACTGGGCAGATGCTGCAAAACTTCGTCAGCGGTGGCGCGGCCATCAGCGTATTGGCGCGGCAACTGGATGCGCAGTTGGACGTGGTCGACCTAGGGACAGTAACGCCGTCCCTGGAGCTGCCCGGTGTGCGTCACCTGAATATCGGCACGGGCACCGCTAACTTCGTCCACGGTCCGGCGATGACCGAGGCCCAGGGACAGCTCGCCCTGCAAGCCGGTCGTGACAGTGCACGGCGTGCGTTGGCAAACGGAACGCAACTGTTTATCGGTGGCGAGATGGGCATCGGCAACACCACCGCTGCCAGTGCGTTGGCGTGTGCCTTGCTTGATTGCCAGGTCAGCGACCTCACGGGGCCGGGCACCGGGTTGAACGCCCAGGGCGTCAGCCACAAGGTGGCGGTGATCGAACGCGCACTGGCGTTGCATGCCGGCCAGCACGGTGATGCATTGCAGACGTTGTTCAATCTTGGCGGCTTTGAGATTGCCGCGCTGGTGGGTGCGTATCTGGCCTGTGCCCAGGAAGGCATCGTGGTGCTGGTGGATGGGTTTATCTGTACCGTCGCGGCGCTGGTCGCGACGCGCTTGAACCCGGCGTGCCGCGAGTGGCTGGTGTTCGGCCATGGCGGTGCCGAACCGGGTCATCGCCATGTGCTGCAGAGCCTCGACGCCAAGCCACTGCTGGAACTTGGCTTGCGCCTGGGTGAGGGCAGCGGTGCTGCGTTGGCGGTGCCGTTATTGCGCCTGGCCTGTGCGTTGCACGGGCAAATGGCGACCTTCGCCGAAGCCGCCGTGGCGGACCGCCCGGCATGATTTTGCACCTGGACCTGCTGCGCCACGGCGAAACCGAACGGGGTGGCGGCCTGCGCGGTAGCCTCGACGACGCCCTCACCGCCAAGGGGTGGGCACAGATGCGCGACGCGGTGGTGACGCAGGGGCCGTGGGACCGTTTGGTCAGTTCGCCACTGCAGCGTTGCGCGCGGTTTGCCGACGAATTGGGTGCTCGGCTCAACCTGCCAGTGACGCTCGAGAAGGACCTGCAAGAGCTGCACTTCGGCGCCTGGGAAGGACAGAGTGCGGCAGCCTTGATGGAGACCGACGCCGAGGGGCTGGGGTTATTCTGGGCTGACCCCTACAGCTTTACGCCACCGGACGGCGAGCCCGTCAGCGCTTTTTCCGATCGGGTGCTGGGTGCAGTCGCACGCTTGCACCAGGCCTACGCTGGTGAGCGTGTGTTGCTGATCAGTCATGGCGGTGTGATGCGGCTGCTGCTGGCGCAGGCGCGCGACTTGCCCAGGGAGCAGCTGTTAAATGTCGAAGTCGGTCACGGTGGGTTATTCAACCTGCAGGTGTGCGCTGACGGCGCGCTGAAGGAAGTGGGGTAGACATGCTGCCGTTCTGGATCGCCCTGCAATTTCTCAGCAGCCTGCCGATTCGCCTGCCGGGCATGCCGCAGCCCCAGGAGCTGGGACGCTCATTGTTATTTTATCCGCTCGTGGGCGTGTTGTTCGGCGTGCTGTTGTGGGCACTGAACACCGCGTTGATGGGCGCGCCGTTGTTGCTGCACGCGGCGCTGTTGCTGACAGCCTGGGTGTTGCTCAGTGGTGGCCTGCACCTGGACGGCCTGGCAGACAGCGCCGATGCCTGGCTGGGTGGCTTCGGCGATCGCGAGCGTACGCTCACGATCATGAAAGACCCTCGCAGCGGGCCCATTGCCGTGGTCACCCTTGGGCTGGTGTTGCTTGTCAAATTCACCGCGTTGGTGGCTTTGATCGAGCAACATAACGGCGCGGCATTGATCCTGGCACCGTTGATCGGCCGCGCATCGATGCTGGCGTTGTTTCTCACCACGCGCTATGTGCGTGCCGGTGGATTGGGCCAGGCATTGTCGGATCATTTACCGAGAATCGTCGGTCAACAGGTGCTGATCCTCAGCGGTCTTGCGTGCATCCTGATCGGTGGCTTCAGCGGTGGGGTTGCCGTGCTGCTTGCGGCTATCTGCTTTGTGGCGTTGCGCCAACTGATGGTCAACCGCCTGGGCGGTACCACGGGCGACACTGCAGGGGCCTTGCTGGAGCTGTTGGAAGTCGCGGTGTTGGTCGGCCTGGCCCTGTAACACTTTCTTGCATTTCCTCAATCGCGGGTATATACACCTACCATGCTTGCCTCCCAATGTTTGTGTACCAACCTGCGACGTGCCGCCCGTGGCGTCAGCCGGCATTACGACGGCGCCCTTGATGGCTTCGGGATTAACGTTGCCCAGTATTCTTTGCTGTGCAACCTGCAGCGACTCGACCAGCCAAGCATTTCCAGCTTGGCCGAAGCCATGGGCCTGGATCGCAGCACCCTGGGGCGCAACCTGCGGGTGCTGGAAGGCGAGGGCCTGGTGCAGTTGGTAGAGGGCGACGATTTGCGTAACCGCCTGGTGAAGTTGACCGAGGACGGTGAGGCACGACTCGCCGCCGCGTTGCCCGCCTGGGAGGCGGCGCAGCAGAAATTGATCGATCAACTCGGCGCGGAAAAACGCGAAACCTTGTTGGCCTTGCTGGACGAACTCGCCTGAACGCGGGTTGGTTCGACTATAAGCGGGTATATACCCGCGAGCGGAGAATAAGAAATGACCTCGATGTGGCGCACCAGTGGCTGGATTCTTGTGGGGAGTGCGCTGATCCTGGCGTTGTCGTTGGGCGTGCGACACGGTTTCGGCCTGTTCCTTGCGCCGATGAGCAGCGAGTTCGGCTGGGGTCGTGAGACCTTCGCCTTTGCGATCGCCTTGCAGAACCTGATCTGGGGGCTGGCGCAGCCGTTTACCGGTGCCCTGGCCGACCGTTTCGGTGCCACCAAAGCTGTGTTTGTCGGCGGTGTCCTCTACGCCGTGGGCCTGGTGTTGATGGGGATGTCCGATTCAGCGTGGTCGTTGTCCCTCAGTGCTGGCTTGCTGATTGGTATCGGTCTGTCTGGCACGTCGTTCTCGGTGATTCTCGGTGTGGTCGGCCGGGCCGTGGCTCCGGAAAAACGCAGCATGGCGATGGGCATTGCAAGCGCTGCTGGTTCGTTTGGACAGTTTGCAATGGTGCCGGGCACCTTGGGCCTGATCAGTTGGCTCGGCTGGTCTGCAGCACTGCTGGCACTGGGCCTGATGGTGGCCCTGATCCTGCCACTGGTCGCGATGCTCAAGGATAAGCCGCTGCCGGTGCTCGCCGGCCAGCAAACCCTGCGTGAAGCCTTGAAGGAAGCGTGCTCCCATTCCGGTTTCTGGCTGTTGGCCTTTGGCTTTTTCGTCTGCGGTTTCCAGGTGGTGTTCATCGGCGTGCACTTGCCGGCGTACCTGGTGGACCAGCATTTGCCGGCCACCGTCGGCACCACGGTATTGGCGCTGATTGGCCTGTTCAATATCTTCGGCACCTATACCGCCGGCTGGCTGGGTGGGCGCATGTCCAAGCCCCGTTTGCTGACAGGCTTGTACCTGCTGCGCGCGGTGGTGATCGTGCTGTTTCTGTGGGCACCGGTCACCGAGGTCACCGCCTACTTGTTTGGCATGGCCATGGGCTTCCTGTGGCTGTCCACCGTACCGCTGACCAACGGCACCGTCGCGACGTTGTTTGGTGTGCGAAACCTCTCCATGCTCGGTGGGATCGTGTTCCTGTTCCATCAGCTCGGCTCGTTCCTGGGTGGCTGGTTGGGTGGGGTGGTCTATGATCGAACCGGCAACTACGATTTGATCTGGCAGGTGGCAATTCTATTGAGCCTGCTCGCGGCGGCGCTGAACTGGCCGGTGCGTGAGCGGCCGGTGGCGCGATTGCAGGCGCAGATGGAGGCAGCATGAGCATAGCGGTACGCGGTGTGATACTCGTTGCCGGGGGCGTCCTGGTGCTGTTGGCCTGGTGGGGCTGGCAACACGGCGGGCTGGCGTTGATGCAACTGGGTATGTCGATCTGTTAAGTTGATTGTCTGGATATCGTCAAGGACACACGACATGCACATGCGCTGGCTCGCTGTACCCGTCCTGATGGCCATTGGCAGTGCCGCCCTGGCCGCCAGTTGCCCGCCGCTGCTAGAAGGCCAATTGCCCAAGCTGCGCGCCAAGGAATCCATCGACCTGTGCCAGCGCTTTGCTGGTAAACCGCTGGTGATCGTCAATACCGCCAGTTTCTGCGGGTTCGCTCCGCAATTCAAAGGCCTCGAAGCCTTGTATCAACGCTACAAGGGCGAAGGGCTGGAAGTAATCGGCGTGCCGTCCGATGACTTCAAGCAGGAAGCCAAGACGGGTGAAGAGACCGCCAAGGTCTGCTACGTGAATTATGGCGTGACCTTCACCATGACCGAGCCGCAAAAGGTCAAGGGGCCGGATGCGGTGCATCTGTTCAAGATGCTGGCGCAGCAGACCGACGCGCCGCCGAAGTGGAATTTCTACAAGTACGTGGTGGATCGGCAGGGCAAGGTGATTGCCAATTTTTCCAGCCTGACCAAGCCGGACAGTCCGGACCTGATCAAGGCCGTGGAGGAGGCGATAGCGTCCAAGCCTTGATAGTGAGCCATTAAAAAGCCCCGCCTCCTTTGCAGGAGAGCGGGGCTTTTTTATACGGTTTTACTCAGAACTTGTAGGTCAAGCCCAGGCCGAAACCGTTGGCGCTGTTTTCGTACTTGGCATTGTACGTCTGACGCAGGGCGTTGGTGCGCTGCACTTTGACGTCTTCTTCCTTGAGGTAAGAGTAAGCCAGGTCGATGGTCATGTTATCCATGACCGCGTAGCCCAGGCCCACGCTGAAGATCGTACGGTCGCCTGTCGGGATGCGCGGTGAGCGATCGGTATTGTTGGTGGGCGACTGGTCGAAGGTCAGGCCGGTACGCAGTACAACCTGCTTGGTCAGCTGGTACGAAGTACCAACGGCATATGCCCAGGTATCGTGCCAGTTCTGGTCTTCTTTGATGGTGCCGACCAGGGCCGGGGCAACGCCGCCGCCGCTGACAGCGGTTACGCCTTCGTTGTTGACGGTGATGTCTTTCAGTCGGCTCCAGCGGGTCCAGGTGGCACCTGCATACAGTTTCCATGCATCGTTCATGTCCTGAGTGACCGACAGATCCCAAGACTCAGGGGTATCGATTTTCAGCGAAGCATCGTAACGGTTTCCGCGCAAGGCAATGCCTGGAACACCCGTGCCCGGGGTCACTTCAGTATGGCCTTCGAGCTTGTACTTCACTTTCGAGTGATAGGTCAGGCCCACGCGAGTGGTGTCGGTGGCTTGAACCAGAACACCGAAGTTAAAGCCCAGGGCGGTGTCGTCACCCTTGATCTTGATGTTATTCGGGCCGCTGCCTGGAACCTGAGGCAACGAAACATCTGACTCCAGTACACCAGAGATCCGGTTGATGGTCGGGCCGAAACCGATGGAGACTTTGTCGTTGAAAGCGTAGCTGACAGTCGGCTGGAAGGTCATGACCTTCACTTCGCTCTTGCTGCCGAAGCCACGGCCTTGGAAACCACTTTCGTAGTCTGTTACCAAGCCGAACGGAGCATAGACGCCGAAGCCGACAGCCCACTGGTCGTTGAGTTTGTTGGTGTAGAAGCCGAATGGAACGGCTGTGAAGGGCACCATGTCACCTTTGTTGCTACCGGTGGTGTTGGTATTGCCGCTGACATTGCTGATATCGGTCGAAGCATCAATGGCCGCAACACCGCCCGTGATTTGTTGGCCACTCAGGCGAGCCATACCGGCAGGGTTACCGTAAACAGTGCTTGCATCATCGGCAGAAGAAGAGCGACCTGCGAAACCCGTCCCCATTCCGCTGACGCTCTGTTCGTTCAATGCGAAACCGCTTGCAAACAGGTGGGAAGAGGCCATGGCAACGGCGAGGCTAAGTGTGGTCTTGAGCATTACTTTTTTCATTATTAGAACTCCGTGGTGATCACCGCTGCGGAAAGTAACAATAATTTTAAGATCGCGCTATAGGCTGTAATGCAGGAGATAGAGCGGTTTTGTAGGACAATCCGACCAAAATTTAGAGTTTTTAACGAATCTTGCAAATTGCCCGGTCAGCAAACCACCTGATTCATGGGTGAAACACAGGTTTGCCAGGCTTGAGTGAAATCGCGCAGCCGTCCTTGTGGGTGAAAAATTTCTTTCCAGATACGTGCCATTGCCAAGACATCGCCGGCCGGTGGCAGTGCGGGAGTGTGTTGTTCGACCAAAAGCCAGGCGATTGCCGTGGCGTAACGCAGGTTGACTGTGAGTTCCAGCTGCGGCGCACTGAGGAAGGCATGCTGGCTGGCCAGCCCGCGTACCAGGCTGGCGCGGTCGGGGTCCAGCGCCAGGTAGTTATCCCACAGGGCCCGATGGCGCGGTTCAGTGATGCTGTACAGGCCGTGCCCGCGCCGGTCGTGCAAGGCGGAACCGAGTTCCGACTGGCTGGCGGCAATGCCCAGCAGCAGGGATTCAGCCGTCGGGTTATGGCGGCCGAGGTACATTAAGGTCGGCCGGATCACATAACGACACAATTCGCTGGCAGCGATACCCATACAAGCCTCAATCCGTGAAAGTGGTCGGCGAGGCCTGAGAAGGGGGGGCTTGGCAGCAGTGGATCGGATCTCAGGCTCGCCGGAAGCGGATCATGCCGCTTGAGTTGAAGTGTAGTGTCATATTTATGATGTAAAGGACTGTTTTTAAAACATCTTTCTCATTTAGTTATAATGTTTATATCTATTTGAACTTAATGCAAAGCGTCAATGCACGAATCGCAGGCAATAAAAAACCCTGCTTTTTAAACAGGGTTTTTCGTGTTTCAGCGACTCGGGTCGGTCAGGCAGTCAGTGCCTGACGGGTACGCTCGATCACGGCCTGCAGCGGTTCTGCGCTGGAGTATTGATCGGGGTACAGGCGTTCGCTGTGACGGGCGATGCCGTGTTCGTTGACCAGGGTGAAGCTGAAGCAGCCTTTGCGAGCGGCCATGATCAGGCAATTCATTGGAGCAAAAGCGTTGGTAAGGGTGCGAATGGCATCCTGAGTATGGATTTGAGCGTGCATATTATTGGTGTTCCTACAAATGACACGGATTAAGAACCGTGCAACGTTAAAACGTTCCAGTAACGTTGATCACCATTGATCAAACGAAGAACCCGACTGGAACAAAGCAGCCAGTTTGAAGCGCTATTAAGTTAGGCGCGCTTGGGCTGGCAGGTAGGTACTTAGGAGGGCAGGCAACACAACAGGGGCAAAGGTTCTGGGCCCAGGGTGAAGATCCTGATCAATCGGCAGGTTGGTTCGGTCAGCGTATGGATACTTCGCGGCACCCTTTGATTGTTCAAAGGCCGTGTCGTCGCAAGTGATACCTGGAAACCATCGAGGTGGTCGATCCCTTGTTGTTCAGGGGAGTTATTCGACCAGAATTGACTTTCAGCTTGGTACTAACGCTGCGGATAGTAACGGATTGAAGCAGGTATTGGAAGTGTGCTAGCCAAAAAACTTCAGTCAGCCGCCCAACAGGCCCCGATAGACCAGCACCGTGGTTGCCGCTGCCAGCGAGCAACCCAGCCCGTAGGCGGCAAGGGTCAAGCGCAGGGACTGGCCGGTCTCGACCACCTTCATCACATCGCCCATGTCATTGATCCGGCCTTCGCCCAACTCAATGCACAAGCTGACGGCAGTAAATGCCGCCGACAGCAGGATGGCGATGGCGAACAGTGCGCCGTCAGGGGATGGCAGTGCCGCGTTGATCCCCAGTGAAATAGCGCAGATAGCCAGTAGCAACACGGCGAATAGCAGAATTCCTTTCATCGACCCTCCCTCTGTTGCGCTGCAGGTTGGGGAGTGTGGCGAGCCGGGAAAGATTTGAAAAGTCCCAGGTTTGCCCTGGCGGTAACATTTTTGCAGCGAGTTGCTTCAAAAAAAGCTGGCGATATAACCATCGGATGGGTACTTGTACACATGAGTTGTCAGGTGTGTAACCACGCTGTCACCTGCGCCGCAGGGGCGCCATTAGCCTGCAATGGAAATTTAAGTCAATGAAAAATCTGGCTTTTTTTTATTGGTGAAAAAATCGTCAGTTTGACTGCGGCCCCCATTCCATGGGCCTTTGCGCGAGTTAAAGGGGGGTTGTCCACTGAGTTATCCACAGCTTCTGTGGATTGTCCCGAGCGCTTGCTCTAGAACGGGCGTGCCGAGTTTTTTCAGCTTTACCTGTACGAAAAAAAGAGTAGAGTGGCGCGCCTTCCGTTCTGTCCCACAGTGCTTTATGAAGTTTCGCTCAGTATCACCATCTGTTACCGATGCCCCTCACACTGTTACCGCCCCAAAGCGCTTTTCCTTGAAAGTTGCCTTGTGGTTGCTCGACAGTCCGCGCCTGGGCCACAACACCAACGTCAAACACTTCGCCGGACGTTTGCTCAAGCAGCCGGCCCGTGAAGGTGTGGTCGCTGCACAAAGCCGACTGGGCCAACTGATGTGCCGTGAGTGCGGGAATGCCCGTGACCGTCGCATCGGTCACGACCTCCTGCGCCTCGCGGCTCGCGCCGGTGACCGCCGTGCCCAGCGTGAACTGGGCCAGGTCGAAGACTGAGCTGTCCTCAGGCCCTGTGCTCCGCTAACCTTGGTTTTTTTCGGTGATGGCAGACATGTCTATGGCTTTTGACTGGACCAGTATCGCCTTGGGCCTCGCTAGCGCTGCCGTGCCTTTATTGGCCGTGTGCTGGCAGCTTCAGCGACGACTGGCCGCGCGCATGACCGGCTGGGAACTGCTCGAAGAGCGTCTGGCCACTGCGCAACTGGCTCAAGAAGGCCTCGCCGCGCAGCTAGATGCCAGTCGTGATGAAATCAGCGACCTGAGCCAGGCCAATGCTGCCAAGCAGGCTGACCTGGCCGCGGTGCGCCGGGAAGTCGAATTGCTGCAGATCGACCGCGACAATGCCCGCGACGCCGCCCACGCCTGGAACCTCGACCGCAGCGCCAAGGAGACCGAACTACGCCGCCTCGACGCGTTGGCCGCGGCCTTGCGCGCCGAACTGCGCGAGCAGCAGGACAGCCACCAGCAGCGTCTTGCCGACCTGCAAGGCTCGCGGGATGAATTGCGCGCGCAGTTCGCCGAGCTGGCCGGCAAGATCTTCGACGAGCGCGAACAACGCTTCGCCGAAACCAGCCAGGAACGCCTGGGCCAGTTGCTCGACCCGTTGAAGGAACGCATCCAGTCCTTCGAAAAACGCGTCGAAGAGAGCTACCAGAACGAGGCGCGCGAGCGTTTTTCGCTGGCCAAGGAGCTTGAACGCCTGCAACAACTGAACCTGCGGCTGTCAGACGAGGCCACTAACCTCACGCGTGCACTCAAGGGCCAGAAAACCCAAGGCAACTGGGGCGAACTGATCCTCGAACGGGTGCTCGAGCATGCGGGCCTGGAGAAGGGACGCGAGTATCAGACCCAGGTCAGCCTCAAGGGGCCGGACGGCGAGCGTTTCCAGCCGGACGTGCTGATCATGTTGCCCGGTGACAAGCAGGTGGTGGTGGATTCCAAGGTCAGCCTCACCGCTTATCAACAATACGTGGCCGCCGATGACGACGTGATCGGCCAGGCGGCGTTGAAGCAACACGTGCTGTCGCTGCGCAATCACGTCAAAGGCTTGGCCAGCAAGGACTACAAGCGCCTGGAGGGGCTGCACAGCCTGGATTTCGTGTTGCTGTTCGTGCCTATCGAGGCCGCGTTTTCCGCCGCGTTGCAGGCTGAACCGAACCTGTTCCAGGAGGCGTTCGACCGTCATATCGTCATCGTCAGCCCAACCACGTTGCTGGCCACCCTGCGGGTGATCGACAGCCTGTGGAAGCAGGAGCGCCAGAGCCAGAACGCCCGGGAAATCGCCGAGCGTGCGGGGTGGCTGTACGACAAGTTCGTGCTGTTTATCCAGGACCTGGATGAAGTGGGCAACCGTTTGCAACAGTTGGATAAGGCTTACAGCGCAGCGCGAAACAAACTGACAGACGGACGCGGGAATTTGGTCAGCCGTACCGAGCAACTGAGGCTACTCGGGGCGCGGGCCAGCAAGAGTCTTCCCGCTGATCTGCTGGAGCGGGCGATGACCGACTCCGATGGTGTAGCGCACCTGCCCGAATAAAACACGGTCGGTGGAGGAGCCGGCGAGCCAGCTCCTGCACGGGGCCGTTTCAGACCGGTCTACAGCGGCAAATGCCGGCTCAGCAACGCCCGTAACGCCGCCGGTTTCACCGGTTTGGCCAAGTAGTCCAACCCAGCCGCATGCACCTCGGCCACCATCTCCGGGCGGCCGTCGGCGCTGATCACCACGCCGGGAATCGGTTCTGCCAACTGCGCGCGCAGCCAACCCATCAGCTCAGTACCGGTTTCACCGTGGTCCAGGTGGTAGTCCACCAGTGCCAATTGCGGGCGCACGCCCTCGGCCAGCAACGCGGCGCATTGCGCCTGGTCGGTGGCGGTCCACACTTCACAGCCCCAGCGCGTCAACAGGCTGCGCATGCCGATCAGGATGCTCTCTTCGTTATCCACGCACAGCACCTGGGCACCGCTCAACGGCAGCCCGGTTTCCTGAGGCGTCTTGATCTGTGGGCTCGCCTGGTTACGCGCCAGCGGCACACGCACACTGAACACGCTGCCCTTGCCTGGCCACGAGCGCACGCTCAAGCGGTGTCCCAGCACGCGGCACAAACCGTCGGCGATCGCCAGGCCAAGGCCCAAGCCCTTCTCTGCACGGGTCTGGTGGCTGTCCAGGCGCTTGAACTCTTCGAAGATCACCTTCTGTTTATCCTGCGGGATGCCTGGGCCACGGTCCCACACTTCCAGGCACAGCTCGCCTTTGCGCCGGCGTACGCCCAGCAGCACCGGGCCGTCGGCATAACGGAAGGCGTTGGTAAGAAAATTCTGCAGAATCCGTCGTAGCAACTTGATGTCGCTGTCCACGCGCAGCCGACTGCCGCGCAGGCGGAAGCGCAAACCCTGGTCCTGGGCGAGTGCCTTGAATTCCGCGCCCAGGGTGTCGAACAGCTCGTTGAGCACAAAAGGGTGGCGCTGTGGGTTGATCTTGCCGTTTTCCAGGCGCGAAATATCCAGCAGATCGCTGATCAGGTCTTCGGCGGAACGCAGCGAGCTGTCCAGGTGCTGCACCAATTGCCGGGCTTCGCTGGACAGGCCGTCGTTCTGGTGGGAGAGGGCGGCAGAGAACAGGCGTGCGGCGTTCAGTGGTTGCATCAGGTCATGGCTGACGGCCGCCAGGAAGCGTGTCTTCGACTGGCTGGCGGACTCTGCCACGCCCTTGGCATCCGTGAGAGCCACGTTGAGCTGGGACAGCTCGTGGGTGCGCTCGGTCACTCGCTGCTCCAGGCCTTCGTTGGCCTCGGTGAGCGCCTGCTCGGCCTCGCGGAACGCGGTAATGTCAGTGAAGCTCATGACGAAGCCGCCGCCGGGCATCGGGTTGCCGATCAGCTCGATCACGCGTCCATTGGGAAACAAGCGTTCGGAGGTGTGCGCACGGCCCTGGCGCATCCAGTGCAGGCGACGCGCCACGTGAACTTCGGCCTCGCCCGGCCCGCACAGCCCGCGCTCGGCGTTGTAGCGGATGATGTCGGCAATTGGACGGCCCACGCTGATCAGTCCGTCCGGGTAATGGAACAGCTCCAGATAGCGCCGGTTCCAGGCCACCAGCTTGAGCGACTGGTCGACCACGCTGATGCCCTGGGTGATGTTCTCGATAGCCCCTTGCAGCAACGCGCGGTTGAACTGCAGCACTTCCGACGCTTCATCGGCGATGCGTACGACGTCCTCCAGCTGCATTTCCCGCCCTTCGATTGCGGCTTTCACCACCGCACGGGTCGACGATGCGCCCAATACGCCGGCGAGCAGTCGCTCGGTGTGGGCGATCCAATCATTGTCGGCATTCTGGTTGGGGTTGAAGCCTTTGCCCTGGCGATAGGCGAAGCGGATAAAACTCTGCTGGGCACGTTCATCCCCGACAAAGCGGGCGGCCAGGCTGAGCAAGTCGCTGATCTGTACCGACAGCATCGAGCGGGCGCTGGCGCGCTGGCTGATTTCCTGGCCAATGAAGCGCCCGGCTTGCCAGTGCTCGGAGACCCGTGTGCGCGAGAGCATCGACACCCACACGAACAGCGTGAAGTTACCCGCAAGGGAGAACACCGTGCCGAGCGTCAACGAAGTGACGGACAACCCCAGCGGGTGCGAATGCATCCACGTCAGCCCTGGGAAAAGGCCAAGGGACCAACCCAGGCTTTTCGCTGTCACCGGTAGGACCAAGGTGTAGAACCACAGGAAGGTGCCCGCCGCCAGCCCGGCAAATACGCCGCGTCGGTTGGCCTGCTTCCAATACAGCGCACCTAGCATCGCCGGCGCCAATTGGGTCACGGCGGCAAAGGCGATCTGGCCAATGGTCGCCAGGCTGGCGGACGATCCCAGCAGGCGGTAACTGACGTAGGCCAGCAGCAGGATGATCACGATGCTGACCCGGCGTACCGACAGCATCCAGTGGCGAAACACTTCGAATGGTCGCTCGGCGCTGGAGCGGCGCAGCAACCACGGCAGCAGCATGTCGTTGGAAACCATGGTCGACAGCGCGATGCTCGCCACGATCACCATGCCGGTGGCCGCCGACGCGCCGCCGATAAACGCCAGCACGGCCAGTGCCGGGTGGGCTTCGGCCATGGGCAGGCTGATCACGTAGGAGTCTGGCAGCACCGAGCTGGGTAGCATCATCTTGCCGCCCAAGGCGATGGGTACTACAAACAGTGCGGCAAGAATCAGGTACGCGGGGAACACCCATTTGGCCAGGCGCAGGTCCTGCGGGTCGATGTTCTCGACCACCGTGACATGGAACTGCCGAGGCAGGCAGATGATCGCCATCATGGCCACCCCGGTCTGCACCACCATCGACGGCCAGTTGACGGTCTCCTTCCAGTATTCCTCCAGCCGTGGCGCCAGCATGGCCTGGCTTAACAGGTCGCCGAAACCGTCGTACAGGCCGAAGGTCACAAACGCGCCGACTGCGAGAAACGCGAACAGCTTGACCAGGGATTCAAACGCGATCGCCAGCACCATGCCGCGGTGGTGCTCGGTGGCGTCGAGGTTGCGCGTACCGAAGACAATGGTGAACAGCGCCAGCACCAGCGACACGATCAGCGCGGTGTCCTGGGCGCGGGTGCCCGTGGTGTCGACGCCGGCGCCGATCAACAGGTTGACCCCCAGCACGATGCCTTTGAGCTGCAGCGCGATATAAGGCAGTACGCCCACCAGGCAGATCAGCGCGACCACGACTGCAAGGGACTGGGATTTGCCGTAGCGCGCCGCAATAAAGTCAGCGATGGAGGTAATGTTTTCCTGCTTGCTGATCAGAATCATCTTCTGCAGCACCCAGGGTGCCAGCACCAGCAACAGCACCGGCCCCAGGTAGATCGGTAAAAATGCCCACAACTGTTCTGCGGCCTGGCCTACGGCGCCGAAGAAGGTCCAGCTGGTGCAATAAACGGCCAGCGACAGGCTATACACCCAGGCACGCATGCGCGGCGGCAATGGCGCACGGCGACGGTCACCGTAGAAAGCGATGGCAAACATAATGGCCATATAGGCCAGGGCAACGGCGGCGATCAGCCCGCTGGACAGCGTCATGGTAACTCCGAGCATAGGAACACCCGGGCATTCCAGACCCGGTTGGACAGTCTCGCATGATGCCTGGGGTTAGTCAGTGTCGACCAAGGTCGTGTGGGATCGAATGTCGCAGGGGCGTTCAGCGCGGCGGCAGGGTTTTCTGACGCAGGATGTAGATCGTCACCAGCACGGCGCTGGTCAGCATGAAGCCACGTGCCCAAGGGAGCGGCACCAGGTAGCAGGACACGCCGATGCTCAGCCACATCAAGCCGATGGCGTAGACCTTGCCCTTGAGGGGGATGCCGTTGCCGTCCAGGTAATCGCGGATCCACGGGCCCAGGCGCGGGTGTTGCACCAGCCAGTGGTAAAAGCGCGGGGAGCTTCGAGCGAAGCAGGCGGCGGCGAGCAGCAGGAAGGGCGTAGTCGGCAGTACCGGTAGGAAAATGCCGATTACCCCCAACGCCACGCTCAACCAGCCGATGGCCAGCAGGACGTAGCGCAGGAGCAGCGAACGATTGCCCATGGGTGTCACGGGCAAGCGACTCAGTGGTGACGTGGCTTGAGGATCGCCGGTTTTTCGTCGGGTGCGTTGCACAGCAGGTACAGGGCGGTGAGCGCTTCCGGGATCTGTACGATCATGTCGTCCATCAGGTTGGCGTCGGCGGCGATGTCGGAAAACTCCGGCTGGTCGTCGAACAGGCCCGAACCGACCATGATCGGCAACAGCATTTCGCTGACTTCTTCCTCGGCGGTTTCAAACCAGGCGGCTTCGCGCAGGAACACGCCTTCCATGAAGCCGATGCACCAGCCGCGCAGGTCGGAGTCATCCGGTTCTTCGCCGAGGTCCAGCTCGCACGGCAGCTCGAATTCCTCGTCGGAAGCCAGTTGGCGACCGATGTGGGCCTTGAGGGCGAGCAGGGTGGATTCGATTTCTTCGCGTTGGGCGGCGTCGGTGTAGTGCGGCTCTTCGGCGAACAGTGCATCGATCCATTCACGGTCGGGCACGACCTCGGAGCAGATCGACAGGGCGGTCAGGTAGCCGTGGGCGGCCACGTAGTCCAGCGCCTCGTCATGCAGCTCATCGGCGTCGAGGAAGGCTTGCAGGCGGGTTAGTTGCTCAGCGAAGGACATTGAAGGACTACCTTGGGAATAAACGATGCTGAATTCTAGGCCTTCTTGAGCGCCCAGGCCAGCCACACTGCATATTTGCCAGGTTTTAGATAGCGCTCGCTGTTCGTCAGTGGCGCCCTTTGCCGGGTATCGCTCGGGTATACTGCCGCGTTTTGTGATGCCCTTGCAGGCCAGGCGCCAGTCCGCGAAAACTTCGCTTACGGATTATTTCCCGTGAAAGCGCATTTCTTCGGCCAGCCTGTACAGAGGGTTTTCGGCACTATTTTGGAGTTTTACATGCTCGAGCAGGCACAACGCGTCCTCAAGGACATCTTCGGCTACGACAGTTTTCGTGGCCGCCAGGGTGCGATCATTGAGCGCGTGGCCAGTGGCGGTGACGCACTGGTACTGATGCCTACCGGCGGCGGCAAGTCATTGTGCTTCCAGGTGCCGGCGCTGTTGCGCAACGGCCTGGCCGTGGTGGTGTCGCCTTTGATCGCGTTGATGGACGACCAGGTCGCGACCCTCGAAGAACTCGGTGTTGCCGCGGCGTCCTTGAACTCCACCCTCAGTGCCGAGCAGCAACGCGACCTGGCTGCGCGGATCAAGCGCGGTGAAGTGAAGATGCTCTACCTGGCCCCCGAGCGCCTGGTGCAGCCGCGCATGCTGGCCTTTTTGCAGAGCTTGGAAATCGCCCTGTTCGCCATCGATGAAGCCCACTGCGTATCGCAATGGGGCCATGATTTCCGCCGCGAATATTTGCAGCTTGGCCAGTTGGCGGAGCTGTTTCCGGATGTGCCGCGCATCGCTCTGACGGCCACTGCCGACAAGCGCACCCGCGAAGAAATCGTCGAGCGCCTGCATCTGCAGAACGCCGAGCGCTTCCTGTCGAGTTTCGACCGGCCGAACATTTTCTACCGCATCGTGCCCAAGGAGCAGCCGCGCAAGCAGTTGCTGGCGTTCCTCTCCGAGCGGCGCAGCGATGCGGGGATTGTCTATTGCCTGTCGCGCAAGAAGGTCGACGAAGTGGCGGCGTTCCTGTGCGAGCAGGGCTACCCGGCGCTGCCTTATCACGCCGGCCTGCCCAACGAAACGCGTTCGGCTCACCAGAAGCGCTTCCTCAACGAGGAAGGCCTGATCATGGTGGCCACCATTGCGTTCGGCATGGGCATCGACAAGTCCAACGTGCGCTTCGTCGCGCACATGGACCTGCCCAAGTCCCTCGAGGCGTACTACCAGGAAACCGGGCGTGCCGGCCGTGATGGTCTGCCTGCGGATGCCTGGATGGTCTACGGCCTGCAGGATGTGGTGATGCTCAAGCAGATGCTGCAGAACTCCGAGGGCGATGAGCGTCATAAGCGTCTGGAGCAGCACAAGCTCGACGCGATGCTTTCGCTGTGCGAGGAGACTCGTTGCCGTCGCCAGACCTTGCTGGCGTATTTCGACGAAGACATGCCTGAGCCTTGTGGCCATTGCGACAACTGCGTCGACGGCGTGCAGACCTGGGACGCCACTGAGCCGGCGCGCCAGGGGTTGTCTGCCATCTATCGCACGGGCCAGCGTTATGGCGTGGGCCATCTGGTGGACGTGTTGCTGGGCAAGGACAACGAGAAAGTCCGCAGCTTCGGCCACGAGAAACTCTCGGTCTACGGCGTCGGCAAGGCCCGCGCAGAAGGCGAGTGGCGCTCGCTGTTCCGGCAGATGGTTGCGCGTGGGTTGGTAGATATCGATATCGAAGGCTTTGGCGGCCTGCGCCTGAACGACAGCTGCCGGCCGTTGCTCAAGGGTGAGGTCAGCCTGGAGTTGCGCCGCGACCTCAAGCCGCAGACCACCGCCAAGAGCAGCACCAGCCAGGCCAGCCAACTGGTGCGTGGCGAGGAGCGTGAACAGTGGGAAGCGTTGCGCACCCTGCGGCGCAAACTGGCGCAGGAACACAGCGTGCCGCCGTACGTTATTTTCCCTGACTCCACGCTGCTGGAGATGCTGCGCGAGCAACCCACCAGCATGGCCGAGATGGCGCGGGTCAGCGGCGTGGGCGCGCGCAAGCTGGAGCGTTACGGCCAGGCCTTCCTCGAAGTCCTCGGCGGCCAGGCCGAAGCGCCGAAGGAAGTCGCCGATATTCGCCACGAGCTGATCAGCCTGGCACGCGCCGGCATGACCCCGATCCAGATCGCCGGTCAGTTGCAGTGTTCGGAGAAGAACGTCTACACCTTGCTCGCTGAATCGATCGGCAAGCAGCAGCTGTCGCTGGAGCAGGCCCTTGATCTGCCAGAGGATCTGCTCGGGGAAATCCAGGACGCGTTCCTCGACGGAGAGGGCGAATTGCCACCGGTGGCGGAGATTGCGCCGCTGTTTACCGGGCGCGTACCTGAGGGTGTGTTGTATTGCGTGCGGGCGGCTTTGCAGTCTGAATTCGAGATTTAGTGCGCCGATCAGGACAATGTAACGAATCAGTACATAGCAACTCTTGCCTACTGGCAAAGCTCATGCTTAGCTGACTAATAATTAGCCACACTTTATTTTCAGTCTAAAACATGAGTTTTTTATGCCGTTAACCGATCAACACCGATTTGGCATGCAGCTGGCACAAATGTCCCGTGGTTGGCGTGCCGAGCTGGACCGTCGCCTGGCCGGGCTTGGGCTCTCCCAGGCGCGCTGGCTGGTGCTGCTGCACCTTGCTCGTTTCGAAGACGCACCCACCCAGCGTGAATTGGCGCAAAGTGTTGGCGTCGAGGGGCCGACACTGGCCCGCCTGCTGGACAGCCTTGAGGCCCAGGGCCTGGTGCAACGCCAGGCCGTGGTGGAAGACCGTCGTGCCAAGCGCATCCTGCTGTGTGACACCGCCCGACCGCTGATCGAACAGATCGAAACCATCGCCACCGCGCTGCGCCACGAGTTGTTTGTGGGTGTGGACGAAGCCGATTTGCGTGTGTGCATGCGGGTGCATGGGCACATCCTGGCGAATCTGGAAAAGTCCTGACCTCACCTACGCAGCAGGTCAAAAATGTGGGCGCTGGCTTGCCTGCGATAGCATCACCTCGGAGTCTCTGAACAACCGAGGTACCTGCATCGCAGACAAGCCAGCGCCCACATTTGGTTTAGCGCACAACCTTTTTAGAACGTCTGGCCCAGGTTCAGGTACACCGCCTTCTGGTTGTCATCGTTGAACCCATAGCTGAAGTTCAGCGGCCCCAAGGGTGTATCGAAGCCCAGGAAAATGCTGGCTGCGTTGATGTAGCCACTGTCGAATTCATTGTCGTTGTTCCACGCTCGGCCCCGTTCCAGCGAGGCTCCCAGGTACAGCGGGAAATCCAGCGGCAGGTACGAACGTGGCGTGAGCCGGCGGTAGTACACGGCCCGCATCAGGCTGATGTTCTGCCCTGAAATCGCATCCTGGCGGAAGCCCGACAATTGCCGCGCACCGCCCAGCAGGAAGCTGGAGATCACCACATCGGAATCATCCAGGGTGCGCCCGTAGCGTCCACCCAGCACCAGGGTGTCCGGGCCGTGGCTCATGGCCTTGTCCAATTTGAATTCCCATTGGCGATAGCGCTGGTCCGAACCCAGCCCCGGTTCGAATTCGCGGTAGGCCAGGCCGATGTCTTCGCCGGTGTGCGGGAAGTACACGTTGTCCAGGGAGTCGAAGGAGTACTTCAGCTCATAGAAGCCTTCGCTGAAACTCACACTGGGCAGATCGCGGTCGCCGATGCGCACGTCCGCCTTGCCCCAGGCTTCGCCGACGCCGAAGCGTATTTCGCCGCTGTTGCCGATCTGCCTGCCTACGTTCAAGCCGAAGCCGTAGCGTTCCAGGCGGTATTCGGAGATGGGATCGTTGTCCAGGATCAGCTCGACGTTCTGTGCCTGGGCACTGATGTAAGGCGCGACAAAGTAACGCGAGCCGGTGTCCATCGGCTGGTAGAACTCGCTGTACAGCTCTTGCCGGTCACCGATCTGTACCCGCGTCAGCCATTCGGCGCCCAGGCGGTTGATGCCGTTCATGCGGTAGCTGGCGCCGAGGTTGAAGGCACTGTCGCCACGCATGTCATCGGAGAGGTTCAGGCCCAGGCGCAGGTAGTCGGTGCCGCTGCGCTTGCCGCGCGCGCTGATCACCAGGGTATTGTCCTGGCCTTTCTTGACCACGCGGTACTGCACCTGCTCGAAGTAATCCAGGCCGTACAAGGTGCCCATGTCCGACTGCAGGCGGCCGAGGTTCAGCGGTTCGCCCAGGGGTTGGCGGATGTAGTAGCGGATGACGTCGTCGCTGACTTTCGAGTCGTTCTCCACGTTGATGGCGGTGATCACCGGCGTACGTTCGCCGGGGGTACGGGCGGCCACCAATTGCGGGTCGATCGGTTCGGCGGGGCGCAGGTGTGCCAGGCGCGCATCAAGGGCGCGCGTGGCGCGGTAGCCGGCGTCGATCATGTCTTTGGCGCGGCCGAAGTCGGTCACCCCAAAGGCGGCGAGGGGCGGCTGGATCAGTACGTCCTTGGGGTGCAGGTCCTTGAGTTGTTCTTCGGAGTTGCGCCGGGTCATCAGCGTGATGGACTGGTTGAGCACGTCCACCACCGTGGCCAGTTGTTTGCGCGAGCGCAGCGGGGTGCCGATGTCGACGACGATGGCGATGTCCACGCCCATTTCCCGCGCCACATCCAGCGGGATGTTATCGGTCATGCCGCCGTCCACCAGCAGCCGGCCGTCCAGCTCCACCGGGGCGAACACCGCCGGGATCGACATGCTGGCGCGGATCACCTGGGGAAGGTGGCCCTTGCGGAACACCACCTTCTCGCCGGTGGTGATATCGGTGGCCACCGCCCGGAAGGGAATGGGCAGCTTGTCGAAATTACGCGTATTGCTGCTGTGGGCGAACATGCTTTCCAGCAGCAGCGCCAGGTTCTGGCCCTGGATCACCCCCAATGGCAGGCCCAGGCTGCCGTCGTCACGGAAACTGAGTTTTTGTTTCACCAGGAAATCCCGATCATCTTGCTTGCGCCGGAACGGCACGTCTTCCCGGGGTGGTGCGTCGGACAGCGCCTGTTGCCAGTCGATGCTCAGCGCCAGCTTTTCCAGCTCGTCGATCTTGTAGCCCGAGGCGTAGAGCCCTCCGATCACCGCGCCCATGCTGGTGCCGGCAATCGCATCGACCTGGATGCCTTGCTCTTCCAGCGCCTTGAGCACGCCAATATGGGCCAGGCCACGGGCGGCGCCGCCGGACAGCACCAGGCCGATTTTCGGGCGCGGCGATTCAACGGCATCGGCAAGAACAGGGAGCAGGCACAGAAGCAGGCAGGACAGCAGGCGGCGCATCATGAATCTCGAGGCTGGGCGATAAAGGCCGGTATTATAGCCACTCGATCCGCTGAGTCCGTTACGCCAGGAGCCTCCAAGTCATGTCTTCGATCAAACCCGAGATCGTTATCACCTATTGCACACAGTGTCAGTGGCTACTGCGCGCGGCGTGGTTGGCGCAGGAATTGTTGAGTACGTTTGCCGATGACCTGGGCAAGGTGTCGCTGGCACCGGCTACCGGTGGCGCATTCCGCATCACCTGCGATGGCGTGCAGATTTGGGAACGCAAGGCCGAGGGTGGCTTTCCCGAAGCCAAGGTGCTCAAGCAGCGCGTGCGCGACCAGATCGACCCGCAGCGTGACCTGGGGCACAACGACCGTACGCAGTGACAGTCACCGTCGTAAGCCGGCGGTGACCGTGCTGGGGGGGATTATTTGGTGGCCATCTTTTGCTTGATGAAGCCAATCAGCCAAGTCAGCACCAGCCCGCCGACGCCACCGCCGACAATATTGCTGCCGACTGCCGCCACATCCAGCGCTTCGCCACCGGAGGTGCCCGTGAGCGCCGCGACGACCTGGCCCAGCACCAACCCGCCGACACCTCCTATCACTGTATTAAGCCCCGTCCCAAGACTCTGCTTGGTCATTCCGGCGAGGTTGCCGCCGACGGCGCCGCTGATGATCTGCACCAACAAACTGATGAACATTTCCATGGTAAAGCTCCCGCATCGCGTTGAGGTTTTGACCACTCGCGTGCAGCAACTTCGGAGAACACCCAGGCTGTCGTCGAGCTGTCGATTATCCGGTGAACGACGACAAACTGTTGCGGATGTTCAAAGTGTAGATCAAGCCGCTGCCACGGGCTGTTTGGCCTGGCTGGCGCCGCCCATCAAGCCGGACAGCACAATGGCGATGATGATCAGCACGCCGCCCAGAAGCATGCGCAATGTTGGGGTTTCGGCAAACAGCAGCCAGGCCGCAGTGATGCCGTAGACCGGCTCCATGGCGAACACCACCGAGGCGGTGCGCGCCTTGATCACTGCGAGGCTGGCGACAAACAGGCTATGGGCCAGGCCCGTGCAGAACACCCCGAGCAAGCCGATCCACAGCCAGTCGAGCGCCCGCACCTCGGAGAGCCCCGGTGCCGCCACGGGCGACAGGCACAGCGCAACCACCACGTTCTGGCACAGCGCCGCCTGCACCGCCGGGATGCGTCCGGAGCTGGCGCGGTTGTTCAGTGACAACAGGGAAAACAGCAGCCCCGAGGCGATCCCCCAGAGCAACCCGCCGGTGGCTTCACTGGCGAGGTTGAAGTCGGGGGTCACCAGCACCAGGCCGACGCTGACCAGCACCACCAGCACCACTTCGTTGGCGCGGATGCGCTCGCGGAAGATCAACCCTTCGAGGATCACGGTAAAGGCTGGGAACGCGGTAAAGCCCAGGGTTGCAACGGCCACGCCGGCGACTTTTACCGCCATAAAGAAGGTCACCCAATGCGCCGCTAGCAATACGCCGCTGACCAGCAGCCGGCGCCAGTCGCGCAGTTCCAGCGTTTTCCAGGCGGTGTTGCTGGCAAACCGGGCAAAGATCGCCAGGGCCAGCACGGCAAACACGGCGCGACCAAACACGATGATGGCCGGCGAGGCCGCCGCCAGTTTGCCGAATACGCCGGTAAGGCCAAACATCAGTGCGCCGATATGCAGGGCGCCGAGGGCTGAGCGGGGAGTCATTGCGGTCCTTGAATCAAGCGGGTGGCAGAAGCGCAGTCTAGTGGGTCACTTGTGCAGGCGTCTGTCGTCCGGCTCGCGATTTTTATCGCAAGACTCTTCCTACGCGTTGCGTCGCAATGCGCCCGGGGAGGCGCCAAATTCACGCAGCATCGCGGCGGCAAATGCACTTTGCGAGGTATAGCCGACGCGGTCAGCGATCTCACCAATGGGCAGCGGCGTCTTGCGCAGCAGGTCCAGGGCCATTTGCAGGCGGCGACTGCGGATATAGTCCATGGGCGTTTGCCCGCGTTCCGCCATGAACCGTGCATGCAGGCGTGCCACCGACAGGTCGGCGATGCGTGCCAGGTCTGCCACTTGCAACGGGTGTGCAACGTGGCGCTCGATGTGCGCATTGAACGCCGCATACGGCAGGCGCCGTCCCGGCAGTGGTTGGGCTTGCGGATGATTGAGGCTGGCCAGCAATAGCACCGCGCCTTGCTGCACGATCAGCGGGTCATCCACCGGGCTCTGCGCCAGCCATTGCACCAATTGGTTTTGCCGCGGGTCCAGGGCCAGCCGCGCGGGTTGGTCGAGCAGGCGGCGACTGGCATCGGCATGCTCGCCCAAGGATTGCAGCACCCAATGTTCGGTGGGCACATCCAGCACCAGGCAGCGGCTGCCATCGCGACTGCCGCACGCATGATGCGCGCGGAAGGGCAGCACCATCACGCTGCTTTCGCGCACTTGGCTGCCACGCCCATCGACTTCCAGGTCCAAATGCCCGGACAGGCCGAACACCAACTGCGCATGGTCATGGCTGTGGGCGAGGGGCGCTTCGACGTAGTGGCGTAGCGTGAGAGTGGGGCTCATCGCGGTCTCCTGGGTGGCTGGCGTCAGTCTACAACGCTTCGCGGTCGGCGAGCGCTGTCATCAGACTGACGCACATCTGTCATGGGCTATTAATCGCGCTGGCGCAAGCTCGCGAAAACACCGTCGAGGGACGCCCATGACCAGTGCCGAATTCACCAAGCCCAGCCGCAAGCAACGGGTGCGTACCCTGTGGATTTCCGATGTGCACCTGGGCACCCGGGATTGCCAGGCCGAACATCTGTCGCAGTTCCTCAAGGGCTACCACGCCGATAAGGTCTACCTGGTGGGTGACATCATCGATGGTTGGAAGCTGCGTGGCGGCATGTATTGGCCCCAGGCCCACACCAACGTGATCCGTCGCCTGCTGACCATGGCCAAGCGCGGCACCGAGGTGATCTACGTCACCGGCAACCACGACGAATTCCTGCGTCGCTATTCCAAGCTGATCCTGGGCAATATCCAATTGGTGGACGAAGCCGTGCACGTGACTGCCGATGGCCGGCACCTGCTGGTGATCCACGGTGATCAGTTCGATGTGATCACCCGCTATCACCGCTGGCTCGCTTTCCTCGGTGACTCGGCCTACGAATTTACCCTCACGTTGAACCGCTGGCTGAACCACTGGCGAGCGCGCTATGGCTATGGCTATTGGTCGCTGTCGGCGTACCTCAAGCACAAGGTCAAGACGGCGGTGAACTTCATCAGTGATTTTGAAGAGGCCATCGCCCACGAAGTGACCAAGCGCGAGTTGCATGGTGTGGTCTGCGGGCATATCCACCATGCGGAGATCCGCAAGGTGGGCGAGGTGGATTACCTCAATTGTGGGGATTGGGTGGAGTCGTGCACCGCATTGATCGAGCACTGGGATGGGAGCATCGAGTTGTATCGGTTGGCGGATGCGCAGGCCAAGGAAGCGCTGCTCAAGGCTGAGATGGTCGCCGGTTAAAAGGGTGTGCTCGATCCAAATGTGGCGGCGGGCTTGCTCGCGAATCCAGAGTGTCAGTCACCTGATGCATTGACTGATACACCGCATTCGCGAGCAAGCCCGCTGCCACCGTGTTGATTCGGTTCCGTCAGTTGGAGACGTCCGCGATGGCTTCGGCGAGCAGCGCCAGGCGCGTCGCATCAATCCCCGCGACGTTAGCCCGTCCCGAACTCACCATGTACACGCTGTGTTTTTCCCGCAGCTGTTTCACCTGCTCGGCACTCAAGCCGGTATAGGAAAACATCCCGCGCTGCGCGCCGATGTGCGCAAACCGCTCCGACAGGCCGTGGGGCGCCAATGCCTCTACCAGCCCGGAACGCAGGTGTGCGATGCGCGAACGCATGGCTTCGACCTCGTCGCTCCAGCGCTTTTTCAGCTCGGCGTCACCCAGGATGGTCGCCACCACCGCGGCACCATGATCCGGGGGTGTCGACCACAGGTTGCGCGCAGTATTTGCCAGCTGGCTGCGCACGTCCGTCAGCTTCTCGGCATCCTCCGCGCACACGATCAATGCGCCGACGCGGTCGCTGTACAGGCCGAAGTTCTTCGAGCAGGAGCTGGTGACCAGCACTTCCGGCAGCTCGGCCGCAAACAGCCGCACCGCCCAGGCGTCCTGCTCCAGGCCATCGCCAAAGCCCTGGTAGGCGAAGTCGATCAGCGGCAATAGCTGGCGTTCGCGCACGATCTGCAGCACTTGGCGCCAGTCATCCTGCGACAGGTCGAAACCGGTCGGGTTATGGCAGCAGGCGTGCAACAGCACGACATCGCCCTTGGGCACAGTGGACAGGGTGGCGAGCATCGCCGCCACGGCCAGGCGATTGTCGGCGCCCACATACGGGTAATGGCTGACCGGGATCCCGGCCTTGGCGAAGATGGTTTCGTGGATCGGCCAGGTTGGGTTGCTCAACCAGACGCCACGGCCCGGCAGGTTGTGCGCGATGAAATCAGCGCTGAGGCGCAGGGCGCCGGTGCCGCCTGGGGTCTGGGTGGCGCCGGCACGGTGCTCACGGATCAGTGCGGAGTCCGCGCCGAGTACCAGCTCACTGATCAACTTGCCGAATGCGGCGTTGCCGTGGCCACCGATGTAGGTCTTGGTGGCCTGGGTGTCCACCAGGCGTTGTTCAGCCAGTTTCACTGAGTGTGGGATCGGCGTCAGCCCCTGATCATCCTTATAGACACCAACGCCCAGGTCGAACTTGTTCGGGTGGGTGTCCTGGGCATACAGGTCCATCAACCCCAGGATAGGGTCGCCGGGCACGCGGCCAATGGCATCGAAATGCATTACTTGCGGCCCTCGGCGTCCTTGGCCACTTCGTCGGTGCGTGCGGCCATGATGAAGTCGTTGCGGTGCAGGCCCTTGATGGAGTGGCTCCACCAGGTCACGGTGACTTTGCCCCACTCGGTGAGCAGGCCTGGGTGATGGCCTTCGGCTTCGGAAATCTCGCCCATGGCGTTGGTGAACGCCAGCGCGAATTTGAAGTTCTTGAACAGGAAAACCTTTTCCAGCTGCATCACGCCGTCGCGGACTTCGATGTTCCAGTCAGGGATCTGCTTGAGCAGTACCGGCAATTCTTCATCGCTGACTTGCGGGGCATCGGCACGGCAGGCTTCGCAATGGGCTTGGTTCAAGGTGGTCATGGGGGTGTCCTGAATTCGAATGTGTGAAGGTCAGTAGCGTCACCCTAAAGCAACGCGGGGCCAGGGAACAGACTCACCTGGCCTCAATATGCAAGGTTCAAGCAGCCTTGGGCTTTGGCGGAAATTTCGGGGCATGCAGACCCAACTGCATGCCGCGCTCGACCATGCCCATGATGTCTTCCTGCGCCACTTCGAACAGACGCTTGAGGTTGGGCAGCACGAAGTACACAGGTTGCAGGATGTCGATGCGATAGGGCGTGCGCATCGCCTCCAGCGGGTCGAACAGCTGATGCTCAGGCTCGGACGACAGGCTGTACACCGTCTCCTTGGGTGACGACAGAATGCCGCCACCGTAGATGCGCCGGCCTTCGGGCGTGTCCACCAGGCCGAATTCGATGGTCATCCAGTACAGGCGCGCCAGGTACACCCGTTGCTCTTTGGTCGCCGCCAGGCCGAGCTTGCCGTAGGTGTGGGTGAATTCGGCGAACCAGGGGTTGGTCAGCAGCGGGCAGTGGCCGAAGATCTCGTGGAAGATATCCGGCTCTTGCAGGTAGTCCAGTTCTTCGCGGGTACGGATAAACGTCGCCACCGGAAACTGTTTGTTGGCGAGCAATTCGAAGAAGGTCTGGAAGGGGATCAGCGCCGGCACGCGTGCGACTTGCCAGCCAGTCGTCTCGGCAAGCACTTCGTTGATTTCGCCCAGTTGCGGAATACGGTCCATGGGCAGGCCGAGCTTGTCGATGCCGTCCAGGTATTCCTGGCAGGCGCGACCCTCGATCACTTTCAATTGGCGAGTGATCAGGGTGTTCCACACCGCGTGTTCTTCCGGCGGGTAGTGGATAAAACCTTGCGCGTCGGGCTCGCGGGCCACGTACTGCGTCTGCTTCATACGGCTCTCCTGCTAGGCATTCGTTCTTGTTATGTCCTGCGATGAGCCTATTGATAACCCGTGCGCGGCCCGATTCCATCTGTTTAAAGCGCTTTCCTGTAGGAAAAGTTACCGTTTTTCGTAAAGTATTCGTTACGCTTGCGCACGCGGTCGCCGCAATGGGCTGGGAAAACCGTCTGGGCTGTCACATAATCTTGACGACTATCTGCGAGCAGCGACAAAAAGACGCGGCGCCCACCCATTTTTAGAGCCTTCTCATGCGTATCAAAGTGCACTGCCAGAACCGCATCGGCATCCTGCGGGACATTCTCAACCTGCTGGTGGAGTACGGCGTCAACGTCGCCAAGGGCGAAGTGGGCGGTGAGCATGGCAACGCCATTTACCTGTATTGCCCCAACCTGGTGAACATGCAGTTCCAGGCGCTGCGGCCGCAGTTCGAGGCGATTGCCGGGGTGTTCGGGGTAAAAAGGGTAGGGCTGATGCCCAGCGAGCGGCGGCATATGGAGCTCAATGCGCTGCTCGGCGCCTTGGAGTTTCCGGTGCTGTCGATTGACATGGGCGGCTCCATCGTCGCCGCTAATCGTGCAGCGGCGCAGTTGCTCGGGGTGCGGGTGGATGAGGTGCCGGGTATCCCGTTGTCGCGCTATGCCGAGGACTTCGATTTGCCGGAACTGGTGCGCGCGAGTAAATCGCGAATCAATGGCCTGCGGGTCAAGGTCAAGGGTGACGTGTTCCTGGCGGACATCGCGCCGCTGCAATCGTCCGAACATGATGACAGTGAGGCCATGGCCGGTGCGGTACTGACCCTGCACCGTGCGGACCGTGTCGGTGAGCGCATCTACAATGTGCGCAAGCAGGAGCTGCGCGGCTTTGACAGCATTTTCCAGAGCTCCAAAGTCATGGCTGCCGTGGTGCGCGAAGCTCGCCGCATGGCGCCGTTGGATGCGCCTCTATTAATAGAAGGCGAAACGGGCACCGGCAAGGAACTGCTGGCCCGCGCTTGTCACTTGGCCAGCCCGCGTGGGCAGTCGCCGTTGATGGCCCTTAACTGCGCCGGCTTGCCCGAGTCGATGGCCGAGACTGAACTGTTCGGCTACGGGCCCGGCGCCTTCGAAGGTGCGCGGGCCGAAGGCAAGCTGGGGCTGCTTGAGCTGACGGCCGGCGGTACGTTGTTCCTCGATGGTGTGGGGGAGATGAGTGCGCGCTTGCAGGCGAAACTGCTGCGCTTTTTGCAGGACGGCTGCTTCCGTCGCGTGGGCAGTGATGAAGAGGTGTACCTGGATGTGCGAGTGATTTGCGCCACGCAGGTGGACTTGTCCGAGCTGTGCGCCCGCGGCGAATTCCGCCAAGACCTCTACCACCGCCTCAACGTGCTGTCCCTGCATATTCCGCCGCTGCGCGAATGCCTTGACGGCCTGGCGCCGTTGGTTGAGCACTTTCTCGACCAGGCCAGCCGCCAGATAGGCTGCCCGCTGCCCAAGCTGGCCCCCGCCGCGATGGATCGCCTGAGTCATTACCACTGGCCAGGCAACGTGCGGCAGTTGGAAAACGTGCTGTTCCAGGCGGTGTCGTTGTGCGATGGCGGGACGGTCAAGGCTGAGCATATCCGCCTGCCGGACTACGGCGTGCGCCAGCCCCTTGGCGATTTTTCCCTGGAAGGCGGCCTGGACGAAATCGTCGGGCGGTTCGAGAAGGCGGTCCTGGAAAGCTTGTACGCCGAGCATTCCAGTAGCCGGCAATTGGGCAAGCGACTGGGGGTATCCCACACCACCATCGCCAATAAACTACGTGATTACGAAATCCTCAAGGCTGGGCGCGGTTAAGACCCGTGGGCGCTGGCTTGCCTGGGATTGCGGTCCTTCAGTCACTGATGAGCAAAAGGACACTCCGCTGTCGCAGGCAAGCCAGCGCCCACATGTGATCTTTGTCGCCAATAAGACCGCTCCTTGCCGCAGGCGGCAGTAGTCCGCCGTTTTTTCGACTCGCGCTCAACCCTGAAATCCTCACGCCTCGCCGCAAACCCCCGTCCCGCCTGCACTTTCTGCGCTTTTCAAAAGTTGGTTCGCAAATTGCTTAAGCCTCATCAGTACAGCGGTGGGCGGCAAGCGTCCGTCAGAAAGAGGAAAGAGCGTGGACAAGTACCTTTATGTGGCAATGACCGGCGCCAGCCAGAATGCGCTGGCGCAGAAGGCCCATGCCAACAACCTGGCGAACATCTCCACCAATGGTTTCCAGCGTGACCTGGAACAGGCACGTTCGATGCCGGTGTTCGGTGACAGCTTTCCGGCGCGGGCGTTTGCCATGACCGAGCGCCCAGCCACCGACTTCACCCCGGGGGCCATGATCGAGACCGGTCGTGACCTGGACGTGGCCGTCAACGGTAATGGCTGGATGGCCGTGCAGACCCCGGACGGCAGCGAAGCCTACGTGCGCAGCGCCAGCATGAACGTCGACGCATTGGGTGTGCTGCGGGCCGGCAACGGCATGCCGATCATGGGCAACGGTGGCCCGATCGCCGTGCCGCCCCAGCAGAAAATTGAAGTAGGTGCTGACGGCACCATCAGCATCCGCGCCATGGGCGAAGGCCCGCGGGTCATGGCTGAAGTGGACCGCATCAAGCTGGTCCAGCCAGACCTCAAGAACATGAATAAAGGCTTGGACGGCACCATCCATACCAAGGATGGCCAGCCGGCCCAGGCCGACGCGAACGTCACGCTGACGTCTGGCTTCCTGCAGGCGAGCAACGTCAATGCCGTGGAAGAAATGACCGCGGTGCTGGCGCTTTCCAAACAGTTCGAGCTGCACATCAAGATGATGAACAGCGCCAAGGAAGACGATCAGGCCATGACACGCGTCATGCAGATGAGCTGATAGCCACATCACTGACTCACTACTAATTTTGCAGCGCAGCGCCAACAAACAGGCGCACGAAGGAGAACAGCATGCTTCCGGCTCTATGGGTTGCCAAAACAGGTCTGTCCGCCCAGGACACGAACCTGACCACCATTTCCAACAACTTGGCCAACGTGTCGACCACGGGCTTCAAACGCGACCGTGCCGAGTTCCAGGACTTGCTCTATCAGATCAAGAAGCAGCCAGGTGCCCAGTCGACCCAGGACAGCGAACTGCCGTCGGGCCTGCAATTGGGTACCGGTGTGCAGATCGTCGGCACCCAGAAGAACTTCAGCGCCGGTAACCTGCAGCAGACCGGCCAGCCGCTGGACATGGCCATCAACGGCCGTGGTTTCTTCCAGATCCTGCAACCGGACGGCACCACGTCCTACACCCGTGACGGTACTTTCCACCTGGATTCCAACGGCCAGATCGTGACCGCCAACGGTTTCGCCCTGGAGCCGGCTGTTGTCGTTCCAGCAGATGCCAAGACCTTCACCGTCGGCAACGACGGCACCGTGTCCATCACCGTTGCCGGCAACCCGGCGTCGCAGGTGATCGGCAACCTGCAAACCGCCGACTTCATCAACCCGGCCGGCCTGCAGGCCATGGGTAACAACCTGTTCCTGGAAACCGCCTCCAGCGGCGCGCCACAAATCGGCACCCCTGGCTTGAACGGTTTCGGCACCACGCTGCAAAGCACCCTGGAAACGTCCAACGTGAGCACCGTTGAGGAGATGGTCAACATGATCACCACCCAGCGCGCCTACGAGATGAACTCCAAGGTGATTTCCACCGCCGACCAGATGCTTTCGTTCGTAACGCAGAATCTGTAATCAAGTCTATGGGGCGCTCTTGAGGGCGCCTGCAGCACCGTGAGGTAAGGGTCATGAATCGCTATGTTTCTGTTCTGGCATTGAGTGGGATTGCCGTGCTCGCGGGCTGTGTCGCCCCGACGCCAAAACCCAATGACCCGTACTACGCGCCGGTGTTGCCACGCACGCCGTTGCCGGCGGCCGCCAACAATGGCTCGATCTACCAGGCCGGTTTCGAGCAGAACCTGTACAGCGACCGCAAGGCGTTCCG
The DNA here is from genome assembly GCF_002563895.1 of Pseudomonas lurida. Classification (NCBI taxonomy): domain Bacteria; kingdom Pseudomonadati; phylum Pseudomonadota; class Gammaproteobacteria; order Pseudomonadales; family Pseudomonadaceae; genus Pseudomonas; species Pseudomonas lurida. The sequence goes on along the minus strand of NZ_PDJB01000001.1, from coordinate 4,533,980 downwards.
GGTCGGTGACATCATCACCATCACCCTGAACGAGAAGACCCAGGCCAGCAAGAACGCCAACTCGCAGATCGGCAAGACCAGCAAGGCCGGCATTGGCCTGACCTCGTTGTTTGGCGCCGTACCGAACACCAATAACCCATTGGGCAGTGGCGACCTGAGCCTGGACGCCGGCTACAGCGGCGACCGTGCCACCAATGGCAAGAGCGCGGCGGGGCAGGGCAACAGCCTGACGGGTTCGATTACCGTGACCGTGGCCGATGTACTGCCCAACGGCATCATCGCCGTACGCGGTGAAAAGTGGATGACGCTCAACACTGGTGACGAGCTGGTGCGTATTGCCGGCATGGTCCGCGCCGATGACATCTCCACCGACAACACCGTGCCGTCGACGCGGATTGCCGATGCGCGCATTACCTATTCGGGTACAGGTTCGTTTGCTGATGCGAGTCAGCCGGGCTGGTTCGACCGTTTCTTCCTTAGCCCGCTGTTCCCTTTCTAGGTGGCCACTTTGAACTTCAAACAGCTGATGGCGGCCGCACTCCTGCTTTCCTTGAGCGCTGTCGCCCAGGCCGAACGCCTGAAGGACATCGCCAGCATCTCCGGCGTGCGTTCCAACCAGTTGATCGGCTACGGCCTGGTGGTAGGGCTCAACGGCACGGGTGACCAGACCACCCAGACCCCGTTCACCCTGCAGACCTTCAACAACATGCTGTCGCAGTTCGGCATCAAGGTGCCGGCCGGTTCGGGCAACGTGCAGCTCAAAAACGTCGCGGCCGTGTCCATCAGTGCCGACTTGCCGGCGTTTTCCAAGCCGGGGCAGGTGGTGGATATCACCGTGTCGTCCATCGGTAATTCGAAAAGCCTGCGCGGCGGCACCTTGCTGATGACGCCTCTGAAGGGTATCGACGGCAACGTCTATGCCATCGCCCAGGGCAACCTGGTCGTGGGCGGGTTCGATGCCGAGGGGCGCGACGGTTCGAAGATCACCGTCAACGTGCCGTCGGCCGGTCGTATCCCTGGCGGCGCCACGGTTGAACGCACCGTGCCGAGTGGTTTCAACCAGGGCAACAGCCTTACCCTGAACCTCAACCGCTCCGACTTCACCACTGCCAAGCGTGTGGTCGACAAGATCAACGACATGCTCGGCCCTGGCGTGGCCCAGGCCATCGACGGCGGCTCGATCCGTGTGACGGCGCCGCTGGACCCCAGCCAGCGTGTCGACTATTTGTCGATCCTGGAAAACCTTGAGGTCGACCCGGGCCAGGCCGTCGCCAAAGTCATCATCAACTCGCGTACCGGTACCATCGTGATCGGCCAGAACGTCAAGGTGTCGCCAGCGGCCGTGACCCACGGCAGCCTGACCGTGACCATCACCGAAGACCCGATCGTCAGCCAGCCTGGGCCGTTGTCCAACGGCCAGACGGCGGTAGTGCCGCGTTCGCGTGTCAATGCCCAGCAAGAAGCCAAGCCGATGTTCAAGTTCGGCCCTGGCACCACCCTGGATGAGATTGTCCGTGCGGTGAACCAGGTGGGCGCAGCGCCCGGCGACTTGATGGCGATCCTCGAAGCGCTGAAACAGGCCGGCGCCTTGCAAGCCGACCTGATCGTGATCTGAGGCGATGGCCATGGATATGCGCAAGAGCGGCATCAGCAGCACGGCGGACTCGGGGTCTTACTCCGACTTGAACCGGCTTAACCAGCTCAAGGTCGGCGACGACAAGAACAGCGAAGGCAACATGCGCAAGGTGGCGCAGGAGTTTGAGTCGCTGTTTTTGAGCGAGATGCTCAAGTCCATGCGTTCGGCCACCGAAGCGTTGGGTAAAGACAACCCGATGAACACGCCAGCGGCCAAGCAGTACCAGGAAATGTACGACCAGCAACTGGCCGTCTCGATGTCGCGCGAGGGCGGTGGTATCGGCCTGGCCGATGTGCTGATGCGCCAGATGCAGAAGAACAAACCGGTGGAGGCCCAGGCCGCTACCCTGCAAGGCCCGGCGGCGGCCGAGCCGGTGAAGAAGGTTGATGTGCCGACGGAAATTGCGGCAGGCACCCAGGCGCAAGGGCCGCTGGGCCGCTCCAATGGTCAGCGCCCGTTGTGGGCTTATCGCGTGGCGGAGCCACAGGCCGGCGCTGCAGCGTCTCACAGCAATGACATGGAGCTGATGAATCAGCGCCGCATTGCCTTGCCAAGCAAGCTGACGGATCGCCTGCTCGCCGGCATCGTGCCGAACGCGCCGGTCGCGATCGATGCCAAAAGCGCGCCGCTGCGTAACAGTGCGGCCGACGACAACGTGGTCAACAGCACCGCACGCACGTTTGCCGTGCCGAGCGGGCGCATGCAGGTCTACGGCCGTGCCGTGGCCCAGCCGCCGTTGGCGCCGGCGAAGAAGGCCTTCAGCTCGCAGGATGAATTTGTCGCCACCATGTTGCCGATGGCCAAGGCGGCCGCCGCGCGCATTGGTGTCGATCCGAAATACCTGGTGGCCCAGGCCGCCCTGGAAACCGGTTGGGGTAAATCGGTGATGCGCGCCGAAGATGGCAGCAGCAGCCACAACCTGTTCGGCATCAAGGCCGGCCAGAGTTGGCAGGGCGGCCAGGCCCGCGCAATCACCAGTGAGTTCCGTGACGGCGCGATGGTCAAGGAAACGGCGCAGTTCCGTTCCTACAACTCGTACCAGGACAGCTTCCATGACCTGGTGACATTGCTGCAAAGCAATGATCGCTATAAAGAAGTTGTGAAGTCGGCCGACAACCCGGAACAGTTTGTGCGCGAGTTGCAAAAAGCCGGGTACGCAACCGATCCGGACTACGCCAGCAAGATTTCGCAGATCGCAAAAACGATGAACAGTTACCAGAACTACGCTGCCGCGGGCGCAACCACACATTTATAAGGTCTGAACCATGAGTTTGCTCAGTATCGGGATGTCAGGGCTTAACGCCTCTCAAGGATCGTTGTCGGTCTTGAGTAACAACATTGCCAACGCCAATACCTCGGGATACTCGCGCCAGCAGACCACCCAGAATGCGAGTGCGTCGAACCCCTATGGCGGCGTGTTCATCGGCAGCGGCACGACCCTGGCTGACGTGCGCCGGGTCTATAACGAGTTCCTCGATGCGGCCTACCAGAACAGTACCGCGCTGAATAATGACGCCAAGGCCTATTCGAGCCAGGCCAGTGCCATCGACAAGACCCTGTCGGACAAGACCACCGGTATGTCCTCGGTGCTCAGTGCGTTCTTTGCTGCCGTGCAGACCTCTGCGGCCAACCCCAGCGATGTGTCCGCGCGCCAGGTGCTGCTGACCAGTGCCCAGACCTTGAGCAACCGCTTCAACTCGATCTCGACCCAGCTGAACCAGCAGAAAGAGTCGATCAATGGTCAACTCAAGACCATGAGTGATCAGGTCAACCAGTTGACGTCCTCGATTGCCTCGCTCAACAAGCAGATCACCCAGGCGCAGGGCTCCAGCAACAGTGCTCCGGCCAACCTGCTGGATGCGCGCAACGAGGCGGTGCGCTCGCTGAACGAATTGGTTGGCGTCACTGCTGTCGAGAAGAACGGTGTGTTCAGCGTCAGTACCGGCACTGGCCAGTCCTTGGTGCTGGGTGACCAATCCAACAGTATTTCGGCCGTGCCGAGCGCGAGCGACCCGAGCCAGTACACCATCCAGCTCAATGCGGGCGGCGGCACCTCGGTGGACCTGGGTAACGTACTCAGTGGCGGCAGCATCGGTGGCTTGTTGCGTTATCGCAGCGATGCCTTGATGCCGGCCATCAATGACCTGGGGCGTATCGCGATCGTCACTGCGGACGCGGTCAACAGCCAGTTGGGCCAAGGCCTGGACCTGAACGGTGACTTTGGTTCGTCGTTGTTCAAGGACATCAACAGCGCCGCGGCCATTGCGCAGCGTAGCGTGGGCTCGGGGAACAACAGCACCGGTTCCGGCAACTTGAACGTGTCCATCAGCGACACCAGCAAGCTGACGACCTACGACTATAAAGTCACTTTCACCAGCGGCAACAACTACACGGTGATGCGTTCCGACGGCAAGTCCATGGGGGCGTTCGACACCACGACCACGCCGCCGCCGGTGATTGACGGGTTCACCCTGGCCTTGGACGGCAAGGGGCCGATGGCGGCAGGTGACAGCTTCAAAGTCAGCCCTACTGCCAATGGCGCGACCAGCATTGGCACCGATTTGAAGGACGCCAATAAGATCGCGTTCGCCGGGCCGTTGCTGGGTGAGGGCAGCAAGACCAACGAGGGCACCGGCACCTTTACGCCGCCGACGCTGACCTTGCCTATCGATATTCATGGCGGCGCCGACACCGCTCAACTGCGCACCGGGATTGAACACTCGATGCCGGTGAAGATGGTGTTTGGCAAGCCGGCGACCGACGGCACCCAGACCTATACGGTCAACGATGCGCAGGGCAACCCGATTGGCACCGGCAGTATCATTCCGGGCCAAAGCAACAACATCACCATCAACGTGCCAATGCGTGACGCCAACGGTGCGTTGGTCGTACCTGCCAAGAGCTTCAAGTTCGACACCACTGTCGGCGGTGCGCCCGCCGATGGCGACAGCACGACCTTTTCCTTCAATGCTTCGGGCAAGTCGGATAACCGGAATGCCCAGGCATTGCTCGACCTGCAGACCAAGGCGACCGTCGGCCTGGCGGATGGCAGCGGTGGCGGTGTGAGCCTGGTGGCGGCCAACAGCCGGCTGGTGTCGACCGTGGGTGCCAAGGCCGCTTCGGCCATTACCGACACCACCGCCACGGGCGCATTGCTCAAGGCCAACCAGGACGCACGCAACTCGGTATCCCAGGTCAACCTGGATGAAGAGGCGGGCGACATGATCAAGTTCCAGCAGTACTACACCGCGTCGTCGCAGATCATCAAGGCTGCGCAAGAAACCTTCAGTACGCTGATCAATAGTCTTTAAGGGAGTCTGGGACGATGCGCATTTCCACAGCACAATACTTCGAAACCAGTTCCGCCAAGTATTCGGATAACTACTCAAGCGTCGTGAAGGCCCAGAATCAGGCCAGCACCGGTGTGCGCGTAGAGACCGCCTCCGATGACCCGGTCGCGGCAGCGCGCCTGTTGATGCTGCAACAGCAGAAAGACATGCTGGGCCAGTTCAACGGCAACATCACCAGCTTGAAGAACTCGCTGACCAACGAAGAAAGCGTGTTGGGTTCGATCAACGACGCACTACAAGCCGCCAGTACCCTGGCCCTCCAGGCGGGTGGCTCGCTCAGTGATGCCGACCGCAAATCTATTGCCGGTCAGGTCGCGGCCTTGGAAGACCAGGTGCTGGGCCTGCTCAACAGCAAGGATTCGTCGGGTAACTACCTGTTTTCCGGTTCCAAGACGTCGACGCCGCCTTACAGTCGCAACAGTGACGGGACCTACACCTATCAGGGCGATGAGACTCCGTTGAGCCTGCAGGTCTCAGACACGTTGAAGGTCAGTGCTGGCGATACCGGCAAGAGCATCATGGGCGGGGCAGTCAACTCGGGCCGTACCCAATCGACATGGATCGTACCGCCGATCGTGCCGCCGGCAACGGCGCCGGTGCCCAATGACAACAAGGTCTCGTTGTCGGCCGGCCTGGTGACGTCGGGCACCGACTACACCAAGAAGTTCGCGGAAGGCCAGCCTTACAAGCTGACCTTTACTAGCAGCACCCAGTACAAGGTGTCTGATAAAGACGGCAACGATATCACTTCGGAAATTCCGGGTAACGGCACGTTTGATTCCACTAAGGAAGGCGCTTCCACGGTGAGCCTGCGGGGCGTGAACTTTGACATCAATCTCGATCTCAAGGGGGTTGCCCCGGGACCTGACTCCGATGCGTTGGTCAAGGACCGTTCGTTCAGCCTAGCCGCCAAACCCGACACTTTCAGTGTCTCGCGTACGCCGAGTAACACGTCCACAGCACAGTTGAATAATGCGACCGTGAGCGATCAGGCGGCGTATTCCAGTACCTTCCCTGCCAACAGTGGCGCGGTGATCAAGTTCACCTCCGGCACTGCGTATGAGGTGTATGCCCAACCGTACACGGCTGACAGCAAGGCCATTGCCACGGGCGACACCGGTGGCGGAACGACGGTGACTGCCGCCGGTGTGACTTTTGATATCAGCGGTACGCCACAAAACGGCGATCAGTTTGCGGTGGCTGCCAGTACGCAAAAGACCCAGAACGCGCTGGATACTTTGAGCCAGCTGCGCCAGGCGCTGGAGCAGCCAGTCGATGGAAACCCGGCGGCGATGCTCAAGTTGAAGGATGTCCTGAGCTCGTCGGTGGCCAATCTGGCCAACTCCCGTGCCCAGGTTGACAATGTGCGTGGCTCCATTGGCGCGCGCGGCGCAGCGCTGGACATCCAGGCCAGTGAAAACAACAGCATCGGCCTGGCCAATACCAGCACCATGAGTGACTTGGGCAACATCGACACGGCCCAGGCCGCGATCAACCTGACCTTGCAGCAAACCATGCTGCAGGCCTCGCAACTGGCCTTCGTGAAAATCTCGCAGTTGAGCCTGTTCAGCAAGATGTAAGTGGCGTTACTTCAAGCGGCTCGCTCTGGAAACAGGGCGGGCCGTTGCCGTTTCTGGGGTTTAATTGTTTGAAGGTTTTGCACAAAGCACGGACAATTGAGTGACCTGTGAGTCATAAAGCGCATCTTCACTGTATCGTGTGAAAAGGATAAGTCGTCACAGGGGCCTTGCGGGGCGGCTTTCAGCGAGATTTTTATGGGGTTATCCCCTTTATTGTCAGCACTCCGGGCGTGGTCCAGGGGTGTTCTCCAGCTATTTAGTATTGGGAAGCCACAATGATTGGCATAAAAAGCATCGCCAGTTACGTGCCGGCAGACGGGATCGATAACTACGCCCAGGGTGCCAAATTCGCCAAGGATGAAGAGTTCATCATTGGCAAGATCGGTTCCGCGTTCCTGCCGCGCAAGGAAGCTGCACAGGAAACCTCCGATCTGTGTGTCGAGGCGGTCAACGCTTTGTTTGCCAACAACCCGGACCTGAAGCGCGAGTCCATCGATGCGCTTATCGTTGTCACCCAGAACGGTGATGAAGAAGGCCTGCCGCACACGGCCGCCATCGTCCAGGACAAGCTCGGCCTGCCGACCCATGTGGCGGCCTTTGATATTTCCTTGGGCTGCTCCGGCTACGTCTACGGCATCTACGCGATGAAGGGCTTCATGGAAGCCGCCGGCCTGAAAAACGGCCTGTTGATCACCGCCGACCCGTATTCGAAGATCGTCGACCCGGAAGACCGCAACACCACCATGCTGTTCGGCGATGCGGCCACCGCCACCTGGATGGGCGAAGACGCCCCGTGGTTGCTGGGCAAGTCCAAATTCGGCACCGACGGTTCAGGCGCACCGCACCTGAAGGTCAGCGACGGCGTGTTCTTCATGAACGGCCGCCAGGTGTTCAACTTCGCCTTGCTCAAGGTGCCGGCGCATTTGCACGAGCTGCTCAATGAGTCGGACCTCAAGGCTGACGACATCGATGCCTTCTGCATTCACCAGGGCAGTGCGGCAATTGTCGACGCGGTAGCACGCCGCTTTGAAGATGCGCCGGTGGACAAGTTCATCAAGGACATGGTCGAGACCGGCAACACCGTGTCGTCGAGCATTCCGTTGCTGCTGGAAAAGCATGTGATGGACGCCACCTGGAAGCGCGTGGCCATCAGCGGGTTTGGTGTGGGCCTGTCGTGGGGCTCGGCGATTCTCTATCGTCCCTGATGCCTTGATAGCTTCAACAAAAAACGCCGATGATCGAACGACCATCGGCGTTTTTTATTTGACGCCAGAAAACCCAATGAAATCGGGGGTTGAAGCCCGCGTAAACCCTTGAATTGCAAGGGGTGGCACGGCGCCAGTAAAAAAATCAAAAAAAATCCTCAAGCAACCGGCTGCCACGACGATAACTATTACGTAGGTTCTCAGGCCACACCCGGCGGTTGCCAGGGCCGGAAGCCGCAGTATCCATCCAACGAGGATTTCGTCATGGCTTTAACAGTAAACACCAACATTGCTTCCATCACTACCCAGAACGGCCTTGGCAAAGCGGCCAGCTCGCTGCAAACCTCCATGCAGCGTCTGTCCACTGGTCTGAGCATCAACAGCGCTAAAGACAACGCCGCCGGCCTGCAGATCTCCAACCGCCTGACCAGCCAAATCAACGGCCTGGGTCAAGCTGTAAAGAACGCCAACGATGGTATCTCCATCGCGCAAACCGCTGAAGGCGCAATGCAGGCTTCGACCGACATTCTGCAAAAGATGCGTACCCTGGCTCTGTCCTCGGCTACCGGTTCCCTGAGCGACGCCGACCGTACTTCCAACCAGGAAGAATACCAGGCTCTGACTTCGGAACTGACCCGTATCTCCCAGACCACCACTTTCGGTGGCCAGAAGCTGCTGGACGGTTCGTACGGTACCAAGTCGATCCAAGTCGGCGCCAACGCCAACGAAACCATCAACCTGTCCCTGGACAACGTTGCTGCCAACAACATCGGTTCCCAGCAGATCAAGAGCGTTGCAGTTGCTCCTAGCACCACGGGTGTAGGCGCAGGTGCCATCGGCGTGACCGGCAACGGCCAGAGCAAGAGCATTGCAGTAACTGCCGGCGACTCGGCTAAAACCATCGCCAGCAACCTGAACGGCGCAGTGGGTGGCCTGAGCGCTACCGCTAGCACTGAAGCTCAGTTCGTGGTTGGCGCTGCTGCCAAGACTGCTCCTGCTACCTTCACCATGACCGTTGGTGGCCAAGCCACTACGTTCACTGGCGTTACCGATACCGCCAGCCTGGCAGACCAACTGAAGTCCAACGCTGCCAAGCTGGGCATCAGCGTTAACTACGATGAATCCAAAGGCGCTCTGTCGGTTAAGTCCGATTCTGGCGAAAACCTGGTGTTCAGCGCTTCGACCGACGCCGGCTCGATCACTGTCAACACCCGTGACGGCAGCGGCAACTTCGCAGCGGCTGGCGTTGCCCTCGCTGACGGCCTGATCGCCACCGGCGCTGTAAACCTGGACTCGTCCAAAGGCTACGCTCTGAACGGCGCTGGTGTAACTGGCCTGTTCGCAGCTACCGGTACTGCCGCTGCTTCGACCAAGACCTCTGTTGCTCAAACCGACGTGACCAGTGCCTTCAACGCACAGTCCGCCATCGCTGTAATCGACAAAGCCATCGGCGGCATCGACAGCGTACGTTCGGGCCTGGGTGCTGTTCAGAACCGTCTGACCACTACCGTAGACAACCTGACCAACATTCAGAAGAACTCCACCGCTGCACGTTCGACTGTACAGGACACCGACTTCGCTGCTGAAACAGCTGAGCTGACCAAGCAACAAACTCTGCAGTCGGCTGCTACTGCGATCCTGTCGCAAGCCAACCAACTGCCATCCGCTGTACTGAAGCTGCTTCAGTAATAACGGCGCTTGGTAAATGACGGAAGGGCGCGTTTACGTGCCCTTTCGTCTTTTCGGTTTCAGAGGAGATTGGACATGGACATGAGTATAAAGCTGGCCTCGTCTTATCCACCGGTTGCACCTCAAAGCGCACCCGTCCCAGCAGTTGCGGACAAAGACAAAACCAAGGTCGAGGCGATTGCGCCGACCGCGGGTGAGCCTGAGCGGGCTGACCTGGAAAAAGCAGTCACTGATATTCGAGAATTCGTACAAGCGGCCCAGCGCAAACTGGATTTTTCCATTGATGATTCCACCCATAGGGTCGTGGTCAAGGTCATTGCCACTGAAAGTGGTGAGGTGATCCGCCAGATCCCTTCGGAAACGGCCTTGAAACTGGCCCAGAGCCTGGCCACGGCCAGCCACGTGCTGTTCGACGAAAAGGTCTGAGCTGGCACGAAACTTGTTGCGATGATTTCTTGAAGTGTTGTTCGTCAAGAAAGCGGCAACAACCGCATTAGGAGAAAGACGATGGCGAGTACAACTGTTAACGGTGTTGGTTCTGGCATCGACATCCAGGGTATCGTGAAGTCCCTGGTGGACGCCGATCGGGCGCCGAAGCAGACCCAGATCAACACCCAGTCACAGAAAGCGACCACCCAGCTGTCGTCGATCGGCAAGATCCAGGCGGCCCTGGACGCGTTTCGTGGCTACCTCAAGAGCACGACTGACGACAACAGCTTCAGCGGCTTGACCGGTACGTCTTCGAACGAAAAAGTCGCCACCATGACCACCGGCAAGGGCGCTGCCAACGGCAGTTTCAACCTGGTGGTCAATAAGTTGGCCCAGCCGTCGAAACTTTCGACCGCTACGCTGGCGGGCGGCGCCTCGACGGTCGTCAACAAGGGCAGCACCGCCACCACATTGTCGATCTCCCAGTCTGGCAAGAAGTTCGACGTGAGCATCCCGCCCGGCGCGACGCTACAGAGCGTACGTGACTCGATCAACACGCAGTTTGGCACGTCGGGGCTCAGCGCAAACATCGTGACCGACGCCAGTGGCTCGCGCATGGTGTTGACCTCCACCACCGGCGGTGTGGGGTCGGACCTGACATTGTCGGGCAATTCGGGAATCGATACAGGCTACAAGGTGATCGATGAGCCTCAGAACGCCGAATACACTATTGACGGTGTTGCCTACACCTCCAAGACCAACAACATCACCGAAGCGGTCAGTGGCGTGAGCATCAAGCTGCTGTCGGTCTCGCCGCCGGTAAGCAGTACCGACTCCACCAAGTCTGTGACCACTATCTCCGTGAGTACGAGCAGCGCCGCCCTCAAGTCCGGGGTGAAAGGCTTTGTCGACAGTTACAATGCCCTGCTCAAGGCGATCAATACCGAAACCAAGGTGACTAAGGATGCGGCGGGTAACTCCGTGTCGGCAACCTTGACCGGTGATGCGAACATGCGTTCGCTGCAAAGCGCCCTGCGGACAGAGTTCAACGCACTGTCCGGCAACGGCGCGCTCAAGTCCCTGGCGCAGTTCGGGATCAGTACTGACTCCGGCACGGGCCTGCTGACCATGGATGACAAGGCCTTTGACAAGGCCGTACTGACCAACGCAGCTGACATCAACAGCATGTTGGGTGGCAAGGATGGTCTGCTGGCCCGCATGAACGCTGCGACCGAGGATTACGCCAAGCCCACCACCGGCGTGTTCGCGACCCGCACCACGGCGCTGTCCGACAGCCTCAAGAAGCTGTCCAAGGATCAGTCCGACCTCGACGCCCACGTCCAGGACCTGACCGACAGCCTGACCCGCAAATACGCGGCGATGGACTCCCTGGTCGCCCAGCTGCGTCAGCAAAGTAACAACATCATGGGTACCCTCAACGCGCTGAACAACCAGAAGAGCAGTTGATCGCGCGCCCATGAAAAAGCCCAGGTCCACTGACCTGGGCTTTGTTCTTCAAAAGACCATCGGGTTAAAGTTTTTTGCGACCCAGTCGACACAATGGTTACTGAAATCCTTTTCGCTGTTACCTGTCACGAGGTAGAACCATGAATCCCATGAGAGCCCTTCGCCAATACCAGAAGGTCAATTCCCATGCCCAGATCTCCGAAGCCAGCCCGCATCGCCTGGTGCAAATGCTGATGGAGGGCGGGCTTGACCGCATGGCGCAGGCCAAAGGTGCATTGGCTCGTGGGGACATCGCACAGAAGGGCCTGATGCTCGGCAAGGCGGTGGACATCATCATCGGCCTGCGCGATGGCCTGGATGCGGAGAAGAGCGAAGATCCGGCTTACGTCCAGCAATTGGAAAGTCTGTACGCGTACATGACCAACCGTTTGATGGAAGCCAATCTGCACAACGATGCCAGCATGATCGACGAAGTCGCTCGGTTGCTGATTACCGTGAAAGAAGGCTGGGATGCCATCGCAACACCACAAGGTGCCGCACAATAAGGCCATCGGCCTTGAGGAACACATCATGAGCCACGCACTGCAACGCATAGACGAAACCCGCGAAGCCCTGATCGGCGCGTTGGCGGAACGGAATTGGGACGCCATCGGCGAACTCGACCTGGGCTGCCGCAACGTGATCGAGGAAGTGCTCAGCGAGGTGCCAGTGAACGAGGACGTGCTGCGAGAGAAGTTGGAGAGCTTGCTGGCGGTGTATCAGCAGTTGCTTGAGGTGACGACCGGCGAGCGCCAGGCGATTTTTGAAGAGATGTCGCTGATCAACCGAGCGAAAAACGCGTCAAAGGTTTACCATCTGTTCGGCTGAATGGGCTCAGTTAGTCCGAACGGCGCGTCATATATTTGACTGTGCCAGCATTTTTGACTTAACTAGTGCTGTTTTCAGATTTCAGACGTCTAGTAAGGTACAAAGTCTTACAGACGTCTCGATTGCCCTCACTTCGGGGCAGGAAGTTTTACTAGGGAAGTTGCTATTGCATGTGGCGTGAAACCAAAATTCTGCTGATTGATGACGATAGCGTCCGCCGCCGCGATTTAGCGGTGATTTTGAATTTTCTTGGCGAAGAAAATCTGCCCTGCGGCAGCCATGATTGGCAGCAGGCGGTCAGCTCATTGTCGTCGAGCCGTGAAGTCATTTGTGTGCTGATCGGGACGGTAAACGCTCCTGGCGGTGTTTTGGGCTTGTTAAAGACACTGTCTACGTGGGATGAGTTCCTTCCCGTTTTGCTAATGGGCGATATTTCTTCCGTCGACCTGCCGGAAGACCAGCGCCGCCGAGTGCTTTCTACCCTGGAAATGCCCCCCAGCTACAGCAAATTGCTGGACTCCCTGCACCGTGCCCAGGTCTATCGCGAGATGTACGACCAGGCGCGCGAGCGCGGTCGCCACCGTGAACCCAACCTGTTCCGCAGCCTGGTCGGCACCAGCCGTGCCATCCAGCACGTGCGCCAGATGATGCAGCAGGTTGCCGACACCGACGCCAGCGTGCTGATCCTCGGCGAGTCCGGTACCGGCAAGGAAGTGGTCGCGCGCAACCTGCACTATCACTCCAAGCGCCGCGACGGGCCTTTCGTGCCGGTCAACTGCGGGGCGATCCCGGCAGAGCTGCTCGAAAGCGAATTGTTCGGCCACGAGAAGGGCGCCTTTACCGGGGCGATCACCAGCCGTGCCGGGCGTTTCGAGCTGGCCAACGGCGGTACGCTGTTCCTCGACGAAATCGGCGACATGCCGCTGCCGATGCAGGTCAAGCTGTTGCGCGTATTGCAAGAGCGTACCTTCGAGCGCGTGGGCAGCAACAAAACCCAGAGCGTCGACGTGCGCATCATCGCGGCGACTCACAAAAACCTCGAGAGCATGATCGAGGTTGGCAGCTTCCGCGAAGACCTGTACTACCGCCTCAACGTATTCCCGATCGAGATGGCTCCCCTGCGTGAGCGCGTGGAAGACATCCCGTTGTTGATGAATGAACTGATCTCGCGCATGGAGCATGAAAAGCGTGGTTCGATCCGCTTCAACTCCGCTGCAATCATGTCCCTGTGCCGCCACGGCTGGCCGGGCAACGTGCGCGAGCTGGCCAACCTGGTGGAGCGCATGGCGATCATGCACCCCTATGGTGTGATCGGCGTGGTCGAGTTACCGAAGAAATTCCGCTACGTCGACGACGAAGACGAGCAACTGGTCGACAGCCTGCGCAGCGACATGGAAGAGCGCGTGGCCATCAACGGCCATACCCCGGACTTCGGCTCTACCGCCATGCTGCCGCCCGAAGGCCTGGACTTGAAGGACTACCTCGGCAACCTGGAACAAGGCTTGATTCAACAGGCGTTGGACGATGCCAACGGCATCGTCGCCCGTGCCGCCGAGCGCCTGCGCATCCGTCGAACCACCTTGGTGGAGAAGATGCGCAAGTACGGTATGAGCCGCAAAGAAGGTGATGAACAGGCGGATGATTGACGCCTGTTTTTCAACTGACTGAAAAGTAAGGCTATTTTTTTCGGCACGGGTATTGCTACAGCCCTCGCAACGTTCCGTTTAACTGACGGTCAGCCAAGCGAGAGAGCATGATGCCCCACGCCGCCCAACATTCTTCCAGCCCTGCCATCGCGGGGCTCGTTCCGTCTGTAGAACAGCAAAGCCGCCAGGGCCTGGAACAGGCCTTTTCGCTGTTCAACCAGATGTCCAGCCAATTGACCGACTCCTACAGCCTGCTCGAAGCCCGGGTCTCCGAGCTTAAAGGCGAGTTGGCGGTGGTCAGTGCCCAGCGCATGGAAGAGTTGGCCGAGAAAGAGCGCCTCGCCAACCGTCTGCAGAACCTGCTGTCGCTGCTGCCCGGTGGCGTGATCGTCATCGACGAAGAAGGGCGCGTGCGCGAGGCCAACCCGGCTGCCTGCGACATGCTCGGCCTGCCGCTGGAGGGTGAACTGTGGCGCCACGTCATCACCCGCTGCTTTGCACCGCGTGAAGACGATGGCCACGAAATCTCCCTCAAGGACGGCCGTCGCCTGTCTATCGCGACCCGCTCCCTGGACGCGGAGCCGGGCCAGTTGGTGCTGCTCAACGACCTGACTGAAACCCGTCACCTGCAAGACCAGTTGGCGCGTCACGAGCGTTTGTCGTCGTTGGGGCGCATGGTTGCTTCCCTGGCGCATCAGATCCGTACACCGCTGTCGGCGGCGTTGATCTACGCCAGTCATTTGACTGATGAACAGTTGCCTGCCGCGACCCACCAACGGTTTGCCGGGCGCCTCAAGGAGCGCCTGCACGAATTGGAACACCAGGTGCGCGACATGCTGGTGTTTGCCCGCGGCGAATTGCCGCTGACCGACCGCATCACCCCGGCCGAGTTGATGCAGGCCCTGCAGGCTGCGGCCGCTACCCATGTTCAAGAGGTACAAGTGCGCTGGCAGTGCGACAGCCACCTCGGTGAGTTGCTGTGCAACCGCGACACGCTTGTTGGTTCGCTGCTCAACTTGATCGAGAACGCCACCCAGGCCAGCGGCCCCGGTGCGCGGCTCAAGGTGCACCTGTACAACCGCGAGCAAAACCTGCGCCTGTGCATCAGCGACAGTGGCAGCGGTATCGAGCCCGCCGTATTGCAGCGCCTGGGCGAACCTTTTTTCACCACCAAGACCAACGGTACCGGCCTGGGCCTGACCGTGGTCAAGGCAGTGGCGCGTGCCCATCAGGGAGAATTGCAGCTGCACTCCCGGGTTGGGCGTGGCACCTGTGCATTGATGACCTTGCCGCTGTTTTCATGCGCGGCAAGCGCGGAGTAGAAAGGTTATGGCTATCAAGGTTCTGTTGGTGGAAGACGATCGCGCCCTGCGTGAAGCATTGGCTGACACGCTGCTGTTGGCGGGCCATGACTACCGGGCGGTCGGTTCTGCCGAAGACGCCTTGGAGGCGGTGGAGCGGGAGTCCTTCAGCCTGGTGGTCAGCGATGTGAACATGCCTGGCATGGACGGGCACCAGTTGCTTGGCCTGTTGCGTGCGCGTCAGCCGCAACTGCCAGTGTTGCTGATGACCGCCCACGGCGCCGTTGAGCGTGCAGTCGATGCCATGCGCCAGGGCGCGGCGGATTACCTGGTCAAGCCATTTGAACCCAAGGCCTTGATCGAGTTGGTCGCGCGGCATGCCCTGGGCGTGATCCCGGCCAGTGATGGCGAGGGTCCGATTGCCTTCGAACCGGCCAGTGCACAATTGCTGGAGCTGGCGGCCCGCGTGGCGCGCAGCGATTCCACGGTGTTGATTTCCGGCGAGTCCGGCACGGGCAAGGAAGTGCTGGCGCGCTACATCCACCAGCAATCGACCCGCGCCAAGCAACCTTTTATCGCCATCAACTGCGCGGCGATCCCCGACAACATGCTCGAAGCCACGCTGTTCGGCCACGAAAAAGGCTCGTTCACCGGCGCCATTGCGGCCCAGGCGGGCAAGTTCGAGCAGGCCGACGGCGGCACCATCCTGCTCGACGAGATTTCGGAGATGCCCCTGGGCCTGCAAGCCAAGTTGCTGCGGGTGCTGCAGGAGCGTGAAGTGGAACGCGTCGGCGCACGCAAGCCGATCCAGCTGGACATCCGCGTGGTCGCCACCACCAACCGCGACCTGGCGGGCGAAGTGGCGGCGGGGCGCTTCCGTGAGGACCTGTTCTATCGACTTTCCGTATTCCCCCTGGCCTGGCGCCCGTTGCGCGAGCGTCCGGCGGACATCATTCCGCTGGCCGAGCGCTTGCTCAACAACCACGTCAAAAAAATGAAGCATGCCAAGGCGCGCCTGTCGCCCGAGGCCCAGGCTTGCCTGATCGGCTACCCGTGGCCGGGAAATGTGCGCGAACTCGACAACGCCATCCAGCGGGCGTTGATCCTGCAACAGGGTGGCCTGATCCAGCCGCAGGATTTTTGCCTGGCCATGGGCAGCGGTGTCGCGCCGCTGCCGACCCTGGCGCCCGCGCCAGTGATTGTCGAAACCGAAACCGCCGGTGCCTTGGGCGATGACCTGCGGCGCCGCGAATTCCAGATGATCATCGACACCCTGCGATCCGAGCGTGGCCGCCGTAAAGAGGCCGCCGAGCGCCTGGGAATAAGCCCGCGTACCTTGCGCTACAAGCTGGCGCAGATGCGCGATGCCGGCATGGATGTGGAAGCGTATCTGTTCGCCACCTAAGTAATTATCCAGGCCATTGGTACCAAGGCCGACAAGGTTTGTCGCCTTTTCTTACGAGTTGATACAGAGCTGGCACCCTTGTTGCTACCTCCCCTAGTAATTGCGGCGTAGCGTCAAAAAAAATGCGGGTTGTCGGAGAGAGAAGTTCATGAGCCAGGGTATTGAGTTCAATCGGTTGATGTTGGATATGCGCTCCATGCAAATGGATGCCATGGCTCAACCGAAATCCGTCGCGCCAGCGCCGGAATTGGGCCAAAGCAGCTTCGCCGACATGCTCGGCCAGGCCATCAACAAAGTCAGTGACACCCAGCAAGCTTCCAGCCAGTTGGCCAACGCGTTCGAGATCGGCAAAAGCGGCGTGGACCTCACCGATGTGATGGTCGCTTCGCAAAAGGCCAGCGTTTCGTTCCAGGCGCTGACCCAGGTGCGTAACAAGTTGGTTCAGGCTTACCAAGACATCATGCAGATGCCGGTTTAAGGACGAGATTTAAGTCATGGCAGAAGCAGTCGTGGACAACGCACCCGCCAAGGCAGACGGCAAGCCGCCGCTGTTTGGCCTGTCGTTCCTGGAAAACCTTTCCGAAATGACCATGTTGCGTCAGGTAGGCCTGATGGTCGGCCTGGCTGCCAGCGTGGCGATTGGTTTTGCCGTGGTGTTGTGGTCGCAGCAACCCGATTACCGGCCGCTTTACGGCAGCCTGGCGGGCATGGACTCCAAGCAGATCATGGAAACCCTGGCCGCCGCCGACATCGCCTACACCGTGGAGCCCAACTCCGGGGCCCTGCTGGTCAAGGCCGACGATGTGGCCCGTGCGCGCATGAAGCTCGCCGCCGCTGGCGTGACCCCGTCCGACAGCAACATCGGTTTTGAAATCCTCGACAAGGACCAGGGCCTGGGTACCAGCCAGTTCATGGAAGCCACCCGCTACCGTCGTGGCCTGGAAGGCGAACTGGCGCGCACCATCTCCAGCTTGAACAACGTCAAGGGTGCCCGCGTGCACCTGGCCATCCCGAAAAGCTCGGTGTTTGTGCGCGATGAGCGCAAGCCGAGCGCCTCGGTGTTGGTCGAACTGTTCGCTGGCCGCTCCCTGGAACCTGGGCAGGTGCTGGCGATCGTCAACCTGGTCGCCACCAGCGTGCCTGAACTGAGCAAATCGCAGATCACCGTGGTGGACCAGAAGGGCAACCTGCTGTCCGATCAAGCGGAAAACTCCGCGCTGACCCAGGCCGGCAAGCAGTTCGACTACAGCCGTCGCGTCGAAAGCATGCTGACCCAGCGTGTGCATAACATCCTGCAACCGGTGCTGGGCAACGACCGCTACAAGGCAGAAGTGTCCGCCGACGTGGACTTCAGTGCCGTGGAGTCGACCTCCGAGCAGTTCAACCCCGACCAGCCGGCGTTGCGCAGCGAGCAGTCCACCAGCGAACAACGCACCGCCGCCAATGGCCCGCCGCAAGGTGTGCCGGGTGCCCTGAGCAACCAGCCGCCAGCGCCGGCCTCGGCCCCGCAAACCACCGGTGGTGCAGCGGCCAGCGCAGGTGCGGTGCAACCTGGCCAGCCATTGCTGGACGCCAACGGCCAGCAGATCATGGACCCGGCCACTGGCCAGCCCATGCTCGCACCGTACCCGGCGGACAAGCGTAACCAGTCCACCAAGAACTTCGAACTCGATCGTTCCATCAGCCACACCAAGCAGCAACAAGGCCGCGTCAATCGCCTGTCGGTATCGGTGGTGGTGGATGACCAGGTCAAGGTCAATGCCGCAGATGGCGCCGTTACCCGTGCCCCATGGAGCGCCGACGAGTTGGCACGCTTCACTCGCCTGGTACAGGACGCCGTCGGTTTTGACGCCAGCCGTGGTGACAGTGTCAGCGTGATCAATATGCCGTTCTCCGCCGAGCGCGGCGAAGTGATTGCCGAGCCGGCGTTCTACTCGCAGCCGTGGTTCTGGGACATCGTCAAGCAAGTGCTGGGTGTGTTGTTCATCCTGGTGCTGGTGTTCGGCGTGCTGCGCCCGGTGCTCAACAACATCACCGGCAACGGCAAGAAACAACTGGCCGCTTTCGGGGGCAGTGACGTCGAGTTGGGTGGCATGGGCGGCCTGGACGGCGAACTGGCCAACGACCGCGTCAGCCTCGGTGGCCCGCAAAGCATCCTGTTGCCAAGCCCGAGCGAAGGCTATGACGCTCAGCTGAATGCAATCAAGAGTCTGGTGGCAGAAGACCCGGGCCGTGTGGCCCAGGTCGTGAAAGAGTGGATCAACGCAGATGAGTGATAATCGAGCCGCTGTTGCCAAGCTCACCAAGGTCGACAAAGCCGCAGTCCTGCTGCTGTCCCTCGGTGAAACCGACGCCGCCCAAGTGCTGCGCCACATGGGCCCCAAGGAGGTTCAACGCGTGGGCGTGGCCATGGCGCAGATGCGCAATGTGCACCGCGAGCAAGTCGAACAGGTGATGAGCGAATTCGTCGAGATCGTCGGCGACCAGACCAGCCTGGGCGTCGGCTCCGACAGCTACATCCGCAAGATGCTCACCTCGGCCCTGGGCGAAGACAAGGCCAACGGCCTGATCGACCGCATCCTGCTCGGTGGCAACACCAGCGGCCTCGACAGCCTTAAATGGATGGAGCCCCGCGCCGTCGCTGACGTGATCCGCTATGAGCACCCGCAGATCCAGGCGATCGTAGTGGCCTACCTCGACCCGGACCAGGCCGGTGAAGTACTCGGCCATTTCGACCATAAAGTGCGCCTGGACATCATCCTGCGCGTGTCGTCGCTGAACACTGTGCAGCCGGCGGCCTTGAAAGAACTCAACACGATTCTGGAGAAGCAGTTCTCCGGCAACTCGAATGCCTCGCGTACCACCCTGGGTGGTATCAAGCGCGCGGCCGATATCATGAACTTCCTCGACAGCTCGGTCGAAGGCCAGTTGATGGATTCGATCCGCGAGATCGACGACACCCTGTCCGGCCAGATCGAAGACCTCATGTTCGTGTTCAACAACCTGTCCGACGTCGACGACCGTGGCATCCAGGCGTTGCTGCGCGAAGTGTCCTCCGACGTGCTGGTACTGGCCCTCAAGGGCTCGGACGAAAACGTCAAAGAGAAGATCTTCAAGAACATGTCCAAGCGTGCCTCGGAACTGTTGCGCGACGACCTGGAAGCCAAAGGTCCGGTACGTGTCAGCGACGTGGAAACCGCGCAGAAAGAAATCCTCACCATTGCCCGCCGTATGGCCGAAGCCGGAGAAATCGTTCTCGGCGGGAAGGGCGGCGAAGAAATGATCTAAGGCGCCTCTCATGTCGAACAAAGATGAGGCGCCCAGCGATCTGATTCGCGCACGGGACGTCGGTGGGTTCGACATCTGGTCGTTGCCCAGCTTCGATCCGCATGTGCCCGAGCCTGAGCCCGAGCCGGTTGAAGAGCCGCCAGCAGAAATGGAAGAAGTGCCGCTGGACGAAGTCCAGCCACTGACCCTTGAAGAGCTGGAAACCATCCGCCAGGAGGCCTACAACGAAGGTTTTGCTGCTGGCGAAAAAGACGGTTTTCGCAGCACCACCCTCAAGGTGCGCCAGGAAGCCGAGGAGGCACTTAGCCTCAAGCTCGCCAGCCTGGAACGCTTGATGGGGGGGTTGTTCGACCCGATCGCCGAGCAGGACTCGCAGATCGAAAAAGCCATGGTCGACCTGGTGCAGCACATCACTCGCCAGGTGATCCAGCGCGAGCTGACGCTGGACTCCAGCCACATCGAAAGCGTGATGCGCGAAGCCCTCAAGTTACTGCCCCTGGGCGTCGGCAATGTGCGGCTGTACATCAACCCCCAGGACTTCGAACAGGTCAAGGCCTTGCGCGAGCGGCATGAAGAAACCTGGCGTATCGTCGAGGATGCCTCGCTGCAGCCCGGTGGTTGCCGCGTCGAAACCGAACACAGCCGCATCGATGCCACGGTGGAGACCCGCATCAGCCAGATCATGGCCAAGCTCTTTGATCAACTTCACGAACAGGCCCTGCACCCGGCAGAGCCCGA
Organism: Pseudomonas lurida; assembly: GCF_002563895.1. Classification (NCBI taxonomy): domain Bacteria; kingdom Pseudomonadati; phylum Pseudomonadota; class Gammaproteobacteria; order Pseudomonadales; family Pseudomonadaceae; genus Pseudomonas; species Pseudomonas lurida. The sequence goes on along the minus strand of NZ_PDJB01000001.1, from coordinate 4,513,379 downwards.
CCTGAGCGTGGACCTGGACGCCCCCGATGCGCCTTGATCGCACCAGCTTCGCCAAGCGCTTGAGCGGTTATACCGAGGCCACCGAATTACCTGGCCAACCGATCCTCGAAGGGCGCCTGTTGCGCATGGTCGGCCTCACCCTCGAAGCCGAAGGCCTGCGCGCCGCCATGGGCAGTCGCTGCATGGTGATCAACGACGACAGCTACCACCCGGTGCAGGTCGAAGCCGAAGTGATGGGCTTTTCCGGCAGCAAGATTTTCTTGATGCCCGTGGGCAGCCTGGCGGGCATCGCCCCCGGCGCCCGCGTGGTGCCATTGGCCGACACCGGCCGCCTGCCGATGGGCATGGGCATGCTTGGCCGCGTGCTGGACGGCGCCGGTCGCGCGCTGGATGGCAAGGGCGGCATGAAGGCTGAGGACTGGGTGCCAATGGACGGCCCCACCATCAACCCGCTCAACCGTAACCCGATCAGCGTGCCGCTGGACGTCGGTATCCGCAGTATCAACGGATTATTGACGGTCGGCCGCGGTCAGCGTCTGGGCCTGTTTGCCGGTACCGGCGTGGGTAAGTCGGTGTTGCTGGGCATGATGACCCGCTTCACCGAGGCTGACATCATCGTGGTGGGGCTGATTGGCGAACGGGGTCGCGAGGTGAAGGAATTCATCGAGCACAGCCTGGGTGAAGAAGGCCTCAAGCGCTCAGTGGTGGTCGCCTCCCCAGCGGACGATGCGCCGCTGATGCGTTTGCGTGCCGCCATGTACTGCACGCGTATCGCTGAATATTTCCGCGACAAGGGCAAGAACGTCCTGTTGCTGATGGACTCGCTCACGCGTTTCGCCCAGGCCCAGCGGGAAATCGCGCTGGCCATTGGCGAGCCGCCGGCTACCAAGGGTTACCCACCGTCGGTGTTCGCCAAGTTGCCCAAACTGGTGGAGCGTGCCGGTAATGCCGAGGCGGGCGGGGGTTCGATCACCGCGTTCTACACCGTACTGTCCGAAGGCGATGACCAGCAGGACCCCATTGCCGACTCGGCACGGGGTGTGCTCGATGGTCACATCGTGCTGTCGCGGCGTTTGGCCGAGGAAGGGCACTACCCGGCTATCGACATCGAAGCGTCCATCAGCCGGGTGATGCCGGCGGTGGTCACGCCTGAACACATGGTTCGCGCGCAACAATTCAAGCAATTGTGGTCGCGCTACCAACAGAGCCGCGATCTGATCAGCGTCGGCGCCTACGTGGCGGGCGGTGATCGCGACACCGACTTGGCCATCGCCCTGCAGCCGCAGTTGGTGACCTACCTGCGCCAGGGGCTCAACGACAAGATCAGCATGGGCGAAAGCGAAGCGCACCTGCAGTCGATCTTCGCCCCCGCACCGGGCGGCTAAGCCATGGCCAACAGCCGCGCAGCGCGCCTGGCTCCGGTGGTGGACATGGCCGAAAAGGCCGAGAAAACCGCCGTCCAGCGCCTGGGTTATTTCCAGGGGCAAGTCCGTTTGGCGGAAAGCAAAATGGGCGACCTGGAGCGTTTTCGTGGCGAGTATCAACAGCAGTGGATCGAACGCGGCAGCAAGGGCGTTTCCGGCCAATGGCTGATGGGCTACCAGGGCTTCCTCAACCAACTGGAAACTGCCGTTGGCCAGCAACGCCAAAGCCTGGCGTGGCACCAGAACAACCTCGATAAAGCGCGCGAGAGCTGGCAAGCGGCATTTGCTCGAGTCGAAGGCCTGCGCAAGCTGGTGCAGCGCTACATCGACGAAGCCCGGGCGCTTGAAGACAAGCGTGAGCAGAAGCTGCTCGACGAACTGTCCCAGCGTCTTCCGCGCCAATCCCAGTTCTAACCCGCTCCTTCAATTGATCTGAGTTGTTGCTCAGAACCGGTTCGCCTGCTAAACCTTGTGTCATTGCCAATGACAAGGAAGCAGTCGCATGTCAGTCGAGTCAGAAGTATCCCTGGATGGGACCAAATTGACGATCGCCATAAGAGGCCGGTTCGATTTCGGCAGCCACCAAGCGTTTCGCGATGCCTACGAGCGTTACTATAAAGTGCCTGAGTTGTACGTCGTCGACTTGAAGGAAACCACCTACATGGACAGTTCGGCCCTGGGCATGCTCCTGCTGCTGCGTGATCACGCCGGTGGCGACGAGTCGCAAGTCAGCGTAGTCAACAGCAACTCCGATGTGCGCAAGATCCTCGCCATCTCCAACTTCGACAAACTGTTCGACATCAGTTGAGCGTCCTGGCCCCGGTTCTTGAACCGCTGACGATCCTGATCGCCGAAGACAGTGCCGCCGATCTGCTGTTGCTGTCGACCATCGTGCGGCGCCAGGGCCATCAGGTACTCACCGCCACCAACGGCGCTGAGGCGGTGGAGGTGTTTACCCGCGAGCGTCCGCAGCTGGTGTTGATGGACGCGCTGATGCCGGTGATGGACGGCTTTGAGGCGGCGCGCCGGATCAAGCAATTGGCGGGTGAAGAATTGGTGCCGCTGATCTTCCTCACGTCGCTGCGCGAGAGCGAAGCGCTTGCCCAGTGCCTGGATGCTGGCGGCGATGACTTTTTACCCAAGCCCTATAACCAGCTGATCCTGGCCGCCAAGATCAATGCCATGGATCGCCTGCGTCGGTTGCAGGCCACGGTCTTGCAGCAGCGCGACCTGATCGCCAAGCATCACGGCTATCTCCTGCATGAGCAGCGGGTGGCCAAGGCGGTGTTCGATAAGGTCGCGCATTCCGGTTGCATCAATGCCGCGCCGAATATCCGCTACCTGCAATCGCCCTATGCGCTGTTCAATGGCGACCTGTTGCTGGCGGCCTACACCCCCTCTGGCGATATGCACGTGCTGCTCGGAGACTTCACCGGTCATGGCTTGCCGGCAGCGGTGGGGGCCATGCCCCTGGCGGAAGTGTTCTACGGCATGACCGCCAAGGGTTACGGCCTGGCACAGACCCTGCGGGAGATGAACGCCAAGCTCAAGCGCATCCTGCCGGTGGACATGTTCTGCTGCGCCACCTTGCTGTGCCTGAGCACGCAGCGGCGGGTGGTGGAGGTGTGGAACGGCGGCATGCCCGATGGTTATGTGCATGAAGTCGCCACCGGCAAGCGCACGCCGCTGGCGTCACGGCATTTGCCGTTGGGGGTGCTGTCGGCCGAAGCCTTTGATGATCGCACCGAAGTCTGGCCCATGGCGTTGGGCGATCGGGTGTTCCTGCTGTCCGATGGGGTGTTGGATACCGCCGATGCCAATGACCAGTTGTTCGGCGCCGAACGCTTGCAGCAGGTGTTCGCCGACAACCGCGAGCCTGACCGTTTGTTTGAAGACATTGAACGGGCCCTGGCGGCCTTTCGAGGCGAGGCGCGGGATGACGTGAGCATGGTGGAAATCACCCTGCACACCGGCCAGCAACTGCGTGCCACCGGGCCGTTGTATGCCGACAGCGGGCAGTCGTGCCCGCTGGATTGGTCGGTGAGTTTCGAATTCCGTGCGGAGACCCTAAAGCGTTACAACCCTTTGCCGTACCTGCTGCAGCTATTGCTGGAGATCCACGGCCTGCGGGAGCAGAGCGGGGCGCTCTACAGCGTGATGGCCGAGTTGTATTCCAATGCCCTGGAGCATGGCGTGCTGGGCCTGGATTCACGGCTCAAATGCGATGCACGAGGGTTCGCCGAGTATTACCGCCAGCGTAATGACCGCCTGGCGCAGCTCAATAGCGGCTACATACGCGTGCATGTGCAGGTCGTACCGACCGAGGCAGGCGGCAAGCTGACCCTGCGCGTCGAAGACAGTGGCCCGGGGTTCGATGTGGAGCAGGTGCTGGCGCGGCCCCTGGGTATCGACCGCCTGTCTGGCCGGGGCTTGAGCCTGGTGCGTCAGTTGAGCAGCGATGTACGCTGGTCCGATGGAGGGCGCAGTGTCTGCGTGGAGTTTTCCTGGGGCGCTCTGGCATAATCCGCCGATTCTTGATCAAGGAGCGAGCAAGTGGTTGATCTACATCTGGACCCGCAGGTGCTGTCGGGTTTGCAGGAAGTCATGGAAGGCGAATATCCCAAGTTGCTCGATACCTTTCTCGATGATTCCCAAAAGCGCGTCGAAGCGCTGCGCAAGGCCAGGGATGATGCGAAGGCGTTGGGAAGGATTGCGCACAGCTTCAAGGGGAGCAGTGGGAACTTGGGGGCGGTGCGGTTGGCGCAGTTGTGTCAGCGGTTGGAGGTTGAGTCGGTTGAGTCTGCGGTTGGGGATCTGGGGGAGCTGGTCGATCAGATTGATCGGGAGTTTGCGTTGGTGAAGCCGTTGTATGAGTCGGAGCGGCAGCGGTTTCAGGTTTGATTGTGTACATATCCGTTTCTTCGGTAACGGCTACCTATGGTTGCCCAAATAATGGATATACACACAAAACCTGGCCCGACTCTTGCTCTACCTCCAGATACTGCATCCCCGATCCCCATGCAGTGGAGACCTTTACCTATGCCAGTCGCCCCGAATTCGCTCCTTCAGGCTGCCCCCGCGGCCAAGCCTCAAGCGCCCGCCGCCAACTCACCGGCTGTGGCTGCGGACCCACGGGACAAGGGCCCTGGCTTCGCTCAAGTGTTTGCCAACCAGGCCTCCAAACCCACGGCGAAGGCCGACGACAACGCGTCCAAACCCACCGCGGGCAAGTCGTCCGACGCCAGCGCCAAGCCGGCATCAGGCAACGACAAGCCTGCCGCCAGCACGCCAGCGGTTGCCGATAGCGGCAATACCTTGCCTGCCAAGCCGCCGGCCAGTACCGACGACAGTGCCAGCAAGGATGACGACGCACCTACCGATCCGACGCTGGTGCAGCAGCCTCCCGCTGACCCGGTGGTCGACCCGGCATTGATTGCCGCCGTCACCCCGGTGGCTGTGCCGGTGCCGGTCGAGACCCCGGCGCCCGTCACCACCGCCAAGGATGAGAAAGCCCAGCCGGTGGCTGCAGCGCCGGTCGCCGCGACCGAGGAGGCCAAGCCGGCCTTCGACCCGGAAGCCGATCCCCTCGACGCCATGCCGGCCGTGCGACTGGCGATGGAGCAGGGCGGGCATGTGTCGGCCAGCAGTCAGGCTCCGGCGAAAACCGCGCCGGCGCCGACTCAGGATCAGCCGACCGCCGCGCAGAATTTTGCCGCCGGCCTGGCCAATATGGTCGACCAGCAAGCCACCAAGGACAGCACCGACCAGGGCGGCGACAAGGCATTCAGCGGGCTGATCGAGGACGGTCTCAAGGACCTGAAGAACGCCAGCAGCGATACCCGTGTGGATGACTTCGCCAATCGCCTGGCCGCATTGACCCAGGCCGCTACGCCGAAAACCGCCAACGCCTTGCCGCCCGTGGCCAATGCGCCGCTGGCCATGCACCAGAGCGGCTGGACCGACGAAATCGTCAACCGTGTGATGTACCTGTCCAGTGCCAACCTCAAGTCGGCGGAGATCCAGTTGCAGCCGGCTGAGCTCGGTCGCCTGGATATCAAGGTCAACATGACTGCCGACCAGCAGGCCCAGGTCAACTTCATGAGCGCCCACCCGGTGGTGCGTGAAGCGCTGGAAAGCCAGTCGGGCCGCTTGCGGGAGATGTTCGCCCAGCAGGGGATGGGCCAGGTGGACGTCAACGTATCCGACCAATCCCGTGGCCAGGAACAACAGCAACAGCAGGCCCAGACTCGTGGCGTGAGCAGCAGCGGGGGGCGCGGCGGTGATAATGGCGACAGCGGCAACCACGCTGATGTGGCTGAAGCCGTGACGCCGGTGACGTCGACCGTGATCGGCTCCAGCGCGGTCGACTACTACGCCTGATCCCTGTCAAAACACGCTCAGTGTGGGAGCTGGCTTGCCTGCGATGGCGGTGAGTCAGCTCCCACAAATGATTGATGGTGCCCCATCTTCCCCGGTTGCCAGACAACTCTGGCATAACACTTGCTCTTGCCTTTCCGTAGATCTATGAATCCCCGAATAGTGACGGATTATTGGCATGGCGAAGAGCGACGACGCAGCAAAAGCACCCGCAGGCAAAGGTAAGCTCAAGCTTATCCTGTTGATAGTCCTGGGCTTGCTCCTGGCCATCGGCGCCTCGATAGGTGGCACCTGGTACATCATGCACAGCAGCGCTAGCAAACCGGCACCCGCCGCCGAAACCGCCAGTAACGTCAAGCAACCGGCAATCTTCGAGCCGATGCTTCCGGCCTTTGTCGCCAACTTCAGTCAGAACGGTCGTCAGCGTTACCTGCAGGTGAGCATCACCTTGCTGGCGCGCAACCAGTCGGACCTGGACGCCCTCAAGGTGCATATGCCAGTGATCCGCAACAACCTGGTGATGCTGTTCTCCAGCCAGAGCTTCGACACACTTGCCACCCCTGTGGGCCAGGAAATGCTGCGCCAGAAGGTCACTGCCAGCGTGCAGGAAGTGGCCCAGAAGGAACTCGGCAAAGTCGTGGTCGAGCAGGCGCTCTTCACTAACTTCGTATTGCAGTAGGATCACGACATGGCCGTGCAAGACCTGCTGTCCCAGGATGAAATCGACGCGCTGCTGCATGGCGTGGACGATGGTCTGGTACAGACCGAAATGGCTGCCGAGCCCGGCAGCGTCAAAAGTTATGACCTCACCAGCCAGGATCGCATCGTCCGTGGACGCATGCCGACCCTGGAGATGATCAACGAGCGTTTCGCCCGCTATACCCGGATCAGTATGTTCAACATGCTGCGCCGCTCGGCGGACGTGGCCGTGGGTGGCGTGCAGGTGATGAAGTTTGGCGAGTACGTGCACTCGCTGTACGTGCCGACCAGCCTCAACCTGGTCAAGATCAAGCCGCTGCGCGGCACCGCATTGTTCATTCTTGATGCCAAGCTGGTGTTCAAGCTGGTGGACAACTTCTTCGGCGGCGACGGCCGCCACGCCAAGATCGAAGGCCGTGAGTTCACCCCTACCGAGCTGCGGGTGGTGCGCATGGTGCTGGAGCAGGCCTTCATCGACTTGAAGGAAGCCTGGCAAGCGATCATGGAGGTCAATTTCGAGTACATCAACTCGGAAGTGAACCCGGCCATGGCCAACATCGTCGGCCCCAGCGAGGCCATTGTGGTGTCGACCTTCCACATCGAACTCGATGGCGGTGGCGGCGACCTGCACGTGACCATGCCGTACTCGATGATCGAGCCGGTGCGCGAGATGCTCGACGCCGGCTTCCAGTCCGACCTGGACGACCAGGACGAACGCTGGGTCAAGGCCCTGCGCGAAGACCTGCTGGACGTCGACGTACCGCTGAGCGCCACCGTGGCCCGTCGCCAGTTGCGTTTGCGCGACATTTTGCACATGCAGCCGGGGGACATCATCCCCGTCGAATTGCCGGAAGAAATGATCATGCGCGCCAACGGCGTGCCGTCGTTCAAGGTCAAGCTCGGTTCCCACAAGGGCAACCTGGCGTTGCAAGTGGTTGAACCGATCAACCGTCGCTGACTCAACCCGATGATGCATACCCTATTTATGAATGTTTGCTCCGCCGAGGACATGTAATGGCTACCGAACACGAAAACACTTCCGCCGAAGACCAGGCCCTGGCTGACGAATGGGCTGCTGCCCTGGAAGAAACCGGCGATGTTGGCCAGGACGATATCGATGCGCTGCTGGCGGCTGACGCGGCCACCGCACCGGCTGGCAACCGCCTGCCCATGGAAGAATTCGGCAGCGTGCCGAAAAACAACGACCCGGTGACGCTCGACGGCCCGAACCTGGACGTGATCCTCGACATCCCGGTGTCGATTTCCATGGAAGTGGGCAGCACCGAGATCAACATCCGCAACCTGCTGCAACTCAACCAGGGCTCGGTGATCGAACTCGACCGCCTGGCTGGTGAGCCGCTGGACGTGCTGGTCAACGGCACCTTGATCGCCCACGGCGAAGTGGTCGTGGTCAACGAGAAGTTCGGCATCCGCCTGACGGACGTGATCAGCCCGAGCGAACGCATCAAGAAGTTGCGCTGACATGAAGTATTCGATGGCGGGACTGTTTCTGGCGCTGCCATTGAGCGCCCTCGCGGCTGAGCCGGTCGCGCAGGCGACTGCCGCAGCAGCACCGGTGGTGAGCAGCGGCATCGGTGGGCAATTGACCCAGCTGGTGCTCGGCCTGTTGCTGGTGGTGGGCCTTATTTTTGTGTTGGCCTGGCTGATGCGCCGCGTGCAGCGCGTCGGCCCGGGCAACGGCCAGGTGATCGAGATGATCGGTTCCCGTGCCCTCGGTCCGCGTGATCGGCTGGTGCTGGTGCAAGTGGGTGAGGAACAGATTCTGTTGGGCATTACTCCAGGGCGCATCACCCCGCTGCATGTGCTCAAGACCCCGGTGAACGTGGACCAGAGCCAGTCCGCCACGCCAGAATTCGCCCAGCGTCTGATGGAGTTGCTGGGCAAGGATCAGAAGGATAAGAAGTAATGCGCGTTTTATTGACGCTCATGCTGTTGCTGGCGGCGCCACTGGCGTTCGGCGCCGACCCGCTGTCGATCCCGGCCATTACGCTGGGCACCAACGCGGCGGGCGCACAGGAGTATTCGGTCAGCCTGCAGATCCTGCTGATCATGACCGCGCTGAGTTTTATCCCGGCGTTCGTGATGCTGATGACCAGCTTCACGCGGATCATCATCGTGTTCTCGATCCTGCGCCAGGCCCTGGGGCTGCAGCAGACCCCGTCGAACCAGATCCTGACCGGCATGGCGTTGTTCTTGACGCTGTTCATCATGGCGCCCGTATTCGACAAGGTTAACCAGCAAGCCCTGCAACCCTACCTGGCAGAGAAAATGACGGCCCAGGACGCGATCGACAAGGCCCAAGGCCCGATCAAGGATTTCATGCTGTCGCAGACTCGCTCCAGCGACCTTGAGCTGTTCATGCGCCTGTCCAAGCGGACCGACATCGCCACCCCGGACCAGGCGCCCCTGACCATCCTGGTGCCGGCGTTCGTCACGTCGGAGTTGAAGACCGCGTTCCAGATCGGCTTCATGATCTTCATTCCGTTCCTGATCATCGACCTGGTGGTGGCGAGCGTGCTGATGGCCATGGGTATGATGATGCTGTCGCCGCTGATCATCTCGTTGCCGTTCAAGATCATGCTGTTTGTGCTGGTGGACGGCTGGGCGCTGATTATCGGCACCCTGGCCGGCAGTTTCGGCGGGGTATAGCGCGATGACGCCAGAAGTTGCTGTCGACCTGTTTCGTGAAGCGCTGTGGCTGACCACCGTGATGGTCGCCGTGCTGGTAGTGCCGAGCCTGTTGGTGGGCCTGCTGGTGGCGATGTTCCAGGCTGCGACGCAGATCAACGAACAAACCTTGAGCTTCCTGCCACGCCTGTTGGTGATGCTGGTCACCCTGATCGTGGCCGGCCCGTGGCTGGTGCAGACCTTCATGGAATACATCCTGCAGTTGTACGGCAGTATTCCGCAGTTGATCGGCTGACCTGATGCAGTCCTTGCTGGCATTGACCGACACCCAGATCAGCACCTGGGTGGCATCCTTCATCCTGCCGCTGTTTCGCGTGACGGCGATGTTGATGGCCATGCCGGTGTTCGGCACCACCCTCGTACCACGGCGCGTACGCTTGTACTTCGCGGTGGCGATTACGGTGGTGATCGTGCCGGGGTTGCCGCCGATGCCGCCGGTCAACGCCATTGATCTCAGCGCATTGCTGCTGATTGCCGAGCAGATCCTGATCGGCGCGTTGATGGGGTTTTCCCTCACGTTGTTTTTCCAGGCGTTTGTGATCGCCGGGCAAATCATCTCGATCCAGATGGGCATGGGCTTCGCATCCATGGTCGACCCCACCAACGGCGTGTCGGCGGCAGTGATCGGGCAATTCCTGACCATGCTGGTGACCCTGCTGTTCCTGGCCATGAACGGCCATCTGGTGGCCTTTGAAGTGATGACCGAAAGCTTTACCACCTTGCCGGTAGGGTCGGGGCTGGTGGTCAATCACTTCTGGGAGGTCGTTGGGCGTCTCGGTTGGGTGTTGGGCGCCTCCCTGTTGCTGGTATTGCCGGCGATCACGGCGTTGCTGGTGGTCAACATCGCGTTTGGGGTGATGACCCGTGCGGCGCCGCAGCTGAACATTTTCTCGATTGGTTTCCCGTTGACCCTGGTGTTGGGCATGGGGATTTTCTGGATCGGCCTGGCCGACATTCTCAATCAGTATCAACCGCTGGCGACCGACGCCCTGCAGTTCTTACGTGATCTGGCACGGGCGCGCTGAGCCATGGCCGAGAGCGAGAGTGGTCAGGACAAGACAGAAGACCCCACGGAGAAACGCAAAAAGGACTCCAGGGAAAAGGGCGAAATTGCGCGCTCCAAAGAGCTCAATACCGTCGCCACCATGATGGCGGGTGCCGGTGCCTTGCTGATCTACGGCGGCGGCCTGGCGTTGGACTTGATGGAATTGATGAAGCACAACTTCGCCTTGCCCCGCGACGTGTTGCTCAACCCCGACGCCATGGGCCAGTACCTGTTGCACTCAGGCAAGATCGCGATCCTGGCGGTGCAGCCGATCCTGATCACTTTGCTGCTGGCCGCGTTGATCGGCCCGGTTGCCCTGGGTGGGTGGCTGTTCGCTGCCGGTAGCATGGCCCCCAAGTTCAGCCGCATGAACCCTGGCGCCGGGCTCAAGCGCATGTTTTCTGCCAAGGCCTTGGTGGAACTGCTCAAGGCGTTGGCGAAATTCATCCTGATTCTGTTCGTGGCGCTGATGGTGTTGTCGTCCGACATCGACGACCTGCTGCGCATCGCCCATGAACCGCTCGAGTCGGCGATCATCCACAGCGTGCAGGTGGTGGGCTGGAGCGCGCTGTGGATGGCGGCCGGGCTGATCATCATTGCCGCGGTGGACGCGCCGATCCAACTGTGGGAAAGCCACAAGAAACTGCTGATGACCAAGCAGGAGGTGCGCGACGAGCACAAGGACCAAGAGGGTCGCCCCGAGGTCAAGCAGCGTATTCGCCAACTGCAGCGGGAAATGTCCCAGCGCAAGATGATGGCCTCGGTGCCCGACGCCGACGTGGTCATCACCAACCCGACCCACTATGCCGTCGCCCTCAAATACGACCCGGAGAAGGGCGGCGCGCCGATGTTGCTGGCCAAGGGCAGCGACTTTACCGCGTTGAAGATCCGCGAAATCGCGGTGGCCAATGACATCCTGCTGCTGGAGTCGCCGGAGTTGGCGCGGTCGATTTTCTACTCCACCGACCTCGACCAGGAAATCCCCGCCGGGTTGTACCTGGCCGTGGCCCAGGTGTTGGCGTACGTCTATCAGATTCGCCAATACCGCGCGGGCAAGGGCAAGCGGCCTGATCCGCTGAAGGATCTGCCAATTCCGCCGGATTTGCGTCGCGATTCCTGATGCTTGCCTTGCGCCCCTGTTGACGCCGGCTTGCCGCCGATAAAAACCAGGTCGCTTCCCTGCGTCATCCTCAACCACCTTCGCTCGTACTCCAGCGCCTGAGTGGGCGGCCTGCCGTTCGTCGTAAGCCGTGCGCAAGCTGTCAACTTTGACAGTAGCCAGCGTCGCGCTCTTGCGGTTCCATGGCATCACACACTGCGTACACGTTGTTACGAGATGCAGAAGGAGTGGTGATGGAAGCGGTGACAGGCACGATCAAATCCTACAGCCGAAAAACCGGGGAAGGCTTGATTGCACTGGATGGCGAGGACGAGCCTGTGCGTGTGGACCTCGACAGCTCGGCTGGGGTCTGGCTGAAGAAAGGCCTGCGCGTGCAGTTCGCGAGGATTCATCGACCCAAGGGCGTTTTTGCGTTTCATATCAAGCTCATCTAGCGATGTCCGTAGAGGGCATCCAGCTGGACGTCAGGAGAAAGGTAATGGCAACAGGTACTGTGAAGTGGTTTAACGCGGAGAAGGGCTTTGGGTTTATTGCTCCGGATGACAAAAGCGCGGACGTGTTTGTCCACTTTTCGGCCATCGTCGCTGAAGGGTTCAAGACCCTTGAAGAAGGGCAAAAAGTGCAGTTTGGCGTAACCCAGGGCCCAAAAGGGCTGCAGGCGGCTGACGTGAAACCGTTGTAGATAACCCTTATGAAGTGTTGTCGCTGTTCGCGCGGCGCCATCGAATTCTGGGTCGGCCGAAACGTCGACAGTCGTTCCCGCAGTGCTACTGGGATTGTCCGAAACCTAATGCCGCACACTCAGTGCGGCGTTTAAACATAATCGGGAGAACGCTCATGGCAACGGGAACGATTAAATTTTTCAGCGTAGATAAAGGGTTCGGATTCATCACGCCGAGTGACGGAAGTCGTGAAGTTTTCGTACATGTAACCGACTTACGAGGTGAGAGCGTTACTGCGGGCCAAAAAGTGAGCTACGACGTCAGTACGTGTGAACCAGAAAACCCCACACTCCTGAAAGCTGTAAACGTTAAGCCAATTTAGCGTCCCGTGATCGCTTTGCGTGGCTGGCTTTTTAGCATTTCACTGCTCGGCGATCCTGGCTGCCCGTTTCAAGTCACTCGAAGCAAATCAAACAGTAGAGTTCGACGTTATTCAGGCCCCCAAAGGACCACGGGCTGAGAAGGTACGGATGGTTTATGCCTGATCGGGTCGTTATCGGCTCTCGCCTCGCGGTGATCCATCGTGCGCTGATGTTTCTTATTTCAACCCTTCAGGTTAAAGGAGCGGAATATGACGAATGTTAAGACTTCCAGCGGCCTGCAATACGAAGACATAGTGGTGGGCAGTGGACCGACAGTGAGTCAAGGGCAAAGTGTGGGCAGTCAATACACCGGTAGGTTAACGAATGCGAGCGGCCACATATTTGACTCGAGTAGAACCACCTTTACATTGGGGAGGGGGCAGGTGATTCGCGGTTTGGATGAGGGGATAGTTGGAATGAGCGTCGGAGGGCGTCGCCAATTGACCATCCCGCCAGACCTCGGGTATGACGCCCGTGGGGCCGGTGGGGGAATCCCACCCAATGCCACTCTCTGGTTTGAAGTGGAGCTGATTTCCATCACCTAGCTTGGACAAGAGCATTTTGTCATTGGATCGTACCCGTGCTACAGCGTCGGTGCGATCCTTCTAGATCAATGGCAACGTCGCAGGTCTGTTCGTGAGCGAAAGCTAGGGGTTTCAGTGAGGTGGCCCCGCAGGTCTTTGGTGCGGATGCGGTCGATTAGGGAGAACAACTTAACGCCGCGCCGCCCGTCCGCTGGGTGTGTGGTGGATTACGGAAACTTGGGAACGGGGTTCCTTGGGGCAACCTCAAAACCGTTTGAAAAATTCCCTTGGCGGCAGTGGATGTACACCCACTCAACTGTGGGAGCTGGCTTGCCTGCGCTTGCAATGTGTCAATCATCTGAAGGGCTAGCCATGCGTCAGTCATCGCAGGCAAGCCAGCTCCCACATTCGAATCGGTTTGCACTCGACCGCTTCGCCCGCCTATCAGCCGCCATCCCAATGAATAAAGGCATTCGAGCTGGAATACAAAAGTTGGAAGGCTTCTTGCAACCCCGCCTCCAAGACGCTTCCCTGCGTCAAAACTTTGCTTCAAAGGACACGAGGAATACTGGTGGAACGTTCTCAAATGCTCAGCACGGCCCGTGGCACCCTGACTGACCTCTCGCGGGGCAATCTGGGTGTGCCGTTGTTGTTGCTGGTGATGCTGGCAATGATGATGTTGCCAATGCCGCCGTTCCTGCTGGACGTGTTCTTTACCTTCAACATTGCCTTGTCCGTCGTGGTGTTGCTGGTCTGCGTGTACGCCTTGCGGCCGCTGGATTTCGCCGTATTCCCGACGATTCTGCTGGTGGCGACCTTGCTGCGCCTGGCGCTCAACGTGGCCTCGACCCGAGTGGTCATGCTCCATGGCCAGGACGGCCACGCCGCTGCCGGTAAGGTGATCCAGGCCTTCGGTGAGGTGGTGATCGGCGGTAACTACGTGGTCGGTATCGTGGTGTTCGCGATCTTGATGATCATCAACTTCGTGGTGGTCACCAAGGGCGCCGGGCGGATCTCCGAGGTGAGCGCGCGGTTTACCCTCGACGCCATGCCCGGTAAACAGATGGCCATCGACGCCGACCTCAACGCCGGCCTGATCGACCAGAACCAAGCCAAGTCGCGCCGCCTGGAAGTGGCCCAGGAGGCCGAGTTCTATGGCTCCATGGACGGTGCCAGTAAATTCGTGCGCGGTGACGCCATCGCCGGCCTGCTGATCCTGTTCATCAACCTCATCGGCGGCATGGCGGTGGGTATCTTCCAGCACGGCATGACCTTCGGCGATGCCGGCAAGGTCTATGCGTTGCTGACCATTGGTGACGGTTTAGTGGCGCAATTGCCATCACTGTTGTTATCTACAGCAGCGGCGATCATGGTGACCCGTGCTTCGGGCTCCGAAGACATGGGCAAGCAGATCAGCCGGCAGATGTTTGCCTCGCCCAAGGCCCTGGCCGTGGCGGCGGGCATCATGGCCATCATGGGGATCGTGCCGGGCATGCCCCATGTGTCGTTCCTGAGCATGGCGGCCATGGCGGGCGGCGGTGCGTACCTGTTCTGGAAAAAGCAGAATGCGGTCAAGGTCCAGGCCCAGCAAGAGATTGCGCGCCAGCAGGAACTGCTGCCATCCCCGGCTCGCGCCCAGGAAACCAAAGAGCTTGGCTGGGATGACGTCACCCCGATCGACATGATCGGCCTGGAAGTCGGCTACCGCCTCATCCCGCTGGTGGACCGTAACCAGGGCGGCCAATTGCTCGCGCGGATCAAGGGCGTACGCAAGAAGCTGTCCCAGGACCTGGGCTTCCTGATGCCCACCGTGCATATCCGCGACAACCTCGACCTGGCGCCGAGCGCCTACCGCCTGACCCTGATGGGCGTGATCCTGGCCGAAGCCGAGATCTACCCGGACCGCGAGCTGGCGATCAACCCCGGCCAGGTGTTCGGTAGCCTCAACGGCATTACCGCCAAAGATCCGGCTTTTGGCCTGGACGCGGTGTGGATCGAAATCAGCCAGCGCAGCCAGGCACAGTCGCTGGGCTACACCGTGGTGGACGCCAGCACCGTGGTCGCCACCCACCTCAACCAGATTCTGTACAAGCACTCCCACGAGCTGATCGGGCACGAGGAAGTCCAGCAATTGATGGGTTTGCTCGCCAAAGCCTCGCCAAAACTCGCCGAAGAACTGGTGCCGGGCGTGCTGTCGCTGTCGCAGTTGCTCAAGGTGTTGCAGGCGTTGCTGGCCGAGCAGGTGCCGGTACGCGACATTCGCAGCATTGCCGAGGCTATCGCCAACAACGCCGCCAAGAGTCAAGATACTGCCGCCCTGGTGGCCGCGGTGCGCGTCGGATTGTCGCGCGCAATCGTCCAAAGCATTGTAGGGATTGACTCCGAGCTGCCTGTTATCACCTTGGAGCCAAGGTTGGAACAAATATTGCTCAATAGTATTCAGAAGGCGGGACAAGGCCAGGAAGAGGGCGTCCTGCTGGAGCCAAGCATGGCTGAAAAGCTGCAGCGCTCGTTGATCGACGCTGCACAGCGCCAGGAAATGCAGGGCCAACCGGTGATTCTGCTGGTGGCCGGCCCAGTCCGGGCGATGTTGTCGCGGTTTGGACGCCTGGCAGTACCGAATTTGCACGTTTTGGCTTATCAGGAAATTCCTGACAACAAGCAAGTGACTATCGTCGCGACAGTAGGGCCCAACGGCTGAGGGTAGTGGGTTATGCAAGTTAAGCGTTTTTTCGCCGCCGATATGCGTCAGGCCATGAAACTGGTTCGTGATGAGTTGGGCGCCGACGCCGCGATTATTGGTAACCGTCGTATTGCCGGCGGTGTCGAGCTGACGGCTGCCCTGGATTACACGCCTTCGGCCTTGGCGCCACGCGTGCCGAACATGGAGCTCGAAGACGAGCTGCGCAAGACTGCGTCGCGGATTGTCTCGGCCCAGGCTGAACTGAGCATGCGTGGCGACAGCGATGCCACCACCAATCGCCAATTGTTCGCCGGCTTGCCGCTGACCGCGGCCGAGCCGCTGGTCGAACCTACGTTCAAGGAGCCGCCGCGCCCTGCTGCGCCTGCTCCGGCGCCGGCTGTCGACCCGCGTGTGTTCGACTCGATGCGTTTTGAACTCAATGGCCTGCGCGAACTGCTGGAAGTGCAGCTCGGCTCGCTGGCCTGGACGCAACTGCAAGGCAGCAAGCCGCAACAGGCCAACCTGTGGCGTCGCCTGCAACGCATCGGCCTGTCCGGCCCGTTGTCCCGCGACCTGTTGGCCCTGACCACTGAAATCGAAGAGCCGCGCCAGGCCTGGCGCATGTTGCTGGCCCACCTGGCGCGGATGATTGCCACCCCGGAAATCGAACCGTTGGAAGAGGGCGGTGTGATCGCCATGGTCGGCCCTGCCGGCATGGGCAAGACCACCACCCTGGCCAAGCTGGCGGCCCGCTACGTGCTCAAGTACGGCGCGCAGAATATCGCGCTGGTGAGCATGGACAGTTATCGTATCGGTGCCCAGGAGCAACTCAAGACCCTGGGCCGGATCCTCAATGTGTCGGTGACCCATGTCGACCCGGGCCAGTCCCTGGCCAACGCCCTCGACCCACTGCTGCGCAAGCGCGTGGTGCTGATCGATACTGCGGGCCTGCAAGCCAGCGATCCGGCGTTGCGCATGCAACTGGAAAGCCTGGCTGGGCGTGGCATCCGGTCAAAGAATTACCTGGTGCTTGCAACCACCAGCCAGAAACAGGTTCTTACCGCTGCTTATCATAGTTACAAGCGTTGTGGCCTGGCCGGTTGCATCCTTACCAAGCTCGATGAAACCGCGAGCCTGGGCGAGGTGCTGAGCCTGGCTATCAGTCATGAATTACCGGTCGCCTACCTGACCGACGGCCCGCGGATCCCGGATGATCTGCATCTGCCGCGCCGTCATCAGTTGGTCAGCCGTGCAGTCAGTGTGCAAATGCAAGACGAGCCTAGCGAGGAAGCGATGGCCGATATGTTCGCCGACCTTTACCACAGCCCGGCAAAGCGGGTGGGTTGAGTCAGGATGAACACCGTGAAATGTATCTACATCGATGGTCTGCAAGCGATTCACGCGGCCAAGCCATGTAGCCTGCGTCTAAGCAAGACAAGGTAAAGAAATAAAATGGGCAGCATGCATCCCGTACAGGTGATCGCGGTGACCGGCGGCAAAGGTGGCGTCGGGAAAACTAACGTGTCAGTGAATTTGTCCCTGGCCCTGGCAGAGCTTGGCCGTCGCGTCATGCTGCTGGATGCTGACCTGGGGCTGGCGAACGTCGACGTTCTGCTGGGGCTGACGCCCAAACACACCCTTGCCGATGTGATCGAAGGCCGCTGTGAGCTGCGCGATGTGCTGCTGCAGGGCCCCGGTGGCATACGCATCGTGCCAGCGGCTTCCGGCACCCAGAGCATGGTGCACCTGAGCCCGGCGCAGCATGCCGGCCTGATCCAGGCATTCAGTGATATCGGTGACAACCTCGACGTGCTGGTGATCGACACCGCCGCCGGGATCGGCGAGTCCGTGGTCAGCTTCGTGCGCGCCGCGCAGGAAGTCTTGTTGGTGGTCTGTGATGAACCCACCTCGATCACCGACGCCTACGCCCTGATCAAACTGCTTAACCGTGACTACGGCATGAACCGCTTCCGCGTGCTGGCCAACATGGCCCAGAGCCCGCAGGAAGGACGCAACCTGTTCGCCAAGTTGACCAAGGTCACGGATCGGTTCCTCGATGTCGCCTTACAATACGTCGGCGCAGTTCCCTACGACGAGTGTGTGCGCAAGGCTGTGCAAAAGCAGCGTGCAGTCTACGAAGCGTTCCCTCGTTCCAAATGCGCATTGGCGTTCAAGGCTATTGCCCAGAAGGTCGATACCTGGCCGTTGCCCGCCAACCCTCGGGGGCATCTGGAGTTTTTCGTCGAGCGATTGGTGCATCAGACGAGCGCAGGACCGGTGCTATGACAGCCAGCGGCTACAACCTTTACAAGAAATCGGCACGTGACAGCCAGGGTGAATTGATCGAGCGCTATGCGCCCCTGGTCAAGCGCATCGCCTATCACTTGCTGGCACGCCTGCCCGCCAGCGTCCAGGTCGAAGACCTGATCCAGGCGGGCATGATCGGCCTGCTCGAAGTGTCGACCAAATACGACGCGAGCAAGGGCGCGAGTTTCGAAACGTATGCGGGTATCCGTATCCGTGGCGCGATGCTCGATGAAGTGCGTAAAGGTGACTGGGCGCCGCGTTCGGTACATCGCAATACACGCATGGTCAGTGACGCAATTCGCGCAATTGAAGCAAAAACCGGTCGCGACGCTAAAGATCACGAAGTTGCGGCCGAACTCCAATTGAGTCTCGACGATTACTACGGGATTTTGAACGATACCTTGGGCAGCCGCCTGTTCAGTTTCGACGACCTCTTGCAGGACGGCGAGCACGAAGGGCTGCACGAGGACGGCGCGAGTGCTCATATGGAGCCATCGCGTGACCTGGAAGATGAGCGTTTCCAGGGGGCGTTGGCGGATGCGATTGCCAATTTGCCGGAGCGTGAGCGACTGGTGTTGGCGCTGTACTACGACGAAGAGCTGAACCTCAAGGAAATCGGTGAGGTCCTGGGCGTCAGCGAGTCGCGGGTCAGCCAGTTGCACAGCCAGTGCGCAGCCCGCTTGCGGGGGCGTTTGGGAGAGTGGCGAGCGCGCTGACAGGCAGTGTGGGGACACTGCAGACGATACCGCGAGGGCGACCAGCCTTCGCGGTTTCGACCCGTGGTGCCCCCGGCAGTCCTTTTTGTGTAATGCCTGTTGATTGAAATGGCGCGTCCAGGTGCTGGGCGCGTTTAAGACTGCTTGGAGGTCGAATTGGACAAGAACATGAAAATCCTCATCGTTGATGACTTCTCAACGATGCGGCGGATCATAAAAAACCTGTTGCGTGACCTTGGGTTCACTAACACGGTCGAGGCGGATGACGGCATTACGGCGATTCCGATCCTCAACAGCGGGAGCATCGACTTTCTGGTAACAGACTGGAACATGCCGGGCATGACCGGTATCGACTTGCTGCGCCACGTGCGCGCTGACGAAAAGCTGCGCAGCCTGCCTGTGCTGATGGTAACCGCCGAAGCCAAGCGTGAGCAGATCATCGAAGCCGCCCAAGCCGGGGTTAACGGTTACGTGGTCAAGCCATTCACTGCATTGGCCTTGAAAGAGAAGATCGAAAAAATCTTCGAACGCATCCACGGCTAATGCCATCGCGGGGGAGCTATGGAGCATAAAGAAACGTCACAGGGAGACTTCGAGTCGACCCTGAAAAAGCATGCTCACCAATTGGTCGAAAGCCTTGAAAGAGGCCAGTTCGGCGACGCGGTGCAGTTAATCCATGAGCTCAACCAGACCCGTGACCGCGGCCTGTACCAGGAAGTGGGCAAGCTCACGCGCGAGCTGCACAGTGCAATCGTCAATTTCCAGATTGACCCGCACATGCCCCAGGCCGAAGAAATCTCCCAGATCACGGATGCCACCGAACGCCTGTCCTACGTGGTCAGGCTGACTGAGGCGGCGGCCAACCGCACCATGGACCTGGTGGAAAACGCCACGCCTCTGGTCAATGGCATGGCCACTGAAGCCCAGGCCCTCAGCGTTGACTGGGGCCGTTTCATGCGCCGTGAAGTGGGGGCTGAAGAGTTTCGTGAGCTGGCGCGCCGGGTCGAAGGGTTCTTGTCACGCAGTGAGCAGGAAAACCGCACGGTTTCCAGCAACCTCAACGACATTCTGCTCGCCCAGGATTACCAGGACCTCACCGGTCAGGTGATCAAGCGTGTGACCCAGTTGGTCACCGAAGTGGAAAGCAACTTGCTCAAATTGGTGCTTATGGCAGGCCAGGTTGACCGTTTTGCCGGCATTGAACATGACCGCGAAGCGATCCTCTCGGAAAAAGATCCACAAAAACATCTCGCCAAGGGTGAAGGTCCGCAGATTCATGCCGATAAACGTGAAGACGTTGTGTCAGGTCAGGATGACGTAGATGACCTGTTATCCAGTTTAGGCTTCTAAGGAGCACCCACATGAGCTTCGGCGCCGATGAAGAAATCCTTCAGGATTTCCTTGTAGAGGCCGGCGAAATTTTAGAGCAACTGTCCGAACAACTGGTCGAGCTGGAAAGCCGCCCGGATGATGCGAACCTGCTCAATGCAATTTTTCGCGGTTTTCACACTGTAAAAGGGGGCGCCGGCTTCCTCCAGCTCCATGAGCTGGTGGAGTGCTGCCACATCGCCGAGAACGTGTTCGACATCCTGCGCAAGGGTGAGCGGCACGTTGACTCGGAGTTGATGGACGTGATTCTCGAAGCACTGGACGCGGTCAACGGCATGTTCGGCGAAGTCCGCGAACGTGCCCCGATCACTGCGGCCACGCCGGAGCTGCTAGCCGCCCTGGCGCGCTACGCAGAGCCTGCCGACTTATCGGCTGCGCCGGTGGCTGAAGCTGCGCCGGAACCGGTGGCAGAGCCCGAAGCGGATGTGACGGACAGCGAGTTCGAACAACTGCTCAACTCGCTCAGTGCGGTGAAGGCCGAGGCTGAAGCACCCGCTGCGCCTGTTGCCGCACCGACCAGCGAAGACATTACCGACGCCGAGTTCGAGTCCCTGCTTGACCAGTTGCATGGCAAAGGCCAGTTCGCGGCTGACGCCGTGGCACCGGTCGCTGCGCCTGAGGCGCCTGCCGCCACTGGCAGTGCCAGCACCGATATCACCGACGATGAATTCGAAGCGTTGCTCGACCAACTGCACGGCAAGGGCACCTTTGTGGCCGACGCCTTGCCGGCAGTCGCCGCCACCGCCGCAGCGCCTGCCGCCAGTGCCGCACCTGCTGGCGATGGCTTGATCTCCGATCAGGAGTTCGAATCCCTGCTGGACGAATTGCACGGCAAGGGCAAGTTCAGTGAAGTGGCGCCGGCCGCTGCGGTGGCGACCGCTGCACCGGTTGCCGCCAAAGCCGCGGCGCCGGCACCCGCTCCGGCGGCCAAACCCGCACCGACTCCAGCCGCCGCCCCGGCGCCGGCGCGTGCTGCCGCCGCGCCGGTGGCCGAGAAACCTGCCAGTGAAGCCGAAACCACCGTGCGCGTTGATACCGCGCGCCTGGACGACATCATGAATATGGTCGGCGAACTGGTACTGGTGCGTAACCGCTTGGTGCGCCTGGGCTTGAGCAGCGGCGATGAAGCCATGCAAAAGGCCGTGTCGAACCTCGACGTGGTGACCGCCGACCTGCAGACCGCCGTGATGAAAACGCGGATGCAGCCGATCAAGAAAGTCTTCGGCCGCTTCCCACGCCTGGTTCGTGACCTGGCGCGTCAGCTGAAGAAAGAGATCAACCTGGAGCTGGTGGGTGAAGAAACCGACCTCGACAAAAACCTTGTCGAGGCCCTGGCCGACCCGCTGGTCCACTTGGTGCGCAACGCCGTCGACCACGGCGTGGAAACCCCGGAAGAACGCGAGGCGTCGGGCAAGTCGCGCAACGGCAAGGTCATCCTGGCAGCCGAGCAAGAAGGCGACCATATCCTGCTGTCGATCACCGATGACGGCAAGGGCATGGACCCGACCATTCTGCGCAATATCGCCGTCAAGCGTGGCGTGATGGACAAGGACGCCGCCGATCGCCTGACCGACACCGAGTGCTACAACCTGATCTTCGCCCCGGGTTTCTCCACCAAGACCGAGATTTCCGACGTGTCCGGCCGTGGCGTCGGCATGGACGTGGTGAAGACCAAGATCAGCCAGCTCAACGGCTCGATCAACATTTACTCGACCAAGGGCCAAGGCTCCAAGATCGTCATCAAGGTGCCGTTGACCCTGGCGATCATGCCGACCTTGATGGTGATGCTGGGTAACCAGGCCTTCGCCTTCCCGCTGGTCAACGTCAACGAGATCTTCCACCTCGACCTGTCCCGCACCAACGTGGTGGACGGCCAGGAAGTCGTGATCGTGCGCGACAAGGCGTTGCCACTGTTCTACCTCAAGCGCTGGCTGGTGGCATCGGCCAAGCATGAAGAGCAGCGCGAAGGCCATGTGGTGATTCTCTCCGTGGGCACCCAGCGTATCGGCTTTGTGGTCGATCAACTGGTTGGCCAGGAAGAAGTGGTCATCAAGCCTTTGGGCAAAATGCTGCAGGGAACCCCGGGCATGTCGGGTGCGACCATCACCGGTGACGGTCGGATCGCGCTGATTCTCGATGTTCCGAGCATGCTCAAGCGTTACGCCGCTCGGCGTATTTGATTCTGGTGGGGCAGGGCGGTATTGCCCGCCCCGCCTAACGGAGTGTTTATGGCAGTCAAGGTCCTGGTGGTGGACGATTCGGGTTTCTTCCGCCGCCGCGTCTCGGAAATTCTTTCCGCCGATCCAACGATCCAGGTGGTCGGCACGGCCACCAACGGCAAAGAGGCGATTGATCAAGCCATTGCGTTGAAACCGGACGTGATCACCATGGACTACGAGATGCCGATGATGGATGGCATCACGGCAGTTCGACACATCATGCAACGCTGCCCGACCCCGGTGTTGATGTTCTCCTCGCTGACCCACGAAGGCGCCCGGGTCACCCTGGATGCGTTGGACGCCGGCGCGGTGGACTTCCTGCCGAAAAATTTCGAAGACATCTCGCGCAACCCCGAGAAGGTCAAGCAGATGCTGTGCGAGAAGGTGCACAGCATTTCGCGCAGCAACCGTCGCAGCCTGTTCAGCACGCCGGCGCCGTCGCAAGCACCTGCTCCCGCTCCCGCCGCGGCACCGACAACCTCGTTCGGGCGTCCTGCGCCGGCACCGGTTGCTCGCCCCGTGGCGCCTGCGCCCGTGCGTGCCACTGCGCCTGCGGCGGCTCATTCACCCGCGCCCAAGCGCAAGGCCTACAAGCTGGTGGCTATCGGTACTTCCACTGGCGGCCCGGTTGCCCTGCAGCGCGTATTGACCCAATTGCCGGCCAACTTCCCGGCGCCCATCGTGTTGATCCAGCACATGCCCGCTGCGTTCACCAAGGCTTTCGCCGAGCGCCTGGACAAGCTGTGCCGCATCAGCGTCAAGGAAGCCGAGGATGGCGACATCCTGCGCCCTGGCTTGGCGTTGCTGGCCCCGGGTGGCAAGCAAATGATGGTCGACGGGCGTGGCGCGATCAAAATCCTGCCGGGCGATGAGCGCCTGAACTACAAGCCGTGCGTGGACATCACCTTCGGTTCGGCGGCCAAGTCCTACGGTGACAAAGTTCTGGCGGTGGTGCTCACCGGCATGGGCGCCGACGGCCGTGAAGGCGCGCGTCTGCTCAAGCAGGGCGGCAGCGCCATCTGGGCCCAGGATGAAGCCAGCTGCGTGATCTATGGCATGCCCATGGCCATCGTCAAGGCGGACCTGGCCGACGCCGTCTACAGCCTGGACGACATTGGCAAGCATCTGGTGGAGGCCTGCCTCTGATGGATGTCTTGAGCCTGATCGGTATCATCATGGCGTTTGTCGCGATCATTGGTGGCAACTACCTCGAAGGCGGTCACCTCGGCGCGTTGGCCAATGGCCCGGCGGCGCTGATCGTGATCGGCGGCACGGTGGGGGCGGCATTGCTGCAGTCACCCTTGAGCTCGTTCAAGCGCGCCATGCAGATCCTGGTGTGGATCATTTTCCCGCCACGCGTGGACCTGCCCGGCGGCATCGATCGCGTGGTCAACTGGAGCCTCACCGCCCGCAAGGAAGGCCTGCTGGGCCTGGAAGGCGTAGCCGATGCCGAACCCGACAGCTACGCACGCAAGGGCCTGCAGTTGCTGGTGGACGGTGCCGAACCGGAAGCGATCCGCAGCATCCTCGAGGTGGACTTCTACACCCAGGAAAGCCGTGACATCAATGCCGCCAAAGTCTTTGAAAGCATGGGCGGCTACGCGCCGACCATCGGCATTATCGGTGCGGTGATGGGCCTGATCCACGTGATGGGCAACCTGGCCGACCCGTCCCAATTGGGCAGCGGGATCGCCGTGGCGTTTGTCGCCACCATCTACGGTGTGGCCAGCGCCAACCTGGTGTTGCTGCCGGTGGCGAGCAAGCTCAAGTCGATCGCCATGCGCCAGTCGCGTTATCGCGAAATGTTGCTCGAAGGTATCCTCTCGATCGCCGAGGGCGAGAACCCGCGCTCCATCGAATTGAAGCTCCAGGGCTTCATGGATTGATGGGAGGTATGTGTTGTGAGCCGTCGCCGTCGTGAACCTGAAGAACACGTCAACCATGAACGCTGGCTGGTGTCCTACGCCGACTTCATTACGCTGCTGTTCGCGTTTTTCGTGGTGATGTACTCCATCTCGTCGATCAACGAAGGCAAGTACAAAGTCATTTCCCAGGCGTTGATCGGGGTGTTCAACGACGCCGACCGCGCCCTCAAGCCGATCCCCATCGGCGAAGAGCGGCCCAAGACCGTGACGCCGGCCAAGCCGCTGGTCAACGACAGCGATGAAACTGCTGCCGGCGTGGGCGGCACCAGCGATCCGCTGAAGAGCATCGCCGATGACATCAGTGCCGCGTTTGGCGATTTGATCAGCTCCAACCAGATGACCGTGCGTGGCAACGAACTGTGGGTGGAGATCGAACTCAACTCCAGCCTGCTGTTTGCCAGTGCCGATGCGATGCCCAGTGACCAGGCGTTCACCATCATTGATAAGGTGGCGGCGATCCTGCGGCCATTCGAGAACCCGATCCACGTTGAAGGGTTTACCGACAATTTCCCGATCAGCACCGCGCAGTACCCGACCAACTGGGAGCTGTCCTCGGCGCGTGCCGCGAGCATCGTGCGCATGCTCGCGATGCAGGGCGTGAACCCCGGCCGCCTGGCGTCGGTGGGGTATGGCGAGTTCCAGCCGGTGGCCAATAACGCCACGGTAGAGGGGCGCGCACGTAACCGTCGAGTGGTACTGGTGGTGTCGCGCAACCTGGATGTGCGTCGCAGCCTGACCGGCACCGGTACCGCCAATGCAACACCGGATGCGGCCTTGAAGCGGGCTGGCACACAAACTGCACCGGCCCCTGTAAAGCCGCCGGTTCGTCAGAGTGCCGTCAATTCTCCGTCGCCGGCTCAATAACCCTATGCAATGTCTCGGTCGCGCCTGTGCCTGCCGGGAGGAACCAACCGAATGAGAGTCTGGGCAGTTGCCAATCAAAAAGGTGGGGTCGGCAAGACCACTACCTCCATCGCCTTAGCCGGATTGCTGGCCGAGGCGGGCAAGCGTGTGGTCGTGGTGGACCTGGACCCTCACGGCTCCATGACCAGCTATTTCGGCTACGACCCGGATGCCCTGGAACACAGTAACTACGACCTGTTCCTGCACAAGGGCAGCGTGCCCGCCGATTTGCCTGGGCAATTGCTGCTGCCCACCAGTAACGAAAGCATTTCCCTGCTGCCTTCCAGCACCGCACTGGCCACCCTTGAACGTCAGTCGCCTGGGCAGAGCGGCCTGGGCCTGGTGATCGCCAAGACGCTGGCGCAACTGTGGCAGGACTTCGACTACGCGATCATCGACAGCCCGCCGTTGCTGGGCGTGTTGATGGTCAACGCCTTGGCGGCCAGCCAGCAGTTGGTCATCCCGGTGCAGACCGAACACCTGGCGGTCAAAGGCCTGGAGCGCATGGTCAGCACCCTGGCGATGATCAACCGTTCGCGCAAACAGGCGCTGCCGTTCAGCATCGTGCCGACCCTGTTCGATCGCCGGACCCAGGCGTCCCTCGGCACTTTGCGCGTGTTGCGCGATGCCTACCCGGACACTATCTGGAACGGCTACATCCCGGTGGACACGCGCTTGCGTGACGCCAGCCGTGCCGGCCTGGCGCCGTCGCAGTTCGACTCGAAAAGTCGTGGCGTACTGGCTTACCGCGCGTTGCTCAAGCACCTGCTGTCCCAGCAGCTTGTGGCGCAGGTGGCGTGATGAACCGTCCCGTAGAGCTCAAGACCCGGCCGCAACTGGCACTGGAATCCTACCTGGATGCCTTGCTGCAGGATGCGACGGCGGAAGAACTGCAGGAACCGATCCTGGTGCTGGAGCCTGCTGTAGAACCAGAAAGCACGCTGGACGAATTCCAGCTGGCTGTATTGGAAGAGCAGGCGCGCGACGCACAGGTTGTGCCGGTTGCGCCTGTCGTCGTTCCGATTGCGCCGCTGGTGGTGGCGCCCGTGGTGGTCGAGCCGGTGGTGGAAGTGCACCTGCCACCGAGCATTACGCCGCCTCCCGTCACTGGCGATGACCGCCCCAGCTGGGCTGCCGAACCGTTCGAATGCCTGCTGTTCGACGTCGCCGGGTTGACGCTGGCAGTGCCGTTGGTGTGCCTGGGGTCGATCTATTCCCTGGAAGGCCAGGAGTTGACGCCGCTGTTCGGGCAGCCGGAATGGTTCCTTGGCATCCTGCCCAGCCAGGCCGGCAACCTCAAGGTGCTCGATACCGCGCGTTGGGTCATGCCCGACCGCTACCGTGACGACTTCCGCCAGGGCTTGCAATACGTGATCTCGGTGCAGGGCTATGAATGGGGGCTGGCGGTGCACCAGGTCAGCCGCTCGTTGCGCCTGGACCCGAACGAAATCAAATGGCGCAGCCACCGGGGCCAACGGCCTTGGCTGGCAGGCACCGTGATCGAACACATGTGCGCGTTGCTTGACGTCGCCGAACTGGCGGAGTTGATTGCCAGTGGCGCGGTCAAGGCGATGCCACAGAACAAACGCAGTTGATTGAACAATAAGGGCCGCATGCGAATGCGGTCAGCGAAGCACACACGCCGTGTAAAACGGCACTTGAAGGGGTCAGGGGTATGAATAAGTCAGCGTCCGCACAAGGTTTGGATGATCCGATCCTGCAATGGGTTACCTTCAAACTGGACAACGAGTCCTATGGCATCAACGTGATGCGCGTGCAGGAAGTACTGCGCTACACCGAGATCGCTCCGGTTCCGGGTGCGCCAAGCTACGTGCTGGGCATCATCAACCTGCGCGGCAACGTGGTCACGGTGATCGACACCCGCCAGCGTTTCGGCCTGGTACCGACTGAAGTCAACGACAACACGCGTATCGTCATCATCGAAGCCGACAAGCAAGTGGTCGGGATCATGGTCGACAGCGTGGCGGAAGTGGTCTATCTGCGCCAATCGGAAGTGGAAACCGCGCCGAACGTGGGCAACGAAGAATCCGCCAAGTTCATCCAGGGCGTGTGCAACAAGAACGGCGAGCTGCTGATTCTGGTTGAGCTGGACAAGATGATGAGCGAAGAAGAGTGGTCGGAACTGGAGAGCATCTGATTGTTCCTTGAGGCCGCGGTAATTGTCCTGGCCCTGTTGTGGGCCGGGACCTTGGCATTCCTGCTGCGCTATGTGCGCCAGCAGCGCGAATTGTTCTTGCAGCAGGCCGAGCGTGATGCTGTGCGTGATCGGCGCATTCTTGAGTTGGTCAAGCGGGTTGATCATTACCAGCAGAGCGCGGTGAGGGTGGGGGATGAGGTGCATGAACTGCGCGCCATTCTTGCGCCGTTGCCCGACAAGCTGGCGCAGATTGAGCAGCGCGATCCTTCCAGCCTTTCGTTTGCGCAGGCTGCGAAGTTGGTGGGGATGGGGGCTACGGTGGATGAGCTTACCCAGTCGTGTGGGTTGACTCAGGCTGAGGCGCAGTTGATGAGTAAGTTGCATAAGAGTTGATTGGGTTTTGAGTACATATCCGTTGCTGCGGTAACGACCACTTAGGGTTCCGCCCTTACGGCGGCTCACTTTTGGAAAGGCCCAAAAGTAAGCAAAAGGCCTTCGCCCCAACACTCGCCACCTCGCCTAGGCTCGGTGTGCCCTCACTCCGGCTTTGGAGCGTGGGCCGCCGCGATGGGCCATCCTTGGCCCAGCGCGGCTAACCCGGCGTCCTGCCGGGTTAGCCACGCTCCAAAGCCTGCGTTCGGCCAGCGTGTTTAACGGGGCGCCTCAGATCAAGATCAAGAGCGACTCGCTTCGCATCGTGGATACGCGGTCTTGTAGGAGCCGGCTTGCCGGCGAAAAACGTGAGACCGCCGCGTTCATCCAGACACCCCACGTCATCGTTAACGACCATCGCTGGCAAGCCGGCTCCTACAATGAACCACGTTTGCCTTTGCCTTTGCTTCACACCACTCAAGCCGGCTGTCAGGCCGCTGTGCTTTTGCTTTTGATTTTGATCTTAGGCGCCCCGTCAAACACGCTGGCCGGAATTCGACAGGGATTTGGGGGGTAAACCGGCAGGGATGCCGGTTTAGCCGCCCCGTGCCATGGATGGCGCGTGGCGGCGGCCCCCCAAATCCCTGTCGGATTACGGGCATACCGAGCCTAGGCGAGGTACCGAGTGTTGGGGCAAGAGCCTTTTGGTTACTTTTGGGCTCTTTTCAAAAGTGACCCGCCGTAAGGGCGGAACCAATACCAGTCGTTACCCAAAAAACGGATATGCACTCAATCATCCAATTTTTTTCCCATCCAATGGCTTTTTTCTCCCCGGCCAAGGTCCACATCCTCCAAGCACCCTTGAATCAGGAGATTCCCGCAATGATCACCCCCAAAGCCCTGTTAATCCTCCACGGCAAGCAAGCCCTTAACGAGGACGTGCGCGCAGCCGTGCAGGCCCGGCGTGAGCAAGGCGGGGAATTGGCGGTGCGGGTCACGTGGGAGGGCGGCGACGCCGAGCGCATCGTCACGCAAGCCCTGGCTGACGGCTACACCCACATCATCGCCGGTGGCGGCGACGGCACCCTGCGCGATGTGGCCGAAGCCATGGCCCAGGCCAAGACCGACGCCAGCCTGGTGCTGATGCCCTTGGGCACCGCCAACGACTTCGCCAAGGCTGCCGGCGTCCCGCTGGAGCCTGACCAGGCCCTGGCGCTGCTGGATGTGCCGCCAAGGGCCATCGACCTCGGCCAAGTCGGCGGGCAGATCTTCCTCAACATGGCAACCGGCGGATTCGGCAGCCAGGTCACCGCCAACACCTCCGAGGACTTGAAGAAGGTCCTCGGCGGTGCGGCCTACCTCTTCACTGGCCTGACGCGGTTCAGCGAGTTGAAGGCTGCCTACGCCGAGCTGGATGGCCCCGATTTTCATTGGAAAGGCGAGTTGCTTGCCCTGGGAATCGGCAATGGTCGCCAGGCGGGCGGTGGGCATGAGCTATGCCCAGGCGCCATGGCCGATGATGGCCTGCTGGACGTCAGCATCCTGCCGGCGCCCCAGGAAGTGGTCGGCACCTTGCGTGAGCTGATGAACAACGGCTGGGGCCTGGACACTATGTTCGTGCGGGCGCGGTTGCCGTGGGTGAATATCAAGGTTGCGCAGGGCCTGTACATCAACCTCGATGGCGAGCCGCTAGAGGGCGATGACCTGCATTTCGAGGCCTTGCCCAAGGCCTTGCGCGTGCACTTGCCGGTGCATTCGCCGTTAGTCGTCCAGGCTGATGATCTGCTCGCGCACCGCGAATAGCACCAGGCCGGCCACGTCGAAAATCTGCAGGCGTTTCATGATCTGCGAGCGGTGGGCTTCCACGGTCTTGATGCTCAGGCCCAGGCCGTGGGCGATTTCCCGGGTGGACTTGCCACGCACGATCAGGCGCAGGATCTCCAGCTGCCGCGCCGTGAGGTTGTGGCTATGGCCGGCAGGCGTGGTTGGGCCCTGGCTGCGCACCAGCGCCTGGTTGATGACAGTGTGGGCAATCGCCGGGCTCAGGTAGCGTTCGTTGTTGCGCAAGGCCAGCAGTGCGTGTTCCAGCTCGTTGGCGGTGGTGTCCTTGAGCAGGTAGCCATGGGCGCCGGATTCCAGGGCGCACATGATCAGTTCCGGGTCGGTGTGCATCGACAGGATCAGCACTTTGCTCTTGGGGTAGGCACGCTTGAGTTGCTGCAGGGCGTCCAGGCCGCCGGTGTGCTTCATCGACAGGTCCAGCAGCACGATATCCGGCAACAGGGCGCTGAACTGCTCCAGCAACTGTGCGCCATCGCTGGCTTCGCCAATCACGGTGTAGCCGGGAATGTCCTGGACCAGCGCGCGTACGCCGGCCCGGATCAGTGCATGGTCATCCACCAGGAGTAATTTGCAGGTCACTCGAGAACCTTAGGGGAACTGGCCCGTTCGAGGGCGCGTGGCGCCCAGGGGAAAAGCGCGTCGATCCGTGTCCCTTTGCCTGGCTGGCTACTGACGGATAACGAACCGCCAAGCTGATCAATCCGCTCGGACATGCCGGCCATGCCCCGTTGGCCTTCCAGGCCTGGGTTGATGGCGGGCGAAAAGCCCTGGCCGTCATCGCAGATACTCAGCGACAGGCCTTCGGGCAGGCGTTGCAGGCGCACCAGCAGATTGCGCGCCTGGGCGTGGCGCAGCATGTTGGTCACCGCTTCCTGGGTGATGCGAAAGGCTGCCACGGCCATTTCTTCCGGGATACCGGTGAGCCGTTGCTGGCATTCCAGGCTCCAGTGAATCGGGGTGTTTTCCAGGGTCTTGAGCAGATGCGCGCGCAGGCTGGCTTCCAGGCCCAGGCTGGCCAACTGGCGAGGATTGAGGATGGCGGACACGTCGCGCACCTTGGCCAGGGTTTCATCCAGGGTGTTGCACAACACCGTGCACTGGCTTTGCAGGTCGTCGGGCAGGCGACGCTTGAGCCATTCGCTTTGCAGCTTGGCGGCGGTGAGCAGTTGGCCGATATCGTCGTGCAGTTCACGGCTGAGGCGGTGGCGTTCGTTCTCCTGGACCTGCAGCAAACGGTCGGCCAGTTCCTGAGGCTGGAACTTGATGGACTTGCGTGAACGCCATTGTTGCAGGCCCACCACCACCAGGGTGGCCAGGTTGAGCACAATCACCAGCAACGGCAATGGCGCGGCCCGGGTGTAGGCCCACAGGCTCAGCAGCAGTGAGCCAAGGCACAAGGCGAGGACTAATCGGCGTGCATTGCTGCGGGACGCGGACCTTGCGATGAGTGTCTTGAGGTTGGCGTACATAGCGGATGGAGCCAATGAAGGTTCACTGCGGAAAGACCGGTCACGGCGGCTGACGGGGCTCTGTTTGGAATGCGTGATCGAATCGTTTTTATGCATGATGAAGTTGAGTCACTTCGAGTGGGGCATAGTACCACCACTATTACCGTTGGTCGCCTGGTGCCGTGCCTGGCCGGGTTATTACCCGCGCAAATGCTCCGGGCGGTATTCCCAGAGTTCATCAAGTGGGGGAGTTATATTGTTTTCGTGTGTTTGTATCGTTATTACCGTTAGTGGCTAATTGATATCTTCGCCTGCGCGATTCAACTCCATTGGATTAATGGCGTATGTCGTTTTCAGATAACTTCAGGTTTAAATACGACCTGATATGTGCTCAAGACGCGTGGTGCATCCGCTGCTGCGGTTTATAACTGAAGTCCTTTTGCGGAATCTGCAACGTGACCGTTGCAATCAATGTCGCCTGCTCACTTTCATCCATGCCCAGTTCGCCTGTGCGGGTATCGATCAGTTCCAGTTGCCACGCCAGTAGAGTCAGGCACGCGTGCAAGGCATCCAGCGCCTGATCATGCAATTGCATCGGGCTGGCGGCATTGGCGATCAGGTATTGGATATGCCGGGAAAACTCGCTGATCGCCTGCAACGCCAGGCTGTCGGCCTTTTCAGCCAGTTTGGCCAGGCTGGACTTCATGCAGTCGATGGCATCGCTGTCGTCGCGAATCAGGTGCAGATGGCTCAAGCACTCTTCTGACTTGGCCAGTAGGGTTTCTGCTTCCAACAAAAACTCGGGAAGTGTGGTCTGCCATTCATTTGCGCTGTTCATCATGCAAGTCTCCACAACATACGGTCGGGTGATGAGAGGTCGCACCGGGTGAATGGCTTAAAAGTAGCGCTGAAATATGACTGGGATCTGTAGGTCGCTTCTGAGTTTTCAGTAGGACGTGTATTAGAGTGACGGCAACGGCGGTGCGCGGCCCTCATGAGCGGGGTCATTTGCACACCGTCAATTACCGACATCTGTATGTCTGGAAGGCCTGTGGGCCGAGGGCTTGGGATGGCAAACAAAAGCCTGACTCCATTCATGCATTGAGAATGGCGTCACATTAATGGCTATTAGATATTGCGAATATCAGGTTGGGCCTGATTGTGCATAGGGGAATCCCTTACATAGCGGAACCTTGCGTCGAATTGAATGTCGCGCAACGTCGCTATACCACCGTCTGGAGAGGCCAGCGCAGTAAAGCATGATGTCAGTGTGACATCAATGAATTTACGTGGCATTTTACTCGGGTCAAGGTCTGGCGTTCGCCGCCGATAACCCAACTTATGTGAACTGCACAATTCCTCAGCGCATCAGGAGCTTTTAATGGCCGGCATTCTCGACACGGTAGATCAACGCACGCAATTGGTGGGTGAGAATCGCCTGGAGATCCTCATGTTCCGCCTGGCCGGGCGCCAGTTGTTCGCGATCAACGTGTTCAAGGTGCAGGAAGTGCTGCAATTGCCCAAGCTGACCTTGATGCCACAACGTCACCCCTTCGTGTGCGGCGTGGTCAACCTGCGTGGCCAGACGCTGCCAGTGATCGACCTGTCCCAGGCCATTGGCATGCGCCCGCTGGTGCCGGGCCCCAACAGCACCATTATTGTCACTGAGTACAACCGCTCGGTTCAGGCGTTCCTGGTGGGCGGTGTGGACCGCATCGTCAACATGAACTGGGAAGCCATTCTGCCCCCACCGACCAGTGCCGGGCGCCAGCATTACCTCACCGCCATCAGCAAGGTCGACGACCAGTTGGTGGAAATCATCGACGTGGAAAAAGTCCTGGCCGAGATCGTGCCGTACAACGCCAAGGTCTCCCGCGAGAAACTCGAAGACCCGGTGCTGGAGCGCGCCCGTGGCCGTGAAGTGCTGCTGGTGGATGACTCCAACGTGGCCCTGTCGCAACTGCGCGACACCCTCGGCCAACTGGGCGTGAAGATGCACATTGCCAGCGACGGTCTCAAGGCGTTGAACATGCTCAAGGCCTGGGCTGACAGCGGCCAGGTGATGACCGACAAGCTGCTGATGATTTTCACCGATGCCGAAATGCCCGAGATGGACGGTTACCGCCTCACCACCGAGATCCGTAACGACCCGCGCCTGCGCAAGCTGTACGTGGTGCTGCACACCTCGCTGTCGGGCAGTTTCAACGACTCGATGGTGAAGAAGGTCGGCTGCGACAATTTCCTGTCCAAATTCCAGCCCGACAAGCTCGTGGATGTGGTGCGTCAGCGTCTGATGCTGGACGAAGTGCCCGCTTGACCTTAGGGTGACGGCTTTGCCCCTCAGGAATGCAGGCCCATGCTTCGTCTCAGCGCGTTGTACCGTTACCCCTTGAAGTCCGGCAAGGCCGAGATAGTGCAGCAGGTCGGCCTGGATAAACTTGGGGTAGAGGGTGATCGACGTTGGATGCTGGTGGACGAGGCCAGTGGGCGTTTCCTCACGCAGCGCGCCGTGGCAAAGATGAGCCAGCTGTCGGCACTCTGGAACACCCGCGGCGGGCTCACCCTGAGTTCGCCGGGCTACACGTCGTTGGACGTGGCCGTGCCCGGCAGCGATGCCCTATTGCGCGGTGTGACCATCTGGCGTGACACCTTGCGTGTGCCGGACGCGGGCGCAGAAGCTGCCGCCTGGGTCAGTGACTTTATCGGCAAGCCGACGCGCCTGGTGCACATCCCTCTCGAACGCGCCCGCACCACCGAGGCCGGTTATGGCAAGGACGACGACCAGGTCGCGTTTGCCGACGGTTACCCGCTGCTGGTGATCGGCCAGGGCTCACTGGACGATCTCTCGCAACGCATCGGCCGCCCCATGGAAATGCTGCGTTTTCGTCCCAACCTGGTGATCGAAGGCAGCGAAGCCTTTGCAGAAGACGGCTGGAAACGCCTGCGCATCGGCGATGTGGAGTTCCGTGCGGTCAAGCCGTGCTCGCGCTGCATCCTCACCACCATCGACCCGCAGACCGGCGAACGCAGCGCCGACCGCGAACCTTTCGCGACGCTGGAGTCCTATCGCAAGACTGAAAATGGCGCGATTTTCGGCCAGAACCTGGTCAACGATGGTATTGGTCGCCTGGAAGTCGGGATGCCAGTGACGATTCTCGAGTAGTTTTGCGCGGTCATAAAAAATGCCCGTCTCCTGCGAGACGGGCATTTTTTTGTTTGCCAGGAACCCTTAGCCGCGGTATTCGCACAGGTAAGCAGTGTCCACGGCAACCTTCAGCTGGAACTTGCTGTTGGCCGGCACGTTGAACTGGCTCCCAGCAGCGAAGGTTTCCCACTCGCTGGCGTCAGGCAGCTTGACGGTCAGTGCGCCGGACACCACGTGCATGATTTCACGCTGGGCGGTACCGAACTCATATTCGCCGGGGGCCATTACGCCGATGGTCGCCGGACCTTCTGGGGTGCCGAAAGCGATCGACTTGACGGTGCCGTCGAAGTACTCGTTGACTTTGAACATGGGCGATTCCTCGGAAAGTGGGTTAAGGCTTACTGCTTCCTGCTGGCGCCGGTGTGCCGGTGCCTGCAGCAAGAGCAGATTACGGAAAAAGGCCGGCCAGTATGCCCAAGCCTTCGAGAGCTGCCTAGACCGGTAGAATCAGCGGCAGCAGGCGTGCGGTGTTGCGTGCATCCTCCAGCGCCCGATGTTGCTGGCCATGGAACTGCAGCCCTGCCAACTGCAAGGCGCCGTTGAGCCCCAGCGGCTTGTCCAGGCGCCGGGCCTTGGCGAAGCGTTGCTTGAGATTCACATGGGGGGTTTGGGCGAGTGCGCTGGCCAGTCCGTGGCGTTGCCACTCCAGCTCCAGCTGCTTGCGATCGTAGTCGCCCCAGCTGGCCCAACCCTCCAGGCGTGGCTGATGCTGGCCCAGCCAGCGTTCGAACAGCGGCCACACCTCAGTGATGGGGGCCGCGCCATCGATGTTCGCCTGGGTGATGTGTGTCAGTTGGCGACAGAAGGGTGTCAGCAATGGTCGGCGCAGTGGCCGCACAAAGCGCTGGAAATGATCCAGCTCGCGGCCCTGGCGGTTGACCAGGCTCGCGCCGATCTCGATGACTTCCATCTCCGTCACGGGCCAGCCGCCTTCATCCGTTGTGGCTTCAAGGTCAATAATCAGCCAATGAGGCATCGCGCAGGTTCCCGTACTCTTCCTTTCCGTTGGGGATAGAGCGTAGCCCGGCCCTGTAGTTCCGCCCAGGGGTTAGACGATCTCCAGTAAAACCTGACGATTGCGCACTTGATCACCGGTGACCACTTGCACGCCCTTGATCACTCCGTCGATACCGGCCGTCAGCGGATGCTCCATTTTCATGGCTTCGAGCACCAACAGCAGTTGGCCTTTGGTGACGCTGTCGCCGGCGCTGACCCGCACATCGACAATCGCACCGTCCATCGGCGCCTTGACCGTGCCGCTGCCGGCGTCGGCCTGGCGACTGGCGATGTGCTGGGTGCGGTCGATCACGGTGAGGCCGGGTAGCCACAGTCGGTTGCCGTCGAGGTGATAGGCGATGCGGCGGCGGATGCCATTGAGTACCAGCGTGGCATAGCGACCGTCGGTGGTGAGGTGCAGGTGCTCAGCGCTGACGTTGTGGATGGCGCCGTTGACTTCAAGGCGGTAGGTGCTGGGCGCGCTGGCGGTGTTGCGCCACCCCGCGAGTGCTTGGGAATGCTGGTGTGCGCTGTGTGCGTAAAACAGCGCGGCGGCGAGGTCGAGCTGTTCTTTTGATGGGGCCTGGGGCGGAATTTCGTTGAAGTGCTGCGCGATAAACCCGGTGCTGAAATCGCCAGCGATAAAGTCCGGGTGCTTGAGCAGGTCAGCCAACAGCTGCCGATTGGTCTCCAGGCCCAGCAACACCGTGTCTTCCACGGCTCGCAGCAGTTTACGCCGGGCCTCCTCGCGGGTGGTGCCATGGGCGATGATCTTGCCCAGCATGGGGTCGTAGAACGGGCTGATACGCTGGCCTTGCACCACGCCATGATCGATGCGCACGCCAGCCGCCGGTTCCCAGTGCAGCACCTCGCCGGTTTGCGGCAGGAAGCCCTGGGCCGGGTCTTCGGCGTATAGCCGCACTTCCATGGCGTGGCCGCTCAGGGTGACGTCCGCCTGCGTCAGCGGTAGCGCTTGGCCGGCGGCGATGTGCAGCTGCCAGCCCACCAGGTCGAGGCTAGTGATCAGCTCGGTCACCGGGTGTTCCACTTGTAGGCGCGTGTTCATTTCCAGGAAGTAGAACCGGCCCTGGCGGTCGAGCAGGAATTCCACGGTGCCCGCACCGACGTAGTTCACCGCGCGCCCGGCCTTCAGGGCGGCTTCACCCATCGCCTGGCGCAGCGCGGGCGTCATGACGGGGCAGGGCGCTTCCTCGATGACTTTCTGATGGCGGCGCTGGATCGAGCAGTCGCGTTCGCCAAGGTAGATCAGGTTGCCGTGGCTGTCGCCAAACAGCTGGATCTCGACGTGGCGTGGGTCGATCAGGGCTTGTTCGAGGATCAGTTCATCGCTGCCAAAGGCGTTCCTGGCTTCCGAGCGGGCAGTCTGCAGGTTGTTCAACAGGTCTTGTGGCTGGTGCACCAGGCGCATGCCGCGACCGCCGCCACCGGCGCTGGCCTTGATCATCAGCGGGTAGCCGATGCGCTCGGCTTCGCGTTGCAGGGTGGCGTCGTCCTGGGCGCTGCCCTGGTAGCCGGCGATACAGGGCACGCCGGCGTCGAGCATGGCGAGTTTGGACAGGCGTTTGCTGCCCATCAGTTCGATGGCCTCGACACCGGGGCCGATGAAGGTGAGGTTGGCGTGCTGGCAGGCGCGGGCGAAGTCGGGGTTTTCGGAGAGGAAGCCGTAGCCGGGGTGGATGGCGTCGGCGCCGGTGAGCCTGGCAGCGTCGAGGATGGCTTCGATGTTGAGGTATGACTGTTGGACGGGCGCAGGGCCGATGTGCACGGCTTCGTCGGCCATTTGTACGTGCAGGGCCTGGGCGTCGGCATCGCTGTAGACCGCCACCGTGCGGTAGCCCAGGGTTTGGGCGGTGCGTTGGATGCGGCAGGCGATTTCGCCACGGTTGGCGATCAGGATTTTTGTTAGCTGCGGCATTGATTGCTCCGGGTACATGTCCGTTGTTCAGGTAACGGCGGCTAGGGGGCCGCTCTTGCAGCCGCTCACGTTTGGAAAGGCCGCAAGTCAGCAAAAGGCCTTCGCCCCACATCAAAAGCAACAGCGCGGCGGCCCAGTAGCCGACCTCGGTCAAACGGTGTGGGCTGGCTTGCCTGCGATGACGTCACTTGCACCACCGAGGCTTTCTTTTCTGCACAAACGCCTGCGTCCCCTCAATCCCTTCCTCACTCCTCACCGCGTCGGCAAACCACTGCGCTCCACGGTCCAGCACCGCCTCAAGCGGTTCATCCACACTCGCCAGCAACAGGGATTTGGTTCGTGCATTCGCGTCCGGCGCGCAGCGCAGCACCTGCCCCAATACTTCGTCCACGCGCTCCGCCAACGCCTGCGGATCACGTTCGGTAAAGTGCACGACGCCCAGCCGCTCGGCTTCCAGGCCGTCAAATCGCGCAGCTGTCAGCGCCAGTCGGCGTGCCTGGGTCAGCCCGATGCGCTTGACCACAAACGGCGCAATCTGCGCCGGCAGCAAGCCCAGGCTGGTCTCCGGCAGGCCGAATTGCGCCTGGTGATCGGCGATGGCGATATCACTCACGCACGCCAGGCCAAACCCGCCGCCCAGCACCGCGCCTTGCAGCACCACGATCACGACTTGCGGCACCGCTTCGACTTCCTGCAGCAAGGTGCCGAACGCGCGGTTCAGCGCCTGCAATTGATTGCCTGCCGTGACGAGGTCTTTCACATCGGCCCCGGCGCAGAAATGCCCGTCGGCCCCGCTGATCACCAGCGCACGCACTTGGCTGTCCAGCTGTGCCAGCACCGCGCGCAGTTCATTGACCATCTCCAGGCTCATGGCGTTGCGCTGTGCCGGGCGGTTGAGGGTGATGTGCAGCACGCCGTTATGGGGTTCGAGCAGCAGGGTGTTCATGGTTTTTTCCCAGGCAAGGTGCCCATCAGTTTGCAGATGATGCCCAGCATGATTTCGTCGGCGCCGCCACCGATCGAGACCAGTCGCACATCGCGATAGGCGCGGGCCACGGGGTTGTCCCACATGAAGCCCATGCCGCCCCAGTATTGCAGGCAACTGTCGCTGACTTCGCGGCCCAGCCGCCCGGCCTTGAGCTTGGCCATGGAGGCCAGGCGAGTCACGTCCTGGCCTTTGATGTATTGCTCGGTGGCCTGGTAGACCAGCGCCCGCAGGCATTCGATTTCGGTGGAGAGTTCAGCGAGGCGGAAGTGAATGACCTGGTTGTCGATCAGAGCCTTGCCGAAGGTCTGGCGCTCCTTGCAGTACTCGATCGTGCTGTCGATGCAATGCTCCAGGCCCTTGATCATATTGGCCGCGCCGAACAGGCGTTCTTCCTGGAACTGCAGCATTTGCATCATGAACCCCGCGCCCTCGTGGCCGATGCGGTTGCGTTGGGGCACGCGCACGCCGTCGAAGAATACCTGGGCGGTCTCGGAGCTGTGCATGCCGAGCTTTTCCAGGGGCGGACTGACACTGATGCCAGGGGTGCCCATCGGCACCATGATCAGTGACTTGTTGATGTGCGGCTTGTCGTCGGAGGTGTTGGCCAGCAGGCAGATGAAGTCAGCGCTGGGCGAGTTGGTGATCCACATTTTGCTGCCGTTGATCACATAGTCGTCGCCGTCCTTGCGCGCGTGGGTTTTCAACCCGGCCACGTCGGAGCCGGCGCCGGTTTCCGAGACACCGATGCAGCCGACCTGTTCGCCGCTGATGGCCGGGCGCAGGAATTCGTCGCGCAGTTCATCGGAACCGAAGCGGGCGAGGGCGGGGGTGCACATGTCGGTCTGCACGCCGATGGACATGGGAATGCCGCCGCAACGGACGGTGCCGAACTCTTCGGCGGCGACGATGGAATAGCTGTAGTCCAGGCCCATGCCGCCGAACTTCTCCGGCTTGGAAATGCCCAGCAGGCCAAGGGCACCGGCCTTGCGGAAGATCTCGTGGATGGGAAAACGCCCGGCCTTTTCCCATTCATCCACGTGAGGGTTGATCTCGCGGTCGACGAAGGCGCGGACGGTGCGGCGCAGTTCCTGGTGTTCCTGGGTGAAGATCATTGTTGTTGTTCTCCTGTTAGAAACGCGCCACTGCGAAGCTGTTGGGCTGCAACACCCGGGCTTCGGCCTCATGGCAGACATCCAGCAAAAAGCCGAGCAGCGTGCGGGTATCCCTGGGATCAATCAGCCCGTCATCCCAAAGATTCGCGCTGCCGTAGAGCGCGGTGGACTGGCTATCGAGCTTCTGCGCGGTGACCTGCTCCAGCATGTCCAGCACCTTGGGGTCCGGCACAAGGCCATCCTTCAACTGCTTGGCCTCGGTGACGATGCGCAGTACCTTGCCCGCCTGCGCACCCCCCATCACCGCCGTGCGGCTGTTAGGCCAGGCGAAGATGAAACGCGGGTCCAGGCCGCGGCCGCACATCGCATAGTTACCCGCGCCGTAGGAGCCGCCTACCACCAGCGTGAGTTTAGGCACTCGCGCATTGGCCACCGCCTGGATCATCTTCGCGCCGTGCTTGATCACCCCTTGCTGCTCCGACTCGGTACCCACCATGAAGCCGGTGGTGTTGTGCAGGAACAGCAGCGGCGTGCGGCTCTGGTCGCACAGTTGGATAAACTGCGCGGCCTTGCTGGCCCCCTTGGGCGTGATCGGGCCGTTGTTGCCAATCACGCCGACGGCACGCCCCTGGATGTGCAGGTGACCGCAGACGGTATGGGCATCGAACTCGCCCTTGAATTCAAGAAAGTGCGAGCCGTCTGCCAGGCGCGCGAGGATTTCGCGGACGTCATAGGGTTTTTTCGGATCATCCGGGATCAGGCCCAGCAGCTCTTCAATGGGGTACAGCGGCTCTGTGTAGACACGCTTTTGCGCAGCTGGCAGGCGATCATTCCAGGGCAACAGGCTGACAATCTCACGGGCGATGCGCACGCCGTCGGCGTCATTTTCCGCCAGGTATTCGGCGGTGCCGGCAATTTGCGCGTGCATCTCGGCGCCGCCCAGTTCTTCATCGGTCGCCACTTCACCGGTCGCGGCCTTAAGCAGCGGCGGGCCTGCGAGGAACAGCTTGGCCCGGCCGCGCACTACCACCACGTAATCCGACAGCCCCGGCTGATACGCGCCGCCCGCCGTGGCCGAGCCATGCACCACGGTAATCTGCGGCAAGCCCATGGCTGACATGCGCGCCTGGTTGGCGAAACTGCGCGCACCTTCGACGAAAATCTCCGCGGCATAGTTGAGGTTGGCGCCGCCGCTTTCGGCGAGGGTTACCACCGGCAGTTTGTTCTCCATGGCGATCTGCTGCAGGCGCAGGGATTTCTTCAGGCCCGTGGGGGAAATGGTGCCGCCCTTGATCGCGCTGTTATTGGCCACCACCAGCATGCGCACGCCGCTGACATAACCGATGCCGGCGATCAACCCACCACCGGCAGCGCTGCCGTCCTTGTCGTCATGCAGCTTGTAGCCGGCCAGGCTGGCCAGTTCCAGGAACGGCGCGCCGGGGTCGAGCAGCCGGTTGAGGCGCTCACGGGGCAGCAGTTGGTCGCGCTTGTCGAACTTGGGCTTGGCTTCCTGCGCCTTGCTCAGCAGGTTGTGTTCCAGTTGGCGCAGCTGAGCGATGACCGCCAGCATGGCCTCGCGGTTTTGCGCGAACTGGGCACTGTGGGGGTCGATCGAGGATTCAATCACCGGCATGGTCTATTGCTCCGCCTTGAGTACATCTGGCAGGTAGGCGCGGTGGAAGCCGTTGAAGGGTTCGCTCGGCGACTGCGCCTTGTGCAGCGGCCAGGCGCGGCTGCCCAGGCTGGCGGCGCCGTCGATGCGCAACGTGCTGCCACTGATAAAGGCAGCGGCGGGGCTGAGCAGGAACACAATGGCCGCGCTGACTTCCGACTCGGTGCCGATACGCTTGAGCGGCACGTGTTCGCGCAGCGTCGGGATCACCGCCTTGAACGCGCCTTCGTAGGTGTCCATGCCGCTGGAGGCGATCCAGCCCGGCGCCACGGCATTCACGCGGACGCCGGCATAACCCCATTCAAAGGCCGCGGTCTTGGTGAAGTT
This sequence comes from Pseudomonas lurida, assembly GCF_002563895.1. NCBI lineage: Bacteria > Pseudomonadati > Pseudomonadota > Gammaproteobacteria > Pseudomonadales > Pseudomonadaceae > Pseudomonas > Pseudomonas lurida. The sequence continues at coordinate 4,472,199 of NZ_PDJB01000001.1, read as the reverse complement.
GTCCATGCCGGCGCGCGCGGCACCCGAGTGGCCCATGCCGGGCATACCACCCCACATGTCGGCGAGCATGTTGACAATGGCGCCGCCGTGCTTGCTCATGGACTGGTTGAACACCTCCCGCGCGACCAGGAAGCCGCCGACCAGGTTGGTGCGCAGCACTGTTTCGAAGCCTTTTTGATTGATCGCAGCCAGCGGCGACGGATATTGGCCACCCGCATTGTTGACCAGGCCGTGGATCGGACCGTGCGCGTGAATGATGTGTTTGACCAGCGCCTTTACCGCCTCTTCATCGCGAATGTCGCACACCTGCCAATCGGCGGTGCCGCCATCTTCGGCAATTTCTAGTGCGACATTCTGCAGTTTTTCCGCCTTGCGTCCGACCAGGATGACGTGAGCGCCGAGCGCTGCCAGTTCATGGGCGGTGCAGCGGCCAATACCACTGCCACCGCCGGTGACCATCACGGTTTGCCCCTGGAACAGGTCGGCTTTGAAGATTGAGTCGAAGGCCACGGCAACGCTCCTGTTAATTGAGAGAATCTGCGATGTGTTGCGGCACAGCGATGGGGATTTCCAGCAGTTGCTGGGCGAAGGCTTTGCCCTGCGGGTCGATGCGCAGGCTGGCAATGCCGCCACCGCCCAAGGCGTTTTCCAGCAGGAAGTTGAGGCTGTGGCTGCCGGGCAGGTACCAGCGCTCGACGCGGCCGTGCACGGGGTCAAGCACATGGCCCATCCAATCGACGACGACTTCCGGGGTCAGCGCCTCGGCGATCCACGGCAGGTAGTCGGGGTCGCGGGCGATCACGCCAATATTGCTGTGGTTACCCTTGTCGCCGGAGCGCGCCACCGCCAGTTTCACCAGCGGCACGCTGGCATCGGCACGACCTTGGGGCTTGGGTGGCTCGATCGGCGCATCGGGCAGCGTCGCAGCATCGGTCCTTGGCAGTGTGCAGGCGTGGCGCTCGCCCTGGAAGTCGATCAGTACGTCACAGGACGCCTTGTCGACCAGGAACGAAAACAGCCGGATCAACGGGTACACCGTCGGCCGCCCGCCGACGATGCCGGTCAGGCCCGGCGCCATGCCGGTCGCGGCTTGGGCGATCTCGCGGGCAAACAGCACCAACGCCTGTTTGCTGGGGTGACGCACCGCCAGTTTTACCACCACCTCGCGGCAGTCCTGGCGCCTGGCGTGAGCGCCGTAGGTGGCTTCGCTGCCGAGCAATTCGATGTTCACTTCGGTGTAAGGCGCCCAGCCACGCTCGCTGAACAGTTCCGAGGTCTTGTTGATGATCGCCTGGCTGACCCGTTCGGCCTTGGCCACCGCATCGATCCCGGCGATCAGGCAACTGGCGGTGCAGCGAAAACCATCCGGGTACGTGGCGCTGACTTTGTACTGGTCGGTGGGTGGCAAGCCCTTGGCACCGTGCAGGCGTACGCAATGCTTGCCTTGCTGGTGCAACTTGACCTGGCTGAAGTCGCAGATCACATCCGGCAGCAGGTACGCGCGTGGGTCGCCGATTTCATACAGCAGTTGTTCGGCCACGCTGAGTTCGCTGATCAATCCGCCCGTGCCGTCGACTTTGTTGACGGTGAACTGGCCGTCGGCGCTGACTTCGACGATGGGAAAGCCGATGTGTGCGTAGTCCCGCACGTCGCGCCAGTCGGTGAAGTTGCCCCCGGTGCATTGCGCGCCACATTCGATGATATGCCCGGCCAGTGCGGCCTGGGCGAGGCGGTCGTAGTCCTGCCATGACCAGTCGAATTCATGCACCAGTGCGGCGCTCACCACTGCGCTGTCCACCACGCGGCCGGTGATGACGATATCCGCGCCCAGCGTCAGCGCCTGGGTAATGCCTGGTGCGCCCAGGTAGGCGTTGGCGGACACACACATCGGCGGCAGCGGCGTGCCGTTGAACATGTCGGTGATGCCATGCAGGTGCTTGAGTTGGGGTTGCAGGTCATCGCCCAGGAGCACGGCGATTTTCAGCCCGACGCCTGCCTTGTCGCAGGCCGCTTGCAGGGCGGCGGCACAGGCCTGGGGGTTGATACCGCCGGCATTGCTGATCACCCGCACGCCCTGGCGCTGGATCTCGACCAGCAGCGGGGTGAGCACTTCGACGAAGTCCGTGGCATAGCCGGTGTGGGGATCTTTCATCCGCGCGCCGGCGAGGATCGACATCGTGACTTCCGCCAGGTAGTCGAACACCAGGTAATCGAGCTTGCCGCCGTGCACCAGTTGGGCGGCGGCGGTGCAGGTGTCACCCCAGAAGGCGCTGGCGCAGCCGATACGAACCGTCTTGCTCATGAGAAATCCTTCCTCGAATGGCTGGCAACGAGACTACCAAGCAAGCGCTTGGTTTGTAAACTCCAGGCGCAAGTTTTAGCCAAGCGCTTGCTTGGGTGGCCGGCACGGCCTAAATTGCGGGCCAAGACGTCCGTGGAAGTAGAGGAGAGAGGCATGGATGAGCACAAAGCCCTTCGGGTCATGCGCACCATGGTCGATGGCGGCCAATTGACCGACCCCGACAGTGCTCGCGGCAAACTGCTGCAAACCGCCGCCCATCTGTTTCGCAACAAGGGCTTCGAGCGCACCACGGTGCGCGACCTGGCCAGCGCCGTGGGCATCCAGTCCGGTAGCATCTTTCATCACTTCAAGAGCAAGGACGAGATCCTGCGCGCGGTGATGGAGGAAACCATCCACTACAACACGGCGATGATGCGCGCTTCGCTGGAAGAAGCCACTGATGTGCGCGAACGTGTGCTGGCGCTGATCCGCTGCGAATTGCAGTCGATCATGGGTGGCAGCGGCGAGGCCATGGCGGTGCTGGTGTACGAGTGGCGCTCGCTATCGGACGAAGGCCAGGCCCAGGTGTTGGCCTTGCGCGATGTGTACGAGGCGATCTGGCTGCAGGTACTGGGCGAGGCCAAGGACGCTGGCTATATTCGTGGTGATGTATTTATTACCCGGCGTTTCCTCACGGGGGCCTTGTCCTGGACCACCACCTGGTTTCGCGCCGAGGGCAGCCTGACGCTCGAGCAGTTGGCCGAAGAAGCCCTGCTGATGGTTCTGAAAGCCGATTGAGGTGCAAGCTATTAATTTGCCGACGGAAAGTTGTCTCGCCAGACAAAAACGCCTAGCTTATCGCCATTAGCGTTTTTGAACGGTGTGTGCCTTGATGTTTTCGCCATGGCGGCTGGCTGCAGGACTTACCTTTTGGGCACTGGGCACCGCAGGGTGGATGCCAGCGTCGGCTGCGCAATTGGTGCGCATCGGCGCGGCGCATTTCCCACCCTACACCGTGCGCCCCGAGCAGGGCGCCGATACCGGTTTGCTGCCACAACTGGTCGAAGCCCTGAACGCCTCGCAAACCGATTACCAGTTTGTACTGGTGCCCACCTCTATACCGCGGCGTTTTCGCGATTTCGAGCAGGGCCGGATCGATATGGCCATCTTCGAAAACCCCGACTGGGGCTGGCAGAAGATTGCCCATACCAGCGTCGACATGGGACTGGAAGACGCAGAAATATTTGTCGCCCAGCGTGAGCCTGGTCGCGACCAAGGCTATTTCGCCGACCTCAAAGGCAAACGCCTGGCGGTATTCAGCGGTTATCACTACGCCTTCGCCAACTTCAACCCCGACCCCAAGTCCATGGCCGAGCACTTCAACGCCACGTTGACCTACTCCCATGACAGCAACCTGCTGATGGTCGCGCGCGGGCGTGCCGACATCGCCTTGGTGACCCGTTCGTACTTGAGTGATTTCATGGTGCGCAACGCGGAAATGGCGGGGCAGTTCCTGGTGTCCGAGCGCATCGACCAGGTCTATCACCATTACGCGTTGCTGCGCCCGAAGGCGCCGATCACAGGCGAAGCGTTTTCCGCCTTGCTCAAGCGCCTGCGCGATGACGGCGAGATGCTGAAGATTTTCGAGCCGTATCGCATCGATGTAATGCCCACGCCCTGATAGGCACACCACAGGTTAAAGAACTGGGGAGCGCGCTTGTGTGGGCGCTGGCTTGCCTGCGATAGCATCACCTCGGCGCCACTGGAAAACCAAGGTTCCTTTCATCGCGGGCAAGCCACGCTTCGACACACGCCAGCCCCCACCTTTCATCTGCTGAGTCTCAAACCCTGCGTGCAAACGTATCGCTATGGCTGCCCGACACCTTGCGGCAGTGCACCAGCGCGTCACGGATCATGAAGTTCACCAGGGTCGGCGATACGCCCAGTTCCTTGGCGATGTCCTTTTGCGGGACGCCGTGCAGGCGATACATCTCGAACGCGTAACGCGTGCGCTGCGGCAGCTCGGTCAGGGCGTCGGCGATGTTTTCCAGGGTGTTGAAATTGATGTGCGAGGTTTCCGGTGAAGCGCCGTGAATAACCACATTCAAGCCTTCCTCTTCCGTCCCGGAGTATTTGAGCTCCAGGGCCTGCTTGCGGTAGTGATCGATCGCCAGGTTGCGCACGATCTGGAACAGATAACTCAATTGAGCCTTGAACGATGACGTGATTGTCGGCGCCGATTGCAGCCGGAAGTAGGCGTCCTGCACTACGTCTTCGGCTCGGGAGCGGCAGCCGGTAATGCGGGCCGCGATCTTCACCAGAATCAGCCGATTATCGACGAATGCCTGGAGAAGCGGTGAGTCGCACCTGCCTGTGGATACTTGTTCCGTCATGGAAATCACCTTGTCGCAAAAGAGGTTAGGGGAGGGCGTCCTTGCTGAGGCCTCCTACACATCGGGCAACAAATTATGCTTAATGATAATGATTGTCAAATGAGAAGGCGAACTAATCTTATGCTTTCTTGTGAGGTGTGAACCACGTCTCGCTCGTACCCACCGACTAATTATTTGCCGATGCCGTCCGTTCTTCTGGGTGACAGGTCCGTTAGTAAAACGACCAAGGATCAGCACCCGCAGGAGGACGAAATGGGTTTTTATCGTGCACACAGCGTGTTTCAGTTTGGCGTCGTCGCTCGATGAGTGCGCCGACTCGACTGCGCCTGTTCTGCCTGCCCTATTCGGGCGCCAGCGCCATGGTCTATGCACGTTGGCGCCGTGCCCTGCCTGAGTGGTTGCAGGTGTGCCCGCTGGAATTGCCCGGCCGTGGCATGCGCATGGACGAGCCGTTGCAGCGCGATATCAAGGCCTTGGCTGCGCAGCTCGCGGACGAAGTCAGCCGCGACTTGGACGGTCCCTATGCGCTGTTCGGCCATAGCCTCGGCGGCCTGCTCGCCTTTGAACTGGCGCATGCCTTGAGTGCTCGCGGCGGGCCCGCGCCGCTGGCGCTGTTTGCCTCCGGCACGGCCGGGCCGGCGCGTCGTGATGTCAGCGAATACGCCATCGAGAAGACCGACGCGCAATTGATCGCCCGCCTGCGCGAACTGCAGGGCACCACCGAAGAAGCCCTGGCCAACCCCGAGTTGATGCAGTTGATGCTGCCGATCCTGCGCGCTGATTTCCTGCTGTGCGGCAGCTTCACCTACGGCGAGCGTGCACCGCTGGAGATGCCGATCCACGTGTTCGGCGGCAAACAGGACAGCGTGCGCGCCGACCAGTTGCTCGACTGGCAACTCGATGCCGCCAGCGGCTTTTCCCTGGACATGTTCGACGGTCACCACTTCTTCCTCATGCAGCACGAAAGCGCCGTACTGCGCTGCGTGCGGCGCTACGCCGACGAACACCTGGCCCGCTGGCGCAATGGCGCGGCGCGGCAACTGGTCACTGGCTAAACGCTCCCCACTTCCCGAATTTCCCGTAAGCCGATTTCAGGCAGGAACCCCATGATGGACGCCTTCGAACTTCCCCGCACCCTGGTCCAGTCCCTTCAGCGTCGCGCCGCGCAGACCCCGGACCAGGTCGCCCTGCGCTTCCTCGCCGAGTCCGCCGAGCACAGCGTCGTACTCAGTTACCGCGACCTGGACCAGCGCGCCCGCACCATTGCCGCTGCCCTGCAAGCCAATGCGGAACTGGGCGACCGTGCGGTGCTGTTGTTCCCCAGTGGCCCGGATTACGTCGCGGCGTTCTTTGGTTGCCTGTACGCCGGGGTCATTGCGGTGCCGGCCTATCCGCCGGAGTCCACCCGTCGCCATCACCAGGAGCGCCTGCTGTCGATCATCAGCGATGCTGAGCCGCGGCTGTTGCTGACCATCGCCAGCCTCGCCGGCGGCTTGTCGCAGATCGAAAACGCGCCGCCGGTATTGAGCGTCGACGGCCTGGAGAACGCGGGTAACTGGGTTGCCCCCGACCTGCACCCCGACGACATCGCCTTCCTGCAATACACCTCCGGTTCCACCGCGCTGCCCAAGGGCGTACAAGTCAGTCACGGCAACCTGGTGGCCAACGAAGTGCTGATCCGTCGCGGCTTTGGCATCGACCTCAACCCGGACGACGTGATCGTCAGCTGGCTGCCGCTGTACCACGACATGGGCCTGATCGGCGGCCTGCTGCAACCGATCTTCAGTGGCGTGCCCTGTGTGCTGATGTCGCCAGCCTACTTCCTCGGCCGGCCGTTGCGCTGGCTCGAAGCGATCAGCGAATACGGTGGCACCATCAGCGGTGGCCCGGATTTCGCCTATCGCCTGTGCAGCGAGCGGGTCAGCGAGTCGGCCCTGGAACGCCTGGACCTGAGCAAGTGGCGCGTGGCCTATTCCGGTTCCGAACCTATCCGCCTCGACACCCTGGAACGCTTCGCCGAGAAGTTCGCCGCGTGCGGTTTTACCCCGAACAATTTCTTCGCTTCCTACGGCCTGGCGGAGGCGACCTTGTTTGTCGCCGGCGGTACCCGTGGCCATGGCATCCCCGCGTTGCGCGTCGACGAGCAGGCGCTGGCCGCCAATCGCGCCGAGCCGGGGCAGGGCAGTGCAATCATGAGTTGCGGCACCAGCCAGCCCGAGCATGCGGTGCTGATCGCCGACCCGGACACCCTCACTGAGCTGGCCGACAACAGCGTCGGCGAACTCTGGGCCAGTGGTCCGAGCATCGCCCACGGCTACTGGCGCAACCCCGAAGCCACCGCCAAAACCTTCGTGCAACAGGCCGGCCGTACCTGGCTGCGCACCGGCGACCTGGGTTTTATCCGTGACGGCGAGGTGTACATCACCGGTCGCCTCAAAGACTTGCTGATCGTGCGCGGTCACAACCTGTATCCCCAGGACATCGAGCAAACCATCGAACGCGAAGTGGAGGTGGTGCGCAAAGGCCGGGTCGCCGCATTTGCGGTAAATGACCAAGGCCTGGAAGGCATCGGCATTGCCGCCGAAATCAGCCGCAGCGTGCAGAAAATCCTGCCGCCCGAAGCGCTGATCAAGGCGATCCGCCAAGCCGTTGCCGAGGCCTACCAAGAGGCGCCAAGCGTGGTGGTGTTGCTCAATCCCGGTGCATTGCCCAAGACTTCCAGCGGTAAGGTGCAACGTGCCGCGTGTGCGCTTCGCCATGCGGATGGCAGCCTCGACAGCTATGCGCAGTTCCCCGATCTGCAGGCAAAGGCGAGCGATGGTGGGCTGCAGTCCGAGCTGCAACAGCAGATCGCCGCGATCTGGTGCGAGCAACTGCAGGTGGCAACAGTGGCCGCCGACGATCACTTCTTCCTGCTCGGCGGTAACTCCATCACCGCTACCCAGGTCGTGGCGCGCCTGCGTGAAACCCTCGGCCTGGAACTGAACCTGCGCCTGCTGTTCGAGGCGCCGACCCTGCAAGGCTTTGCAGCGAATGTCGCGCAGTTGCAACAGGACGGCGGCGTGGCCCAAGGCGCGATCCACAGCCTGTCACGCCAGGACGAACTGCCCCAGTCCCTGGCGCAGAACCGCCTGTGGATCACCTGGCAACTGGACCCGCACAGCAGCGCCTACACCATCCCCGGTGCCCTGCGCCTGCGCGGCGAGCTGGATGAAGACGCCGTGCGCGCAAGCTTCCAGCAACTGATCCAGCGCCACGAAGCCCTGCGCACCCGCTTCTATGAAAGAGACGGCCAGGCCTTCCAGCGTATCGATGCCAAGACCGATTTTGAGCTGCAAGTCATCGACCTCAGTGACGTGCCCGCTGGCGAGCGCGAAGCCCGTGCGCAGCAGATCCGCGAGGATGAAGCCCGCACCCAGTTCGACCTGGAAAAGGGCCCGCTGCTGTGGGTGACCCTGGTGCGCCTGGATGATGATGACCACCAGTTGCTGGTGACACTGCATCACATTATCGCCGATGGCTGGTCGCTCAACATTCTCATCGACGAGTTCTCACGCCTCTACGCCGCCGCTGCCCAGGGCCAAGCCCTGGAGCTGCCGCCGCTGGCCCTGCAATACGCCGACTACGGCACGTGGCAACGCCAATGGCTGGCCGAGGGTGAAAGCCAGCGGCAACTGGCGTACTGGAAAGCGCAGTTGGGTGAAGACCCTCCCACCCTGGGCCTGGCCACCGACCACCCGCGCTCGGCACACCACCGGCACACGGCCTCGCGTCACACCGTGCGCCTCGGCGTAAGCCTCAGCGAAGCGATTCGCCAGACCGCCCAGGCCAATGAATCGACCCCCTTCATGCTGTTGCTGGCGGCGTTCCAGAGCCTGCTCTACCGCTACAGCGGTCAGCGCGATATTCGCATCGGCGTACCCAGCGCCAACCGTCCACGCCAGGAAACCCAAGGCCTGGTCGGCTTCTTCATCAACACCCTGGTGCTGCGGGCCGAGCTGGACGGGCGCCTGCCGTTCAACCAGTTGCTGGCCGCGACACGCCAGGCTGCACTGGGCGCCCAGGCGCATCAGGACCTGCCCTTCGAACAACTGCTGGAAGCTTTTCCGCAAGCCCGTGAACAGGGGCTTTTCCAGGTCATGTTCAACCACCAGCAACGTGATCTGAGCGCGTTGCGCCGCCTGCCAGGCCTGCTCGCCGATGAGTTGCCATGGCACAGCCGCGAAGCCAAGTTCGACCTGCAACTGCACACCGAAGAGGACCGCAATGGGCGCGTGAGCCTGTCGTTCGACTACGCCGACGAACTGTTCGATACCGCGACCATCGAGCGCCTGGCCGAGCACTACATCACCCTGTTGCAGGCGGTGTGTGAACAACCGCAGCAAGCCCTCGGCGACCTCAAGCTGATGCACCAGGATGAGCAGCAGCCGTGGAGCGAAGCCCCGTGTGCGCCGGCCCGGCAGTGGCTGCCCGACCTGCTCAACCAGCAGACCTCGGACAACACTGCGCTGGTCTGGGACGGCGGCAGCCTGACGTACGCCCAACTGCACACCCAGGCCAACCGCCTGGCCCACTACCTGCGCGATAAAGGCGTCGGCCCAGATGTGTGCGTGGCCATCGCCGCCGAGCGTTCGCCGCAACTGCTGATCGGCCTGCTGGCGATCATCAAGGCCGGTGGCGCGTATGTGCCGCTCGACCCGGATTACCCCGCCGAGCGCCTGGCCTACATGCTCAAGGACAGTGGTGTGCACCTGTTGCTGACCCAGACCGCGTTGCTGGAACAGGTGCCGAGCGCCGAAGGCGTGTGCGTGATAGCGATGGACAGCCTGCACCTCGACAGTTGGCCCACCCAGCCGCCTGGCCTGCACCTGCACGGCGATAACCTTGCCTACGTGATCTACACCTCCGGTTCCACCGGCCAGCCCAAGGGCGTGGGTAATACGCATGCGGCATTGGCCGAGCGCTTGCAGTGGATGCAGGCCACCTACCAACTCAACGGCACCGACGTGCTGCTGCAAAAGGCGCCGATCAGTTTCGACGTGTCGGTGTGGGAATGCTTCTGGCCCCTGATCACCGGTTGCCGCCTGGTACTGGCTGGCCCCGGTGAGCACCGCGACCCGCATCGCATCGCGCAGCTGGTACAAGAACACGGCGTGACCACGCTGCACTTTGTGCCGCCGCTGTTGCAGCTGTTTATCGATGAGCCATTGGCGGCCGAATGCACCAGCCTGCGCCGCGTGTTCTCCGGCGGCGAAGCCTTGCCCGCCGAACTGCGCAACCGCGTGTTGGCGCAGTTGCCGACGGCGCAATTGCACAACCGTTATGGCCCGACCGAAACCGCGATCAACGTGACCCACTGGCACTGCCGCGTGGAAGACGGCGAGCGCTCGCCGATTGGCCGCCCCTTGGGCAATGTGATCTGCCGCGTGCTGGACGAACAGCTCAACCCCGTGCCCGTCGGCGTGCCGGGCGAACTGTGCATCGGTGGTATCGGCCTGGCCCGGGGTTACCTCGGCCGCGCCGGGTTGACGGCTGAGCGTTTTGTCGCCGACCACCAGGGGGCGCGCCTGTATCGCACCGGTGACCGCGCTCGGTGGAACGCCGACGGTGTGATCGAGTACCTCGGGCGCCTCGACCAGCAGGTCAAGCTGCGTGGCTTTCGCGTCGAGCCGGAAGAAATCGAAGCACGCATGCTCGCCCTGGAAGGCATCGCCCAGGCCGTGGTGCGGGTGCGTGATGCACAGCTGATCGGCTATTACACCGCCCATTCCGAGCTGGACGAACAGCAGGTCAAGACCGCCCTGGCAGCCGAGCTGCCGGAATACATGGTGCCTGCGCTGTTGATGCGCCTGGACGCCATGCCCCTGAGCCCCAGCGGCAAGCTGGACCGCCGTGCGCTGCCGGAGCCGGTGTGGCACGTGCGCGAACATGTCGAGCCCGAAACCCCGCTGCAACAGCAGGTCGCGGCGATCTGGCGCGAAGTCCTTGGTTTGCCAAGCATCGGCCTGCGCGATGACTTTTTCGCCCTCGGCGGCCACTCGTTGCTGGCTACGCAAATCATCTCCCGTACCCGCCAGGCCTGCGATGTCGAGCTGCCGTTGCGCACCCTGTTCGAAGCCAGCGAGTTGGGCGCGTTCGTCGAGCAGGTCGGACTGATCCAGGCATCGGGCCAACGCAACCAACAAACCGCCATCGCCAAGGTCGATCGCAGCCAGCCGGTGCCCTTGTCCTATTCCCAGCAGCGCATGTGGTTCCTGTGGCAGATGGAGCCGGACAGCCCGGCCTACAACGTCGGCGGCATGGCGCGCCTGCGGGGTGTGCTGGATGTGGGGCGCTTCGAGGCGGCGTTGCAGGCCTTGGTCATGCGTCACGAAACCCTGCGCACCACCTTCCCGAGTGTCGACGGCGTGGCTTGCCAGAAGGTTTCGCCGCAGACCGGGCTGCGCATGGACTGGCAGGACTTCTCCGCGCTGGACGAAACCGAACGCCAGCAACGCTTGCAACAACTGGCTGATCACGAGGCCCATACACCGTTCAACCTGGAGACCGGGCCGTTGCTGCGTGCCTGCCTGGTCAAGGCCGCCGAGCGCGAACACTACCTGGTGTTGACCCTGCACCACATCGTCACCGAAGGCTGGGCCATGGACATCTTTGCCCGTGAACTCAGCGCGTTGTACGAGGCCTTTATCGACGAGCGCCTGTCGCCGTTGGCACCGTTGCCGGTGCAATACCTCGACTACAGCGTGTGGCAGCGCCAATGGCTGGAGGCCGGCGAACGCCAGCGTCAACTGGACTACTGGACCGCGCAACTGGGCAGCGACCACCCCTTGCTGGAACTGCCCGGCGACCGTCCACGCCCGCCGGTGCAAAGCCACCGTGGCGAGCTCTACCGCTTCGACCTGAGTGACGATCTGGCGGCGCGCGTGCGTGCCTTTAATGCCGAGCGTGGCCTGACCCTGTTCATGACCATGACCGCGACCCTGGCCGTATTGCTCTACCGCTACAGCGGCCAGACCGACCTGCGCATTGGCGCGCCCGTGGCCAACCGCATCCGTCCGGAAAGCGAAGGGCTGATCGGCGCCTTCCTCAACACCCAGGTACTGCGTTGCCAGCTCAATGGGCAGATGAGCGTCGCTGAGTTGTTCGAGCAGGTGCGCCACACCGTGATCGAAGGCCAGTCCCATCAGGACCTGCCGTTCGACCACCTGGTGGAGGCCCTGCAGCCGCCGCGCAGTGCGGCGTACAACCCGCTGTTCCAAGTGATGTGCAACGTGCAGCGCTGGGAATTCCAGCAGAGCCGCCAACTGGCCGGCATGACCGTCGAGTACCTGGCCAATGATGCGCGTGCGACCAAATTCGACCTCAACCTGGAAGTCACCGACCTCGATCATCGCCTGGGTTGCTGCCTGACCTACAGCACCGACCTGTTCGACGAGCCGCGCATTGCGCGCATGGCCGGACACTGGCGCAACCTGCTGGAAGCCTTGATCGCTTCCCCCGAGCAGCGCCTCAGCGAATTGCCGTTACTGACCGCCACCGAGCAGCGTGCGTTGCAGGACAGCCTGGGCATCGAGGCGGGCGAGCATCGCCTTGATCAATGCATTCATGCCATGTTCAGCCAGCAAGCGACAGCCCGTGGCGATGCGCCCGCGCTGACCTTCGCGGGTGAAACGCTGAGCTACCGCGAGCTGGATGCCCGCGCCAACCGCCTGGCCTGGATGCTGCGCGAGCGCGGCGTCGGCCCGCAGGTGCGAGTGGGCCTGGCGCTGCCGCGCTCGCTGGAAATGGTGGTTGGCCTGCTGGCGATTCTCAAGGCCGGGGGCGCCTATGTGCCGCTCGACCCGGAATACCCGTTGGACCGCCTGCACTACATGATCGAAGACAGCGGCATCGGCCTGTTGCTCAGCGATGCGGCGATGTTCGAAGCCCTCGGCGAGTTGCCCGCGAGCGTGGCGTGCTGGTGCCTCGAAGATGACTCGCCTGTGCTCGCCAACTACCCGTCCGGCGAGCTGCCGTTTATCAGCCTGGCGCAACATCAGGCGTACTTGATCTACACCTCCGGTTCTACCGGCAAGCCCAAAGGCGTGGTGGTGTCCCACGGTGAAATCGCCATGCATTGCGCGGCGGTGATCGAGCGGTTTGGCATGCGCCCAGACGACTGCGAGCTGCACTTCTATTCGATCAACTTCGACGCCGCCACCGAGCGTTTGCTGGTGCCGCTGCTCAGTGGCGCGCAGGTGGTGCTGCGTGCCCAGGGCCAGTGGGACGCAGAAGAAATCTGCGCGCTGATCCGGACCCATCGCATCAATATTCTGGGCTTCACGCCGAGCTACGGCAGCCAGTTGGCGCAATGGCTGGCGACCCGGCAGCAGACCTTGCCGGTGCGCATGTGCATCACCGGTGGTGAAGCGCTCACCGGCGAACACCTGCAGCGCATCCGCGCCGCGTTCCAGCCGCAGGTGTTTTTCAACGCCTATGGCCCAACGGAAACGGTGGTGATGCCGCTGGCCAGCCTCGCGCCCGAGCAGTTGGAAGAGGGTGCTGCGAGCGTGCCGATCGGCAGCATAATCGGTGACCGCGTGGCCTATATTCTCGATGCCGACCTGGCGTTGGTGCCGCAGGGGGCGACCGGCGAGTTGTACGTCGGTGGCGCCGGCCTGGCCCAGGGGTATCACCAGCGCCCGGGGATGACCGCCGAGCGTTTTGTCGCCGACCCATTTTCGCGCAATGGCGCACGCCTGTACCGTACCGGCGACCTGGTGCGCCAACGCGCCGATGGCCTGGTTGAGTACCTGGGGCGTATCGACCATCAGGTGAAGATTCGCGGTTTCCGCATTGAACTGGGCGAGATCGAAACCCGCCTGCTGGAGCACGAAGCCGTGCGCGAAGCGGTGGTGCTGGCGCTGGATTCGCCGAGTGGCAAACAGCTGGTGGCGTACCTGGTCAGTGATGCCGAGCACGGCGCAGTACGCGATGCGCTCAAGGCGCACCTCAAGGCGCAACTGCCGGACTACATGGTGCCCGCGCACTTCATCGTGCTCGACAGCATGCCGCTGACGGCCAACGGCAAACTTGACCGTCGTGCCTTGCCGCAGCCGGATCCGCAAGCCAACCGCCAACAGTACGTCGCCCCGCGCAATGAGCTTGAAAGCACGTTGGCCGCCATCTGGTGCGCCGTGTTGAACGTGCAGCAGGTGGGCCTGGACGATAACTTCTTTGAACTGGGCGGCGACTCGATCCTGTCGATCCAAGTGGTCAGCCGTGCGCGGCAGGCCGGGATTCATTTCAGCCCGCGCGACCTGTTCCAGCACCAGACCGTGCAAACCCTGGCGGCGGTCGCCACGCGCGCCGAGCAGGTCACGGCCGAGCAGGGCGTACTGACCGGCCGTTCTGGCCTCACGCCGATCCAGCACTGGTTCTTCGATACCGAGATTCCACAGCGCCAGCACTGGAACCAGGCGCTGGTCCTCAAGCCGCTACAACTGCTGGACCCCCATCGCCTGGAGCGAGCGTTGCTGGCAGTGCTGGAGCATCACGATGCCCTGCGCCTGAGCTTCTCCCAGCGCGACGCGCACTGGTATGCCGAACACCTGGCTGTGCCGCAGGGCGGCGTGCTGATGCAGGCGCAAGTGCGCGATATGGCGCAGTGCACCGCGCTGTTCACCGACACCCAGCGCAGCCTTGACCTGGAACACGGCCCGCTGCTGCGCGCCTTGTTGGTGGACGGTCCCGAGGGGCAGCAGCGCCTGTTGATCGCGATCCATCACCTGGTGGTGGACGGCGTGTCGTGGCGCGTATTGCTTGAAGATCTCCAAGCCGTTTATCGCCAACTGAGCGACGGCCAGTCCGTCAGCCTGCCGGCCAAGACCAGCGCCCTGCGTGATTGGGCCGCGCGTTTGCAGGCCTACGCCGGCAGCGAATCGTTACGTGAAGAATTGAGCCTCTGGCAGGCCCAGTTGGTGGGCCCTGATGTGGCTTTGCCGGTGGCCCGCCCGCAAGGTTCGCTGCGCAACCGCGATGCCGATACCGTCAGCGTGCGCCTGGATGCCGAGCAGACTCGCCAGTTGTTGCAACAGGCCCCGAGCGCCTACCGCACCCAGGTCAACGACTTGCTGTTGACCGCCTTGGCCCGTGTGGTGTGCCGCTGGAGCGGCCACGCTTCGGCGCTGATCCAGCTGGAAGGTCATGGCCGCGAAGTCCTGTTCGATGACATCGACCTGACCCGCAGCATCGGCTGGTTCACCAGTGCTTATCCGCTGCGCCTCACCCCGCAAGCGGCCCTGGGCGACTCGATCAAGGCGATCAAGGAACAACTGCGCGGCGTGCCGCATAAAGGCTTGGGATATGGCGTGCTGCGCTACCTGGCCGACAGCCCGTGCAAACAGAGCATGGCCGCACTGCCGAGCGCGCAGATCACTTTCAACTACCTGGGCCAGTTCGACCAGAGCTTCGGCGCCGATGCGCTGTTCCATCCGCTGGACGAGTCTGCAGGCCTGGCCCATGACCCGGATGCGCCGCTGCCCAACGAGTTGAGCGTCGACAGCCAGGTGTATGGCGGCGAGCTGGTGCTGCGCTGGACCTTCAGCCGCGAGCGCTTCGATCAGCCGACCGTGCGCGAATTGGCCGAGGCGTATCTGGCCGAACTGCAAAGCTTGACCCAGCACTGCCTTCAGGACGATGCCGGTGGCCTTACACCGTCCGACTTCCCGCTGGCCCAGTTGTCCCAGTCGCAACTCGACAGCTTGCCAGTACCGGCCAGTGCCATCGAAGACGTCTACCCGCTGACCCCGATGCAGGAAGGCCTGTTGCTGCACACGCTGCTGGAGCCGGGCACGGGTCTCTATTACATGCAAGACCGCTACCGCATCGACAGCGCCCTCGACCCCGTGCGTTTCGCCCAGGCCTGGCAGGCGGTGATTGCCCGTCACGAGGCCTTGCGCGCCTCGTTCTGCTGGAACGTCGGCGAAGACATGCTGCAAGTGATCCACAAGCCGGGCAGCACGCCGATCGAATACCTGGACTGGAGCCAGGAACCGGAAGGCGAACACGAACCGCGTCTGCAAGCGCTGCTCAAGCAAGAGCGTGAAGCCGGTTTCGATCTGCTCAACCAGGCACCGTTCCACCTGCGCCTGATCCGCGTCGGCGCGGAGCGCTACTGGTTCATGATGAGCAACCACCACATCCTCATCGATGCCTGGTGCCGTTCGTTGCTGATGAATGACTTCTTCGAGATCTACATGGCCCTGGGCGAAGGCCGCGAGGCGCAATTGGCCATGCCGCCGCGTTATCGCGACTACATTGCCTGGCTGCAACGCCAGAACCTCAACGAGGCACGCCAGTGGTGGCAACACAACCTGCAAGGGTTCGAGCGCACCACGCCGATCCCGAGCGACCGGCCGTTCCTGCGTGAACACGCGGGCCACAGCGGCGGCATGGTGGTGGGCGATTGCTATACCCGCCTCGACGCCCGTGACGGTGCACAACTGCGCGAGTTGGCCCAGGCCCATCAACTGACCGTCAACACTTTCGCCCAGGCGGCATGGGCCTTGGTGCTGCGACGCTTGAGCGGCGACCGTGACGTGTTGTTCGGCGTCACCGTGGCCGGGCGCCCGGTGGAAATGCCGGAGATGCAACGTACGGTGGGCCTGTTCATCAACAGCATTGCGCTGCGGGTGAAATTGCCCGAGGACGACCAGCGTTGCAGCGTGCGCCAGTGGTTGAGCGGCCTGCTCGACAGCAACATGCAACTGCGCGAGTACGAATACCTGCCGCTGGTGACCCTTCAGGAACACAGCGAACTGCCCAAGGGCCAGCCGCTGTTCGACAGCCTTTTTGTGTTCGAAAACGCCCCGGTGGAGGTCTCGGTGCTGGACCGCGCACACAGCCTGAATGCCACTTCGGACTCCGGCCGCACCCACACCAACTTCCCGCTGACTGCCGTGTGCTACCCGGGCGATGACCTCGGTTTGCACCTGTCATACGACCAGCGCTACTTCGACGAGACCACCGTGCAAGGCATGCTCGGCGAGTTCAAGCGCCTGCTGCTGGCGCTGGTGCAGGGCTTCCACGGCGACATGGCCGACCTGCCGCTGATTGGCGAGCAGGAGCGCGAGTTCCTGGTACAGGGATGTAACCAGAGCGAGCATGACTACCCGCTGGAGCGCAGCTATGTCGAACTGTTCGAAGCCCAGGTGGCCGCGCATCCGCAACGCATCGCCGCCAGCTGTCTCGATCAGCAATGGACCTATGACGAACTGAACCGCCGCAGTAACGGCCTGGGCCACGCCCTGATTGCCGCAGGCGTCGGCCTGGACCAACCGGTGGCATTGCTGGCTGAACGTGGCCTTGACCTGTTGGGCATGATCATCGGCAGCTTCAAGGCCGGTGCCGGCTACCTGCCGCTCGATCCGGGCCTGCCGAGCCAGCGTTTGCGCAGCATCATCGACTTGAGCCGCACACCGTTGCTGGTGTGCACCGAAGCTTGCCGCGAGCAGGCTATCGAGCTGCTGGAAGGCTTCGACTGCCAGTTGCTGGTGTGGGAGGAAGTGCCTGCTCGCGGGGAGAACCCCGGCATCTACAGTGGCCCGGACAACCTCGCCTACGTGATCTATACCTCGGGCTCCACCGGCCTGCCCAAGGGTGTAATGGTGGAACAGCGCGGCATGCTCAATAACCAGTTGAGCAAGGTGCCGTACCTGGCCTTGGACGAAGCGGATGTGATTGCGCAAACCGCTTCGCAGAGCTTCGATATTTCCGTGTGGCAATTCCTCGCCGCGCCGCTGTTCGGCGCGCGGGTGGACATCGTACCGAACACCCTCGCGCATGATCCTCAAGGCCTGTTGGAGCATGTACAGGCCCAGGGCATTACCGTGCTGGAAAGCGTGCCATCGCTGATCCAGGGCATGTTGGCCCAGGACCGTATTGGCCTGGACGGCCTGCGCTGGATGCTGCCGACCGGTGAGGCGATGCCGCCGGAGTTGGCGCACCAATGGCTGCTGCGCTACCCGCAGATTGGTCTGGTGAACGCGTACGGTCCTGCGGAATGCTCGGACGATGTGGCGTTCTACCGCGTCGACCTGGCGTCGACCCGTGGTACGTACTTGCCGATTGGCACACCGACCGACAATAACCGCTTGTACCTGCTCGATGGTGCGCTGGAGCTGGTGCCGCAAGGCGCCGTTGGCGAGCTGTGTGTCGCTGGTACGGGCGTCGGTCGCGGTTACGTCAGCGACCCATTGCGCACTGCGCCGGTGTTTGTGCCGAATCCGTTCGGCGCACCGGGCGAGCGTCTCTACCGCACCGGTGACCTCGCGCGCCGCCGCAGCGACGGCGTGCTGGAGTACGTCGGTCGCATTGACCACCAGGTGAAGATTCGTGGCTACCGGATCGAGCTGGGTGAAATCGAAGCGCGCCTGCACGAACAACCGGAAGTACGCGATGCCGCGGTGGGCGTGCAGGAGGGCGTCAACGGCAAGCATCTGGTCGGCTATCTGGTGGCAGCTGATGGAACGCTCAACCCAGGCGAGCGCCTGGACCGCATCAAGCAACGCCTGCGCGCTGAGTTGCCGGAATACATGGTGCCGTTGCACTGGCTATGGCTCGACCGGCTGCCGCTCAACGCCAACGGCAAACTCGACCGCAAGGCCTTGCCGGCCCTGGAGATCGGCCAGTTGCACAGCCAGGATTACCTGGCGCCGCGCAACGAGCTGGAAACCACCCTGGCCGTCATCTGGGCCGAGGTGCTGAAAGTCGACAGGGTGGGAGTGCAGGACAACTTCTTCGAACTGGGTGGGCACTCGTTGCTGGCCACGCAGATTGCCTCGCGGGTGCAGAAAACCCTGCAACGTGACGTGCCGCTGCGAGCGATGTTCGAGTGCAGTACGGTCGCGGAGTTGGCTGAGTATATCGAGGGGCTGGCGGCGAATGAGATCAGTGCCGAGAAGGTGGATCGCTTGAGTGATTTGATGGCAGAGCTGGAGGGGCTGTAGGACTCGACATGTTTGCCGGCTGTCAGCGCCGATTCGCGAGCGAGCCCGCTCCCACACTCGACCACGTTCATCCTGAAGGAAGGTGATCGAGTATGGGCGTGGGCTTGCTCGCGAAGGCGTCAGTCCAGTCGACGCTTACTTCGGCCCAAGAATCTTCACCAACTTATCCGGCGACGGCGCCCCTTGCTGTTGCTGCAAGCCACCCTTGTCATCCAGATAGAAAATCGCCGGCGTCGCCGACAATTCCAGTTCATCCATCAACTTCATGTTGCTATCAAGCTTGGCCTCGATATCGGCCGGGATCTTGTCCAGTGCCTGCAACTTGCTGCCTTTACCGGCGGCCTCGTGTTCTTCCAGGGCCTTTTGCGGATCCTTGGCAGCGAACAGCGCGGCGGATTTGCCTGGGCTGTCTTCGCGGATGATGCCGACCATGATGTGGCGCAATTGCACCTTGCCGGCCTTCACCCATGGGCGGGCCTGTTCCCAGAACATGTTGCAGTAAGGGCAGTTGGGATCGCTGAACAGGTAGACGATGCGCGGTGCGTTTTTGTCGCCGTCCTGGATCCAGCTGCTTTTTTCCATCTTGGCCCAGACTTCCTTGGCCATGGGGGCGTACACCAGTTTTTCCAGGGGCGCGCTGCTCAGGTCATTGCCCTGGGCGTCGTACAGGTTGCCGGCGATCACGCTTTTGCCGTCGGCGGTCAGGTACAGGGCCATGCCCCGGTTCTGGTACTGGGCGGCGTAGCCGGTAAGGCCGCTGGGGGCATCGAATTTGCCGAGGATCTTGGCACCCTTGGCTTCGATCTGTTTGATCGGTGCCGGCCAGTCCTCGGCCTGGGCCAGGGTGGCGGCAAGCGTCAGCGGCAGCAGGGTCAGCAGGTGGCGGAGGCGGGGCATGTCGGTTTCCTTTCAGGAGCGGTATCGAAGGGTTCCATGGCACGGGCCAGGCTGGCCTGGGACAACTCGCCCAGGTGGCTGTTGATCAGGCGTCCGTCGGCGCGGTAGAACAAGGTGGTCGGCAGGGCCATCGAGCCTACCGCCTGGCCGAGGCGGCCGCTGGCGTCAAATAACACGTTGTCGAGGGTCAGGCCTTGGGTCGCGAGGAAGGTGCTGACACTTTGCATGCTTTCGGCCTGGTTGACGAACAGGAACGTCACATCAGGGCGTTGATGTTGGGCGCGTTCCAGCACCGGCATTTCACGGCGGCATGGCGGGCACCAGGTGGCCCACAGGTTGATCACCAGCGGGCCGCCCTTGTAGTCGGCCAGTTGCACCACTTCGCCATTGGCATTGCGCAGGGTAATCTCTGGCAGTTGCGAGCCTTTGTCATACAGGCTCAGGGAGACGCTGGTCATGCCCCAGAACACCAGGCCGGTGATCACCCCGGCGCTCAGCGGCTTGCGCAGGGCCGGGCGGCGCCAGCCGTAGGCCAATGCGCCGAGGACCAGTGCGATCACGCCAGGCCAGGCGAGGAAGCCGCCGTCGCGCAGATCGACCATTTGCAGCCAGTCGTTGCGGTAATCACTCCAGTACATAAGCACAAAACTGACACGGGCTACCAGCATGCCCAGCAGGAACAGGCTGAACAGCACCGACTCCGGGTTTTCACCGCCACGCTTGGCGACGCGCCAACCCACCAGGGTGGCGAGAATCAGCGCGCTGATCAGCAAAATGTGATTCAGGGCGATGGCGAAGGTGCCAATGGTCAGGGTCAGCATCAGAGGGCGCCCCGGGCTTGCGTCCAGCGTTGCAGGAAGGCGGCGGCATCCACTTCGCCGGTGATGCGTTGGGCGCGGCGTTCTTCACCGTCCGGGCCGATCCACACGAAGCTGGGCGGCCCCGGCACCTTGTAGCGGCCAAGCAGCTCGCGGCTGGCGGCGCTGTCGGCGGTGACGTCCAGGCGCAGCAGGCGTACGTCCTTCAGGGCGTCGAGCACTTCTGGTTTGCCGAACACTTGCTTTTCCATGATCTTGCACGACACGCACCAGTCAGCGTAATAGTCCACCAGCACCCATTGGCCCTGGGCCTTGGCGCTGTCGAGCTGGCTTTGCAGTACCGCTGGGTCGTTGAGGGTCATGAAAGCGTCGTGGGCCGTCGGTGCGGCGGCCCGCGAGCCGCTGTAGACCTTGAGCGGTTGCCACAGGTCATCGCTGCCTCCCGCTGCGCCCACCACCAGCACGGCACCCCACAGGCCCAATACCAGGGCACCGGCGCCAAAGACCTTGGCGGCCAGGCCGTATTCGCGGGCCAGCGTCCAGCCGCAGTAAGCCATCACCAGCGCGAGTGCGCCCCACAGGCCAAGCCACAGGCTTTCATCGACCACCGGACGAATCATCAACACGGCGGTGCCTAGGAACAGGAAGCCGAAGATGCCCTTGAGCACGTTCATCCAGGTGCCCGGTTTTGGCAGGAAGCGGTTGCCCACCGTCACCAGCAGCAACAGCGGAATACCGATGCCGATGCCCATGGCGAACAGGATCAGGCCACCGTGCAGTGCATTGCCGCTCTGGGCGATGTAGAGCAGGGCGCCGGCCAGGGGCGCGGTCATGCACGGGCCCACCAACAGGCCGGACAGTGCCCCGAGAATCCCCGCGCCCACCAAGCTGCCGCCGCGTTGCTGGCGGCTGACGTTGTCCAGGCGGTCGCGCAGGAACGCTGGCAGTTGCAGTTCAAAAAAGCCGAACATCGGCAGGGCGAGGATCACGAACAGCGCGGCGAAGCTGCCCAGGATCCACGGGGTTTGCAGCAGTGCGGCGAGGTTTGCGCCCAGTAGCGCAGCCACCACGCCGAGCGCCGCATACACCAGGGCCATGCACACCACGTAGCTGCCGGCCAGGGCAAAGCCGCGACGCGGGCTGGCGCCACTGCCCACCACCAGGCCGGCGAGTATCGGCAGCATCGGCAACGAACAGGGGGCAAACGCCAGCAACAGGCCCAGGCCGAAGAACAGCAGCAGGCTCCAACCCAGGCTGCGTTGCTGCAAACCGCTGGCCAGGCTCTGGTCCTGGGCTTCGGCGGTCGCGGCGACGGCCGGGTTGCCACCCAGGTCCACTGTGATCGATTGCGGCGGATAGCATAGGCCGGCATCGGCACAGCCTTGCCAGCCCAGCTTGATTTGGCCGGTGGCCCCGGCG